>NZ_JBVJHT010000006.1:326679-427888 GCF_055586685.1 Micromonospora sp. NPDC049529
TTCCTTTTTTCTTTTTTCCGTTGGTGGTTGTCGCCCCCCCCCCCCCCCCCCCCCCCCCCCCCCCCCCCCCCCCCCCCCCCCCCCCCCCCCCCCCCCCCTCGACCGAGATTGTCGTCCAAACTGGACTTTAGTGAGCCAGGTTACGCTGCTGTGGAGTGACCGCGCTGCTCACAGAGCGACCTGCCGGCGGGTGCCCATTCTGCTTACCGCGATGTTGATCGCAAGCACCAGGAGTACGGCTCCGAGGAACAGTTCCCCCGGCCTCAAGCCCACACCGTACTGCGACCAGCTGGTTGGTTGGTTGGCCAGCATGGGCAGGATCACCGCCAGCAGGACCCCGCTGGCCGCGATCGATATCCGCACGTCGACCACCGCGCCCACGAAGGCCGCCACCAGCCCGGCGGCGATGATAACCGGCATGGTCATCCAGCCGACCCAGTCATTGAGTGGATTGGGTGTCAGGACGGCCACGGTGATCGCCGCGCCGACGAGCCAGGTCCAGGGTCGCGCCACCCGTACTCGGCGTGCTCGGAGCAGCGGCACCATCGCCAGGGCGGCCAGTAAGCACACCCACGTTGTAGATTGCGTGACCAGGTAAAAACCTATCCGGACCCCCAATGTCCCATCGAGCCCGGTCCACGGCTCCAGTGTGTGCCAGAGGTTGTTCACCGAGGCGTACCAGATCTCCGCACCGAGGGCGCCAATGGTCATGGCGAGTGCGAGGCGGTAGCGAGCCCATGCTGCGGCGATCGTCGCGAGGAGCAGCAGCGCGGGCGTGACCAGGCTCCCGCCGTACGTGAAGCTGGCGGAATTACCCGGCAACAGCAGCCATAGACGCCACATCGGGGGCAGGGCCACGATGACGACGCCGCACACGAGCAGGGACAGCGCGGTCAGTCGCAGCGCGGAGTGTCGCAGGGTGTCCCCGGAGCTGAGCCGGGCCAGACCGGAGCGGACCCGGAGACCTCCGAGCACGAGGGCCAGGGACTCTCGAAGGCTCGGGTACCTCCGGTCCGTCTCGCCGACGCCCAGGAGTGTTTCCAGCATCTCGTCGGCGCGGTACTCCCGGTAGGTCCGAGGGTACGCGCGCAGCAGCCACCGGTAGCGGCGTTCCAGGCCGTTCATGCCGGCACCGTCCGAACCGTCGCGACCGTCGGCCGTACGGCACGGTCTCGTACGACCCGAGCTGCGGCGATCATCCGCGCGGCCTCCGCGTTCAGGGCGGACAACCCATGCTCGGTCAGCTCGTACGTGCGGCGGGCGCGGCCGTTGACCACCGCCTCCTCGGCCACCCGCACCATCTCCTCGTTGGTGAGCCGGTCCAAGGCGGCGTACAGCGTGCCGGTCGTCAACCGCACTCGCCCGTCGGACAGCTCCTGCGCCCGCTTGACGATGGCGTAGCCATGCAGTGGTTCGTCCTGCAACGCGGCGAGGATGAAGTATGTCGGTTCGCGCATCGACGCGGAAACCTTAGTCATGTCATCAACATAAGCAGATGGTCGACCTATCGGTCAAGCCTCTTCCCGTTCATCCGATCGATCGCAGTCTGAGTCGCCGGGTGGGTGGGCGCGTCAGCCAACCGAGGAAACGTTTGTCCAGCTCTTCGGGGGTCGCGTGGGAATCAGGGGAACTGCGTGGAGGTGGCCGACAACCTGCCCGGTCGCGTCCTCGTCCGGGACAGCAAGAACCACTCCGGCCCGGCGCTGACCTTCGGTCCGAACGCGTGGCAGGCGTTCGTCGGCCTCACCAAACAGCAGCGTTAGCCACCCCGATACGCACCACAGAGTTAGCGCGGCCGTCAGGCCGATGGCTTGCCGAGGAGTCGTTCGATGAGTCGAGGTTCACCGGGCCAGGCGGCCAGCAGAACATCCCGAGGGACCTGCCGACCGGCGTAGCGCAGCGCGAGCGCGACCACGACGATGTCGTCGAGGGGGCCGATGACCGGCACGAACTCGGGGATGAGGTCGATCGGACTGGCCACCCACAGCGCGGCCACCAGGATGGCGATCTTTGCCCGGCGGGGCACTCGGGGATCCGTACGCAGCCGCCGGACCATCGTGACGCAGTCCGGGATGAACGCGGCGAGGTCGCGCAGGATCCCCGGCGGAAGCCGGCGGGCCAGCAGGATCAACAGCGCCCACGAGGCGAGCATCAGCACGACCGCGACGGCCAGGCCGACGACCCACTCACGCATCTGTCACCGTACGGGTCAACGTGTCCAGCCGGGCACAACACAACGTGTACGGGTCTGAGGCAGCGGCCCGTAGCTGACCAACGGAACAAGTTGTCACGGATGTCGCTCCTCGTCACGTCCAACGTTCCATACGCCGGACGGTATCCCGGCGCCGTGAAGCACCCGGCCGCCACGGATCACATTGTCGACGACGATGAGCGTTCCCGGCCGCCCGAGCCGTATCGCGTAGTCAAGGTAGATGGCGTTGGACGCCTTGTCCGCGTCGATGAAGGCGAAGTCGAACGGTTCGGGCCGCTCGTCGAGCAGCGCCCGCAGGCCGTCGGCGGCCGTCCCGACCCGAATGTCCACGAGGTCGCCGACGCCCGCCCGGTCGAAGTTGGTCCGGGCCACCTCGGCGTGGTGCGGCTCCAGCTCAAAGGTGACCAACCGGCCGGGCCGAGCGATCGCTCGGGCCATCCAGACGGCGCTTTACCCGCCGAGCGTGCCCACCTCCAGGACCCGCTGCGCGCCGACACTGCGGACCAGCAGCGCGAGCAGCTTGCCCTGGGCGTGCGACACGCTGATCGGCGGCAGCCCGGCGGCCTCGGAGGCGCCCGGAGCGGGCGGCGGCGATGGTCTCGTTGCTCATGTGTCTCGGCCCTTCGGTCGTGGTCGCTGTTCGCCGTCGACGCCAGGGCCGGCCGGACTATGCAGCGACTTCGAGCGTTACCACCGGCCCTCGCTTTTCATCGGCCGATCGGCAAGCATAGCTAATCGCTTTAGTATCGGGAGTCAACCCATGCGGCGGGACAAGGAATGCGCCCTGAATGAGATTAGCGACGTGGTCAAGATTTGACGTTTCAGAGCCGTATACCACCGAGGAAGAGTCAAGACAGTCGGTCAGAACAACCACAGCATCGAAGACGCGCGATGCTGACGTCACGAGAGCGTGACTGCAGCTTGAAACTGTTGATGACGAACGACTGTTTATCTGCTCCTCGGTCAGATACCAACACCTACTACTGGCTGCACCACTCCCCGTCTCCGGACTTCCATGTAGAAGTAACCGCAGAGTGACCCTTCGATCCTCTATAGACACCTGGTCCGCCACCGCTGCTGCCGCAGGAATACCAGAGGTAGGTCGCGGCTCATGCTCGCTACTCCCGCACGATGACGTCGCGACAACCAGACCTATCCCAACCATGCATACTGCGATTTTCTTTCGCATCATGCCGTACTCCTAAAGGATACGGGATAGCGTGACCCACAGAGGCTTTCCATACACGCGACTACTGTAGCAATGGAGCGCAATGAAGCGCCATCTTGCGAGGAGTCAACACGCAGGTACCCCTCACACATGCTGATAGGAACCCATCGCTGATACGGACGCCCGGGTTTCCTTCCACCCAACTACCAATCACAGACGCAAGAAAGACCGGCTATTGGGGTCACAAGGACTCTCGCTGCCGCTGCACGGCTTCGCAGCATAGACGCCATCGCTGATCCGAAGATTCTTGGCAATGGTAACTACCCTCTGGTGCAGGGAAACATCTAAGGTGATGCGCGCGTGTGCGGCCTGACCCGGCCCCTCGGTGGCGCAAGGGCACCCGCAGCAGCGGAAACCAGGGAAACTGCGTAGAGGTGGCCGACAACCTCCCCAGCCGTGTCCTCGTCTGGGACAGCAAGGACCGGTCCGGCCCGGCGCTGACCTTCGAGCCGGACGCGTGGCAGGCGTTCGTCGGCCTCGCCAAGCAGCACTGACAGCCCGCACACGCGCCCCCGTACCGGCACCCCCCACGGGTACGGGGGCCTTGCCGTGTCCGGGTCAATGCCCGAATTAATGCTCAGTTGCTTGTCGAGCAATGGCGAAGTGGCCCCGGTACGTGATCCACAGGTCCCATGTAGGTGTTCGCCTATCGAAAAGGAGCACGACAGTGCACAGACGAACACTCTTGGCCGCAGCCGTTGCCGCGCCCATCGGGGCCACCATCGCCGCAGCTCCGGCCTCGGCTCACGGAAACAGCCGGTATCCCTCGGTGATCAAACTACCCAATGGGTTCTGCCCGGAGGGGATCGCCCGCGGTACCGGCTCGAAGATCTACGTCAGCTCCATGGCCGACGGATGCATCTGGTGCGCCGACGTGCGCACCGGCAAGGGAATGCTCCTCGTGCCGCCCGTACCCGGCACCCAGGCAACGGGTTTGCACATTGAACGGGGCAGGATCTGGGCGGCCTGTGGCAACATGGGCGGCGCGGCCGTCTACCGTGAGTCGACCGGCGAAACCCTGGCGATGTACGACTTCGGCGGCGGCTTCATCGACGGCGTGACCGCCACGAAGAAGGCGGTGTTCTTCACGGACTCGAAGAAGGGCAAGGTGTACTGCGTCGAGTTTGGCCGCAACGGATCGCTGCCCGGACAATCGGGCGTACGGGCGCTGCCGTTGCCGGGTGGGCTCGGTGACCCGACCGCCTGCAACACCGGCATCGTCGCCGCCTGGGGAGACAAGCTCATTATCGTGCAGGCCAAGACCGGTCGGCTCTACTGCTACGATCCCCGCGCGGGCATGGCCGGCCAGATCAACACGAGCGGCGTATCGCTGTCCAATGGCGACGGTCTGCTGCTTGCGGGGCGCACGCTGTATGTGGTGCGCAACCGAAACAATGTGATCGTCAAGTTCCGCCTCAACGAGCAGCTGACGCGGGCCACGCCGATCGACGTCATCCGTGACCGCGACCTCGACGAGCCGTCGGCCGTGGTTTCCTTCGGCTCAAGCCTCTACGCGGTCAACGCGCGTTTGTCCGTCCCCGCGACCCCCAAGACCACTTACCGCGTCGTACGGGTGTGCGACTGATCACCCAACTTGCGCCATCCCGCCGGGGTTATCCCCGGCGGGATAAAAATTCAGTCGAACGGGCTGCACACGACGATACCGTCGACAGAGAAATGCAACAGCGAAGACTTGGGCAAAGAATCCAGGACGCCATCCAAGACGGCACTCAACGGCAGGAACCTCGCCGTGACGTCACGCCTGTCAACCTTCGCGGAACGGGCCAGGGCGTTCATCACCACGTACGCCGGATCGTGAGCGAAGCCTCCGATCACGGACCCGAAATCGTCCACGATCTTCTGGGTTGCCAGGACCGAGAAGGAGCTTTCCAGTCGCGTCAGTGCATGACCGAGGTCTCGTTGGGTCGCTCCTCCGTCTGTTTCCTGTAGTCGTCGAGCGAGGTACTCGACAGACGCCTGCATGCCCGCGTACGGCAGTGAGAACATCCGGCTGACAGCCATGCCCATGGCTGCGAAGACCTGGACCCACAGCTCAGGCGCCGCAGCTCCGGGCAGCACGCATCCCAGCGTGACGGACAGACCAGCCCTCGAAGAAGCAGCCTCCACCGCCGTGACGGGGATGCCGAGCAGTAGCAATCTTGATTCCCCCAACCGACACGACAGCCCGAACGGGAACCTCGCGGACCCCATCTCGGCCGCGATCGCCCCCGCCAGATCGTGCACCCTGCGGTTCTGCTCATCGGACAACTCACCGACGTCACCGGCGACGAGGCAATGCTGCACTCCGGGCATGAACCCGAAGAGAAATGGCGAGACGACGGCACTGTCACCGCTGCGACCGGGGAGCCAACTCTTGATGCTCACGACATCACCGTCTTGCGGATGCTTTCGCGGATCTCCCTGACTCCCCAGCCCGTCTTGGAGCTTCCCACGATCCATTCGAACGGAATCCTGTTCTTCTTGCAGATTCCTTCGAGAAGTCCACGATGCTCCTGGAACGTCTTGTCGAACTGTTCTCTGACTGCCTTGGCACTGGAGTCCTCGGGTGCACTGTTCGACATGAGATCGAATTTCGTGGCGAACACGATGACCAAATCGATCTTACGGTACAACTTCCTGCTCCCGAGAACCGCGCGCGGCACGTTGGCGTACCCTTTCTGCTCTGCGACGTAGTTGGGATCGAAACCCGCGCCCCCGTCGTCTGCCCGGGGTGCCACCACGAGGACCAGCACGCGCTTCGCCCGACGAGGTGAGTTGTTCAGCTGATTGATCTGCCAGGACTCACCGCCAGCCGTATCCGTAATCTGCGGGATGAGGGTGTATTTCCCGTAGGGCACGTGGTCCAAATCCGGCGTCCTGGCATACCCCACGGTCGGTTTCGAACCCCCGAACGGGGCGCTGTTGTCCCGCCACTTCCTCCACAGTTGAGTCTTACCGGATCCCGGCGAACCCACAAGTACGACATGGATACGCCGCTCGTTACGCTTTGCCCACACTCTGGCGGCAAAATTCGTCACGAACCCAAGTCCGAGAATCGCCAGCACCCAACTGAGGATTTCTTTGATAACCTGCCAGTTCTCGGTGAACCACCGCTCGGCACGAGCCAGGGGGCCTGGGTCCCATCTCCCCAAGCCGTCCTTCATCGCAGCCGCTTGGGCTTCTTGCTCCACCTCGCTACCGGCAGTTCCGACGATCTCGGCACATCCCTGCCGCAGCAGCTTCCACCGCACGTCCTCAATCTTCTGATAATACTGCTTCCGGGCACACTCAAGGTCTACCTTGAGGCCCGAGACATCCACCTCTATCGCCACGGCCGCGCCGACGGAAACACCCGCCAATTTATTATCACCCTCGGCCCAACCGGTGGTCACAACGTAAGCGTCCTCGACCTTGACCGCAGGGGTCTCCTTGGCATCATCAGCACCGGTACAAGCGGCGAGCGGCAGGGTTCCCATTATCACGATGAGCATGAGTCGACGTTTCAACAGCGCTGCCTTCACTTTTTCGCGGCCTCGACCTTTCGAAATCACCTATATCTCCAAGCCCATCCGAGCATCATCGCGTCCCAGCACAAACAGGTCGATCGCCTAATGAACCTTTTCCCGCGATATGCGCGTTACCGGCGTTAGAGGTGTTTCGAAGTATTCCGACCGTCAGGGCATTGCCCCCGTAGCCACCGGAACCAAAGCCCAGCCCACGGGGCAGACGGAGTGGTCGACGAGGCAGATGTAAGGGAGACCTTCCACAAAGTCAGGGACGCTTGACTGAATGGAAGGGTCACGTTACCTTCGTTCCATGGTGAAGCGGGCACAGCAGGATCAAGCGGGACGCGCGGCCCGCCGTGCCGTTCTCGTCGACGGCATGCCGGTGTTCGCCCTCGCCATGGCATGGGTCCTGCTGCGGGCGTTCCGACGCGCCGACGAATACCTACGCAAAATCCAGTTGGAGAGCATGGCCATCGCGTTCGCGGTGGTCCTCGTGGCACTGCAAGTGTCCGCTGTGCTCGATTCCGCAGGCGTCGTCCAGCTCCACCAGCTCACGCTGCCGATCATCACCGGCGGCATGGCGATCTGGCATGTAGTCGCGGACCTGCGCACCCGCTTCGACCGTTGAACGCCCCACACTCGTGAAGAACCGACTACGCGAGCTGCGAGCAGCCCGCCGGTGGAGCCAGGCCGACCTGGCCGACCGGTGCCAGGTCTCCCGACAGGCCATCAACGCCATCGAGACCGAACGGTACGATCCCAGCCTGCCCCTGGCGTTCACCATCGCCGACGTCTTCGGTCGGACCATCGAGGAGATCTTCCTGCCCGACCGGACGGGCAGGACGAGCGACCCGGACCCACCCGGAGAGGGCAGCTCGCGGGATTAGTACACAGGCGGGCTCCTGGACAAGCGTTTTACAGCGGACTGCACGGGGCAGGATGGGCCGATGACACAGGGGATCGACACCGTCGACTGGTCGAAACTGCGGCACGCGTACGGCACCGCCGAGGACGTACCGGCGCTCCTGCGCGACCTGGCAGACGAGGACGAGTCGGTGCGCCACGGGGCGTTCGGCGAGCTGTGGGGCAGCCTCGTCCACCAGGGCAGCCGCTACGAGGCGAGCGCGTACGCGGTGCCCTTCCTGCTCGACCTGGTCGCCGACCCGGCCACTCCGGACCGGAGCCTGGTCGCCCAGTTCCTGGCGCTGGTCGCGATCGGCTCCGACGAGGCGTGGGTGCCCGACGGGATCGACGTGGACGGCATCCGCGCCCGCGCCGACGGTGGTGAGCAGGCGTTGGCACGCTGTCGGGAGGGCACGGAACTGGCCCCGGAGGACCACGGCCGGATCGACGCGCACGCCGACCTGACCGCCTGGGAGGCCGTCCGCAAAGGACTGCCGCTGCTCCGCGCCCTGCTGCACGAGAACGACGCCCTGCTCTGCGAGGACGACTCCGACCTGCGCACCGTTGTCGCGTACACGTTGGGGTGGTTTCCCGCGACGGCGGCGCCGGAGCACGCGGCGGCGAGTCTCGCGGCGCTGGCCGAGATCGCGGCCGGGACGGACGAGGGGCCGGCGGCGGTCGCGGTCGTCGCCGCCGGGCTGGTCGGCGCGGACGGCGCCGACCGGGTCGCGTCCGCCGCACTGGACAGCGGGTATCCGCTGGTCCGCTGGGCGGGTGCGGTGGCGCTCGCCCGGTTGCACGGGCCGGCGGCCGAGCCACGGGTGGCGGCCGAACTGCAACGTTGGGCGGGCGGTGGCAGCCGAGTCGACCACCGGATGCCGTACCTCGAAGGTGACCTCGCCGGGTACGCGACCCTGGCGCTCGGCCAGCTCGGTCCGGCGCACGCCGCAGCCGCGTTCGCCGCCAACCTGGCCCGGCTGCCGCAGGTGCACGCTATGGAGGCGCTGACCGTGCTCGGCGAGGCGCTGCGGCACGCCTTCCCGACCGGCCCGGTGCCGGCGGGCACCCCGTTCGAAAGCCTCGACCCCGACCAGCAACAACTGGTACGGGTGCTCGCCGACTCGCCGAACACCTGGCGCTACGACCAGTTGGAGTTCGGCAACTTCTGCATGCTGCTCGGCGAGTACGGCCTGCCGAACCCGCACGCCCGGCTGCGCGCGTACGCGTACCCCGCTCTCGCGGGCCGGGAGGGCTGCTAGGCCGCGTATCGAAAGTGGATTTCGATGATGCGCTTGCCATACCGTCGGGGATGATCGTCTCCGCGTGCCCGCTCCGGCCGGGCCGGGGCGGGCCTGGTGCGTCGTGCCACACGGTGGGAGGTGCGGTGGCTGCCAGTGTTCGTCGAACCGGGCAGCCACCGCGCGCAGGTTGGTCGTTGGTACGACGGGTAGCGCGTCAGTTGTTCGTGAGCAGGGTCAGTCCGTAGGCGGAGGCGATCTCCGACAGCGGGTTGTAGTAGGTACGGGCGCTCGGGTCACCACACGGGAAGAGATTGCCGCCGGAGAGCACGCCGATGCCCTGGAGGCGGCGGTCGCCGGGGTCACGGAACATCGGACTGCCCGAGTCTCCCGGGGCACCGCAGGCGCTCGTCTCGATCAGCCCCGTCACAACCTCTCCCCCGTGGTACGTGACGCTGACATTGGTTGCCAGAATGGTGCCGCAGGTGGTGCCGGTGATGTTACCGGTCTTGCAGATGTTCCAGCCGATGATGGGTGAGTTGACGACCACGTTCACCCGGACCTTCGCACCGTGGTAAATAATGTTGCTGTTCGGCTGGATCGACGAGTTGAAGACCCGCATGATGACGCCGTAGTCGTTACCTGGGTAGGAGTAAGCGTACGCCGGGCCGATCAACGCGCCGTTGTAATACCAATTCCGGACATTGTCCGAGAGGCAGTGGCCGGCGGTGGTGACGAACGGCGTGTTGTCGGACTGCTTCATGACGAAGCCGGCCGTGCAGGTCGCCCCGGCCGAGTTGGAGATACCCACACCACCCCAGAAGTTGGCAAGGGGCCGAACCGGCGCGGCCTGCTCGACACGCACCTTGCCGGGCAGGCCGGCTACGGTGGAGAGGAACTGGCCGGACGGCTGTCCGCCCAGTTTCACGACCACGACACCGGACGCCGGGTCGACGTGGGACGCGGTGCCGGCGGGGGCGACCGCAGCGATCTGATCGCGGAGCACCGTGGGGTCTGCGGACACGGACGGAGCTACGGCCACCGGCACCGGAATCGCCAGTAGCACCATGGCAAGCAGAGGGGACATGGCCGAGACGCTACTGGTGGAATTTGCATATTTCAATGGCGCGAAAAAGTTGTGCAGCTCACACCGCAATACGTGCCGGAAACGACTTTTGTCGAAAGATGATCATTGAGTGGGAGAAATACCGCCGCATACTGCAAATCAATTACGAAGCACGGGACAACCAACTCCCGGCCAGCACGTACGGAACTTCCGGTGGACGCCTTTCACGCTCACGAGGAGTTCTGCTCGCCACGACCGGCCCAAACCCTTCGCTCCCGTGAGGGCGGACCGCCAGGGGCCGGGGTGTACGGGAGGGAGCCCGGCTTCAGGCAGCGGGGGCGGCTGGCCCGGTGCCGGCCGTCGATGCCGGTGGACCGTTCGGCGCAGTGATGACGGCGTTCGTCGGGTCCGCCCCGCCGATGGTCTCGCGCGGGAACGATTCCATCGCGAAGTCTCGATACAGCCGACCGTACCGGCGCTTCCGCTCTCGCCCAGCGGTGCACCCGCGCCACCGTCCCCGGCCGGCATCGACGAGAGGACCACCCCCATGCGATGGAACGGACGCCGGCTCGCCACCGCCGGCCTCGGACTCGCCCTCAGCACCGGAATCGCCCTGGCCCAGGCAACCCCGGTGCAGGCCACCCCCACCCAGGCACCGCCGGTCACAATGGCCGAGTCGAACGGCGGAGTACGGATCATGCCGCTCGGTGACTCGATCACCGACGGTTTCAACGTCCCCGGCGGATACCGGATCAACCTGTGGCAGCGCTTCGTCGCCAGCGGGTACACGGTGGACTTCGTCGGCTCCGGCTTCAACGGGCCGGCGAGCCTCGGCGACCACGACCACGAGGGGCACTCCGGCTGGCGGATCGACCAGCTCGACGCGAACATCGTCGGCTGGCTCCAGGCGACCACCCCGCGTACGGTGCTGCTGCACATCGGCACCAACGACATGAACCAGAACTACGACGTGCCGAACGCACCGGCCCGCCTCTCCGCGCTGATCGACAAGATCCGGGCCAACGCGCCCACGGTGGAACTCTTCGTCGCCACCATCACCCCGGAGAGCAACCCCACCCTCCAGGCGCGGGTGCAGGCGTACAACGCCACCATTCCGGGGATCGTGGCACAGAAGGGGCCCCGGACCCACCTGGTCGACATGTTCTCCGCCCTGACCACCGCCGACCTGGCCGACGGGGTGCACCCGAACGCGGCCGGCTACGACAAGATGGCGGCCCGCTGGTTCACCGCGCTGCAATCCGTACCGAACAGCCTGGTCCCGCCGGGTGTGCCGCCGGTCGGCACCCCGGTCTCACTGGTCAACCCCCAGTCGGGGCGGTGCCTCGACGTCTCGGGCGTGAGCACCGTCGCCGGTGCCCAGGTGCACATCTGGGACTGTCACGGCGGGACGAACCAGGTCTGGACCCGGACCGCCAACGGTGAACTGCGCGTCTACGGCAACCGGTGCCTGGACATCTCCGGCAGCGGCACGGCCAACGGGACCAAGGTGCAGATCTGGACCTGCAACGGCACCGGCGCCCAGCGCTTCTCCTTCGGCACCGACGGTTCGCTCGTGGTGCCCGCCTCGGGCAAGTGCGTCGAGGTGGCCGGCACCGGCACCGCCAACGGCACCGTCGCCCAGCTCTACACCTGCACCGGCGGCGCCAACCAACGCTGGTCCGTCCGCTGACCGGAGTGGTGCGCTAATACAGAGAAAGAGTGGCTATTCCGCGCTGGATAGCCACTCTTTCTCTGTATTAGCGCGATCGTGGGGTGGGTGAGGTGCGGCGGGCAGGCTCGTTTTGCCCGGGGCGGGGGCGCTGCCGGTTCTGACCCTTCAGGTGCCGGCTCAGGGCGCGGGCCATCTCCCGGTTCGCGTCCCGCTCGGCCAGGGTCTGCCGCTTGTCGTAGGAGCGTTTGCCCCGGGCGAGGCCGATCTCGACCTTCGCCCACCCGTTGCTGAAGTAGATCGACAGCGGTACGAGCGTCAGGCCGGGATCACGTACCCGGTCCAGGATCTTGTTGATCTCCGTACGTCGCAGCAGCAGCTTCCGGGTCCGGCGCGGCTGGTGGTTCGTCCAGGTGCCGTACGCGTACTCGGCGATGTGCAGCCCGTAGAGCATCAGCTCGCCGTCCAACTCCTGGGCGAAGGCGTCCACGAGTGACGCCCGACCGGCCCGCAGCGACTTGACCTCGGTGCCGAGCAGGGCGATGCCCGCCTCGTACGTCTTGAGGATCTCGTAGTCGTGCCGAGCCTTCTTGTTCGAGGCGACGAGCTTGCGCTCCGGTTCCCTGGACGCGACTGCCTCCCCCGACGACTCCCCCGGACCCGCCGATCCGCTGACCCGCTGATCCGCCCGGCTCCGCACCACGCGGAGCTACCAAGATACTTCGAGCCGGTGCCCGTTCGCCGCGCGCCACCGGGCACGGGTCAGTGGTCGGTCAGTACCTCGGTGAGCCACGGGCGGATGACCGGCAGGACGTTGGACGGCTGCATCGCCCCGGTGTGGTCGAGCCCGTCGAGCACCCGTACCCGCCAGCCGAGCTGTTCCAGCTCCGCGCGCCGGTTCCGCAGCGGACCGGCGATGTCCACGGTCACTCCGCCCCAGCGTTCGCCGTAGGGGATCGTGTCCGCCGAGCCCGCGAAGCAGAGCCGGGGGCAGGTGATCCGGGTCTGGGCGGCCCGGTCGTCGAACCCGCGCAGGGCCAGGTAGAGGGTCAGGTACTGCCGGGCCTGCGGCTCGGGCAGCGACACCTGCACCGTCGACCAGTCGACCTCACCGGATCTGGTCGGGCCGTCGGCGGCGGGGGTGGCCGGGGTCGCGGGCGTGGACGTGATCGCGTGGGTCGCGGTGGTGACCGCGAGCATTTCCGGGTACGGGCCGTCGATCGGCGGGAAGCCGCCCATGACCAGCGCCGACAGGCGATCGGTACGCAGTGCCAGCTGCAACCCGCTCAGCGCCAGCCACGAGTACCCGTAGTACGCGAACCGCTCGGCGCCCACCGCGTCGGCGACGGTGAGCAGGTCGGCGGCGATGGTGTCCGGGGTCAGGGTGTCCGGTTTCGGGGTGGTCGCGCGATGGCCCTCGTAGTCGAAGGCGACCACCCGAAAGCGGTCGGCAAGCCCGTCGACCAGGTTCCGGCCGAGCCCGGGGTCGACTCCCCAGCGCCGCAGCTCGTCGGCGGCCGGTCCCTCGGTCGGTCGCGGGTTGACCGGCAGCAGCACGGTCGGTCCGGACCCGCGCACCGCCACCTCGATCACGCCTCCGTCGGGCAGTTCCACCTCAGGCATGGGCGGCACATTACCTTACGGCGTAAAGAGTCTCCCGACGGCTGCCGGACCCCCGTCCGGGCAGGCTGTCCGGAACGTCACATACCGGAAACCGGACTAGACAGACCGTTTTGTTCACATGGCGACTCGGCCCGGTCGCCCGGTCCAGTAATCTCGGAGCATGTCCGCGACAACCACCGGTCGTACGTCAGCCAGGGAACGCCTGCTGACAGCGGCCGACGAGCTGTTCTACGCCGAAGGTGTGCACTCCGTCGGCATCGACCGGGTGATCGAGCACGCCGGGGTCGCCAAGGCGAGCCTGTACAACTCCTTCGGCAGTAAGGACGAGCTGATCCGGGCGTACCTGCTGGGCCGGCTCACCCGCCGGCAGGAACGGGTGGCCCGCTGGGTCGCGCGGGCGGAGCAGCCCCGCGACCGGGTGCTCGCCGTGTTCGACGCGCTCAGCGAGGCGATCGCCGAGCCCGGCTTCCGGGGCTGCGCGTTTCTCAACGCCAGCGCCGAGGTCGCGGCGGGCGGCACGGTCGGCGAGGTCTGCGAAACCTCCCGGAGCTGGGTCCGGTCGACCTTCCGGCAGCTCTCGGCCGAGGCCGGGGCCGCCGATCCGGACGCCCTCGCCCAGCAGCTCGTCCTGCTCTACGACGGCGCGACCGTCGCCGCACAGCTCGACCGGAACGTCGGTGCGGGCGCCGCCGCCCGTACCGTCGCGCAGACGCTGGTCGAGGCCGCGATCCGCCGCTGACCCCCGGTCGCCGTGCGCACAGGGCCACGGTAACTATCGACAGACTTCATCGGATAGACAACTGCGCCTATCTATCCGTTGCCGCCCGTCGGCTGCACTGTCCGGCATGACTCACCACCATTCGGACACCGCACACACCCACGACGGTCCGACCCGGCGGACGCTGATCGCGGGCACCGGCGGGCTGCTGATGCTCGCCGCCGCACCGGGCACCGCACACGCGGCGGCGACCCCGCTCGCCACCGCCGGACCGGTCCGGACGGCGGCAACCGGCGCCGCCCGCGCCTCCCTGCTGACCCAGGGCACCACCCTGGTCCACGCCGACCTGCACAACCACACCCTGATGTCGGACGGCGACGGGGACCCCGCGCTGGCGTTCGCCTCGATGCGCGACGCGGGACTGGACGTCGCGGCACTCACCGACCACGCCACCCTGTTCTCGATCGAGGGGCTCTCCCGGTCGGAGTGGGACCGTACCGGCGCCCTCGCCGACGCCGCCGACGACCCCGGCCAGTACACCGCCATCCGGGGCTTCGAGTGGTCCCACCCGCTGCTCGGGCACGTCAACGTCTGGTTCTCCGGCAACTACACCGACCTGCTCCAGTCGTCGAGCATGAGCCGGCTCTACAGCTGGCTCGCCGGCTCCGGCGGGGTCGCCGGGTTCAACCACCCCGGCCGCGAGGTCGGGCGGTTCGACAACTTCCGCTACACGGCGGCCGTACGGGAACCGATGATCGGGCTGGAGATGTTCAACCGGGGCGACGACTACCTCTTCGACGGCTGGGGCAGCGGGCAGACGTCACCACTCGTGGCCTGCCTGAACGCCGGCTGGCGGCCCGGCCTCACCGGGGTCTCCGACGAACACGGGACCAACTGGGGCTTCCCCGAGGGCAAGGGCCGCACCGGGCTCTGGGTCACCCAGAACACCCGAGCCGAGGTGCTGGCCGCGCTACGCGCCCGCCGCTTCTTCGCCACCCGGGTCTCCGGCCTGCGGCTCGACGCCACCGCCAACGGCGTACGGATGGGCGGGGTGGTCCCGGTGATCCGGGGCGACGTGACCTTCGAGATCGACCTGGAGCGGGGCCCGGAGTGGACCGGCAAGCCGCTGCGGATCCAGGTGCTGCGTCCCGGCAGCGACGCGCCCACGGTGCCGCTGGTGGTCGACACCGTCGCCGGGCAGGTCACCAGGTTCACCGTGCCGCTCGACCTCGCCGACGGTAACTGGGTGGTGCTGCGGGTCTCCGACCCGGCCCAGGCCAACCCGAGTCCCGGCCCGGCCGGTCACCCGTGCAACGACTGGGGCGTCGCCTACTCCAGCCCGTGGTGGCTCCAGCCGTGATCCCGCCCCCGGCCGGCGTCGGCCGGGCCGTCGTACGCCCGACGGCGCGGCACCGCACCGTCGGGCGTACGGGTTCGTTCAGTCGGCCAGGGTCGCGATGGACTGGGCCCACCGGAAGTACTTGTTGGTACCGAAGTCACGCACCGTCTTGATGCCGAACGCCTTGAGCAGCAGCTCCGCGTCGCCGGCCGAGACACCCTCGATAGCGGTGACCGGTGCGTCGGCGATCTCCTGGGCGCTCTTGCCTTCCCACGCCTTGGAGAGCTTCTTCTCGAGTCCCAGCATCCCTTTGTCCTCCTTAGACAGCCCGGCACCGCGCCGAGCCGCCGGAAGACTACGACGATCCGGTCTTACCCGCCAGTCGACCATCAAAGCGACACGTTGCACCGGCGAGCCGGCCCCGGAGTCAGTCCACCGGGGTCACCGTCTGCTCCGAGGTACGGTGCTCGACCACCGATCCGGGACCGGTCGGAAGCCCGGCGGTACGCCGGTCGGAATCGGCGAGGATCGCCTCGGCCTGCGCCAGCGGATCCTCGCTGCCCACCGCCCGCTCCTCCGGCAGCAGATACTCGGCACGCCGCTCGACCTGACTGCGGTCACTGCTCTCTGCACTCATACCGCACCCCCATACCCCGGCCCGGCCGGCTCGACACCCCGACGACCGGCCGGGGTGTCGCGTCACCGGATCGGCCCGCCGCGCTCAGGTGGCGGTCCCGGCCGGGGCCGGTGCCGGCGCGGAGACCGACCCGGCACTCCCGGTGGCCCGACCGGAGCGCAGCCCGAAGGCGGTGATCAGAGCGCCGAGCAGCACGCAGGCGACCGGAACGAGCAGGGCGGCCCGGAGTGCGTCGAGCGCCGCGCCGGGTGTGCCGTGGTCGCCGAGCGCCGCCACGTTGACGGCGGTCACCGCCGACAGGCCGAGGGCGGTGCCGAACTGCATGGCGGTGTAGAGCAGTCCACTGGCGAGGCCGTGCTCGGACTCCTCGACACCGTCCATCCCGGCCATCGTCAACGGCGCGTACACCAGGGAGAAGGCCAGGCCGAGCAGGAGCATCGTCGGCACCATGGCGGCGTACGTCCAGTCCGGTCCGACCGGCACGAACAGCGCGTACGCCAGCACGGCGACCAGCAGCCCGCCGAACAGCACCCGTACGTTGCCGAAACGTTCGACCAGTCGCGGGGCGAGCAGCGGTGACAGGATCAGGTCCAGTCCGATCAGCAGCATCGCCAGCCCGGTCTGCAACGCGCTCCAGCCGCGCAGTTCCTGAAGGTAGAGCGTGACCAGGAACTGGAAGCCGGCGAACGCGGCGAGGAAGAGCAACGCGGCCAGGTTGCTGCGGACCAGGGCCGGATTGCGCAGGATGCCCAGCCGGACCAGCGGGTTGGCCGAGCGCCGCTCGACCGACACGAACACGGCCAGCAGCAGCAGGCCGGCGAGGAACACGGCGGCCGTACCGGCCCTGCCCTCGGCGGGGCGCTCCAGCCGGACCACGCCGTACGCCAGCAGCAGCATCGCCCCGGCGATGCTGACCGCGCCGGCCAGGTCGAACCCGCCGGTGGGGCGCCGCGTCGGTCCCGCGTCCCGGACCAGGGGAATGGCCGCGGCGAGGACCAGCGCCGACATGATGACCGGGGCGAAGAAGACCCACCGCCACCCGATCGAGGTGAGCAGGCCACCGGCGACCAGGCCGAGGGTGAAACCGCCCGAGGCCATGCCGGCGTAGATGCCCAGTGCCCGGTTGCGCTGCGGACCCTCGGGAAAGTTCGTGGTGACCAGGGAGAGCCCGGCGGGTGCCAGGAACGCGGCCGCGACACCGGTGACGAACCGGGCCACCAGCAGCATCCAGCCCTCGGTGGCAAACCCGCCGAGGCCGGAGAAGACGAGGAAGACGAGCAACCAGGTGAGGAACATCCGGCGGCGGCCGAGCAGGTCGGCGGCCCGGCCGCCGAGCAGCATGAAGCCGCCGTACCCGAGCACGTAGGCGCTGACCACGCCGCTGAGCATCCCGGTGCTCAGGCCCAGGTCGGCCCGGATCGCCGGCAGCGCGACGTTGAGCATCGCGACGTCGATCCCCTCCAGGAAGATCGCCCCGCAGAGTACGAACAGCACGGCTCGCGCGCGACCGTCCATCCGCCGATTCGACATGGACACCAGTCCAACTCCTCATGCAGTGGCGGGACCGGCGTCGGTTCTTCCGACGACTGCCGGTTCCCTCTTGTAACCAACAGCATCGTCAGGGAACATCGGTGGGCATGGAAGTCGGCACTTCAGAGTCACCCGGTTACTGCGGGGATACCACCGACCACGACATGATCCAGTGGGACACCCGAGCGGACTGCGAGGTCCGGCAGATCCTCGACCGGATCGCGGACAAGTGGTCGCTGCTGGTCATCACCCTGCTCGACCGGCGCAGCCTGCGCTTCACCGAGCTGCGCCGGGCGATCGACGGGGTCAGCCAACGGATGCTCACCCGTACGCTGCGCCACCTGGAACGCGACGGCCTGGTCACCCGTACGGTGCACGCCACGGTGCCGCCCCGGGTCGACTACGCGCTCACCCCGCTGGGCTCGACCCTGCACGAGACCATCCGCGCGCTGGTCACCTGGACCGAGGGGCACCAGAACGAGATCGCCGCCGCCCGATCCGCGTACGACGCCCGCGAGCTGGTCCAGCAGGAGGAGGCGGAACGGGAAGCCGCCCGGCGGGACGCCATCGCCCGGGAGGTCCTCACCGGGCAGCGGTGATGACGGCCACCGGTCCCGGATCAGGGGGCCGGTGAGCCGCTACCGCCCGGCACGGGCGTCGAGGGAAGCGACTCGATCACGAACTGCTGCTCGACCGCACCGGTGCAGGGCTCCCGGCGCAGCTCGGGCCCCACGTCCGGACCGCTCTGGGGAAAGCCGAGGCAGAGATCGGTGTAGGCGGGCCGGATCCGGTACCCGCCCCGGACCGGCAGGTCGACCGGCTCGATCCGGAACAGCTGGGCGGAACGGTCCTCCAGGCAGTCGCTCCAGGGTTCGAGCATGTCCGCCACCACCCCCGCGTCGAGCAGGGTCAGGCAACCCGGGCCGTGTTCGGGATGGTCCCAGATGATGAAGTAGTGCCGCTCGTCGACCTGTCGCAGCGAGGTCTGCGGGGGCTCGGCCCCGACGCAGGAACGTTTGACCGCGACCGGCTTCTCGGACCGGCCGGTGTGCTCACGGCCCTCGCTGACGCAGAGTTCCGGCTCGGCGGCGGGGTGGATGCGTACCGATCCCGTCCCCGCGGTCCGTCCCGGCGAACCGCCGGTCCGTGGGCTGTCCGGCGCGGACGCGGAGTCGCCGGGCCAGGACGGGTCGGCCCGCTCCATCCGGGACACCAGCCAGGTCCCGACGACGATCGCGCCGACCACCGCGAGGGTGGTCAGCAGCACCAGCGGACGTGCCCAGGTCGACGCGGCACCGGCCGGCACCTGTGCCGGCGCCCTCGACACCGTCTCGTCCCCAGGCACCGACGGTGCCGCCGGCACGGGCACGGCCGGCGGCGGTGGCAGGGACGCGGGCGGCGGTGACACGGGCACGGCCGGAGCGGGCGTGACCGGCGGTGGCGGCGGGCTTGCGGAGGCGATCCGGTCCCGGGCGGTCAGCCAGGCGTCGACCTCCGCCGGGCCGGCACCGCAGGCCCGGACGAAAGCGGCGACCACCTCCGCGCGTGGCAACGTCTGCCGGCGCATGGCGTCGGCGATCGTGCTGCGCGGCAGGACGTCACCGGCACTGGTCGCCCGCTCCTCAAGCTGCCGGTAGGTACACCCGGACCGCTCCTTCATCTGCTGGAGGAGGGCCATGAACTCGGCCGGACCGTCAGCCCGGCCCGGCGACGGAACATGCGCATCCACACCCGGCACGCATTGATCCTAGTAAGACACCGCGAACCGTCCCAATCACGTACCGAGGCGCCGACGGCGGTCGGTGGTCCGGGACCGCAGCCGCAGCCCGAGCGGGACGAGCACCACGGCGGCGAGCAGGACACCGCCCAGCCCGAGCCAGAGCGGCCAGCCCCGGTCAGCGGCGACGGCGGCGGTCGGACGGGTGCCGGTCGGGTCGGTGGACGACCCGATGCCGGAGACGGCCGCCGCGCCGGGCGCCCCGGACGCGGGCGCACCGCTGCCGGTGGACGCGCCACCGGCGGGCCGGGCAGCGCCGGTCGCCGGTCGGGTGCTCGCCGGTGCCGAGCCGCCCCCGAAGATGACGTCGGAGCACGAGTAGTAGGTGTCCGGAGTGGACGAGTTCTGCCAGATCGCGAAGATGACATGCCGGCCGGAGAGCCCCGCCGGCAACCGCCCGCGCATCCGGTAGGCACCATCGGCCCGCGCCGGGTCGGTGGCCGTCAAGAACGGTCGCTCGCCCAGATCGGACCAGGTCAGCGGTTGGGTCGGGTCGTAACCGTCGTCGGTGACATACCACCGGAAGGTGCCCTCGTGCGGGATCGTGGTCCGGTAGGTGAAGGTGAACTCGGCCCCCGCTTCGAGCCTCGTCGCCGGCCAGTCCGCCCGCGCCAGGTCCAGCCCCGCGTAGGCGGCGACGCCACCGCTGCACAACCTGCCGTCGGGGATCTTCTCCCGGTCCCGCCCGGCCACCCCGGCGACCCGTACGTTGTCCCACTGGGCCACGACGGCACCGGCGGCGACCGCGGCCCGGCACGCCGCCGAGCCGTTGGTCCGGGGCGCGTCCGGGCCGCAGGCCACCGCCCGGCTGACCGGGCTGCCCGGCGCGCCGTGCGCCAGCGCCGGCCCGGCGGCCAGGCCGGACAGCAGCGTCGTGATCCCGGCTACGGCAACGTGGACGAAGAGCTTTCGACGTACGGTCATCCTGGTCGACCTCCCGCCCGGGAGGTACGGAAACCGGCGGCGAAAGGTTCGATCGGAGACCGTGGCACCGGCCGGTGGACCGTGCGGGGCCGGCGCCGAGTCTCAGGCGCTCGCCCGACGGACCAGGGTCGAGGGGAACACCGCCGCCGGGGGCATCCGTGACCCGCCGAGGACGGCGCTCGCCGCCGCCGAGACGATCTCGCCCACCGGGTGACTGGCCGTGGTCAGCGCGGGAGCGCTCAGCTCGGCGAACGGGATGTCGTCGAATCCGGCCACCGCGATGTCGTCCGGCACCCGGTGACCGGTCTCGCGCAGGACGGCGATCGCGCCGAGGGCGGTGGCGTCGTTGATCGCGAAGACCGCGTCCGTGTCCGGCCAGCGGCGCAGCACCGTACGCATCCCCCGCTGACCACCGGCGGCGGAGAAGTCCCCGGCGACGAGGCGGACCGGCAGCCCGGCCGAGCGCACCAGATCCTGGTACGCCTTGACCGAACGCCAGGAGCAGGGCAGCCACGGCGGACCGGTGACCATGGCGATCCGACGCCGCCCGCTCTGGTAGAGGTGGTGCACCATGGCGCGGGCGGCACCGCCGTTGTCGACGTCGAAGGACGGCACCCGCCGGGAGCCGATGCCGATCGAGACGACCCGCCCGTTCAGCCCCGCCGGCATTCCTGCCAGGGTCGCCTCGGTCGTGTTGAACAGCACCACCCCGCGCACGCTGCGGTCCTCGGCGAGCCGGTCCAGCCGGGGCGCCCGGCGGGGCAGCCACTCCAGGGACACTCCGACGCCGTACCGGGCGCCGGTCTCGGCGGCGGCGGCGAGCGCCCGGTCGACGTACGGGTCGTCGAGCACCCGGGCGGTGGTGCCGACGAACGCGACGACGAGCCGGAAACCCCCACCGCCCGCCAGCGACCTGGCCACCTGGTCCGGTTGGTAGCCGAGTTGGCGGGCCGCGGCCCGGACCCGGTCCTGCGTCGCCGGTGACGCCGGCCCGGTCCGGGAGATGACCCGGGAGGCGGTCGCTCGGGACACGCCCGCAGCCTTCGCCACGTCCTCCAGCCTGATCTGTCGTGCCGGCCGCACCGTCATGTCTACCTCCGCTCACAGCCTTCCCGGAGGCTGGCACGAGGGTGCCGGCCGGCCCGGTTCTCGGGGAATACGCCCAGGTTACTCTTGCGATGAGAGCGCTCTCAGGGGTGCGATCTTCTGTGCGCCGGCCACCCCGGCGCGGAAGGAGTACGTCCGTGAGCCCGACCGAGGCCAGTCCCGCCGACCCGATCACCCCACCCGTGGCGCCGCCGTCACGGCAGGTCCTCGCCGCCCGTACCGCCGTCGCCTTCGTCTTCGCCCTCAACGGGCTGGCCGTCGCGTCGTGGTTCTCCCGGGTGCCGGCCGCCCGCGAGGGGCTCGGCCTCACCGCCGGGCAACTGGGACTGCTGCTGCTCGCGATGTCCTTCGGCGCGATCCTGGCGATGGTGACCGCCGGAGCCGTGGTGCACCGGGCGGGCTCACCGCGTACGGTCGCCGGCTCCACCGCGCTGGTCGCGGTCGGCCTGGTGGTGGTCGGCGTCGGCGTCGGCGGCTGGTCCTCGGTCCCGGTCGTGGCCCTCGGTCTCGCCGCGATCGGCTACGGCTCCGGCCTGACCGACGTGGCGATGAACGTCGAGGCCGCACTGGTCGAACGGCGGCTCGGGCGGACCATCATGCCCCGCTTCCACGCCGCCTGGAGCCTGGGCACCGTCACCGGCGCCGGGCTCGGTGCCGCCAGCGCCCACGCCGGTTTCCCCGTCCTCGCCCACCTGACCCTGGTCGCCGCCCTCGTCCTGGCCGGCACGCTGATCGCGGTCCGCTCCTTCCTGACCGCGCGAACCGGAGCCGACGCCGCCCGGACCGACGAGGCGGCCACCACCGGCCACAGCCGCGACAGCGGTGTCCTGCGGGCCTGGCGCGAGCCCCGTACGCTGCTCGTCGGCCTGCTAGTGCTGATCATGGCCTTCACCGAGGGGACCGCCAACGACTGGGTCGCGGTGGCCTTCATCGACGGGCACGCGGTGAGCGAGGCGGCCGGCGCGGCCGTGTTCGGCATCTTCGTCGCCGCGATGACCCTCGGGCGGACCACCGGCACGATCGCCCTCGACCGGTGGGGCCGGGTCCCGGTGCTGCTCGCCACGATCGGGCTGGCCGTGCTCGGCGTACTGATCGCGGTCTTCGCCACCTCCGCACCGGTCGCCCTGGCCGGGGTCGCACTCTGGGGGCTGGGCGCCTCACTCGGCTTCCCGGTCGGGATGAGCGCCGCCGCCGACGACGAGGACCGGGCACCCGCGCGGGTCAGCGTGGTGGCGACGATCGGCTACACCGCGTTCCTCGCCGGGCCGCCCGTCGTCGGCCTGCTCGGCGACCACGTCGGCACCCTGAAGGCGCTGCTGGTCGTGCCGATCCTGCTGGTGCCGGCACTCGCTCTGGTGCCGGCGGCCCGCAAACCGGCCGACCCGCCGACCTCCACCCCCGGCTGACCCCGGCCGGATCCCGCCCCGCTCCCACCCCGCCCGCGCGGCGACGGCTGTCGATCTCCCCGGCCGGAGCAGCCACCGGATCGGCCGAAAACCGGAAGCGACGGTTCACATTTCTTTGCTAGGAAGGGCACATCCACCGGTGCGACGTCGCCGCACCGGTGGTTTCGCACAGCCAGGGGAGGCGTGGTGACCGAACCGTCTTTCGGGCCGCAGCTACGAACGTTACGACGCTCGGCGGGGATGACCCTGGAGGAGCTGGCCGAGTCGTCCGGGGTGAGCGCACGGGCGATCAGCGACATGGAACGCGGGCACAGCCGGGCACCCCAGGCCCGTACGCTGACCGCGCTCGCCGACGCGCTCGGCCTCACCGACACCGACCGCGCGGAACTCGTCGCGGCAGCCCGGTCCGGTCGCACCCGCAGCACCAGCGGCCTACCCGGCCCCTGCGAACTGCCCCGCGCGGTCGGCGACTTCGCCGGCCGACGGACCGAACTCGACCTGCTGCGCCAGCACGCCGGATCGGCGTCGGCCGACCAACCCACCCCGGTCGCACTGGTGCACGGCGCGGCCGGCCTCGGCAAGACCGCGCTCGCCGTACGGGCCGCCGAGGACCTGCGGCCCCACTTCCCCGACGGCCAGTTCTATGTGGACCTGCGCGGCGCGCACCCCACCCCGCTCGCCGTCGGAGAGGCGCTGACCCGGCTGCTGAAGGCGCTCGGGCTCAACTCGCGGCGGGTGGCCGACAACGACGACGAACGGGCCAGCCAGCTCCGCGCGCTGCTGCGTGAACGGTCCTGCCTGCTGGTGCTGGACAACGCCGCACACGAGGCGCAACTGCGCCCGCTGCTGCCGGCCACCGGACCCGGCATGGCCCTGGTGACCAGCCGGCGGACCCTGGGCGGCCTGGAGGGGGTGCACCGGATCCCACTGGGGCCACTGGCGCCGGCCGAGTCCGCCGGGCTGCTCCGGACCATCGCCGGGCCGGCGTCCGCCCGCGCCGGGGACGAGGACGTCGACAAGGTCGCCCGGCTCTGCGGAAACCTGCCGCTGGCACTGCGGATCGCCGGGACCCGGCTCGCCAGCCGACCCGGCTGGACGATGGCCCACCTCGCCGACCGGCTCTCCGACGCCGACCGGCGGCTGGCCAACCTGAGCATCGGCGACCTGGCGGTGGAGGCGGCGTTCGCGCTGTCGTACGCGCAACTGTCCGAGCCGACCCGGACGATGTTCCGCCGGCTCGCCCACGTACCCGGGCCGGACTTCGGCGTACCGCTGGCGGCGGTGCTGACCCAGAGCAGCCTCTTCGCCGCCGAGGACGAGATCGACCAGTTGGTCGAACTCGGACTGCTCCAGGCCGACGGCACCGACCGCTACCGGTTCCACGACCTGATCCGGCTCTTCGCCGGGCAACGGCTGCGGGCCGAGGAACCGGCGGACACCCGCGCGACGACCGAGGACCGGATGGTCGACTGGCTGCTGGACACCGCGATCGTCGCCGGGCGCTGGTTCGAACCGGCGTACGGCGCACCACCGGCCGACTGGCAGGGCCTGATCCCACTCGCCACCGCCGACGAGGCGCAGCGCTGGCTCCAGGCCGAGAGCGACAACTGGTTCGCCGCGCTGCGCGCCGCTGCCACCGAGGGCCAGCACCAGCGGGTCGTCGACGTCGCGGAGGCGATGCACTGGTACTCCGACCGGGCGATCAGTTGGCGACACTGGAGCGACGTCTACGGGTTGTCCCGGGCCGCTGCGGCCAAGCTGCCGGACCGGCATCAGGAGATCACCCACCTCAACTACCTGGCCTGGGCGATCGTCGTCTGCGAGGGGCAGTACGAGGACAGCGCCGCGAAGGCGATGGAGGCGTACCGGTTGGCCTGCGAACTCGGCGACGTCCGGGAACAGTCGGCGGCGCTGTTCTACGCCGGCCAGGCCTGGCGGCTCGGCGGGAACTCGGTGAAGGCCCTCTGGGCGTGGTGCCTGTCGCAGGAACTCGCCGACGACATCGGCGACCACGACGGGTACGTGCAGATCTTCCAGGGCATCGGCAGCGCCCTGAGCGACATCGGCATGTACGACGAGGCGATCGAACAGTTCCGGTCCACGCTGCGGGAGGTGGAACTACGCCCCGTCGGCGCCGCCCCCGCACAGGTCGCGACCGCCAGCGCCAGGGTCTACCTGGCCGAGACGCTGTGCGAGGCGGCCCGGTGGCGGGAGGCGCTCACCGAGGCCGAGGCGGCCATGCCCCTGCTGGTCGAGTTCGGTGAACTCGGGCTGCTCGGTCACGGGCACCTGGTGCTCGGGCGGGCACACGCCGCCCTCGGCGCCCGGACCGAGGCCCACGACCAGCTCACCCGCGCCCTCGGACTGCTGGAGGACGCGGTGTCCCGGCCCGTCCTGGTCGACCAGGCGCGGGCCGAACTGGCGGCCCTCGCCGCCTGACCGACGCCCGTCCCGTACGGACACGCAGAGCCAGTTCTGCATGTTGTTCTGCATGGTCCGGGTCCCGCGCCGCTGGTTGCATATGGGTACGAGCTGAACGGCACTCCGGAAACGGAGCACCGGACAGCACCACCCACAGCGGCAACGGAGGCGGTGACATGGCCACGCTGGTCGTCGGTACGGAACACACCGCATCCGTCGAACTGCACTACGAGGACCACGGCGACGACCGGCCGCTGGTCCTGGTGCCGGGCTGGCCGTGGGGCGAGGCCTGCTGGGAACCGCAGGTGCCCGCGCTGGTCGCCGCCGGCTACCGGACCATCACCTACGACCGGCGCGGCTCCGGCCGCTCCGGTCGGCCCTGGGACGGGTACGACTACGACACCCTCGCCGCCGACCTGTACGGCCTCATCACCAAGCTCGACCTGCACGACGTGACCCTCGTCGGCACCGCGATGGGCACCGGGGAGATCACCCGGCTGCTGGCCCGTCACGACGACGGACGGGTCACCCGGGCGGTCTTCGTCAGCACCGTCACCCCGTACCTCTACCGGTCCTACGACAACCCCGACGGGGCGCTCGACGACGCGGCGATCGCCCGACTGGTCGACGGCGTACGCGCCGACCGGCCGGCGGCACTGGACCGCTTCGCCACCGACGCGTTCCGCACCGACGAGCAGACGACGCTGCTGAGCGAGGCACGCCGGGCGTACCTGCTGGCGATCGCGGCGGCGGCCACCCCGAAGGGCACCTCGGACACCATCAACACGTTCGCCCGCACCGACCTGCGTACGGATCTGCGCCGCATCGGCGTACCGGTGCTGGTCGTCCACGGCGGTGCCGACGCGGTCCTGCCGCTGGCGGCGACCGGTCAACCCACCCACGACGCGATCTCCGGCAGCCGCCTGGTCGTCCTCGACCCGGCGCCGCACGCCCTCACCCTGACCCACCCGGCGCTGTTCAACCGGGTCCTCCTGGACTTCCTCCGGGAATAACCGACCGATCCCGCACCCCGATCCACGCGCCGGTACGGCTCGTGGAGCGACCCCGCACACCCGAAACACGGCCGGCACCCGGCCAGGCCGTGCTACCCGAAAGGACCATCATGTCCATCTTTGCTTCCCGCCGTTCGGTGCTCGTCGGCACCGCCGCCGTGGCCACCGCCGCCCTCGCCGCGATGCCCGCCGCCTCGGCCTCGGCCACCCACCGGGACAAGCCCAAGCCGACCGTGGTGCTGGTGCACGGCGCGTTCGCCGACGCCTCCGGCTGGAACGAGGTCATCCGCAGGCTCCAGCGCGAGGACTACCCGGTCCTGGCCCCGGCCAACCCGCTGCGCGGCGTCAACCCGGACTCCGAGTACCTGCGTTCCATCCTGGCCACCGTCCCCGGCCCGATCGTCCTGGTCGGCCACTCCTACGGCGGCGTCATCATCAGCAACGCCGCCACCGGCAACCCCAACGTCAAGGCCCTGGTGTACGTCGCCGCGTTCGCCCCGGACCAGGGCGAGACCGTGATCGAGCTGCAGACCAAGTTCCCCGGCACCAAGCTCGGCCTCGACTCGCTGGACTTCCGCCCGTACACGACGCCGGACGGCACCACGAGCGTCGACGGCTACGTCAAGCCGGCCCTGTTCCGCGACATCTTCGCCGGTGACCTGCCCCGCTCGACCACCGACATCATGGCCGCCACCCAGCGCCCCGGCGAGGGCCACAGCCTGGAGCAGGCGTCCGGTGTCGCGGCCTGGAAGACCATCCCCACCTGGTACCTCGTCGCCCGCAACGACAACCTCATCCCGGCCGCCGCCCAGCGCTTCATGGCCGACCGCGCCAACGCCCGCACCGTCGAGGTACGCGCCTCGCACGTCGCCATGATGTCGCAGCCCGAGGCGACCGCCGACCTCATCCAGGCCGCCGCCCGCACCACCACCCGCTGATCCGACAGTCCCCGCTCCGGTGGCCGCCGCCCGCCGACCCGGAAATCCGGCGGCGGCCCCCAACTCCCCCGTTCTCCCGAAAGGAACAACAGCGATGAGCTTCGTCACCACCTCCGACGGCACGCAGATCTTCTACAAGGACTGGGGCACCGGTCGCCCGGTCGTCCTCTCCCACGGCTGGCCGCTCAACTCCGACAGCTGGGAGGCACAGGCACTCTTCCTGGCCGCGAACGGCTACCGGGTCATCGCCCACGACCGGCGCGGACACGGCCGGTCCACCCAGACCTGGCACGGCAACGAGATGGACACGTACGCCGACGACCTGGCCACCCTGATCGACAGCCTCGACCTGCGCGACGCCACCCTGATCGGCTTCTCCACCGGCGGTGGCGAGGTCGCCCGCTACATCGGCCGGCACGGCACGAGCCGGGTCGCCCAGGCGGTGCTCGTCTCCGCCGTACCGCCGTTCATGCTCCGGACCGAGGACAACCCGGGCGGGGTGCCGATCGAGGTCTTCGACGGCATCCGCGCCGGCTCCCTCGCCGACCGGTCCCAGCTCTACAAGGACCTCGCCGACGGACCCTTCTTCGGCAACAACCGCCCCGGCGCGAACGTCTCGCAGGGCATCCGGGACGCGTTCTGGCGCCAGAGTTTGCAGGCCGGGCACCGCAACGCCCTGGAGTGCGTCGCCGCGTTCTCCGCCACCGACTTCCGCCCCGACCTCGACGCCTTCGACGTGCCGACCCTCGTCATCCACGGCGACGACGACCAGGTCGTCCCGTTCGAGGTCGGCGGCAAGGCGTCGGCGGAACGGATCAAGGGCGCCGAACTCATCGTCTACCCCGGTGCGCCGCACGGCATCACCGACACCCACAAGGAACAGCTCGGTGCCGACCTGCTCGCCTTCCTCAAGACCTTCAACTGACCCGCCGGTCGGCAGGCACCGGCGCGACGACCACCCCGACCCCGCACCACGAGACGAGGAGCACGTCATGACCTCCGCGCCCGACACCATCGTCCTGATCCACGGCTTCTGGGTGACCCCGCGCTCCTGGGAGCACTGGAAGACCCACTACGAGAACAAGGGCTACCGGGTGCTCACGCCCGCGTACCCCGGCTACGAGGTCGAGGTCGAGGCCCTGAACGCCGACCCCACCCCGATCACCAAGGTCACCATCCCGCAGATCATCGAGCACATCGAATCGATCATCAAGGAGCTGGACCGGCCGCCGATCCTGATCGGCCACTCGGCCGGCGGGGCGTTCACCCAGATCCTGCTCGACCACGGGTACGGCGCCGCCGGTGTCGCGATCAACTCCGCGCCGACCGAGGGCGTCAAGCTCCTGCCGCTGACCCAGGCGAAGTCCACCTTCCCGGTGTTCAGCAGCCCGGCCAACCGGCACAAGGCCATCGGCTTCACCCACGAACAGTGGCACTACGCCTTCACGAACACCTTCGACGAGGAGACCTCCCGCGCCCTCTACGAGCGCTACCACATCCCGGCGGCCGGCTCGATCCTCTGGGGCAGCGTGCTGGCGAACCTCCAGCCCGGCCACCAGGACGCCTGGGTCGACTACCACAACAACAACCGGGCGCCGCTGCTGTTCATCTCCGGCGAGAAGGACCACCTGATGCCGCCGTCGATCCAGCGGTCTAACGCCAAGCACTACAGGTCGGACACCATCACCGAGGTCACCGAGTTCCCCGGTCGGGCCCACCTGCTCCCCGCCCAGGAAGGCTGGGAGGAGATCGCCGACTACGCCCTGGACTGGGCGGTCAAGCACGCCGGCCAGAGCGGACCGGCAGTGGCCCGCTGAACCAGCATCCGGTGGTCGCCTCCCTGGTCAGGGGGCGACCACCGGCGCGTACGCGGGGACTAGAGTCTGGCCCATGGTGACCCGGCGGGAGATACGGCTCGACGACGGCCGGCTGGTGCAGGTGTACGACAGCGGGGACGAGAACACCGCGTTCACGGTGCTCTGGCACCACGGCTCACCGCAGACCGGCGCCCCGCTCGCACCGCACCTCTCCGCCGCCCGCGTACGCGGCATCCGGCTGTTGTCGTACGGCCGCCCCGGTTACGGCGGATCGAGCCCCCACCCCGGCCGGGACGTGGCGTCCGCGGCGACCGACGTCGCGCGGATCGTCGACACGCTGGGGGTGGGACGGTTCGCGGTGATGGGTGCGTCCGGCGGTGGCCCGCACGCCCTCGCCTGCGCCGCACTGCTGCCCGACCGGGTGACCGGCGTGGTCTGCCTGGCCGGTCTGGCCCCGTTCACCGAAGACTTCGACTGGTACGCCGGCATGGTCTCCGCCGGTGGGTTGCGGGCCGCCGCCACCGGACGCGAGACACGGGAGCGCTATGCGGAGACCGACGAGTTCGACGAGAACAGTTTCACGTCGGCGGACTGGGCGGCGCTGGCCGGCACCTGGGCGTCGTTGGGTGCCGACGCGCAGCGGGCGGGCGCCGAGGGACCGGACGGGCTGATCGCCGACGACCTGGCCTTCGTCGCCCCCTGGGGGTTCGAGCTGACCCGGATCGGCGTGCCGGCCCTCTTCGTGCAGGGCGGGCAGGACCGGGTCGTGCCGCCGACCCACGCCGACTGGCTGGTCCGCACCTGCCCGTCGGCCGAACTCTGGCTGCGTCCCCGCGACGGCCACGTCTCGATCCTCGACGCCAGCGCCGTCGCCATGGACTGGTTACGCGCCGCCGCCGCCGCCGAGCGACCGTAACCCGGTGCCCGACCCCACGCCCGGACCTGGCACGGACGTGGTTCAGCCGCCGTCGCCCGGAGTTCGCCGACCCGATCGCGATCGGCTTCCGGAGTTCGCCGACCCGATCGCGGTCGGGTCAGTTGCGGAGCAGGTCGGACGGGTCAGTTGCGGAGCAGGTCGGCGTGGGCGCCGCGCAGCCGGGTGAGGACCGGGTCGCTGCCGGGCGTGACCCGGCGGTCGAGCTCGGCCCAGACCTCGGCGAGCGCGTCGGTGACCGCACGCAACTCGGCCGCGTGCCGACGGGCACCCTGCCGGTGCAGTTCGTCGAGCCGGCGGGCCCAACCCGCCGACACCTCGGCGACCCGGTCGGCGTCGGCGCGGGCCTGCGCCAGTGACCGGGCGGCGGACGCCGGCACGATCGCGGCGACCGGCCGGGGGTCACCGTCGCGGGTGACCACCGTGACCGTGTCGGTCAGCTCGGCCAGGGCGACGAGCTGGGTCAGTCGGGTGCGAGCCTCGCGCAGCGGCAGGACGCGCGTCTGGTCGATGCCGGGATCCAGGGCGGGAGCAGCCATGCGCCCATGCTGCCGGTCGGGTACGACACTCCCACCGACCCGACCGACCACAGTGGCGCGTCGCCCCGCCCGAACCCGCCGGGTACTGCGACCCGCCGCACCATCGGTCCCCGACGCTCACGGCACCAGATGGATGCAGATCTTCCTGGCGGTCACCGCCGCGTCCTCAAGCACGGCCAACCTCGGCTCGGCGGATTCGAGCAGGCGTGGATGTCGCAGTGCCGCCAGCGGCGACAGCCGCCGGTCGGCCAGCACGATGTCGAGCATCGACCGGTCACCGCCGCAGACCAGAGCCCGGATCTCGGCGTGCGGATCGGCGGGCACCCCCGGCGCGTAGGGCAGCAGGACCCGGGCGGCGATGTCGGCGGCCCGCTGGGCGGCGGCCTGGGCCTGGTTCGCGCGGCGCCGGGCGTAGCGCTGCTGGGACGTGCCACCGGCCGCGGTACGCCCCTGCACGTAGAAGCGCTCGACCTTGGAGACGGTCACCCGCGTACCGTCGGCGATGCCGGTGGCGATCGCGCCCTTGCGTACCAGCAGCACGGCGATCCTCGGCGGTCGGATGACCTCCGCGAGCAGCGCGTCGAGGTCGGGCACGGCGGCGAGACCCGGCGGCGGGTGCAGGGTGGCGGTGTCGCCGTTGCTCGCCCCGGTCAGCACCAGCCCGTCCTCGGTGGCGCCGTCGTGCCGGCCGTAGAAGCCGTCGAGCCAACCCCGGATCCGTTCCGGCGAGATCTCCACCCACCGGCCACCACCTGCGGCGGGCCGCGCCTTCATCCGAAGCCCCCTCTTTTCGGGACCGGTCGGCCGCCCCTGTCCCCCGCCGTGACGGTCACGTTCCGGCTGAAGTCTGGCAGAACCCGGCCGGGGAGGGCAGGTCCTGTCCCGATTCCGGATCGTGGCCGATCGGGAACGGAGATCAACCCGGTTCACCGGCGGGTGGGGCCCCGATCGACAGAAGCCATGTCCGTGGCCGGGACATGGCTTCTGTCGTGCCGGCGGCGGCAGCCCGGTTCGCTCGGGCCGCCGCTCGCCGTGCGACCGCTATCCGGCGGCGGTGGGCTTGACCTCGGCGGACTCCGCCTCCGTCGACTCGGCCTCGGTCGGCTCGGCGTGCGCGGGCTCAGCCTCCGTCGACTCGGCTCCCGTCCCACTCTCCGTCGACCCAGCCGCTGCCGGCTCGGCCTCGGTTTCCGACGTGGTCTCGGTCTCCGCCGTAGCCTCCGGCGTGGCCGGGCTCTCCTCGCTCTCCTCTTCGTCTTCCTCGCCGTCGGTCTCCGCCTCGTCCGAATCGGTTGCCGATCCGGCCGCCTCGACACCGGTCCAGGAGAACTCGATCTCGACCGAGAATTCCCCGTCGCCCTCGCGCTCGATCTCCAGTTCGCACCGCACCTGGTCGGCGACCGTCACCGATCCGGCGGCGCCGTAGAAGAGCTGTCCGCCGGACTCCAACTGGCTGGCGACTTGGCGCAGCCACGCGGCCAGGTCGGCCCGCGACACCGTACGGGCGTCCTCGTAGATTTCCATGCCCGACATGCTTTCACTCCATCATGGACCGACGACACACGGGTCCGGCGCCGGAAAAGGCCAGCTCAGCGCGGCGCCCACGGTGCTCCGGGCGGGTTACCCGGCCAGCAGGGAGCGCAGGGTCCCGACCACCTCACCGGGCGCTTCCTCGGCCATGAAGTGACCGCAGGTGACGGTGCGGTGCGCCAGGTTCGGGGCCCACGCCCGCCACAGCGCGGCCGCGTCGAAGCCGAGCGCGCCACCCCAGTCCTGCTGGAGAACGGCCACCGGCATGCGCAGCCGGTTCCCGGCCGTCCGGTCGGCCCGGTCGTGGTCGACGTCGATGCCGGCCGATGCCCGGTAGTCCGCGACGATCGAGGTGACGGCTTCGCGGGACGCCCTCAGGTACGCCGCCCGCACGTCGGCCGGGATCGCCTCAGGATCACGGGTCCAGAGGTCGAGAAAGTAGCCGAAGAAGGCGTCGGCGCTGGCGCTGATCATCTTTTCGGGCAGCCCCGGTGGCTGGGCCATCAGGTAGAGATGGAAACCGACGGCGGCGGTGGTGCCGTGCATGACCCCCCACATGTCCAGGGTCGGCAGCACGTCGAACGAGGCGAGCCGGGTGACCGCGTCGGGGTGGTCGAGGCCGGCGCGGATGGCGACCAGGGCGCCACGGTCGTGTCCGGCCAGGGCGAAGCGGTCGTGGCCCAGCGCCCGGGCGAGGGCCACGACATCGGCGGCCATGGTCCGCTTGGAGTACGTGGTTCCGTCGGTTTCGGCCGGTTTGTCGCTGGCCCCGTAGCCGCGCAGGTCGGGGCAGATGACGGTGTGGTCGGCGGCGAGATCCGCCGCGACGTGCCGCCACATGAGGTGGGTCTGTGGGAAGCCGTGCAGCAACACGATCGGGCTGCCGGAGCCGCCGACGGCGACGTTGAGTGCCACGTTCTCGGCGACGGTGACGCGCTGGTAGTCGAACCCATCGATCCTGGGATCCACGGTGTGCCTTTCCGCTGTGACGGTCTGTGGTGCGCTTCGTACCGGTCGAGCGTGCCGGCCGGCGATGAGCGGCTGATCAGCAACGGATGAGTGGGCGCGCATACATTGGTGCCATGACCAGGCAGGCGACCGCACCGGTGGTGGCCTTCGGCGTGCTGGGACCGGTGGCGGCGACGACCGACCGGGGCCCGGTCGCGTTGAAGGGTGCCCGCCAGCGCGCGGTGCTGGCGCGTCTGCTGATCGCCCGGGGCCGGGTCGTGCCCGTCGACCGGCTGGCCGGTGACCTGTGGGAGGTGCCGGGGCCGGGTGCGGTCGCGGCGATCCGTACCTTCGTGTCCGATCTGCGGCGGGCGTTGGAACCGGACCGGCCACCCCGGCAGCCGGCCCGTCTGCTGGTCACCGCACCACCCGGGTACGCGCTGCGGGCGGCACCGGAAACGGTGGACGCCCGACGGTTCGAGACACTGGTCGGCGGGTCCGCCGCACTGCTGGCGACGGGACGGGCGGCCGAGGCGCTGACCGGCCTGGACGACGCGCTCGGCCTGTGGCGCGGGCCGGCGTACGCCGAGTACGCCGGACAGAGCTGGGCGCTGGCGGAGATCAACCGGCTGGACGAGTTGCGGATGCTGGCCGTCGAACGGCGGGCCGAGGCACTGCTCGCCCTCGGACGGGCCGCCGAGGCCGCCTCCGACCTGCGGGCACCCACCGACAGCCACCCGCTGCGGGAGGACGCCTGGCGGTTGCTGGCCATCGCGCTGTACCGGTCGGGTCGCCAGGGAGAGGCCCTGTCCACCCTGCGTCGGGCCGGGCGGGTCCTGTCCACGGAACTCGGCGTCGATCCCGGCCCCCGGCTGCGGCAGCTACAGGCCGACATCCTCGCCCACGCACCGCACCTGGATCCGCTCCCGACACCGGAAACCGCCCCCGCCCCGAACCGACCGATCCCGCCCCACGGACCGGACTCGACGAACGGACCGATCCCGCCCAACGGGCCGGGCTCGGCCGAGGAGCCTCGGGCGTTCGTCGGCCGCGCGGAGGAACTGGCACGCCTGGAAGGGGCGGCGGAGGTTGTCGCCGGGCGCGGCCGGCCGCTGGTCGCCCTGGTGTCCGGGGAGGCGGGTACGGGCAAGACGGCGTTGGCCGAGGCGCTCACCCGACGGCTGGCGGAGCGCGGCTGGGCCACGGCATGGGGACGCGTCCCCGAGTACGAAGGCACTCCGGTCGACTGGCCGTGGGAGCGGCTCAACCACCCGCTGTCCGGATCGACGACCACCGCACCCGCCCGCCCCGGCCACCCGCAACCCGACATACAACTCGACCCCGACGAGCGCCCGGAGGCGGCCGACGATCCCGCAGTGACCGACGATCCCGCAGTGACCGACGATCCCGCAGTGACCGACGATCCCGCGGTGACCGACGAGCACCCTGAGGCTGCCGGCGATCCGACCGTGGCCGGCGAGGACCCTAAGGCGGCCGGCGATCCGACCGTGGCCGGCGAGGACCCTAAGGCGGCCGGTGATCCGGCGGTTGCCCGATTCCGTCTGCGCCGGGCGGCAGTCTCCCGACTCACCGACGCGGCGGCCCGGGGGCCGTTGCTGCTGGTCGTCGACGACCTGCACCGGGCCGACGAGAGCACCCTCGACCTCCTGACCGCACTGCTCGCCGATCCGGAACCGGTCACCGGGCCGGTCCTGATCGTCGGCACGTACCGGTCCACCGAGATCACCGTGGAGCTGACCACGGCGCTGGCCCGGTTCGCCCGTACCGAACCGGTGCGGGTCTACCTGGGCGGACTGCCCGAGGCCGCCACCGGGCAACTCGCCCGGACCGTCTCCGGGCGGGACCTGGACGCCTCCACCGCGCACCTGATACACCGCCGCAGCGGCGGCAACCCGTTCTTCGTCCGGGAACTCGCGCGGCTGCTCGCCGCCGAGGGCAGTGCCGCCCTGCACAGCGTCCCGGCCGGCGTACGCGACGTCATCCGGCACCGCCTGGCGCCGGCTCCCGGAGCCGGCGCAGACCCTGTTGCGGCAGGCCTCGGTGATCGGCCGGGAGGTCGACCCGGACGTGCTCGCCGCACTCGTCGGCGACGACGGGCCGATCCTCGACGCCCTCGACAGCGCACTGGAGGCCGGCTTCCTGACCGAACGGGACGACGACGGGCAGCCCCGGTTCACCCACATCCTGGTACGCGACACGCTCTACGACGACCTGTCCGCACTGCGCCGGGCCCGTTGGCACGCCGAGGTCGGCGAGGCCATCGAACGGCTGCACCCCGGCGACGTGACGGCACTGGCCCACCACTTCGGCCGGGCCGCCAGCCGCGCCACCGCGCCCCGCGCCGCGTACTACGCCCGGGTTGCCGCGCAACGGGCCGAGCGCCGCCCCAACCCGCACGAGGCGGCCCGGTTCTGGCGGCAGGCACTCACCGCCCACGACCGCGCCGACGGCGACGACGTACGCGGACGGTTGTTGGCACTGCTCGGACTGGGTCGTACCCTCGCGGTGACCGGGCACCTGGACGAGGCCCGCCGGTACCGGGCCGAGGCGGTCACCACGGCGGGACGGTTCGACGATCCGGAGCTGACCGTGGAGGTCGTCACCGCGTTCGACGTACCGGCGATCTGGACCCGCAACGACGACGAGGACCTCTCCCGCCGGATCGTCGACGCCGCCGAACGGGCCCTGTCCACACTCGGTGAGGAGCGGCCGGACCAGCGCAGCCGACTGCTGAGCGCCATCGCCCTGGAGACGCGTGGCACCACCACGGACCGGGGCCGGCGGGCCGCGTACGAGGCGGAGGCCATCGCCCGGACGACGGGCGACCCGGCACTGCTGGCCTTCGCCCTCAACGCCCGGTTCATGCACACGTTCGAACGGGCGGGACAGGCCGGCGAACGCGCCCGCATCGGTGCCGAACTGGTCGACCTGGGTGCCCGGCACGAGTTGGTGACCTTCGAGGTCCTCGGCCACCTGATTCTGCTCCAGGCCCACTGCGCGCTGGTCGACCTGGCCGCCGCCGACACGCACGCACGGGCCGCCGACCGGCTCGCCGAACGGTACGACCTGCCGCTGGTCGGTGTTTTCACCCAGTGGTACGCCGCCCTGCGGTTGGCCGTCGCCGGCCACCGAACCGAGGCGGAGGCGGCGTACCGGGCGGCGAATGCCCGGCTCGGCGGCGCCGGAATGCCGGGCATGGAGCAGGACCTGCTCCCGCTCGCCCTGCTGACACTGGATCTGGACCGGCCGGCCCTGCAACGAACCACAAGGGAACCGGATCCGGGCGGGCCGGCCCGGCAACGATGCACGGGGGAACCGGATCCGGGCCGGCCGGTGCCGGAGCGGGCCAGCGGGAAGATCGGGACGCCGGTCCCCGACCGGGGCCCGTACGAGCCGTGGACCCGGCCACTGCTCCTGCTCGACGCCGGGCGCCGCGAGGAGGCCGCCGCCGCACTGGCGGCCGTTCCGGAGCCGCCGCACGATCTGCTGTACGAAGCGCGCCTGTGCCTGCTCGCCCACGCGGCCCTCGCCCTCGGCGACGCGACCACGATGGAGTGGGTCTACAGCAGACTGTTGCCGGCCGCCGACGAGCTGGCCGGGGCGGGCAGTGGCGTGCTCACCCTCGGCCCGGTGGCCGGGTATCTCGGCGACCTCGCCGCCGCACTGGGCCACCCGACGGAAGCCGCCACCCACCACGAAACAGCCCGCAAAAAACAAACAAGTCCCACCACCACCCAACCCACCCATACCCCCCACCCCCACTCCCCCCCCCCGCGAGCCTGACCCCTCCACTCTTGTAGAGAAAGAGGGGTTATCGGTCGACGAATAACCCCTCTTTCTCTACAAGAGTGGGGATCTTGGGGTGGTGGTGGGGTGGCAGGGGGGGAGGGACGCGGGGGGGGACAGGGCCGGTAAGGGGATTTTTTCAGGGGTCCGGTAATTGATCTGGGTGAATCAGGGGGCGCCTTTCTGGAAAGGGGCTATATACACAGCAATAAATGTGGTTATAGGATCTCCGCAATCATTCAGGCCGACCTTCCAGGGACCACGAAGCCCGTGGGAGAGGCCCGATCGAGGGAGGTTCGGGAGTTGACGCTTCCACTCACGCCCAGGCGCCGACTGGCCGCCATCGGCACCGTCATCGCCACCACCGTGGCCACGGTCATGGTCGCCGGTCCGGTGGCCGCCGCCCCGGCGACCGGTGACATCCGGGTCCACGCCGGTACCACCGCCGTCCCCGGCAGCTACATCGTGGTGCTCAAGGACAGCGCGGTCGGTGGCAAGGCCGGCACCCGCCAGGCCCAGGTCTCCAGCCAGGCGGGCAGCCTCGCCGCCCGCTACGGCGGCAGCACCGGTCACGTGTACGGCGACGCACTCAACGGCTTCGAGGCCAAACTGTCCGAATCGGCCGCCAAGCGCCTCGCCGCCGACCCGGCGGTCGCGTACGTCGAGCAGAACTACACCGTCACGACCTCGGTGACCCAGACCAACCCGCCGTGGGGGCTGGACCGCATCGACCAGCCGAATCTTCCGCTGAGCGCGACATACAGCTACAACCGCAGCGGCAGCGGTGTGATCGCGTACATCATCGACACCGGTATCCGGATCAGCCACACCGACTTCGGCGGCCGGGCGGTCTACGGCTACGACGCGGTCGACGGCGCCCTGCCGGCCGACGACTGCAACGGCCACGGCACCCACGTCGCCGGTACGGTCGGCGGCCGGACGTACGGCGTGGCCAAGAGTGTCCGCCTGGTCGCCGTCAGGGTGCTCAACTGCGCCGGCAGCGGCACCCTCGCCGGGGTCGTCGCCGGGGTGAACTGGGTGACCAGTAACCACGGTGCGGGCCAGCCTGCGGTGGCGAACATGAGCCTCGGCGGCGCGCTCAACGGCTCCATCAACACCGCCGTGCAGAACTCCATCCTGGACGGGGTCAGCTACGCGGTGGCAGCGGGCAACAACAACGCACTCGCCTGCAACTACTCGCCCGCGGCGGTCGGCACCGCGCTCACCGTCGGCGCGACCCAGAGCAACGACGTGCGGGCCACGTTCTCCAACTACGGCAGCTGCCTGGACCTCTTCGCCCCCGGCGTCGGCGTCCTCTCCGCCTGGTACACCAGTGACACCGCCACCGCCAGCCTCCAGGGCACCTCGATGGCGGCGCCGCACGTGGCCGGCGCGGCGGCCAGGGTGCTCCAGGCCAACCCCGGTTGGCCACCGGCGACGGTGCACTCGTACATCACCTCCACCGCCACGCCCGGCGTCGTGATCAACCCGGGCGCCGGCTCGCCGAACCGGCTGCTCTACCTGCCGCCGACGTACTGACCGCAGTGTTCGACCGGCCCCGGGGCGAGAGCGCCCCGGGGCCGCCTGCCTGGAGGGATCACACGATGACCACATCAGGTATCCGGGGCCGGCGCCTGCTCGCGGCCGGCCTGCTCGCCGCTCTCACCGTCGGCACCGCCACTCCGGTGTCCGCCGCGACCGGCACCCCGGCACCCACGGGGCAGATCCTGCGGGCCGGCGGCGCCACCGCCGTACCCGACAGCTACCTGGTCGTCCTGCGCGACCGGGCCACCACCACCGGCCGGGCCGGGGTCGCCGCCACCGCCGACCGGCTCGGCGCCGACTACGACGGTACGGTCGTCCGGACCTACCACGCGGCCCTGCGCGGCTTCGAGGTACGCCTGTCCGAACCGGCCGCGAAACGCCTGGCCGCCGACCCGTCGGTGGCGTTCGTGGAGCAGAACCACCTGGTGCCGCTCGCCGCCGGGGTGCAGCCGAACCCGCCGAACTGGGGACTGGACCGGATCGACCAGCACCTGCTCCCGCTCGACCAGCGGTACTTCTACCCGAACACCGCCCCGAATGTGCGCGCGTACGTGATCGACACCGGGATCCGCCCGACGCACGTCGACTTCACCGGTCGGGTGAGCGCCGGGTTCGACGCCTTCGCCGGGACGCTGCCACCGGGCGACTGCAACGGGCACGGCACCCACCTCGCCGGGATCATCGGCGGCGAGTTGCACGGGGTGGCCAAGGACGTCCAGCTGATCGCGGTACGCGTACTCAACTGCGCCGGCAGCGGCAGCTACGCGCAGGTCATCGCCGGGATCGACTGGACGGTCCAGAACGCGGTCCGACCGGCGGTGGTGAGCATGGGCATCGGTGGCGGCGCCAGCACCACCCTCGACGCCGCCGTGACGAACACGATCAACCGGGGCATCCCGGTCGCCGTACCGGGGGGCAGTTCGGCCGCCAACGCCTGCAACTACTCGCCGGCCCGGGTGCCGACCGCGCTCACCGTCGCCGGCACCACGATCACCGACGCGAGGATGAGTTCGGCGAGCTTCGGCAGCTGCCTGGACATCTTCGCCCCCGGCCAGGGCATCACGTCCACCTGGTACACGAGCGACACCGCCACCAACACGATCAGCGGCAGCTCGATGGCGTCGGCGCACGTCGCCGGGTGCGTCGCACTGCTGCTCTCGGCGAACCCGACCTGGACCCCGGCGCAGGTGGCGAGCCATCTCGCCGCCGTGTCGACTCCCAATGTGGTGGTCAACCCCGGCGCCGGTTCACCCAACCGGCTGCTCTACTGCGGCCCCTGATCCCAGTCCATCGACTGGCGACCCCGGTCTCCTGCCTGGTGGGCGCGGGACCGGGGTCGGCCCGGTGCGGATGGGTCGGGCGGACTCCCGGATCTCCGACACTCCGCCCGCCGTCATTGCTCAGGCGCCGGCCCGGGCTTCGCGGCGGATCTGTTCCCACCGCTCGACGAGCTCGCCCATCTCGCCCTGTACGTAGGTGAAGAAGTCCCGCATGTCGGCCAGTCGGCCACCGGCGAGCGAGGTCTCGTCGCCGACCGCCAGCACACCCTCCTGCACCACGTCGGCGACCCGTTGGTAGACCCCGCCCCGGACGGTGGAGGAGTACCAGGAGGTGACCGGTGCCTTGTAGAGGTCCCGACGCGAGCCCGGTGCGGGTTCGCGTACGGCCATCCCGACCTGCATCAGGTAGCGCACCGCCCCGGAGACGGCCGCCGGGCTGACCCCGAGCCGCTCGCTGATCTCGGCGGCGGTGAGGCCGGGCTCCTCGGCGGCCATCAGTGCCGCGAACACCCGCGCCGCCATCCGGGGCATGCCCATGTCGCTGAGGGTGAGAGCGAAGTGCTCGACGAAGCGGCGGACCGCTTCCTCGTCACGCCGGCCGTCAGGTTGCATCTACCTATCCTTCACCATTCCGTGAAGATCACGGTGAGGTGTCCGGCAACCGGCGGACGGGTCGGTTCACGGGGTGAGGTCCCGCCGCCGGAAGAGGACCATGCCGGCGGCGCCCAGGGTCAGCGCGACGGCCGAGAGGACCACCAGCGGCGGCACGGTGAGCGCCACCGAGGGCACCGCCGGCACGTGGCTGAACGGGGACACGTCGCGTACCGCCTCCGGCAGGTTCAGCAGGGCGCCGAACTGCCCGAGGACCAGGCAGAGGGCGAAGCCGAGCCAGGCGAGCCCGACGGCGGACCGGGGCACCAGACCGAACACCGCGACGGCGAACCCGGCCAGGATCAACGCCGACGGCAACTGCACGTACGCCGCACCGGTCAGCTCGGCCAGCTCGCCGCCGACGTTCGCCACGTCCAGCCCGTACGCCAGGCCCATCGAGGCACCGGCGAGCCCGAGCAGGACCGCGGCGCCGAGCACGGCGACCAGCAGGTGGCCACCCAGCCAGCGCAACCGGCCGGTGGCGGTGGCGAGGACGGCCTCGGCCCGCCCGCCGGTCTCCTCGGCCCGCAGCCGCAGCAGCGCCTGCACCAGGTAACCGGCGACCATCGCCCCGACGATCGCCAGCATCCCCGCGAAGAAGGCGTCGATCAGCGCTCCCCCACCGCCGCCGCCGAGGTTGTTGATGGTCCGCACCGCGCTCGCGTTCCCACCCAGCCCGTCCTGCACCGCGCCGCCGATCGAACCGACGCCGACCCCGGTCACGGTGATCGCGACGGCCCAGCCGATCAGCGTGCCGCGCTGCAACCGCCAGGCCAGGCCGAGCGGGCCGAGCAGTCCCGTTCCACCGCGCGCCGGGCCGGGGCGGGCGGCCAGCAGACCCATGCCGACGTCCCGGCGGACGGTCAGTGCCAGCGCCAGCCCGACCGCGACGACGGCCAGGGCCAGTGGCAGCGCGAACACCCACCACCGCTCGTCGGCGAACGGCCGCACCCGCATCGCCCAGCCGATCGGCGAGAGCCAGGACGCCCACCCGCTGGTCATGCTGTAGCCGTTGGGCCGGACCTCGCCGAACGCGTCGCCCAGGCCACGGAGCAGGTAGGCCGTGCCGATCACGGCGGCGGCGATCCCGTTCGCCCCGCGCGCGGTCGAGGCGAACTGCGCGGCGACGGCGGCGATCGAGGCGAAGGCCACCCCGGCGGCGCCGACCGCCAGGCCCGCCGCGACCGAGCCGGCGACCGGTTCGCCGCCGCCGGCCAGGACGAGCGCGACCAGGGCGGCCAGTACGGTGTTCGCGGCGACGGTGACGATCAGTGCGGCGGTCAGGCTGGCGTGCCGGCCGACCACGGTCGCGCCGATCATCTCGGTCCGGCCGGTCTCCTCGTTCTGCCGGGTGTGCCGTACGACGGCGAGCGTGCTCATGAACCCGGCCAGTACGGTGAGGAACGCCAGCATCGAGAAGATCGCCATCTCGCCGCTGCTCGCCCCGGTCGGGGCGGCCCGCAGCATGAGCAGCGCCGGGGTCTGCACGGCGGTACGCAGGACGGTGATCCGGTCGGCCTCGGTCGGGTACTGGTCGGTGACGGCGGCGAGTGACACGGCGGCCAGCAGTGTGGTGCTCAGGATCCAGATCGGCAGCTGGGTCCGGTCCCGGCGCAGGGCGAGCCGGGTGAGCCGGGCGGTGCCGGTGAGGGCGCTCATCGCGTACCGGCCAGTTCGTTGCCCGTGGCGGCCGGTGTGCTGCCGGTTCCGGCCATCTCGTTGCTGTAGTGGCGCAGGAACAGCTCCTCCAGCGACGGCGGGGCGCTGGTCAGCGTACGGATCTCGAACCGGGTCAGGTGCCGCAGTACGGGGTCCAGCTGTGCGGTGTCGACGTCGAACCGGGCCCGGGTGGCGTCCCCGTCGAGGTCGTGCACGCCGGGCAGCTCGGTCAGGCCGGTGATCGGCCGCGCGGTCTCCACCGCGATCGAGGTACGGGTCAGGTGCCGCAGCTGCGCCAGGGTGCCGGACTCCACCGTCGAGCCGTGCCGGATGATGCTCACCCGGTCGCAGAGCGCCTCCACCTCCGAGAAGATGTGGCTGGAGAGCAGTACGGTCCGGCCGCGCGCCTTGACCTCGCGTACGCACTCCTGGAAGACGGCCTCCATCAGCGGGTCCAGCCCGGAGGTCGGCTCGTCGAGGATGTAGAGCTCGACGTCGGAGGCGAACGCGGCGATGACGGCGACCTTCTGCCGGTTGCCCTTCGAGTACGTCCTGGCCCGCTTCGACGGGTCGAGTTGGAACCGTTCGACCAGGTCGTCCCGGCGGCGCCGGTCCAGCCCACCGCGCAGGGCCCCGAACAGGTCGATCGCCTCCCCGCCGGTCAGGTTCGGCCAGAGGTTGACGTCGCCCGGCACGTACGCGAGGCGCCGGTGCAGTGCCACCGCGTCCCGCCAGGGGTGCCCGCCGAGCAGGCTGACCTCGCCGGCGTCGGCGCGGAGCAGCCCCAGCAGGACCCGGATGGTGGTCGACTTGCCGGCGCCGTTCGGCCCGAGGAAGCCGTGTACCTCGCCGGTGTCGACGGACAGGTCGAGCCCGTCCAGTGCACGGCTGCGACCGAACGCCTTCACCAGGCCGGAGACCGAGATAGCTGTTGTCATACCTCGACGCTACACAGATTTCACGAAATCATGAAAGCTCAGAAATGTATGAAACCCGTCAAGAATTTTCTCATCCGGCAGCACCTCCCGGCGGCGGCAACGGCCTCCTATCGTTACCTACCGGTAGCGGTAGCACCGGCGGTCGCGTGCGAAGCTGCACGGGCAGGATTCCGGCGAGGAAGAACGGACGCATGACCTTCACCATCGTGCCGGGCGGCAGCGCCGACCCCGCCGTACTCCGCCTCGGCGGCGAGCTGGACCTGGCGACGGTCCCGCAGCTCGACGACCGGATCGACCGGCTCCTGGAGGCCGGTCGGCACCGGATCCTGCTCGACCTGTCGGCGCTGTCGTTCTGCGACTCCACCGGCCTGGGCGGCTTCGTCCGGGGCAACAACCTGTGCACCGACGCGGGTGGCTGGTTACGGGTCACCGGCGCCACCGGGGTGGTCGCCCGCGTCCTCGCGGCCACCGGACTCGGCGAGTTCCTCGCGCCCGAACCGGAGACGACGAGACCGACCGGTCACGCGCCGGACGCCGGCACCGTCCAGCCCTGAGCCGCCGACCGATCCGCGCTCAGGCCGCCGAGGGGCGGGTCTCGGTCCAGTCCACGACCAGGACGCGCTCGGCGAAGTACCACCCGCCGTCGCGCTTGGTGAAGGTGTCGAGGTAGCGCAGCGCGGCCACCATGATCTTCCGCTCGCCGTCGACGGTGAACAGGTGGTGGGCGACGCAGTAGCTCTCGCCGGTGGCCCGGTCGCCGTCGAGGGTGACCGTGCTCTGGCCGTTGAGGTGCGTGGTGGACTCGTACCGGTTGAGGTCGGCGAAGACCGGGGTGAGTGCCTCGCGTCCGTGCAGCACGTAGGTCGGCTCCGTGCCCGGTCCGCCCATCTGCACGGCGAAGCGGGTGTCCTCGGTGAAGAGGGCCTTCTGTCCGTCCGCGTCGCGGCGGTCGGCGCAGTGCGCGTACGCGTCGAACAGTTCACGGATCGCGAGCCGGTCCGCCGCTTCGGCCGGCGTGATCTCGATGTGGGTGGCCATCCGGGGCTCCTTGCGATAATCGGGGACGGGGATCGTGGACCGGTCCCCACGGACAACTAAGCGGGGAGTTCCCCGTTTAGTCTCACCAGCATAACCGGGGAACTCCCCGTTTCCCAGTCCGGGAGGAACGATGCCCGCACGACCGGCGTCCCTGCGCGCCGACGCGCGCGGAAACCGCGAGGCGATCCTCGCGGTGGCGGTCGAGGCCCTGGCCGAATCCGGGGACATCTCCCTCAACGCGATCGCCAGACGTGCCGGCATCGGCAACGCCACCCTCTACCGGCACTTCCCGACCCGACAGGCCCTCGTCCTGGAGGCGTACCGGCACGAGGTGCAGCAACTCGTTCGGACGGCCGACGAACTGCTCGCGGAGCTACCGGCAGACGAGGCGCTGCGGGCCTGGGTCGCCCGCCTCGCCCAGTACGCGATGACCAAACACGGACTCGCCGAGGCGCTGCGCAGTGCCACCACCTCCGACAACGAACTGTTCGCGGAGACGTACGCACCGATCGCGCACGCCCTCGCCACCCTCCTCACGGCGGCGGAACGGGCGGACGCCGTACGCCCCGGGCTCGACCCGGACGACGTCCTGCTCGCCCTGGCCGGTCTCTGGCAGCTCAACCCGACCGGCGACTGGCGGGCGCAGGCGGGCCGCCTCTACGACCTCGTCCTGGCCGGCCTCCGGCCGACCTGACATCCCGGTCAGCCCGCAGGACGCCGGGAACGTCCGGTCAGGACGGCAACGGCGGCAGGGCCGGCTCGTACAACCAGTCGGCGAACAACCCGCCCAGCGGCCGGGTCGTGTGGCGCTGCGCCAACGCGGTGAACTGCTCGGTGGTGACCGTGCCGTGCCGGTACACCCGCGTCCAGTCCCGGACCAGGTCGAAGAAGGCCCCGTCACCGACGAGGACCCGCAGGGCGTGCAGGGTGAGCGCACCGCGCTGGTACACCCGGTCGTCGAAGATCCGCCGTACGCCCGGATCGGCCAGCCGCAGGTCCTGCCGTTGCGCGGCCAGCACGGTCCACCAGCGGGCGGCGTGCGTACGCGCCGGTTCACCGCCGGACAGCTCCGACCACAGCCACTCGGCGTACTTCGCGAAGCCCTCGTTGAGCCAGATGTGGCGCCAGTCGGCGACGGTCAGACTGTTGCCGAACCACTGGTGCGCCAACTCGTGGGCGACGAGCCGCTCGGACCCCCGCCGCCCGTCGACGTGGTTCGCGCCGAAGATGGACAGCCCGTGCGCCTCGACCGGCACCTCCAGTTCCTCGTCCACCACGACGACCGCGTACTCGTCGAACGGGTACGGGCCGAAGACGCACTCGAACGCGGTCATCATCTCCGGCTGCCGGCCGAAGTCGTGCCCCGCCGGGGCGAGCAGTCGCGGTGGCAGGGCCGCCCGCTGGGGTATCGGACCGGCGGCCAGGTCGAGCAGGCGGTACCGTCCGATCTGGACGGTCGCGAGGTAGCTGGGCATCGGCGCCGACTGCTCGTAGACCCAGGTGGTCGTGTTGACGCCGGCCTTGCGCGAGACGAGGGTGCCGTTGGCGATCACCGCGTACCGGGACTGGGTGGTGACCGCGATCCGGTACGCGGCCTTGTCGGCCGGATGGTCGTTGCACGGGAACCAGGACGGCGCACCCGTCGGCTGGCTCGCCACCAGCGCGCCGTCGTCGATCCGCTCCCAGCCGAGGTCGCCCCACCGGCTCGGAATCGGTCGGGGGGAGCCCGCGTACCGCACCGTGACCGTGAACGACGCCCCGGCGGGCAGCGGCCGCGCCGGTCGGATCCGCAACTTGCCGGCGCGGTGCACATAGCTGGCCGCCACCCCGTCGACCAGCACCCGTTCCACCCGGAACATGCCCAGGTCCAGGCTGATCTCGGCGAGCACCGCGTCGGCGACCGCGGAGATCTTCGCCCGCCCGGAGAGCCGGCCGGGGCCGGTCCGGTACTCCAGGTCGAGGTCGTAGTGCGTGGTCCGGTAGCCGGCGTTGCCGTGTCCGGGCAGGTACGGGTCCGCCGGCAGGCCACCGACGGAGCCCGACGGGGCCCCTTTCGCGTTCACCCTCGGCGTGCCCTCTCCGCCGGCCAGGCGACGATCGGGTTGCCGAGCCAACGGCCACCACCGGGCACGGTCTCCCCCCGCATCACCAGTGACGCCGGGCCGATCGTGGCGTGCTCCCCCACCGTCACGCCGGGCAGCACGATCCCGTGCGGGCCGAGCGTGGAGCCCTCGTGGAGAGTCACCTGGTCCATGCGCAATATCCGATCATGGAACAGGTGGGTCTGCACGACACACCCCCGGTTCACCGTGGCACCGTCACCGATCCGGATCAGGTCGGCCTCCGGCAGCCAGTAGGTCTCGCACCACACCCCGCGCCCGATCCGGGCACCGAGACCACGCAGCCAGAGGCTCATCAGCGGGGTTCCGCCGACCGCACCGGCGAACCACGGCACGGCGAGGACCTCCACGAACGTGTCGGCCAGCTCGTTGCGCCAGACGAACGAACTCCACAGCGGGTGCTCGACCGGCCGGAACGCGCCGACCAGCAGCCACTTCGCCAGGGTGGCGACCACCCCGGCGACCACCCCGGCGGCGAGCAGCAGCGCACCACCGGCGGCCAGGGCGGCGACGTAGCCGTACCCGGCGATGATCGCCTCGAACGTGGCGAGGGTGCCGACGGCGAGCGCGACCGCGCACATCACCGGTACGACCCGGCACAGCTCGACGGCGGCCCGCGCCACCATCAGCCGTACCGGTGGGTCGAAGGTGCGGCTCTGGTCGCCCCGCTCCGCCGACCGGGGCAGCTTCATCGGCGGCATGCCCAGGTACGAGCTGCCCGCCTTGGCCCGCTTCGGGGTGGAGGAGAGCACCCCGACCAGCCCGCGCTTGGGCACCGCCCGGCCGAGCGCGGTCATGCCGGAGTTGCCGAGGAACGCCCGCTTGCCGACCCGCGCGGCACCGATCCGCAACCAGCCGCCGCCCAGCTCGTACGAGGCGACCAGGGTGTCGTCGGCGAGGAACGCGCCGTCGCCGACCGTGGTCATCGAGGGCAGGGCGAGCACGGTCGACGCCTCGACCCGACGACCGACCCGCATCCCCAGGGCGCGCAGCCAGACCGGGGTGAACAGGCTCGCGTACAGCGGGAAGAGGCCGACCCGGGCCAGGTCCATCAGCCGCTCGGTGGCCCACGCCTGCCAGGCGACCCGCCCGTGCACGGGGTGGTGACCGGCGTGCAGGCCGATCCCGAGCAGCCGGACGAGGACCAGGATGAGCAGCGCGTACGTCGCCATCGCCGTCACCGTGGCGAGCGGTACGCCGAGCAGTGCCCGGCCGAGGGCGTCGGGCAGGGTGGCGGTGTCGCGCAGGAACCGGCCGAGCACGAGCAGTCCGGGTACCGCCGCGACGGCGGGCAGGAAACCGAGCGCGAGCGAGCTCAGCCCGTACGCCACGGTCCACCGGCGGGCCCGACCGGGACGATCCTGCGGCCAGCGGCGGGCCGCCTTGCCGGACCGGCTCGCCGGGACGCCGGCCCAGCGCTGCGCGGCCGGCACCGGACCCGTCACGCACGATCCGGGTGCGACCTCGGCCCGTTTGCCGATCCGCGCGCCGGGCATCAGGGTGCTGCGGGCGCCGACGGTCGCACCGGCGTCGATCCGGATCCGGCCGACGTGGACGACATCGCCGTCGACCCAGTGCCCGGACAGGTCGACCTCCGGCTCGATCGCGGCGCCCGGCCCGAGCTGGAGCATCCCGGTCACCGGCGGCAGCGAGTGCAGGTCGACGTCGTTCGCGATCCGGGCGCCGAGCGCACGGGCGTAGTAGGTGATCCAGACGCCGGCCAGGTTGGTCGCGCCGGCCGACGCGGCCAGCCGTTCGGCCGCCCACAGTCGCATGTGGACCTTGCCGCCGCGCGGGTAGCTGCCGGGCCGCAGGCCCCGCAGCAACAGTCGGGCGCCGCCGGCCGCGATCGCGATCCGGCCCGGCGGACTGATCACCAGCAACCAGCCGAGCAACACCCACCACCAGGAGACGGTCGGCGCCCACGGGTACGTGCCGAACAGGGCGAGCACGTTGTTGATCGCGGCCAGGGCGACCACCCAGCGCAGCCCGACGATGCCGAACAGCGGCAGCATCAGCGCGGTCTGCGCGAGACCCGTACGCCGTGGCGTCGGCGCCACGACCCGGCTGGCGGTGGCCTCCACGGTCTCGAACCCGTCGAGCCGGCGGGCCAGCGCGGTCAGCGTCGGGTGCTGGTACACGTCGCTGACCGACGCGCCCGGATAGCGGTCGCGCAGCAACGTGAGCAGTTGTGCGGCACTGAGACTGGAACCGCCGCTGGCGAAGAAGTTGTCGTCGGGGTCGGTCGGTGCGACGCCGATGATCTCGCCCCAGCACTCGGCCAGCCACGCCTCGGTCCCCGCCAACCGGGCACCGGTTCCGGTCGGCTCCACACCGGGCAGCGGCCACGGCAACGCGGCCCGGTCCACCTTTCCCGACGTCTTGGTGGGCAGCCCGTCGACCACCGCGATCAGCGGGACCAGTGCGGCGGGCAGGGCCACCTGGAGCCGGGCCACCGCCGCGGCCCTGTCGAACCCGGCACCGAGGGCGGGCACGACGTACCCGACCAGGAGCTGGTTGCCGTGTCCGGCGGTGCGTACGGCGGCCGCCGCGGCGGCCACCTCCGGCAGCGCCTGGAGCGCGGCGTCGACCTCGCCCAGTTCGATCCGCCGCCCACCGAGCTTGATCTGCTCGTCGGCCCGGCCGACGAAGAGCAGTCCCTCCGGCTCGGCCCGGACCAGGTCACCGCTGCGGTACGCACGCGACCAGCCCAGCGCCGGCAACGGCGCGAACTTCTCGGCGTCCTTCACCGGGTCCAGGTAACGCGCCAGCCCGACGCCGCCGATGACCAGTTCGCCGACCTCGCCCATCGGGACCACCCGGCCGTGGGTGTCCACCACCGCCAGTTCCCAGCCGTCGAGCGGCAACCCAATGCGCACCGGGCCCTCGCCGGTCAGCCGGGCGGCGCAGGCGACCACGGTGGCCTCGGTCGGCCCGTAGGTGTTCCACACCTCGCGTCCGTCGACGGCCAACCGCTCGGCCAGTTCGGGCGGGCAGGCCTCGCCGCCGAAGATCAGCAGCCGTACGTCGTCGAGGGTGCCGGCCGGCCAGAGCGCGGCGAGCGTCGGAACCGTGGAGACGACGGTGATCCGCTGTTCGACCAGCCACGGGCCGAGATCCATTCCGGTACGCACCAGCGAGCGCGGCGCGGCCACCAGGCACGCCCCGTACCGCCAGGCCAGCCACATCTCCTCGCAGGAGGCGTCGAACGCCACCGACAGCCCGGCCAGCACCCGGTCACCGGGACCGATCGGCTCGTCGGCCAGGAAGAGCCCCGCCTCGGCGTCGACGAACGCGGCGGCGGCGCGGTGGGTGACCGCGACCCCCTTCGGCCGGCCGGTCGATCCGGAGGTGAAGATGATCCACGCGTCGTCGTCGGGGCCCGGCCGACCGGCGGTGCCACCGGGGGCGCGGCGCGGGGTGAGGGTCCGCTCCGGTCCGAGAACGGCACAGACGTCCGCCTCGGCGAACACCACCTCGGCCCGTTCGTCCGGATCGTCGGCGTCCACCGGCACGTACGCGGCACCGGCGGCGAGCACGGCGAGGATCGAGACGTACAGGTCGACGGTGCCGGACGGGACCCGTACGCCGACCCGATCCCCGACCCCGACGCCCGCCGCGACGAGCCGTCGGCGCAGCTCGTCGACCCGGGCTTCGAGCGCCTGGTAGCTGAGCAGGGTGATCCCGTCGTCGAGAGCCGGCGCGTACGGGTGCCGGTGCGTGGTCTCGCCGAGAATGTCCAGCAGGGTACGGGTACGCGGCGCGGCCTGCCCGGGATACAGCGCCCGGAGCCCGTCGTCGTCATCGACGGGCGGCCCGACGGGCACCTCTGCGGGCTCGGCGGTACGTGGCGGCACGTCGCCGGGCCGACCGAGGAGTTCGGCGCCGGGGTGGCGCGGGTCGCCCACCGCGAGCGACGTGGTCTCCTCGGACGCCTCGATCTGCTCAGTGCCGGCCAGGTACGCGCGCATGTGCCACCCTTCGACGAACATGAGCTGCACCGCGTGGGGGAGGGCGTTCCCGGCCCATCGGCTACCCGGTTCGCGGTCAGCGTGGCGATCCGCACGATGGCAACGCTGTGCGTGCCAGGAACTCGGCGCATCGGTTCTTCGGCGGCGCGACGGGATCGCGGCACCGGTCAAACAGCTTAACGCGGCAGGAACCATCGCCGTCCGATTGACGCCAACCCGGTGGTTGGCATCACAGCCTCAGCCGAAGCGCCCGTTCACGTAGTCGGCCGTACGCGGATCCCGTGGGGCGCCGAACATCTGGCGGGTGTCGCCGGACTCGACCACGTGTCCGGGCCGGCCCTCCTCGGCCAGGAAGAAGGCGCACTGCTGGGACACCCGGGCGGCCTGCTGCATGTTGTGGGTAACGATCACCACGGTGACCGTGGAGCGGATGTCGGCGATCGTCTCCTCGACCCGCCGGGTGGAGGTCGGGTCGAGTGCCGAGCAGGGTTCGTCCATCAGGAGCACGTCGGGGCGTACGGCGAGCGACCGGGCGATGCAGAGTCGCTGCTGCTGTCCCCCGGACAGGGTTCCGCCGGGTTGCCGGAGCCGGTCCTTGACCTCACGCCACAGTCCCGCCCGGGTCAGACACTCCTCCACCAGCGCCGCCTTCTCGGCGCGTCCCGTACGCCGGCCGGTGAGTCTGAGTCCGGCGGTGACGTTGTCGGCGATCGACATGGTCGGGAACGGGTTCGGCTTCTGGAACACCATCCCGATCCGCCGCCGGGTCTCGGTCAGGGGTTGACCGGCACCGTAGATGTCCAGGTCGTCGAGGAGGACGTCGCCGGCCAGGGACGCCGACGGCACCAGTTCGTGCATCCGGTTGAGGATCCGCAGGAAGGTGGACTTGCCGCAGCCGGAGGGGCCGATCAGGGCGGTCACCACCCCGGCCGGCATGGTCAGGCTGACCCGGTCGAGCACCTTGTGCGTACCGAACCAGGCCGAGAGCCGGTCGGTACGCAGGGTGGAGCCGAGCGCACCGGCCACAACCGGTTCGACGGCGGTCGTCGACGTCCGGTCGACGTGCACCGCGACATCCGACCCTGTACTCGTTGTCACCTGCGACTCCTCAGCAACGCCGTCACAAGGACGGCGTGGTCCCGCCGGACAAGGGCCATCCGACCGTAGGCATCGACGGCGACGCGGATGTGAACACGACCACTCCTGGACATGGCCGTCCACCGGGCGCCGTCGAATGTCCGATTTGGAGGATTGGTTGTGCGTTCACACAAGGGCCGTGCCGCGCGCAGTCAGTCGTTAGGTGACGTTGGTGGTACGCCCAGTGACGGACTGGTGGGCTGTACGAGGCCTCAGATCGAGGTAGATCGAAATAAGCGGAGGTATCCCGCAGATGCGCAAGACCGTCCTCAAGGCAGCCGGGGCAGCGTTCGCCGCCGTGGCCATGTCGCTGGCGTTCGCCGCCACCGGCGCCCAGGCCGACCCGTCCTTCACCCCGGACAGCGACGACTTCGTCGGCGCCGGCTCGGACACCAGCCAGTTCGTCCTGAACGGCCTCGCCACCGCCTACAACTCCCAGGCCACCCCGCCCACCCGGCGACTGGCCTCCTTCGACGCCGGCACGGGCACCATCGTCCCGCAGTCCGGAGCGCCGTCGATCACCCGGCCGAACGGCTCCGGCGCCGGTGTGACGGCGCTGCTGGCCGCGACCAACAGCCCCACCCCCGGCAACCCGGAGGACGACTACCTCGACTTCGCCCGCTCGTCGAGCGCCCCGAGCCCGGCCGGCACCACCACCTGGTACCCGTTCGCCCAGGACTCGCTCGCGATCGCCGTCGCCCGCGCCAACGGTGACGGCAGCCCGGCCACCAACGCCCCGTCGAGCCTGGTCTTCACCGTCGCCCGGCTGGTCTCCATCTACCAGTGCCAGGCGACCGCCAACCAGTGGAGCGACTTCGTCGCCGGTGCCAGCACCCAGACCATCAAGCCGCTGCTGCCGCAGCCGAACTCCGGCACCCGCAAGTTCTTCCTGGAGCAGATCGGGCTGACCGAGGCCCAGATCATCACCAAGAGCGAGAGCCCGAGCAGCTTCTGCGTCAACGACGACCCGCAGGAGCACGACGCGGCTCCGATCAGCGCCGACGCGAACGCTATCGCCCCGTTCTCGGTCGGCCGCTACAACGTCAACGTGCCGGTCGTCAACGGCCAGAAGATCATCGCTCTGCGTACGACCACCGGTAACTTCAACGTCAGCCGGCTGCTCTGGAACGTGGTCAAGAACAGCCGTACCGCCACCGTGGGTGCCGTCTTCGCCCGCACCGGCTACCTGTGCAGCAGCGCCGCCGACGCGGTCATCACCGCCAACGGCTTCCAGACCCTGCCCAAGGGCACGGCGGCCAACAACTGCGGCGTCCCGGTCTCCTGACCCCGACACCGACCAGGAGGGGCCGGGTGGCAACCGCCGCCCGGCCCCTCCGTCGGCGTACCGACGATCGCCGTCAGAGCAGGTTGGGCAGCAGCCGCACCCCGGCCTCGTACGTCTGCCACACGCAGGCGAGCACTATCGGGCTGCCCACCACCCAGGTCTCCCAGCGTCCCCAGTAGTACCGGCTCCAGGTGAGCCCGGCGGTGGCCAGAGCGAGCGCCTGGAGCCAGAGCACCAGCGCGAAGCCGGCGGTCGAGTCGGGCTGGAGAGCCCGCTCGTAGGACGGGATCAGCGCCGGCCGCCCGGCCGGTGCGGGCTGGGCCGGACCGTCCAGGGTGGCGTCGACGAAGACGGTACTGACCGCCGTCAGGGGCCGGTTCGCCTCGGCGGTCACCAGGGTCAGCCGCCCGGCACCGGCCGCCAACGGCGCCGGGACCGGGTCCCCGTCGCGCCGCGAACCGGTGATCCGGAAGGTGAAGCCGCCCTGGCCGGTCACCACCTGGATCTCCGTCCCCACCGGCAGGTCCGGCAGCCGCCGGAACGGCGCACCGAAGGTGCCGGCCCGGCCGTACACGAGGGAGACACCGGCCTGGCCGGGCATCGGGGTGTCCCGGCGGTGTCCGGGGCCGGCGAGCAGGTCCGTCGACGAGGTGCCCTCGACCACCACGGCCCGCAGGTCGATCGCGTCGATGGTGATCACGGCGACCGGGGTGCCCGGTTCGATCGCACCACCGAACGGGGTGGTCGCCTGGGCCAGCTCACCCCTGATCCGGTCGTACAGGTTGTTCTGGGTCCGCAACTGCTGCAACGGGCTGACGACGCTGAGGTAGCCGACGAAGCCGAAGGTCAGCAGCGCCACCAGGAGCAGGGCGCGGACCACGGAGACCGCGACCCCACCGGTCGCCGGCCGGGCCGGCGACCGACCGGCCCCGGCGCCGCCGACAGCTCGGGGGTCGCGGTCCGGACCCGGTCCGGGATTCCGGTCCACACCCGGCGGACCCGGTACGGACACGCTGGTACCGGCCATCGGAACTCCTTCTCGACGGGCCGGTCGGCGACGGACGGCCGACCGGCGACGGACGGGCCACCGCGCCGCCGGCGACTCGGGTCGAGCCACCGGAATCGGCGCGAGCAGCGGCAGTAACGCTCGGTGGCCGCCACCGGGATCGGCGCGAGCGGCGCTGCGGGCGAGTGGTGGGCCGCTACCGACCCGTCCGCCGCAGCACCCGACCGGTGGCCCGGGTGAAGCGCCGTACCGGATGGTCCGGCTGGGCGGCGAGCAGCACGAGCGGGATCACCAGGAGGACGAGCAGCCCGGTGCCGAGGACCACGGGCAACGCCCAGGTGCCCAGCGCCGACGTGTCGGTGCGGGTCAGCGCGCGGACCTGCGGTTGCGCGGCGCCGGTGACCGACGGCGTGGGCCGGGCCGTCGCCGGGGCCGACACGCTCGGGGTGGTGCCCCGGGTGGGCACGGCGGCGGGCCGGGCCTCCTCGTCGTCCGCGTCCGAGTCGGTGGGTGCCGGTGCCGGCGGCGCGCTCGTCGTCGGGCTCGGCTCCGGCTGCTGCCGGGCGACCGCGTCGGCCAGGGTGAGGGTCTGGCGCCGCCACTCGTCCGGTAGCGGCAGGTAGCCCGGCGGCAGCTGGCCGATCCCACCGCCGAGGGTCTGGTGCCGGGCACTGACCGCACGGCGCATGATCTCGGCGTAGTCGGCCGCGAGGTCGCCGGGCAGCTCGGCGGTCGGCACCGCCAGGTAGACCGGGAGCGTGCCGGGATAGGCGGTCGGCGGGAGCGCCGCGTGGTCGATCCGCCGGGTGCCGGAGTCGTCGTCGGTGACGGTGTGCCGCAGCGCCTCGGCCATCGCCGCCGGGGTCGGGCCGACGAACGTACGCTCGTCGCCGGTGCGGTCCGTCTGCAACCGCGCCATCGGCAGCCCGTACGCCTCGGCGTACGCCACGGAGGTGATCGTCAGGTAGACGCGGCTCGGGAAGTACTGCCGGTTCGGCTTCGTCCACACCCAGTTCGGGGTCTCCCCCGGCGGGTTGGCGTTCACGCATTCCTGGTTGAGCCCCTGCGAGTCGGCGATCGAGTAGATCCCGCCCTCCAGGCTCGGTGCGACGTGCTGGACCCGGGTCAGGCCGGGCAGCGGCCCGCACGGCACACCCTCCGGGACCCACTCGTCGCGCAACTCGAACCGGGCGATCGGGAAGGGGGTGCCCCGGTAGGTCGGGTTGACCCTGGTGCCGTACTCGTCCGGCTCCCCGGCCAGCCAGCGGGTGGCCTCCGGATCCTCGGCCACGTACCGGGTCAGCTCGTAGTACGCGTCCGCGTCGTTGGTGATGACGGTGAGGCCCTGCGCGCCGCTGGCGTTGTTGACGTTGAGCGGCGCACCGGTGGCGTCGGTCGGGTAGTCCGGGTTGAGCGCGAGAAACTCCCGGTCGTGGAAGAGCGTCTCCGGGTTGGCGCTGACCGCGGGATGGTCGCGGTTGAAGAAGAACGTTCCCTGGTACGACTGGGTCAGCAGTTTGGCCAGCAGTCGAGGGCTCAGCCGCAGGTCGCGTAGCTCGTACGGCGCCTTCCCGCTGAGCCGTACGTCGACCACGAACGCCACCGCGACCCCGGTGGCGAGCACCGGGGCGTGCACCAGCGGTCGGGGTGAACCGGTCACCGGTCGGGTGACCAGGGCGGCGTCGGCGCCGTAGCCGCTCCCGCTGCGGTTCGACAACAGGTTGCGCGCCACCTCCTCGCTCTGGCGTACGTGGGCCAGCCGGGGCGCGTCCGGGTCCACGCACATGGCCTGCCCCCAGCGACGCAGGGCCAGGTCGGCGGTTTCCGCCCCGACCACGGCCCGCTGGGGACGGGAGTCGGTGGTCGCGCAGGTGGATTCCGTCGGCGCGAACTCGATCGGTACGACGAACCGGTTGCGCCAGTTCGACTCCAGCGCCCAGCCGCTGGCGGTGAGGGTCTCGTTGTAGTCGGGGTTGTTGCTGGGGCTGCCCGCCGGGCCGGTCGGACCGGCCGAACACGGTGCCCCCGCGTCCTCGGTGCAGACCAGTTCCATCACCGGGATCACCACGAGCGCGCACTCCCGCTTGGCGGAGCAGCCCAGACTCGGTGTGGTGATCTCGTCGCGCACCTCGAAGCCGACCTCCGTACGGGTGCCGTCCAAGGCGGTCGACTCCACCAGGGTGTTGCCGGCGAAGTTCGCGGTGCCGAAGTCCGACGGCTGCTCCGTCCACGGGTACGGGGCCTCCCGGTTCACCGCCTGGAACGGCGGCCGCCAACCCGGTGCGCGTTGCTGCTCCGGATGGAGGGCGTCCCAGTAGGAGGCGTTCGAGGTGTCGTTGGACATCGGGCGGTTGAAGTAGCAGTCCTCACGGGCCGGGTCCGGCTTGGAACACTGCACCACGACGACCGGATACTCCATCGTGTACGGCACCGGCTCGTTCTGCGGCACCGTGACGATCGGCAGCCGGTGGCTCGGCACGAGCCCGGACCAGCTGAGCCGGAGCACCTGCCGGTTGATCAGACCCCGGGTGGCCGACACCCGTACGGTCGCGGTGACCGGCCCCTGGTCGCCACGCTGGATCTGCCGGGTCTGCTCCCAGCCGGAGGTCGCCAGTTCGGCGGTTGCCGGCCGGTCCGCGACGCCCGGCGCGACCACCATGGCGGCGAGGGTGACCAGCACCAGGGCCGCGCCGGTCGCGCGTCGCCGGGCGGCACCGGCGAGGCTGCGGCGGCTCATCGCGCACCGTCGCGACGCCGGGCCACCGCGCGCGACACCATCGCGGGCAGCAGGACGACCAGGAGCAGCAGCGCGGCGGCGAGCACGGCCATCGTCCGGGACATCCCGTCCTGCCGGAAGGCGGCGAGTTCGGTGGCGGAACCGGCGAGGTCGGTCCCGCCCCCGGCGAGGATCGGCTGGCCGGACTCGGGGTCGACGTCGGCGATCCCGTCACCGTCGCCGTCCACCGGAGCCGCGCCCGCCGGTGCGGTCGCCGTGGCGGTCGGGGCCGCCGGGCCGCCGGTCGCCTGGCTGTCGCCCGTACGGTTGGTGTTCTGGTTGTTGTTGTTCTGGTTGTTGGTGGTGTTCTGGTTGCCGCCGGCCCCGCACGGGCCCTGGCCATGCCGGTCGCACTCGGGCGGGGCGGGGGCCTCCTGGGCCAGCTTGTTGACGGCCGGGTTGCGCGGGTCGAAGGTCGGGTTCGGGCAGTTGGCGAAGTTGCTGTCCGGCCGGTCGCCGGGTTCCAGCTTGGCGATCCGGCCGATCTGGTCGAACCCGGCCTGCACCAGGTTGCGCGGCAGCGGCGAGTAACCGAGTTGCCCGGCGTTGCGTTGCCCCTCGCAGATCGAGTAGTGGGCGAAGTCGGCGAGCGCGCGGGCCCGCCCCGGTGTGATCCGCCGGTCGTCCGCCGCGACCGGCAGGATCATGTACGAGTACGACGACAGCGGGTACGCCCGCTTGTCCGCGTTGGTGTATACGCCGTCGAGTACCTGGGTGAGGTACTCGCGCGGGTTGCTCTGGTCGGTGTTGATCCGCGCCTGTTGCAGCGCCACCGCGACGTTGTAGTCGGTCGGGGCGACGTAGTAGCCGGCCTGGTTGCGCATCTTCGCCACCGGGTAGTTCTTGTTCCGGGCGTAGGAGAACTCGACGTAGCCGATCGTGCCGTTGCCCGAGCGGGCGGCCACGTAGTTGGCCACGTTGTCGGAGCCGCTCTGCGCCACCTGCCGTCCCTTGCGCGGGTAGTACGACGTCAGCCCCTGGCAGCCGCAGTACGCCCGCCACTGGGTGCCGTACCGCTTGTCCATCCAGAGGGCGAACTGTGCCGTCGTACCGGACCCGTCGGAGCGCACCACCGGCACGATGTCGATGCCCGGCAGCGCCTTGCCGTTGTTGTCGGCGGTGATCTTCGGGTCGTTCCACTTCGTGATCCGGTTGGTGAAGATCCCGACGATCGTCTCGCCGGAGAGCCGCAGGTCCCGGTAGAGCTTGCCGCCCACCTCGATGTGGTACATGAACGAGGTCCCACCGGCGACGATCGGCATGTACGCGAACGGCCGCCGGGCGTCCTCGACCACCCCGGTGATCGGGTCCGGCTGGGTCTGGTACGGAATCTCCGACACCCCGAAGTCGCTCTGGGCGTTGCTGAAGTCACGGCGTCCGGCCGACGACCCGTTCGCGGTGTAGACGACCCGGTTCCCGGTCGACTGCACGCTCGTCACCCACTGCTGCAACGCGTTGGCGCTCCAGGTCGAGCCCGTCCCCTCGACCTGCTCGTACGGCACCGCCCGAAGGGCACTCGCCCCGGCCCGGCCGGCTGCCGGCGCCGCGGGTACGCCCACCGCCACCGCCAGGGCCAGTCCCACGGCCAGCACCCGCGCTGCGCGCCGTCGTGGCGGCTGCCACCGGGCGGCGTCGGATCCGGTCGGGCGTGTCATCGTGCCTCCTGAGGATGGGATGGTGTCGCTCACCGCGTGCCCGATCGCCGCGCCGCCACCAGCCGGGCGACGACGAACAGGGCGAGTACCAGCACGAGCAGCAGTGCCGCCCCACCGAAGGCGCGGCTGATGTACGCCGGCTCGCCGCTGCGGACGAGGGAGTAGACGTAGAGCGGCAGCGAGTTCATCGAACTGTCGACCGGGTTCGCGTTGAGGTAGTTCGAGGCGCCCGAGGTCAGCAGCACCGGCGAGGTCTCCCCGATGCCGCGCGCGGTGCCGAGGATGAGGGCGGTGGCGAGCCCGGGTCGGGCCGTCGGCAGGACCACCCGCCACACGGTCTGCCACTGCGAGGCACCGAGCGCCAGGCTCGCCTCGCGCAGCCCACCGGGAACCACCCGCAGCACGACGTCCGCTGCACGGGCGATGATCGGCAGCATCATCACCGCGATCGCCAGTGACGCAGCCAGCCCCGATCGGGGAAAGCCGAGGGTCACCTGGAGCACGGTGTAGATGAACAGGCCGGCGACGATCGACGGCAGCGCGGTCATCGCCTCGACCACGGTCCGGACCAGCCGGCTGAACCGGCCGCCGACCTCGGTCATGAAGACGGCGGTCGCGACGCCGAGCGGCAGGGTGATCGCGATCGCGATGCCAATCTCGACCAGGGTGCCGACGATGGCGTGCAACGCGCCGCCGGTGTGCAGGGGCGCCAACGGCCCCGCCGCCGAAAGATCCTGGGTGTAGAAGTTCAGGTGCCGCAGCGCGGGCAGACCCCGCCACACCGTGTAGAGGATCACCGTGCAGAGGGCCGCGCCGACCGTTGCCGCTCCGGCGTGCACCACTGCGGCGGCCAGCCGGTCGGCGATCACCGTACCCGGGTGCCGGATGGCGGTCACCGCCGCGTACAGGACCAGGAAGGTGCCGAGCCACAGCACGGCGAAGCCGACCGCCCCGTCCATCGGCAGCAGACGTTGGAACAGCATCCACGCCAGCGCCAGCGCGCCCAGTGCCGAGCCGACCACGGACAACGTGTCGTCGAGGGTGCGGGGCGTCAGCCGGCGGCGCGGTTCGCTGTCGTACCCGTCGTCGGCCTCCCCGGCGGCCGGCACCGTGGTCGGGGCTGCCGGGGGGTCGAGCGGCCGGAAGCCCGGTTGCACCGGCGGCGGGATCATCTCGGTCTGCACCTGGTCGTCTGCTCCGTCCCGGTCAGATCTCGGTGGTGGCGCCGCTGCGGCTGCGCGAGACCAGGATGGCCGCGAGCGTGTTGACGGCGAGCGTGATGAGGAAGAGCACCAGCCCGGCGGCGAGCAGGGCGGAGAGCTGGCCGGCGTCCGCGTCGCCGAACCGGACCGCGATCAGCGAGGAGGTGGTGATCGTGCCGTTCTCCAGGATCCGGAGCTTCACCTCGAAGGCGGTCGAGATGATGAAGACCACGGCGATGGTCTCGCCGAGCGCCCGGCCGAGCCCGAGCATCGCGCCGCCGATGATGCCGCCGCGCCCGAACGGCAGCACCACCGTCCTGATCACGCCCCACCGGGTGGCGCCCAGCGCCCAGGCCGCCTCCCGTTCGCCCTGCGGGGCCTGGGAGAAGACCTCGCGCATGACCGCGCAGGCGATGGGGAGCACCATCAACGACACGACCACCCCGGCGATGAAGGCCGACGAGGTGTAGCGGCTCTCGGCCCAGATGGCCGCGTTCGGGTCGACCGGGTCGGCGGCGGTGCCGACCTCGAAGAAGGGCAGCCAACCGGCGTACGCGTGCAGCCATCGCGCGAGCTGGATCAGCTCCGGCTGGAAGAACGCGAGCCCGACCAGCCCGTACACCACGCTGGGGACCGCCGCCATCAGGTCCACCGCGGAGACCAGGACCCGGCGGAGCCGGCGCGGGGCGTACTCGGTGATGAACAGCGCGGTGAGCAGGGCCAGCGGGAACGCGACCACGATGGCCACGGCGGCGACGAGTACGGTGCCGACGACCACCGCCGCGATGCCGAGGACGTTCCGCTCGGGATTCCAGTCGCTCTCGGTGAAGAACCGCCAGCCGTAGTTGCGCAGTGTCGGCACCGCCTGCACGGCCAGGAACGCCCCGATGCCGCCCATGATCAGCAGCATCAGTGCACCGGCCGTACGGGCACCGGTCCGGAACACCCGGTCCACCAGTACGGCGCCGCCCCCGGTCCGCCGACGCGGCTCGGTCCCGGCCTGCTCCTCGGCGCCGGCCCGGTCCTCGGCTGCGGACTGGTCTCCGGCGGCTCCGGACTGTTCTTCGGTCCTGCTCATTTCCGGACCTCAGCGGCCGGTCTGCGCGGTGGCGAGCAGTCGTTGCCGGCGGTCCCAGAGCATCAGCGCCGCACCGCTGGCGATCAGCACCAGGGCCAGGTAGAGGTAGGTGTCCAGGCCGCTACCAGTCCGGGGCAGCGTGCCGGCGGGCGGCTCGCTGACGGTCGGCGTCGGCGTCGGCGAGGCGGACTCGCTCTCGGTGGGCGTCGGGTCCGGTGACTCGGTCGGCGTCGCCGAGGGCGTCGGGGTGGGCGTCGGGGTGGGCGTCGGCGAGCTGGTCGGGGTCGCCGTGGGGGTGGCGGTCGGCGTACCGGTGGGGGTGGCGGTCGGGGTCGCGGTCGGCGTGCCGGTCGGGCCGCCCGTCACCACCTGCCACTGGCCGGCGGTGACCGCGATGCGCGCGGACAGTGTGTCCGGGGCGACGCTGAACTCGTCGTTGTAGCAGATCAGGTCGAGGGTGTACTCCCCCTCGGGCAGGTCGAACACGCCGCCGGCCTGCGCGCGGTCGGCAAGGGATTCGGTGACCGCGCCGCTCACCGGTGCCTGGTCCAGATCGGGGCCCGCCAGGGAGACCAGGCTGAACGGCGACACCGCGTCGTTGTAGACGAAGAGATCGGCCGCGGTGCCGAACCCGGCCGGGCAGGGACCGCTGGCGGTGAAGTTGGCGAACGGCGCCTCGGTGACGCTGCCTTCGGTCGGGTCGAGGGTGAGCGTGCCGACCTGGGCCGCTCCGGCCGGCGCGACGAGCACCGGTACGGCGACCGCTCCGATGGTCAACCCGGCGGCGATGGTCGCGGCTCCGAGCGATCGGGCGAGTCGTATCCGGGGTGGCAACGGCTGCCTGCGGGGCACGGTCCTTCTCCTCCTGTGGACGGGGGGTGACGGCGCGGGAATGCCCACGCGAAACTCGCGAGCCCAGACAATCGATGCGCGGTTACTGTGGCATCGCTGCCCGGTGAACGGACCACAAAGGACACGCCTCCGAGAAATGGCGGAACCGCGCGGGAATTGATCACCAGAACCGACCTCGCCGGCCGACGGTCGAGTCCACCACGGCTTCCGGCGCGGTTACCCGGAACCGTTCGAGTGCGTGGTGGCAGTCGATTCGCCGCTTGTAACTGCGCGGAGAGAGTGCCGTCAGCTTCCCGCCGTCGTCGAACATCCGCCACGTCCAATCCTGACCGGGGGTGGGCACGTGCACCAGTTCGATCAACGCGACCCGCGCCTCTTCGCGGATCTGGTGCACCGCCGTGAGCGCGGCGTCCATCGCCGGAAAGGTGGCCGCCGACATGCCGAGGACCCGATTGTTGGACGCCACCAGGCGCCAAATGATCATCCCTTGTAAGGTCCGATATATGCGGAACTGCGCGACCGGTCCGCGGTCAGCAGTCATACGAGATTGCTCCGTTCCGCCATCCGACACCCGAAGGGCATGGCTTCACATCGTGCGAGTCAGGGGACTTTACTCAGATAGGCCGCATATCGGGAACACCGGATGCTTCGGCCCTGAAGATGCATACTGCAAGTAGGCGATAACCGTCAGTGGATATGAGTGTGAACGCTTGGCGTGCTAGGCATGAACGCGAGACGGCCGGTCGTTTCATTTGCCGACGGGGATCAGAAAAGCGCGGTACCGAGTAATGCGTCCGCCATTCGTCCCGGTCCGCCGCCACAATTACCGCCCACCGATCATCGACCGTGCCGGGCCGGGCCCCGATTCGCGAACCACCCATCCACCCAGCTCCGACCGCGACCATAGGCAGCACCGCCCGAACCGGTGACTCCCGAACCCTCGTTCGGCACACCCATGATCAGAAACGCGTCCGCCCCGGCCGCCCTGATCCGGTCGCCCGGGAAATGCCCTCTCCACCGACCATTGGCCACGTCGGCGAACCGCGCCGACCTCGACAGATTCAGCCGGACGGCCCGTACCGGCGGACGACCGATCCACCCCGTCCCGAATCGCGACGTCACCCGTACGGAGAGGCGCGCACCCGGCACGTCCGCACGTCGTGATCAGAAACGCGGATGCCGATTCGGCGAGTGACGGACAGGGGACGTGCGCGCCGAGCCATATCGGCGTCCGGGCGCATTTCCCCGCCCTGACCGCCGATTCGGGTACGTGCCCCATCGACGAACGTTGGCCGTGCCGGGCCACCGCCCCTGCTCGGCAGGGCGTCCCGAGGCGTCCGTGCGCAGTTCACGGAATCTTCTCTTATGTGGACATTGACCCCAGGTCGCAAACGTGACATACAGGTGATCACGCATCGGCGGTGCACCGGCCGAGGCAAGTCGATCGATCCCAGGAGAGGCGAGGAATGGAACTCGTGTCATCGCCACCATCAGCCGTACCGGAGCCCACCACGGCCCGGTTCGTCGGCGCGTTCGTCGGGCGTCACCGCCGTACCCTGGTCCGGATCGCGGCCGGGTTGGCCGCGCTCGGGATCATGCTGCCCGCGACGGCGGCCTACGCCGACCCGCTCCAGAACCTGCCGCAGAACGCCGGTGGGTACGAGCAGTCGTTCTCCCCCGCCTACGACTACGACGGCGACGGCTGCTACGCGGTCTCGGCCATCAGCCCCAACGGCACGGTCAACCCCGGACTGAACACCACCGGGGCGATCAACGGCAGCTGCCGCGACCAGTCCGACCTGGACAACTCGCAGACCTACGCCCGCGCGAAGTGCAACAACGGCTGGTGCGCGGTCGTCTACGCCAGCTACTTCGAGAAGGACCAGGCGGTGCACGGCAGCGGCCTCGGCGGCCACCGGCACGACTGGGAGCACGTCATCTCCTGGATCAACCAGGCGTCCAACCAGGTCGAGTACGTGACCACCACCCAGCACAGCAGCCAGCGGACCTACCCGCGCTCGCAGGTACGTTTCGACGGCACGCACCCCAAGGTCGTCTACCACAAGGACGGCGCGTCGACGCACTTCTTCCGGCTCGCCAACGGCAGCGACGACCCGCCGGAGAACCACTACCACAACTGGCGCTACCCGCCGCTGGTGGACTGGAACGGCTACCCCAGCACCGCCCTGCGGACCACGCTGATGAACGCCAACTTCGGCTCAGCGACCATCAAGATCAAGGATGGCTCGTTCGAGTACCTGCTCAACGTCTCCAAGCCCGCCGGGATCCCGTTCGACCCGCAGGGCTGAACCAGGGCCGCCGCCGGAGACCCCTGTCAGCGGGCGGTCTCCGGCGGCGCCGTCCATGACGCGCCACCCACCCATCCCGCCGGCCAGCCGGGCAGTACGTGCTCCAACGGCCGTGGGATCCGATCCGGGTCGAGGGCCTGGACGAGCACGGTCGCGTACCGGGCCTTGCGACCGCTGGTCGTGCCCGGGAAGCGGCGCAGTTGCCGCTCGACCGCCCGTCCGCGTTGCGCGGGCTGGTTCTGGAAGAGCCGGAATCTGTCCAGGTCCCACTCGGTCGCGAGCACCCGCTCCACCCCGGCGGTGCCGAGCGCCCGGATCAGCTCGTCCTCCAGATCGGTGACGCACACTACCCACGAACCGGGACCGCCGATCAACGGCCGCCGCTTTCACCCCCGCCGGTGAAGAACTCCGCGTACGGGGTGTCCCTGAAGTGCTCGCCCATCAGCCGGTTGAACAGGAGCACGGACGACAGCGGCCGGTGATTCATGACCAGGTGCTGGGTCTGCCCCCGTTCGTTGCGGTAGACCACGGCGATGTTGGCGATGGGCTGACCCTGCACCCGCGACGAGTAGTCCTCGACGTATCCGTTGTCCCCGTACGGACCCACGTAGACGAACTCCTGGTACTCGTACAGGGTCACCGCGTGCGCCAACAGCGTCCGTACGGCGTCGGCGCCCCGGACGGTGCCGTAGAGCACGGCACCCTCCATCGTCACGTCGTCGGCCAGGTCGGCGAGCCAGGGCGGGCGGTAATCGTTCCGCCGCCGGCCCGGATCACCGCTCCCGAGGTAGGTCATGCCAGCAACATAACGCCCACGCCACGGTCAGCGGCCCGTTTCGTTCACCGCCCGGACTCGTAGCCGAGATTGGGGCGCAGCCAGCGCTCGACCTCGGGCAGCGCCAGGCCGCGCCGCTGCGCGTAGTCCTCGACCTGGTCCCGGCCGAGCCGCCCCACGGTGAAGTACCGCGACGACGGGTTGGCGAAGATCAGGCCGCTGACGCTCGCGGCCGGGGTCATCGCGTACGACTCGGTCAGGCCCATCCCGATCTCCTCGGCACCGAGCAGGTCGAACAGCCGCTGCTTCAGGCTGTGGTCGGGGCTGGCCGGGTAGCCGAGCGCGGGGCGGATGCCCCGGAACCGCTCGGCGTGCAGGTCCTCGATCGCCGGCTCGGCGTCCGGCTCGAACCAGTCCCGCCGGGCACGCAGGTGCAGGTACTCGGCGAACGCCTCGGCGAGCCGGTCGGCCAGCGCCTTGACCATGATCGCCCGGTAGTCGTCGTGCTGCGCCTCGAAGCCTGCGGCCAGCTCCTCGGCGCCGTGCACGGCCACCGCGAAGCCGCCGAGGTGGTCCCCGGCCGGAGCCAGGTAGTCCGCCAGGCACCGGTTGGGTCGACCGGCCGGCTTCGCCGTCTGCTGGCGCAGCATCGGAAAGCGGGGCTCGCCGGGCCCGTCGCCGGCGAGCACGATGTCGTCGCCGTCGCCGTGCGCCGGCCAGAAGCCGTACGAGCCGACCGCGTGCAGCGAGCCGTCCGCGATGATCTGGTCGAGCAGGGTGTTCGCGTCGTCGTAGAGCTCACGGGCCACCGGCTGGTCGAGGATCGCCGGGAACTTGCCCTTCAGTTCCCAGGCGAGGAAGAGGAACTGCCAGTCGATCATCTCGCGCAGCTCGGTCAGCTCCGGCCGGACCGTACGGGCACCGGTGAAGGCCGGTACGGGCAGTTCGTCGTACGGGACCTGTTCCCGGTTCGCCCGCGCCTGGTCGAGGGTCAGCAGGGCGACCCGCTCCCGCCCCTCGTGCTGCTCCCGCAGCCGCTCCTGCTCGGCCCGGTTGCGTCCGTCGAGCTCCTCGGCCCGCTGCGGGTTCAGCAGGTCCGACACCACCCCGACCACCCGGGACGCGTCCAGCACGTGCACGGTGCTGCGGTCGTACGCGGGCGCGATCCGTACCGCCGTGTGCTGCCGGGAGGTGGTGGCGCCGCCGATCAGCAGCGGCAGTTTGAGCCCGCGCCGCTGCATCTCGGCCGCGACCGAGACCATCTCGTCCAGCGACGGGGTGATCAGCCCGGACAGCCCGATCACGTCCGCGCCCTCGGCGACGGCGGTGTCCAGGATCCGGGCGGCCGGCACCATCACCCCGAGGTCGACGACCTCGTAGTTGTTGCAGCCGAGCACCACCCCGACGATGTTCTTGCCGATGTCGTGCACGTCGCCCTTGACCGTCGCCAGCACCACCTTGCCCTGGCCGCGACCGGCGTCGACGTGCCCGGCCAGCCGCCTCTGCTCCTTCTCCGCCGCCATGTACGGCTCCAGGTAGGCGACGGAACGCTTCATCACCCGCGCGCTCTTGACCACCTGCGGCAGGAACATCTTGCCGGAGCCGAACAGGTCGCCGACGGTCTTCATGCCGTCCATCAGCGGTCCCTCGATCACGTCGAGGGGGCGGGCCAGCTGCTTGCGGGCCTCCTCGGTGTCGTCCTCGATGAAGTCGACGATCCCGTGCACCAGCGCGTACGCCAGACGCTCGCGGACCGGCGCCTCGCGCCAGGAGAGGTCCACGGTCCGGCGGGTGCCGGAGCCGCTGACCGTCGAGGCGAACGTGACCAACCGGTCGGTGGCGTCCGGGCGACGGTCGAAGATCACGTCCTCGACGAGTTCGAGCAGGTCGGCGGGGATGTCCTGGTAGACGGCGAGCTGACCGGCGTTGACGATGCCCATGTCCAGCCCGGCCCGTACGGCGTGCAGCAGGAACGCCGAGTGCATCGCCTCACGTACCACGTCGTTGCCGCGGAAGGAGAACGACAGGTTGGAGATGCCGCCACTGGTCCTGGCCCCCGGGCAGCGCTCCTTGATCAGTGGCAGCGCGTCGATGAACGCCTTCGCATACCCGTTGTGCTCGGCGATGCCGGTCGCCACGGCCAGGACGTTCGGGTCGAAGACGATGTCCTCGGGCGCGAAGCCGGCCTGCTGGGTGAGCAGGTCGTAGGCGCGGGCGCAGATCGACACCTTGCGCTCGACGGTGTCGGCCTGGCCGAGTTCGTCGAAGGCCATCACGACCACGCCGGCCCCGTAGTCCCGGATCCGGCGGGCCTGGGCGAGGAACGACTCCTCCCCTTCCTTCAGGCTGATCGAGTTGACCACGCCCTTGCCCTGTACGCAGCGCAGTCCCGCCTCCAGCACGCTCCACCGCGAGCTGTCGATCATGACGGGGATCCGGGCGACCTCCGGTTCGGTAGCGATCAGGTTCAGGAAGGTGGTCATCGCCCGCTCGCTGTCGAGCAGGTCGGCGTCCATGTTGACGTCGAGGATGTTGGCGCCGCCGCGTACCTGTTCCAGGGCGACGTCGACGGCGCCCTGGTGGTCGCCGGCCTCGATCAGCCGGCGGAACCGGGCCGAGCCGGTGACGTTGGTCCGCTCGCCGATCATCACGAAGCCGGTGTCCGGTCCGATCGCGAACGGCTCCAGCCCGCTGAACCGGGTCTGGGCCGGCGGTGCCGGCACCGGCCGGGTCGGGCGCCCGGCGACGGCGGCCGCGACCTGCGCGATGTGCTCCGGGGTGGTGCCGCAGCAGCCGCCGACGATGTTGACCATCCCGTCGTCGGCGAACTCGCGGATCAGCCGACCGGTCTCCTCGGGCTGCTGGTCGTAGCCGCCGAACGCGTTCGGCAGGCCGGCGTTCGGGTGGCAGGCGACATAGGTGTTGGCCAGCCGGGACAGGTCGGCGACGTGGGGCCGCACCTCGGCGGCGCCGAGCGCGCAGTTGACCCCGACCACCAGCGGCTCGGCGTGCTCGATCGAACTCCAGAAGGCCTCGACGGTCTGCCCGGACAGGGTACGGCCGCTCAGGTCGACGATGGTCACCGAGATCCACAGCGGCAGCTCCGGCGCGACCTCGCGGGCCGCCGCGATCGCCGCCTTCGCATTGAGCGTGTCGAAGATCGTCTCGATCATCAGCAGGTCGACCCCACCGTCGCGCAGCGCCCGGATCTGCTCCGCGTAGGCGTCCCGGACCCGGTCGAACGACACCGCCCGGTAGGCCGGATCCTCCACCCGGGGCGAGAGCGACAGGGTCACGTTCAGCGGGCCGACCGAGCCGGCGACGAACCGGCCGCCGACCTCGTCGGCGGCCTGCCGGGCCAGCTGGGCGCCGCGCAGGTTCATCTCCCGGACCAGCGATTCCAGGCCGTAGTCGGCCTGCGCGATGCTCGTCGCGGTGAAGGTGTTCGTCGTGGTGATGTCCGCGCCGGCCGCCAGGTAGCGCCGGTGTACGTCGAGAATCACGTCCGGCCGGGTCAGGTTCAGCAGATCCGGGTCGCCGGTCACGTCGTGCGAGTGGTCCGGCAGCAACTCGCCCCGGTAGTCCGCCGGGGTGAGCCCGGCACCCTGCAACATCGTGCCCCAGGCCCCGTCCAGCACCAGGATGCGCTGGTCCAGCAGCTCCCGGAGGGCACGGGTACGGGCCTCGCGGTCATCGACGCGACTCGAAGACGTGATCACTGGCAACCTCCGCTGTTGAGACGGAGGCGCCCTTGCGGTCAAGGTCGAAACGACCGGTCGAGCGTGGCGGGCGTCTTTGCCCGTTGCAGCGCCTCTCGACCTGAGGACGAAGAATACCGGATTAACCGCCAGTGGGCAGAAAGCCGGCACTGGGTGGGACGGAGATCTCGGCGTACCCGTCATGATCACGCCGATCGATCGTTCAGCTGTCGCGCAGGAGCGCGCGCAGTCGGGTGGCGAACCGCTCGGGTTCGTCGGCGAAACCGGTGTGGTCGCCGGGGAACATCGTCGGCTCCACGCCGAGCCCCACCGCCAGCGCCCGCGACGTACGGTCGCAGAGCTGACCGTCGGACTCCTCCCCGATGCCGACCACGATCCGGGTCCCCACCGAGCGTAGGGCGGCGAGGTCGGGGCGCCAGTGGGTGGTGCCGCGCAGTTCGTGGGCGAACCAGCGGGACTCGTCCACCGCCTGCTGCGGCTCGCGTTCCCCGCCGAACACCATCTCGAACACCTCCTCCGGCATGGTGATGTTGGCCTGGGCCAGGAACTTCGCCCACGCTCCCGGCGCGTCGCCGGCACGATGGGTGGCGACGATGTCGTCGGTCTCGGCGTGGATCCGCTCGCGGTCCGGGAGCAGCTCGACCAGGGGTGGCTCGTGCGCGATCACGGTGTGCACCTGACCGGGGTGGGTCTGGGCGAGCGCCAACGCGCTGACCGCGCCCCCGCTGGACCCCAGGACGGCGGCCGGGCCGGCGTCGAGTTGGGTCAGGAGCCGGGAGAGGTCGTCGGCGCGCAGTTGCGGGGTCGAGTCCTGCTCGGGGTCGTCCACCGGGCTGCGGTTGATGCCGCGCGGATCCGTGGTGAGCACGGTGTGGTCGGCGGCGAGCAGGTCGGCCAGCGGCGCGAAGGACCTGGCGTCCATCGGGGCACCGACGAGCACCACGAGCGGACCCCGGCCCCGGATCTCGTAGTGCAGGTGCGCGCCGGGGACCGCGAGGGTACGGGCCGCGGCGGGGACGGTCGAGGTCTCAGACAACGGAATCTCCTGGCTCGTGCGGTCTATTCGGTCACAGGGAATGACTCCCGCCGTGAGGCAGAATCGTCGCTCGTGAGCAACCTTTCTTCTGCGCGGCACCCGAGCACGGCGGAAGAGGAGGCCGGGGATCTCGACCTGGTACGGGCGCGCGACGGCGACAACGCCGCGTTCACCCGCCTCGTCCAGCCACTACGCCGGGAGTTACACGCCCACTGCTACCGGATGCTCGGCTCGACCCACGACGCCGACGACGCGCTCCAGGACGCCCTGCTGCGGGCGTGGCGGGGCATCGAACGCTTCGAGGGGCGCAGTTCGCTGCGCTCGTGGCTGTACACGGTGGCCACCCGTACGTGCCTGGACCTCGCCGAGGCGCGCGGCAGGCGGGCCCTGCCCGTGGACCTCGGCCCGTCCAGCGACCACGTCGTGGTGAACAACCCCCCGTTGGCCAGGGCGTGGCTGGGCCCGTACCCCGACGCCGGCATGCCGGACGGGCCGGCCGGCCCCGGGGCGCGCTACGAGCAGCGCGAGGCCGTCGAACTCGCCTTCGTCGCCACCCTGCAACATCTGCCGGGAAACCAGCGGGCGGCGCTGCTGCTCTTCGAGGTCCTCGGCTTCTCCGCCGCCGAGATCGCCACCATGATGGACACCTCGACCACGTCGGTGAACTCCGCCCTGGCCCGAGCTCGCAAGGTGGTCGCGGAGAAGGTCCATCCCCCCGCCCAGCAGCAGACGCTACGGAAGATCGGCGACGTCCGCCTACGGGAGATCGTCGCCGGGTATGCCACCGCGCTGGAGCGAGGGGACGCGGATGCCCTGGTCGCCCTGCTGACCGAGGACGTCACCTGGTCGATGCCGCCGCTGCGACACTGGTACCACGGAATCGCGGCCGTCACCGACTTCGCCGTGCAGATCCCGCTCACCCGGTGCGGCTCCTGGCGGCACCTTCCCACCAGCGCGAACGGCCAGGCCGCCGTGGGCTGCTACCGGTGGAACGCCGAGGCCGGCGCACACCTCGCCTGGTCGATCGACGTCCTGACGCTGCGCGGCGAGCGCATCAGCCAGATCACCGCGTTCCTCGGCGCCGACCACTTCGCACCCTTCGGACTTCCCGCCTCCCTGTCCCTGAATCAGGAAGTAGCCGATTGAAGCACTCCGGCAATGCTTGCTACCCGCCCTACCGCAGCATCGCGATCGCCTTCGAGAAGCCATGAGGAGAACCACTCGCCGTCCACTCCGGTGACCCCGCGAAGAGCCGCAAGCGCCAGACACGCCAGCGTGGAGTCTGGTTCGCGGAGGATGGCGGCAGACCATTCGTCCTCGGCGTTCTCCCCCGCGTCGGGGTCGAAATCACCCTCCTCAAGATTCACGACTATCGCGCCGCCCGGCAACGCCAAGGCGACGACAGCCGAAGCGGCGACGACTTCCTTCGGCCAGATTCGCTCCGAAGGCGACGAACCGAGCGCACTAGTGAAAATCCCACGGAAGTGCTCCAACTTCTGGTCTTCATTCATTTCAGCAAGCTCGTCCAGAAGATCCATCGCCTGGTCGTTGTCAAACGGCCCCGAACTCCACGTACCCACAAGTAGTAGGTACTCCCTGCTTTCACCGGTACGCCGCCTGGGCCTGACTCTGCAGGCTCACTCGCTACGCGTGGCGGACAACGACCTATGTGGTTCACGGTGCAGTCGGGTCGTCCGGTCGGGCTGCCATGGTCTCGGCGTACCCGGGGGATCGGCGTGGACCAGCCGTCTACCCTCTGCCCGCGCTACGGCTTCTGCCCGGACAGGAACCGTACACTGTACGGAACACGGTCCGCGCTCGTTTCATCCTCGTTTGGAGACGCTTCCGCAGGACCAGCGCGACGACCACGCGTCCGGCCTGATCCTCGCCTTCGTCGTCGACGACCTCGAAGGAGAGTCGGCCCGCCTGCGGGCCGAGGGCATCGTCATCACCATGCCACTGACGGTGGAGCAGTGGGGCGAACGCGCTTTCCAGGTGAAAGACCCCAACGGCGTCATCATCCAGCTCGTCGACTGGAACGGGCCCACCGGCGGCTGATCGATCGCTGGGGCGCGGCAGCCATCGCCCTCACCGCCGAGCTCACCCGCATCGACAGCGAACTGGCCGACCTGACGGTCGCCCGTACCACACCCTGCGCGGCGGCCAGCCCTACCCAGCCGGCGGCCAGCCCGAGCGGACCGCAGGCCGATCCGGTGCCGGCCGCCAGGGGCTGACCGGCGCGCTCGGGAGAGCGCGCCGGTCACCAGGAATGTCGCCGACCTCGACGAGCAGCCGAGGGGCGCCTGAGGGTCCGATGCCGACGGTGGCCAGCGGGCCGACGAGCGGAGTAGCGGCCCTGATGGTGCGTGGCGCGGGAGCGTGGCGGCTATCCGGCCCGATACCGGGCAATCGCGGCGGCGGCGGCCTCGTCGTCCTCGTAGTAGCGCATGAACCGCTCGACGGAGCCGCCGGCCTCCAGCACGTTCAGCGCGATGGCCCGGACCTCCCGTGCCACGTCGGGGTCGCCCGATCCGCCTGCGTCGTCCGGGATGTCGAGGATGGCTGCCATCACCGGTGTGACCACCGGACCGTGGCGGCCGGAGACTGCCCGCACCAGGTGGGCTCGTTGCGGCCAGGTGTCCAGCGAGGGGTACGCGTCGACCAGAGCCTTGAGCAGGTCTTCTCCGAACGGCTGGCGTAGCTTCTCGATCGCGTCGCGGTCGCCGGCCCGAATCGCCGTCAGCAGGGCGCGCAGCAGGCTGGCGTCGCTGATGTCGTACTGCCGGGCACGGACGTCCTCCACCCGGTGCTCCCCGTTCACCACGGTCACCACGGCGGCAAGTTCGAAATACCACAGGCGGTCGGCGTACATCTCCTGTTCGATCGCCCCGGCGAGGTCGTTCCGCCCATGCTCACGGAGCCGGTCGACGGCGTAGCGGAGATAGTCGCGGGTGCCGCCGACCACCGTCGTCCCGTACGGGAGACGCCGTCGCGGCAGCTCGTACTCGCCGGCCAGCGCGGTGACCGCGAGCAGCCGCTCGCCGTGGTCTCCCGGCATCCGCCACACCGCGTCGAGCTCGTCGGGCTCGGTCGGATCGCCGTCCGTGCCCCAGAGGCGGACCGCTTCGGGAAACACCTGTTGCACATAGCTCGTGGCGCACAGCCGGGCGATCGTCCGGTCCGCCTCCCAGACTGCGCGGCTCGTCGCTTCGTGAACCATCCGGCCTCCAAACTTCGCCGCCGATCCCGGCGTCAGCCCGACAGGTTACCGCCGAGAAGGGACCGGCACGTCGGCGATACATGGGACAGGTTTTCGTGCACATCGACGCCGCGACGGCGTTCGCACCTCGCCGCAAGCAGGTCGGCTACGAAACGCGTGCCGCCAACTCTGCAACCTCTCAGACCGCAGGGTTCAGGCCAGGGCGTCACAGGCCGCGTCGAGTACGACCTCACGCAGCGCCCGTGGTGGCACCTCGGGCAGGACGATCGTGCAGTCGCCGAGCCCTCCGATGGCCAACTGGGCCCGAGCCAGCCGGGCCAGCGACGGCTCGGGGCCGACCAGCATCGTCACCAGCGTCTGCCGCCACCGCCCCACCGCCACGGCCAGGTCGACCATCGCGAGGATGCTCGGGTCGCGCATGATCATCATGGTGATGTCCCGGTGCCGGTAGACGACGTCGAAGTAGACACCGAGCACCTCACGCGGCTCGGCGCCGGGCGCGATCGAGGCGAGCGCGGCCTCCGTGTCGTCGATGAGCGGCTGTACCAGGCTGCGGACCAGGTCTTCCCGGGACGCGAAGTGGTAGTAGAGCGCCGGCTTCGTGACGCCGACCCGCTCGGCGATCTCCCGGAGGCTGACCTGGTGTACGCCCTTGAGCGCGATCAGGTCCAGTGCCGCGCCGCGAATGCGATCGGCGGTCTCGGTGGATCTCGCTCGGGGCACGGCCGAATTCTACTTATCGACAGGCAGGCATTGATGTCGATCTGACTGGTCACGTTTACTTACCGGTAGGTAAACCTTCGTCGCGAGAGGACGGACCATGCATGCGCTCATATCGGGGGCCAGTGTCGCGGGGCCGGTGCTGGCCTACTGGCTGTGCCGTAACGGCTGGCGGGTGACGGTCGTGGAACGTACGCCGCGACCGAGGGTGGGCGACGGCGGACACGCGGTGGACCTCTTCGGCCCGGCGGTCGAGGTCATCGAGCGGATGGGCCTGCTGCCGCGCGTCCGCGACGCCCGCACCCGCAACGACACGGTCACGCTCCTGCGGGACGGGCGCGCGCCGATCACCGTCGCCGTGGCCGACCTGGCCACCGGCATCTCCGGCCGGCACGTCGAGATCATGCGCGGCGCCCTGGCCGGGATACTCCACGAGTCCACCCGCGACGACGTCGACTACCGGTTCGGCACGGTCATCGAGGGGCTCGACGGCACCACCGCGCTGCTCTCCGACGGCAGTACGATCGCCGCCGACCTGGTCGTGGGGGCGGACGGCCTGCACTCGGCGGTGCGCCGCCTGGTCTTCGGCCCGGAGCGGAACTACCGCCGATTCCTCGGCGCCTACCTGGTGGTCTACACGCTGCCGGACGTACTCGGCACCGGGCCGACGATCGCCGCCTTCACCGCGCCGGACCGGGCCGGGACCGTGTACCCGACGCTGACGCCGGGCCAGTCGCGGGCGCTCTTCCTGGTACGGACGCCGGACGAGATCGTCTACGAGCGTCACGACCCGGCGGCACGGGCAACCGTCGCCCGGAAATTGATCGGGGACGCGCTCGGTTCGCGGGTCGCGGCGGTTCTGGATCACCTCGAAAGGGCCGACGACCTCTACCTCGACGACATCTCGCAGATCCGGATGGACTCGTGGTCGCGCGGGAGGGTGACGCTGGTCGGTGATGCGGGCTACGGGCCCGGACCGGCGGTCGGCGGCGGGACCAGCCTGGCGGTCGCCGGGGCGTACGTGCTCGCCGCCGAGTTGGGGGCCGGCGAGGACATCCCGGGGGCGTTGGCTCGCTACCAGGCGACGCTGGCGCAGCCGGTTCGCGACGGGCTCCGGGTCGGTCCGGCGCTGCTCGACGCGATCGTTCCCCGGTCGCCGGCGCAGGTCTGGATCGCGGCGCAGGCCATGCGGCTGCTGCCGCGCCTGCCGATGCCACTGCGGCGCCGGCTGACCTCCTTCGGCGGCGGGCCGGCGGCGATGCTCGACGGCCTGGCGCTGCCGCCGGGCTGAGGGGTAACACCAGCCGAGGTCACATATCCGCGCACGCAGCCAGGCAGAAAGCCGGGTGCGTACTCTTCGAGCCGGTCGGGACCGACCCGGAACCACGGGCAGCGCGGCCTGGTGCGGGCGCTGTGTAGCGAGATCATGCGGATGGCTCGCGATCTCGGTGCCACCCAGGCGATCGTCGGTCCCCGTGGCGACGATGGCTATCCGGTGCCACGTCGCCTCTACGCAGGGCTCGAAATGCGCGAGGTGGCACAGTTCGTCTCGTTGACCACGCTCGTCACGAGGTCGTGTCGAGGTAGACCTCCACGTCGTAGAGGAGCCGCACCGGTTCGCCGTTGGTCACTCCCACGAAGATCGGCTCGCCAGCGGGCGTACGGCCATGCCGCCACACCTCCTCGCGGGCAGCGTCCCGGGACTCCCTGTGAACCTTCCCGGCACGGTGCAGGTCCAGCACACGCCGGGCGGTCGCCCGATCACTCGGCAACTGGACTCGCATCAGGGGCACCCTGATCGTCTCCTTTCCGACGGCACGGAGGGCCCGACCACGCGCCGGCTGCCCGGCGTCTCGCCGTGACGGCGCATCGCGGCCCAGGTCACTGTCCGCGCACGCCTCCATCCTGTCGATCCGTTCGGGCCGGAGCATCTCGATTTCCGGACCGGAGCACTCCCACCCGGTCGTCACGCCGGGTCTCAGGGGCGTGGGCGTACCAGCCCGGCGTCGAATGCCGCGATCACCAGTTGCGCCCGGTCGCGTGCGGCCAGCTTCGCTATCAGGTGGGTGATGTGCGTCTTCACCGTCTTCACCGAGATCGCCAGGGCGGTGGCGATCTCGTCGTTCGACAGACCGCCGCCGATCAGCGTCAGCACCTCGACCTCGCGGCCGGTCAGCCGCCCGAGTGCCGGTGTCGGCCGGTCCGGGCGGGGTGCGGCGACGTAGTGCGCGACGAGACGGGTCAGGATCGACGGCGCGAACAGCGACTCGCCTCGGTGGGTACGACGGATCGCCTCGATCAGTTCCTCCGGGCGGGCGTCCTTGAGCAGGAAGCCGGACGCGCCCGCGTGCAGCGCCTCGTAGACGTACTCGTCGAGCTCGAACATGCTCAGGACCAGGACACGGGCGGTGGACAGGGCCGGGTCCGCGCAGATGCGGCGGGTCGCCTGGAGGCCGTCGAGGTGCGGCATTCGTACGTCCATCAGGATGACGTCGGGGCGGGTGGCGCGGGCGCAGGTCACCGCGTACGCACCGTCGCCGGCCTCGCCGACGACCATCAGGTCCGGCTCGTTGTCGATGATCATCGCGAGGCTCTGTCGGAGCAGCGGCTGGTCGTCCACCAGCAGCACGCGTACGGCGGTCACGACGTCTCGTCCGGGATCCGTGCGGTGAGCCGGAAGCCTGAGTCGACGTGCTCCGCCGAGAGCGTGCCGCCGAGGCTGCCGACCCGCTCCCGCAGCCCCGCCAGTCCGTGTCCGGCGCCCGGCGACGCCCGCCACCCGTCGACCGACGGACCGGCGTCCGCCACCGTGACCACCACGTACGCGCCGTCCCGGTGCACCCGCACCCGTACGTCCGTCGGTCCCGCGTGCCGTGCCGCGTTACTGAGCGCCTCGCGCACGATCTTGGCGGCGGCGACCTGCACACCCTGCGACACCGGGCCGATCGGCTCGACCGTCAACCGGGTCCGAAGCCCCGCGAGCGACGCGCCGTGCACGATGGCGGGCAGGTCGTCGAGGTTGTCGACCGGCGTACGGCGACCGGCGGCCGACGGCTCGCGCAGGACCGCGAGCATGCGGCGCAGTTCGGCGGTGGCGTGCCGGCTCGCGTCCTCGATATCGGTCAGCGCCGACTCCACCTCGACGGGCTTGGACAGGTGCCGGGTCGACGCCGCGCGGACCGTGATCAGACCCAGGCCGTGCGAGACGATGTCGTGCAGGTCGCGGGCGATCCGCAGCCGCTCGGCGAGCACCGCCTCGGATGCGGCCCGGGCGGTCAGCCGTGACTCGTACGCGGTCCGGTCGGCGCGGGACCGCCGCACCGCCCACACGGCGGCCGCGACCGCGGCGCCGACGATCAGCGGCGGCAGTACGGTCGCGAGCGGGCCCGTCGTGCCGACCGTACACATGGCCATCACCAGCACGCTGATCACCACGGCGACCACCGGCACGGCCCTGGACCGCCCGAGCGGGCGCGATGGGGCGTTCACCGTGCCGACTGTAGTTCTCCGACCAGGGTCTGACGGTCCGTGGACCGACCCGGCCGCCATGATCCGAGAACGGTCCGATGCGCGGGGTCGGGAACACCGGTTGACTCGACCTATGATCACGATCGATCGCGTCAGCAAGATCAAGAACCGGAAACAGATCCTGTACGACGTCTCCTTCGAGGCCCACCCCGGTCGGGTCACCGGTTTCCTCGGGCCGAACGGAGCCGGCAAGACGTCGACCCTGCGCATCCTGCTCGGCCTGGACCGCCCGGGCGGCGGGACGGCGTTGATCTGCGGGCGCCCGTACCGGAAGCTGGACCGCCCGCTCACGACGGTGGGTGCGCTGCTCGACGGCAGTGGTGCGCACCGGGCCCGTACGGCCCGCGCCCACCTGCGCTGGGTGGCGGCGAGCAACGGCCTGCCGGACTCCCGCGTCGACGAGGTCCTCGAAATGGTGGGCCTGACCGGCGACGCGGGCAAACGTGCCGGTCGATTCTCGCTCGGCATGAGCCGCCGGCTCGGGCTCGCCACCGCACTGCTCGGCGACCCGGAGGTGCTGGTCCTGGACGAACCGGTCAACGGGCTCGACCCAGCCGGGATCCGCTGGATGCGCGAGTTCCTGCGGGACAGCGCCGCGTTGGGCCGGACCGTCCTGCTCTCCAGCCACCTGATGGGGGAACTGGCCGAGACCGTCGACGACGTCATCGTGATCGACAGGGGCCGGGTCGTGGTCCACGGCGGGCTCGCCGAGGTCGTCGGCGGTCACCGTACGCTGGAGGACGCCTTCCTCGCGCTGACCGCCACCGAGGCGGGTGGCCCGTGGTGAACCTGGTCCGCGCCGAGCTCCGTAAGCTGCTCGGCCTGCCCACCGCCTGGGTCGGCCTGGTGCTGGGCACGCTGGTGGCACCCGTGATCGTGCTGCTCAACGCCCCGTACACCCGCCGCGCGATCGCCGCCGGCACCCTGGCCGACGTCTCCGACCTGGGCCTGCGCGACCTGGGTATCGGCCTGATCGGCCCGATGTTCCTCGGCGTGGTCGCGCTCAGCAGCGAGTACACCTCCACCGGCCCGGACGCGCCGGGCGCCCGCCAACTCACCGCGACGCTCACCGCGATCCCCCACCGGTCACGTCTGCTCGCCGCGAAGACCACCGCGCTGGTGCTGGTCGTGGCGGCCCAGGCGACGGTCACCGCGACCGTGACGCTCACCCTCACCCAGCTGCTGCACGGCGCGCACGTGCCGGCACCCGCCCCGGCCCGGGTCGCCGCCGCGATCCTCTACTGGACGCTGACCGCCCTACTGGCGTACGCGATCACGCTCATCACCCGCAACGGCATCGTGCCGCTGACGCTGCTGATCATCAACAGCACCGTCGTCTCCGTGTCGTACCTGCTGACGAAGGTCACCGATGTCGCCGCCTACCTGCCCGACATCGTCGGCGCGCAGATGTTCGTCCGGGGCGCGGACTTCCCGGTCGAGATCGCCCCGGTGACCGCCGGCCTGGTGATGACCGCCTGGGTGGTCGCACTGCTGACGGTCGGTGCCGTGCTGTTCCGGCGGCGGGACGCGTGAACACCACCCGCGCGGAGCTGCGCAAGCTGCTGACCCTGCCGTCGCTGCGCCTGACCGTACTGCTCACCTGGGCCGCCAACCTGCTGCTGACGTACGCGTATCTCTCCGCCGGGTCGCGCGGTGAAGCGCTCGCCGCCGACGCCGCCCTGGCTCCGCTCGGCTACGCGCAGGCGGGGTTCCTGGTGTTCGGCGTGCTCGCGGCCGGGTCCGAGTACCAGGCGGGCGGCCAGATCCGGACCACCCTGCTCGCCACCCCCCGCCGCCTGCCGTTGCAGGCGGCGAAGGCCCTCACCCTGGTCGCGGTGACGCTGCCGGTGGCCGCCGTCACCGCCGCCACCTGCGCCCTGCCGGCCGGTGAGGTCGGTCGGGCGCCGGCCGCGACCGTGTGCCTGACGCTCACCACTCTGTTCGCGGCCGCGGTGGCCGGTGTCGTCCGTCGCGCGGAGGCCGCCGTGGTGCTGCTCCTCGTCCTCTACTTCGTCATGGGCCCGCTCCTGCGCAGCCGGTCCGATGCCGTCGGCGCCTACCTGCCGGACACCGCCGTCGTCGACCCGTCCCGTGGTGCCGCCGCCGCGACAGTGTGGACAGTCGCCGCCCTCGTGTTCGCGGTCGTCACGCTCCACCGCCGCGACGCGTAGCACCCGGTCGCCGGGGCACCGCTTCTCCGGCCGCGTCATCGGTGACCGGGTAGCGGCTCGGGCGCCGGGGAAGCCGTTACCGAAGTGCTGAGTTCTCGGCCCCGGTTACGGCGTTCGGCGACGTCGAAATCGCGGATTCGTCGCCAGGGAAACCCCGCGCGAACTGGTCCGGCGAACGATTAATCCATACTCACCCGGTCGAACGACTACCGAGTGCCGGTGAACGACGAATGTTACGTCCGTCATGTGTCGGAAACCTTACGCCGACCGCTCGCGACAACCGCCGACCGACACCCGACACCGTGATCAACACGAATCGGATCATGCCGGAACCACCATTTCGATCAACTGTCCGGCAGACAGATGACAGAGTCTGGAAATTCGAAATCAATGATCACAATCGAACTCTTACAAATGGATCCACATAACCCCAGCTCAGAATCCCGATGCCGAACAATTCGCACTCCACGGGCCCGACTGCTCGGCTCAAGTGAGCAATCTGGAAGAAGTTTCGCTCGGACTTGCCGTCAAGAATCTCGTTAACAGCCCGTGCCAAACGTTAACGACTCGACGAGAAGGCGGTTACATGTCCGTGACGGCGGAGGACATCGACGTCCAGGAACACTGGCTGACCCTGGGAGGTTACAAACTGACCTCCCGGCTCCTCGTCGGCATCGAGCAGTACACGTCGCCGAGCGTGGTACGCCAGGTGTTGGAGGTGACCGGCTCGCAGATCTTCATCACCACCGTGGACCCCGACAACAACCGGCCCAGCCTGCTGCTGTCGGACCTGGTCGACGAACTGCCGGTGGAACGCTACCTGTGGATCGGCACCACGTCCTTCGCCCGGTCGGGACAGAGCGCGCTGCGCACCGCCCACATCCTGCGGGACTCCTACGGCATCGACGTACTCAAGCTCGACGTCCGGGACGACAACAACCGACCGGACAACAAGACCACCGTCGAGATCGCGGCCGTACTGCGCGAGGACGGGTTCAGCGTGCTGCCGTTCATCCTTCCGGACGAGCAGGACGCCCTGGCGCTGGAATCGCTCGGCTGCTCCGCGCTGCGCGTCATGGCCGCCCCGGTCGCGTCCGGGCGGGGCATCCCCGACCCGTGGCAGATCCGCCGGATCATCGACGGTGTCGGCATTCCCGTCGTGGTGGAGGGCGGCCTCGGCACGGCCCGCCACGTCACGCTCGCCATGGAGATGGGTGCGGCGGCGGTGCTCGTCAACACCGCGCTCGTCGAGGCGAAGCAGCCGCTGCTGATGGCCGCCGCGATGCGCTCCGCCGTGGACGCCGGCCGGCTGGCCTACCTGAGTGGCAGCATGCCCGGCGACGAGATCCCCACCGAGGCGTCGACCGAGTGCCGGTGCGGGGTGGGTCGGTGATGGGGATCCAGGTGGTGATCCCGACCGTGTTCCTCTCCCACACCAACGGGTCCAAGAAGGTCGTCGCGGTCGGCGAGACCGTCGGCGAGGTCCTCCTCGACCTCGACAAGCGCCACCGCGGCATCCGCTCGCGCGTGGTCGGCGACGACGGCACGCTACGACGGTTCGTCAACATCTACGTCAACGAGGTGGACGTCCGGGGCGCCGACCTGCTGGACACCAGGGTGTCCGACGGCGACTCCATCCTCATCCTGCCCGCGGTAGCGGGCGGGTGAGCACGCGGCGTCTCGAAGGTGTTCTGTTCGACCTGGACGGGGTACTGATCGATACCCACGCCGCGATCGTGGCACTCTGGCGCGACCTCGCGGCGCGACGGGGGCGGCAGCTCAGCGACGGCGACATCGATCGCCACGTGCTGGGCTGCGCACCCGAGCACACCGTGACGGCACTCTTCCCGCAACTGGACGGTGCCGGGCGCGAACGCGTACTGGCCGCCGTCCGTGCCGCCGAGCCCGACCTGGCGTTCGCCCCGGTGGCCGGGGCGGGCGAGTTGGTCGCCCGGCTCCACGCCGCCCGCGTCCCGCTCGGCCTGGTGACGGGCGCGTCCACGGCCCGCGCCGAGCGGGTGCTCGACGCGCTGGGCCTGCGGGCGGCCTTCACCGTCCTCGTCACCTGGGGCGAGGTCGCCCACGGCAAACCGGCCCCCGACTGCTACCTGCTGGGAGCGGACCGGCTCGGGTACGACCCGGCGCGGTGCCTGGTGTTCGAGGACGCGCCGAGCGGGGTGACGGCGGCGGTACGGGCGGGTGCCGTCTGCGTCGGTGTCGGCGACGAGCCGCGCCTGCTGGCCAGCGGGGCGACCTGGACCGTTGCCGAACTGACCGCCGTGGGCTGCCGCGCGGGCGAACGCGACATCGTGCTGGACCTGTCGGGCCGGCCGGTGGTGACGCTGGCCGGTGCCGGTGCCGGTGCCGGTGCCGGTGCCGCGATGACGGTCGACCGGGAAGGAGCGACATGAGTGGCGGGGCGCCGGACCGGGCGAGCAGCGCCGGGTCGTACGACGCGAGGAACGCCGACGGTCCACTGCGCGTGCACTTCGCCACCTCGGAGGTGTATCCGCTGGTCAAGGTCGGTGGCCTGGGTGATGTGGCCCAGGCGCTGCCGAAGAGCCTGGCCCGGCGCGGACACCGGGTGGAACTCTTCCTGCCCAGGTACACCGGTCTGCCGGCGGGCCGGCGGGTCGCCGAGGTGACCGTCGCCGCCGGCTCCGCGCGAGCCGTGCTGGAGGTCGCCGACCAGGGTGAGTACGACGGCGTGCGCTACTACACCGTGGGCACGACCGAGCAGGTTCCGTGGGACCGTCCGGAGGGGTACGTCGAGAAGAACCTCGCCTCGTTCGTCCTGTTCTCGCGTGCCCTGGCCCGGCTGGCGGTCACCGCCGACTGGCAGCCCGACGCGGTGCACTGCAACGACTGGCACGTCGGACACGTACCGGCGCACCTGCGTACGCTCGGGGCGGGGTGCCGAACGGTGCTCACCATCCACAACCTCGCGTACCAGGGGCTGTTTCCGCAGAGCAAGGCCAGCGAGCTCGGGCTGACCGGGTACGGCGCCGGCAACCTGCTCGCCCAGGGCATCGCGCACGCCGACGTGGTGACCACGGTCAGCGACCGGTACCGGGACGAGACGTTGTCGCCGCTGCGCGGATGCGGGCTGGACGAGCTGCTGCGCGGCCGGGGTGACGACTACCAGGGTGTGCTCAACGGGGTCGACTACGACGAGTTCGACCCGGCCACCGACTCCCGCCTGCCGGCCGGTTACGACGTGGGGGCGATGGCGGGCAAGGCGGTGTGCCGGGCCGAGTTGCAGCGGACCAGCGGGCTGGCCCCGGAGCCGGGGCGGCCGGTGGTCGCCTTCGTCGGACGGCTGGTCAAGCAGAAGGGGGTGGAACTTCTCCTGGAGACCATCGACGAGGTGGCGGCGCTGGATATCCAGTTGGTCGTGGTGGGCCGTGGCGAGCGGTTCGAACGGGCCTTCGAACGGGCGGCTCGATACCATCCAAACGTGGCATTCCACCCGGACAGTGGTGAGGAGATCGCCCGGCTGGCGTACGCCGGATCGGATCTGTTCCTCGCCCCGTCCGAGTTCGAACCCTGCGGTCTGGCCCCGCTGATAGCGCTGCGCTACGGGTCGGTGCCCGTGGTCCGGCGGGTGGGCGGGATGGCGCAGACGGTGGCGCAGACCGGGCTCGGCTTCTCCTTCGCCGACGACGACCGGACCGGGCTGCTGGACGCGTTGCGCGAGGGCGTCGCCCGGTACCGCGACGACCCCACCTGGGCGCGGCTTCGGGACCGGGCGATGCGCGCCCGGTTCACCTGGGACGAGGCCGCCGAGCGCTACGAGCGGCTCTACCGGCCGCCGACCGGTCCCCCGGCCCGGCCCGCCGGTCGACGCAGGGAGCAGGTCCGATGAGTCCCGCCCGACGCAGCGGCATCCTCCTGCATCCCAGTTGCCTGCCGGGACCGTACGGCATCGGCGAGTTCGGTCCGGCCGCCACCGAGTGGCTGGAGTTCCTCGCCGCCACCGAACAGACCGTCTGGCAGCTCCTGCCGCTGAACCCGGTCGACGCGGACGGCTGCCCCTACCAGTCGTACGCGACGCTGGCCGGCAACCCGCTGTTCATCAGCGTCGACCGGCTGCTCGACGCGGGCCTGCTCGACCGCTCCGACCTGGCCGACATCCCGAAGCTGCCGGGCGACGCGGTGGACTACCCGGCCGCCGCCGCGATCAAGGACCGGCTGCTGGCACGGGCGTTCGCGAACTTCACCCCGACCCCCGACAGCGAGCGGTTCGTCCGGGAACAGGGCTGGTGGCTCGACGACTACGCCCACTACATGACCCTGCGGCGCCGGTACGGCTGGGCCTGGACGCGGTGGCCCGAGCAGTTCGCCCACCGCGATCCCGAGGCGCTGGCCCGCTCGGCGCAGGAGTCCGCCGAGCAGATCGCCTACTACCGGTTCGAGCAGTACCTCTTCGGCACGCACTACGCCGCCCTGCGGGCGCAGGCGCACGAGCTGGGCGTGGAGATACTCGGCGACGTCGCCATGTACGTCGGCACGCAGAGCGCGGACGTCTGGGCCCACCCGTACCTGTTCCAGCTCGACGCGGCCGGGAACCCGACCTCGGTGGCGGGCTTCCCGCCGGACGAGTTCAGCCACGACGGCCAGGTCTGGGGCAACGCCCTGTACCGCTGGGACGAGATGGCCGCCCGGGACTACCGGTGGTGGATCGACCGGATCCGCAGGATGGAGGACCTGTTCGACATCGTGCGGCTCGACCACTTCCGTGGCTTCCTCAACTACTGGGCGGTGCCCGTACCGGGAAACGCCACCGAAGGCCACTGGGAGAACGGGCCGGGCCTCGACCTGTTCCGCGCCATCCGCAAGGAACTGGCCGACGTGCGGCTGGTCGCCGAGGACCTCGGCCCGGCCTCCGCGCAGGTGCAGCAGTTGCGGATCGACGCCGGGGCGGCGGGGATGCGGCTGCTCCAGTTCGGCTTCGCCGGCGACGAGAACCAGCACCTGCCGCACCACTACCCGACCGACTGCGTCGCATACACCGGTACGCACGACAACAACACCACCGCCGGCTGGTGGGCCCGCGCCACCGCCGAGGAACGTGAACGGGTCGAGCGGTACCTGGGCGGCGTACCGGACGGCATCTGCTGGTCGGCGGCGCGGGCGGTGTTCGGGTCGGTGGCGCAGTTGGCCATCCTGCCGTTGCAGGACGTGCTGCAACTGGGCGCCGAGGCGCGGATGAACACACCGGGCCGGGCCGAAGGAAACTGGCAGTGGCGCTACGAGCCCCGGGCGCTCACGCCGAGTCTCGAATTCCGGCTGCGGCGGCTCACCGAGATCTACGGCCGCGACCGGACGGCCACCCAGCGACGGGCACGGGGGTTCACGGGCTGATGGCGGTTCCGACATCGACATACCGGGTGCAGTTCGGTGCGCACCTGCGGCTGACCGACGCGGCACCGGTCGCCGACTACCTGGCCGCGTTGGGCGTCGGCGCGCTGTACGCCTCGCCACTGCTCGCCTCGTCGCCCGGCTCGACGCACGGGTACGACCTGGTGGACCCAACCCGTACCTGCGACGAGCGCGGCGGCGCCGACGGCCGGCGCGAGCTGGCCGACCGGCTCCGGCGGGCCGGGCTGGGCTTCGTGGTGGACGTGGTGTGCAACCACATGGGGGTGGGCGACCCGCCGGCCAACCCGTGGTGGTGGGACGTGCTGCGGCACGGCCCCGGCTCGCGCTACGCCGGGTTCTTCGACATCGACTGGTCGGCCGGCCCGCTGCTGCTCCCGGTGCTCGCCGACGACGCGGACGGCGTGGGCCCCGCACTGGCCGAGCTCAAGGCGGACGCGACGACCCTGTGGTACCACGGGCACCGCTTCCCGCTGGCGCCGGGCAGCGAGCACGGGACGCCGCAGGAGGTACACGCCCGCCAGCACTACCGGCTGGTGTCGTGGCGGCGGGGCATGGCCGAGCTGACGTACCGGCGCTTCTTCAACATCGACACGTTGGCGAGCCTGCGGGCCGAGGATCCGCAGGTGTTCGCGGCGGTCCACGACGAGCTGCTGAGCTGGGTGCGATCCGGTGAGGTGACCGGGCTGCGGATCGACCATCCGGACGGGCTGACCGATCCCGGCGGCTACCTCCGCCGGCTGCGCCGGGCCGCGCCCGAGGCCTGGATCGTGGTGGAGAAGGTGGTCGCCGTGGGCGAACCGCTGCCCGCGTCGTGGCCGGTCGACGGAACCACCGGGTACGACGCGCTGCGCGAGATCTGCGGCGTCTTCGTCGACCCGGCCGGCCGGGAGGCGTTCGAAGCCGAACCGAGGGTCGCAGCCGCCGAGGTCAGCACGGAGAGCCGCCGCCAGGTGGCGCTCACCCTGCTCGCGGCGGAGGTACGGCGGATCGTCGCCCTCGTCGTCGAGCTGCTGCCCGACCGCTCGCCGCAGCAGTGCCACGAGGCGGCGGTGGAACTGCTGATCTCGTTCCCGGTGTACCGGACGTACCTGCCCGAGCATCGCTGGGCGCTGGAGCAGGCCGTCGCCGTCGCGCGGGAGCGCCGGCCGGACCTGGCCGACATCGTGACCGCCGTCGGCGCCGACATGATCGCCCGGCCGACCGGTGCGCTGGCGACCCGGATCCAGCAGACCACCGGGGCGGTGATGGCGAAGGGGGTCGAGGACACCGCCTTCTACCGGTACCACCGGCTGGTGGCGCTCAACGAGGTCGGCGGGGACCTGGACCGGTTCGCCGTACCGCCGGCGGAGTTCCACGCCGCGAACGCCGACCGGCAGGCGGCCTGGCCTCGTACGATGACGACCCTGTCCACCCACGACACCAAGCGGTCCGAGGACGTGCGGGCCCGGCTGGCGGTGCTCAGCGAGCTGCCCGACGAGTTTGTGGGCGCGGTGCGGCGCTGGGCGGCCCGCTGCCCGCTGGGCGATCCGGCGCTGGAACCACTCGCCTGGCAGACGCTCGTCGGTGCCTGGCCGATCGAGCCCGAACGGCTGCGCGGGTTCCTGCTCAAAGCCGCCCGGGAGGCCCGGCAGCGCACCACCTGGACCGATCCCGACCCGGAGTTGGAGAACGTGCTGACGAGCTGGCCGGACCGGGTACGCGCGGACGCGGAACTGACCACCGAGATCGCCGGGTTCGTGGACCGGATCCGGCCGGCGGGCTGGTCCAACTCGCTCGGGCAGAAGTTGCTGCAACTGGCCGGACCGGGCGTGCCCGACGTCTACCAGGGCACCGAGCTGTGGGACTGGTCCCTGGTCGACCCGGACAACCGGCGCCCGGTGGACTTCGCCGCCCGGCGTGCCCTGCTCGACCGGCTCGACGGCGGCTGGCGCCCCGACGTCGACGACACCGGGGCGGCGAAGCTGTTCGTCGTGTCGAGCGTGCTGCGGCTGCGGCGCGACCGGCCCGAGCTGTGGGACGGGTACGCCCCGGTCCGCGCGGAGGGCCCGGCGGCCGACCATCTCGTCGGCTTCGCCCGTGGGCAGCGACGGGAGCTGGTGGCGGTGGCCACCCGGCTACCGCTGGGGCTCGCCGCCGACGGTTGGTCGGACACCGTACTGCCCCTGCCCTCGGGCGGCGGCGGTGGCTGGACCGACGTGATCAGCGGCGTACGGTTCGGGACGGATCCGCCCCCGGTCGCCGACCTGCTGGGGCGGTATCCGGTGGCCCTTCTCCTGCGGGAGGAGCGGTGACCGCGACCCCGGTCGTGGCGCAGGACGCCCGACGCCGTCCGATGGCCGCCCTCTTCACCGGCTCGGCCGCCACCAACATCTCCATGGTCGGCGCCAGCACGGTGAGCACCCTGATGGGGGCGCACCTGCTCAGCCCGCTGTGGAGCGGCCTACCCAACGCGGCCGGGGTGATCGGTTCCGCCATCGGCACCCTGACGCTGGCCGCGGTGATGGCCCAGCGCGGCAGTCGGATCGCCCTGGTCGCCGGCTACCTGGTCGCGGTCGTCGGTGCGGTCGTCGCGGGCTTCGGGGTGGTGTCCGACTCGGCCGGCCTGCTGATGGCCGGCATGGTGCTGCTCGGCATCGGCAACGGCGGGGCCCAACTCTCCCGGTACTGCGCGGCGGACCTGTACCCGCCCCACCGCAAGGGGTTCGCCGTCGGGCTCATCGTCTGGGGCGGCACGCTCGGCGGGCTGATCGGGCCGAACCTGATCGCACCCCTGGCCCGGTTCGCAGGTGGACTGGGCCTGCCGCCGCTCACCGGCCCGTACATGTTGGCGCTCGTCTGCGCGGGCGGCGCCGCCCTGGCCTCGTCGACCCTGCCGGCGACCCGGACCCGGCGCGGCGGCGAGGCGTCCGGACCGGTCCCCGCCCAGGTCTGGCGGCGCCCGGTGGTCCGGGCCGCGGTGGTGTCGATGACCGCCGGCCAGGTGGCGATGGTCGCGGTGATGACGATGACGCCGTTGCAGATGGAGATGCACGGCCACGGTCTCGGCGCGGTCGGCGCGGTCCTCAGCGTGCACCTGCTGGGCATGTTCGCGCTGGCTCCGCTGTCCGGGCACATCGCCGACCGGTTCGGCGGGCGGGCCACGATCCTCCTGGGCATCGGCGTGATCGTGCTGTCCACGGTGGCCGCGCTGGTGCCGATGGCCGGCGACACGTCGTACTACGTCGCGCTGTTCCTGCTCGGCTACGGCTGGAACCTCACCTTTGTCGGCGGCAGCAGCATGCTGACCCAGTCGCTGACCACCGCCGAGCGCCTGCACGTCCAGGGTGGTGTCGATGCCATTGTCTGGACCGCCTCGGCGGTCTCCAGCATCGGGGCCGGCATGATCCTCGGCACGGCCGGTTACCCGGCCCTGGCGGTGTCGGCCGGCGTGGCCGTGCTGCTCCCGCTCTTCTTCCTCGTCGGCCGTCGGGCCACGGAGAGTCTCACGGTGCCCCCTCGGCCGGTCGAGCACTCCGTCAGCGGCTAGGAAACCCCCACCAACGCGTACGGGCGGCCGGGATCACGGGCCGTCCGAGGACGGAGGACACGGTGACCGAGGCGCACAGCTTCTCGGTGTGGGCGCCCCTACCCGGCAGGGTGAGCGTCCGGGTCGCCGGAGCGGACCACCCCATGACGGCGGGCACCGACGGCTGGTGGCATGCCGACGTCGACGGCGCCCGTGCCGGGGTGGACTATGCGTTCCTGCTCGACGACGACCCGACGGCGCTGCCCGATCCGCGCTCGCTGTGGCAGCCCGACGGCGTGCACGGCCCGTCCCGGTTGTACGACCATGCGGCGTACCAGTGGCGGGACACCGGCTGGCGGGGTCGACCGCTGGCCGGGGGCGTGGTCTACCAGCTGCACGTCGGCACCTTCACCGAGGCGGGGACGTTCGACGCCGCGATCGACCGGCTGGACCACCTGGTGCGACTCGGGGTCGACTTCGTGCAGTTGCTGCCGGTCAACGCGTTCGAGGGCGATGCCGGCTGGGGTTACGACGGGGTGCTCTGGTACGCCGTACACCAGCCGTACGGCGGCCCGGACGCGCTGAAGCGCTTCGTCGACGCCTGCCACCGCGCCGGGCTGGGGGTGCTGCTGGACGTGGTCCACAACCACCTCGGCCCGGCGGGGGCCTTCACACCCCGGTTCGCGCCGTACTTCGCCGACCGGACCAAGTGGGGACCGGCGCTGAACCTCGACGGCGCCGGCTCGGACGAGGTACGCCGTTACGTGCTGGACAACGTCACGAGTTGGCTGCGCGACTTCCACCTCGACGGGCTGCGGCTGGACGCCGTGCAGGCGCTGCGCGACGGCCGGGCCGTGCACCTCCTGGAGGAGATCGCCGTCTCGGTCGACGCGCTCTCGGCCCACCTCGGTCGCCCGCTCGCCCTGCTGGCCGAGTCCGACCAGAACGATCCACGGCTGGTGACGCCCCGCGAGGCCGGCGGGTACGGCCTGACCGCGCTCTGGAACGACGACGTGCATCACAGCCTGCATGCCGCGCTGACCGGCGAGCGGCAGGGCTACTACGCCGACTACGGCTCGCTGCGGGTGCTCGCCGACGCACTGCGCAACGTCTTCGCGTACGCCGGGGGCCACTCGTCGTTCCGGGGGCGCGGCTACGGGCGGGCCGTGGACACCACCCGGACCCCGGCCAGCCGTTTCCTCGTCTACGTGCAGTCGCACGACCAGGTCGGTAACCGGGCCGGCGGTGAGCGGATCTCGGCCGGTCTGTCGCCGGGGCTGCTCGGTTGCGCCGCGGCGATCGTGTTCTGCTCGCCGTACACGCCGATGATCTTCATGGGTGAGGAGTGGGGCAGCCAGGGTCCGTGGGAGTTCTTCGTCTCGTTCGACGACGACGATCTGCGGGAGGCGGTCCGCCTCGGCCGGCAGCGGGAACTGGGGGCGACCTGGGGCGTGGCCGTCACGGCCGACCCGGCCGACCCGAAGACGTTCCTCGGGTCGAAACTGCGCTGGTCGGAGCTGACCGACCCGGACCACCTGCGGCTGTTCACGCTCTACCGGGACCTCATCGCGCTGCGGCGTTCCCGGCCCGAACTGACCGACCCGAGGTTGGACCGGCTCGGCGTGGACGTCGACGAGCAGCGGCGGTGGCTGGTGGTGCGCCGGGGCGAGGTGTGTCTGGTGTGCAATCTCGCCCCGACCGAGCAGGGTGTGCCGCTGGGCGTGCCGCCGCGCGAACTGCTGTTGGCCTCCGCCGAGGTGCACTGGACGGGCACGGAGGTGTTCCTGCCGGGCGAGAGCTTCGCGGTGGTGACGACGGACCAGGGCGGGAGTCGGTAACCAACTGATCACCGGCGGCGAGCCGGCACGGTCCGGGCGGAGGTACGCGGAGCGCCGTCCGGCACGGTCACCTTTCACCCGCAGCAGGGCGCGGCACACCGCGAATCCTCGCCCGACCAGGGCACCGACACCGTGGAGTGGCCCGTCGACGCGCGGGACTCGGCGCTCGTCCGCGTCGAGATACGCCATCCCGGCGGGCACATGACGGCCTCGGCAACCCGGTACCGCTGACCGGAGAGTCGCCGCGGGCGACGGCCGCGCGGTAGGCAGTCATCACGTTTCTCTCGACGTCACGAGCCCGCCGCCCGGCGTGGCCGGTGACGTCCGTTCCATGCGCGGGCCGGGACGGGCGACCCAGGAGCCCGAAGATCAAATTAAGAAAATTAATCTTTGCTCGTTGACTACTTAAAAAACTCAAGGTAGAAATAGCTGGCGAGCACGTCGCCGAAGAGCAAGGGAGCCCAGGGTGGACTGGCAGGAACTGACGGACCTGACACACGGACAGCCGTTCGTGGTCGAGCGGGTCCGCCTGGCCGGCAGCGGCGTGGCGATCGAGGGCCAGTTCGATCCGCCGCAGCTGGCTCAGCTCAGCGTCGACGATCAGGTGTTCGTGGCCGCGTTCGTACGGTCGCACGGTTCGATCAAGGAGATGGAGCGGATCTTCGGGGTGAGCTACCCGACGATCAAGTCCCGGCTCAACCGGATCGCCGAGCACCTCGACTTCGTCGACACCGATCCGGCGCCCACCGGCGCCGACGTCGTCGACCGCCTGCGGCGGGGGGAGATCGGCGTCCAGGAGGCGCTGGCCGAGTTGGAGCAGTCCCGGTGATCCCGCAGCTGGTGACGTACCGCCAACGTCGTCGCGACGGCCGATGGTTGCGGCTGTACGTGCCCGTACTGCCGGCGGTTCTGGTGCTGTCACCCCTGCTGCTGCTCGCCGCGTTGGCGGGACTCGTCGCGTGCATCGTCTTCCGGGTGAACCCGCTGGGCGCGCTGCGCGGCATCGGGCGACTGCTGTGGGCGTTGCCCGGCACGCGGTTCGAAATCGAGGACGGCCACCTGGCCGTGCTGGTCAGCGTCAATTGAGTCGGAGAGGTAGGAGCCGTCATGAATGAGCAGCGCCGTCAGGTCCTGGAGATGCTGGCCGAGGGCAAGATAACCGCAGACGAGGCCGAGCGGCTGATCGACGCTCTCTCGCGGGAACAGCCCGCGTCGCTGCCGGGAGTCACGTCCCGCCCGAAACCCCGACCCAAGTATCTGCGTGTGGTGGTGAACTCGGAGGACGACTTCAGCAGCGACGGGCCGAGCCGGATCAACATCCGGGTCCCGCTCCAGCTGCTGCGCGCCGGGGTACGGCTCACCAGCCTCATTCCTCCGCAGGCGCTCACCCAGGTCAACACGAAGCTGCACCAGTCGGGCGTACCGATCGACCTCACCCAGCTCAAGCCACAGCACATCGAGGATCTCATCGAGCAGCTCGACGAGCTCACCGTCGACCTCGACGACCCCGGAACCAAGGTGCAGGTGTTCTGCGAGTGACACCGCCACGGCGCCGGCCGTCCGCCCCAGACCACGGGATCGGGCGGCCGGCTGGCCCGAGGCATGGCGTTACCGGTCCAATCGCTGCGTGAACCCGGTATCGAGAGCCTGCCGGACCTTCTCGACACCGCCCCGGATCATCGACCCGTATTCGTCGTCGGGAAGCGCGTCGAGATCCACGACGGCGGCCGCCAGATGCCGGCGCGCCTCGTCCGGATTCCCCACTCGCCGATGCGCGTCGGCCAGATTGAGACGCAGCGAGGGAAGGAAGGCTCGGACCTGTAGCGAGTCGTGGAATCGGCGGGTGCGCTCGTCACTGAGTTCAGTGACCGCCGCCAGGGCGCGCTCGTCCCAGCTCAGCTCATCCGTCACGGCCTCCTGCAGGTCGGCCAGATAGTGCGCGATGCTGCATCGGTGCAGCGCATCACCGTGCTCACCCACCGTCTCCCACAGCTTTTCGAGCGAGGTCCTGGCTCCCCCGCGATCCCCCGCACGTCCCTGTTCGACCGCGACACCGATCGCGGCCATAACCTGATCCGCGCTGATCTCCATAAACTTCCCTTTCATGATCGAGCGCGTCGATCATGAAGTTGGCGCGGGAATCGAGCCAGAAACTTGCGCTAACTTCATGATCCTGGCTCGGCAACGGGTGGACGAGGCGAAGTCTGGGGCCTCGATCGGGTTGAGGGTCAACAGCGCGGGGCCCGTCGGGCGGCGCTAGTAGTAGGTGTCGATCGGGCGGCGCGCCTCGTCGAAGAGTGCCGGTCCCTCGTACCGCACCGGGGGCGGGGGCGGGGTGACGGGCTTGACCTCCTCGAACTGTTCGGCGGACAGGGCGTACACCACCCGGCCGAGGCCGGACCGGGCGATCGCGGTCGCGCACATCGGGCAGGGCTGGCAACTGGTGAACATGGTGGTGATGGCGGCCACCTCGGGGGCGAGTTCCCGAGCGGCCCAGCGGGCCAGCTTCAGTTCCGGGTGGGCGGTGATGTCCGAGTCGGAGACCACGGTGTTGTGGTCCTCGATCAGGACGGTGCCGTCCGCGTCGACCAGCAACGAGCCGAAGGGGCGTTCGCCGGACGCCCCGGCCAAGCTGGCGAGTTCCACGGCACGGCGGAGAAACTTCTCGTCGTCGGGGGTCATCGGTCCTCCTGGGATCTGGGGTACGCGGCCACGGCCGCAAGGATCTGCCAGGCGCGTTCGGGCTGGCGGATCTCGGTCGGGTCGCCGTTGAACGGGTCGAGCACCACCGTCTGGGCGCCGAGCAGACGGATCCGGTCGAGGTCGGCGACGATCTGGGCGAGCCGGTGCACGGGCTCCAGGTCAAACCGGTTGTCCCACCTGGTAGCGGGCCAGCAGGACGCCCTGATCATCCTTCTCGCCGTCCCGGGCGCGTCGTATCAGGCGGCCCTCTTCCCGTAGGCCGGCAGCCTCGATCTGGGCACCGACCTCGTCGGCGGTGTAGAGATGGCGTTCGAGTTCGATCTCGTGGCCGAACCGACGGTACGAGCCGGACACGTCGCGGGTGCCCTCGCCGGCCTGGAAACCGACGAGCAGGTGGCCGCCCGGGCGCAGGACGCGGGTGGCCTCCGCGAAGATGCGCGCGAGGCCCGCGGGCGGCGTGTGGATGATCGAGTACCACAGCATCACGCCCGCGAACCGGTCGTCCGGGTAGGGCAGCTCGGTCAACGAACCCACGGTGAACACCAGGCCGGGGTGGTCGCGCCGGGCCATGGCGACCATGCCCGGCGACAGGTCGACACCCTGCACCGCACAACCGCGCTCGCGCAGGTACCGGCTCATCCGGCCGGTGCCGCAACCCGCGTCGAGGACCTGCGCGTCGTCGCCAGCCGTGACCGCCATGGCGAAGGCGTCGACCATGGCGAGATCGAGCGGGGCCTCCCAGCGGGTGTCCGGCAGGTAGGCGGCGTAGTCCTCGGCCACGGTGTCGTAGGCCCGTCGCACACCACGGAAGTCGAGCGAATTCGAAGTAGAGGAGATCACGGGCCGCGATTATGCCAGCGGCGGGTCCCGACCGGTGAGGTGTCGGTGAGCGTGCCGTCAGGTCGTGGCTGTCGGCGACGGGTCGCGGTACCACCATGACTCGACGTCGTCGTCCAGCACGTCGAGGTCGTGATCCGTTGGACGGTAGCCGTCCAGCAGCGGCATCGACCAGGCGCCGGTCCGCTGCATGATCTGACGCAGTTGCACGACCTCCGGCACCCGACCCAGATCCTCGACCGTCGGCAGATGACCGTGGACGAGCATCTCGGGACCGAGTCCGTACCACAGTGCGATGAGCTCGATGTCGCCGTGCTGCTCGGCGGCGGCGGCCACGGCCAGCACGACCTCGATCAGCGAGCCACGGCGGGGCGGGATCGCGTCGGCGCCCCGCAGCCGCCCCTCGTCGACCATGCGCTGCCACAGCGCCGTGCCGGCCTCGCAGTACAGCCACGGCGGGTCGACATAGCCGTCCTCCAACCAGTCGTCGTAGCCGCCGAAGTCGTCGTCGTCCTGGTCACCGAACGCGCGCAGCTCGGTGAACCCGGTCAGGGCGTCGAAGAAGTCGCGGCGCCGCGCGTAGTCGGGGTGCTCCCGGATTGGAAACCGGTACGTGTGCCGGCGGCGCAACAGGATGTCCAGCACCCGCCCCTGGGTGTGCGAGCAGTCGAACTGCTGCTGGAACGCGTACAGCGCCACGAACCAGTCCCGCAACCGGCCGTCGCCCTCGGGATGGTGGGCGTCCAGCACCAGCACCGAACTGTGCACAAGGTCTTCGATCTCGTGCATCGACATGGCGGGCCCCTCCCGGTGGGCAGGTCGGCGGGCCGGCTGGGCTCGCCGACCGCACGGTACCCGGGGCGTGTGACGCTTTGTTCGCGAGACGGGCTCCTACTCGGGGCGCCGGGAGTCCAGGAAGAGTCCGAGGGCCTCGACGACGAGGCGGTGGTCGTCGAGTTGGGGCAGCCCCGAGACGGTGACGGTGCCGACCGGGCCGGTGCCCCGCAGGATGATCGGGAAGCAGCCGCCGTGCGCGGCGTACCGGGCCCGGTCGAGATGGGACTGCTCCTCGAAGGTGGTGCCACGGTCGCGGTAGGTCTGGCCGACGAGGTAGGAGCTGTGTCCGAAATGACGGACGACACGGATCTTGCGCTCGATCCAGTCGTCGTTGTTCGCCGAGGTGCCGGCGAACGCGTAGTGGAAGAGTTGCTGGTCACCGAGACGGATGTCAATGGTGACCGCGTGGCCGCGCTCCCTGGCCAGCCCGACCAGGCGACTCCCCAGCTCCCAGGCGTCGTCGTGGTCGAAACGGTCGAACTGGAGGCGCTCCTCCTGCTCCTGAAGCTCCGGCGTCACGGCGTACCGCTCCCTTCCTCGATCGTCGGAATGATCTAAGCAGAAAGAGCCGGCGTACGGCCGCCCGAGGCGTCGGCGGCCCGGATCCCTCCGTCCACCCGCCGCCCCCGACCTGCGGTGGGGTTCCCGAACGGCCGATTCAAGGATTACCCAAGCTTCCGTTCCAGGCCGCCGATAGATGGTTGCTTGTCTATTCCTTGTGCTCCGAGAGGGGAGCGAGATGACAGGATCCATGAGCCCGTCCGCGCGCGGACCCGGGCAGTGGCGGGCGGTGGCCGTCGCGGCCGTCGCCGTCCTGACCGCGTCGCTGCTGATCGGCGGCCCGTTCCGGGCCAGCGCCAACCAGCCCGAACCCGAGTCGACGGCCAACCGGCTCGACCCGGTCAAGGCCGCGCAACAGGCGGCCAGAGAACAGAACCGACGCGTCGAGATCGAGTCGATGCGGACGGAACGGTCCAGCACGTGGGCCAACAGCGACGGCCGTACGCTCCACGCCGAACTGCACAGCGAGCCGGTCCGGGTCAAGCAGCGGGACCGGTGGGTGCCGGTCGACACGACCCTGGTGGAGCGCAACGGGGTCATCCGGCCCAGGGCGACCCCGGTGGGGCTCGACCTGTCCCCGGGTGGCGACACGACCGTTCTGCGGAGCCGCAACGGCCGGGACCGGTCCGCCGTACGGTGGCCGCGCCCGCTGCCCCGGCCGGTGCTGTCGGGCAGTACGGCCACCTACCCCGACGCGGTGTCCCCGGGCATCGACCTGGTGGTCACGGCCACCTCCACCGGGTTCGACCAGTCGATCGTCATCCGGCAACGGCCGGAGGGCAAGCCGACGTTCCGCGTACCGGTCACCCTTCCGGAACGGATGACGTACGGGAAGGACAAGTCCGGCGGCCCTCGTCTGCTCGCCACGGACGCGGGCAGGACCAGCACCTTCGCCGACGTTTCGGCGGCGACGATGCTCGACGCCAAGGCGGTCGACGCCCCGGACTCGGGTGTTCGGGGGATCGCGTCGGCGTCGGTGACCCACGACTCGGTGGGACCGGTACTCACGCTCGCGCCCGACCCGGTCTTCCTTGCCGACCGCGACGTGGCCTACCCCGTGACGATCGGACTGGCCTCCGAATGGGTCGGCGCGGGGCTGGACGAGGACACCTTCGTCTCCAGCGTCCAGTACCAGAACTCGCAGGCCTCGGCGACCTGGTTGCGGGCCGGCCGGTCGTCCAGCGGCGCCGCGGAAACCTGGCGCACCTACATCCGCTACCACATCGCCGGCACGAACCTCGTCGGATCCACCATCCTCAACGCCGACCTGCGGATCTGGAACTACCGCTCGAACGCCTGCGGATCCCAGGTGGGCTCGGGCATCGTCGCCCGCCGGATCACCAGCGACTGGAGTCCGGCGACACTGCGCTGGAGCGTGCAGCCCTCGGCCACCACCACCGGGCAGAGCAGCAACCAGGCCGCCTACAGCGACACCTGTTCCTGGGGTGAGGGCGAGCTGTACCACTCGGTCGAGGCGATCACCCAGGCGTGGGCGGACGGTGCGCCGGACCTCGGCTTCCAACTGCGCGCGGTGAACGAGTCGGAGGCCACCAACTGGCGGCAGTACCGCTCCTCGGAGAGCAGCGAGACCGGGCCGGTGCTCTTCGTCGACTACGAACCCGCCGAGCAGGTGACCATCCTGTCCACCTACGCGGACGAGCACGGTCCCGACGTGGTTAACCGGACCTGGGCCGACGCGGAGGCGGCGCAGGCGAGGATGACCGACGTACCGCCGCAGATGCCGAGGCGCAGCGACGAGGATGCGATCCGGTTCGCGGAGACCGAGGGCGTCACCTTCGACGACGGGGAGATGGACGACTACTCGGCACCGGAGGGACTGACCCAGGAGGAGCGGGACGCGGCGAGCAACCCGAACGCGCCGCCCGGTGAGGATCCGGTGACCCCGGACCCCACCCCGACCGGGCCGAATCCCACCCCGACCACCCCCACCCCGACACCTTCCGGGCCGACCCCACCACCGACCGGGCCGCCCGGTGAGGACCAGACGCTGGAGCTGCCACTGATCACCGGTGTCGCCACCACCAACTGGGGCTTCGAGGAGCAGGGCGAGCCACTGCTGGTCGCCGGCAGCTACGACTGGGGTGACGGCACCCACGACCTGTCCCGTACGTACCTGAGGTTCGACACGACGGCGCTGGCCGGACGTACGGTACGCAGCGCCACGCTGCGGCTGAACCAGGTCTTCGCCTGGTGCGACACCGACACGATCGACATCCGGGTGTTCCCGGTGACCGGCTCCTGGGCGCCGGAGACACTCGCCTGGAACCGGCAGCCGGCCACGGGCGCGACCGGTGTGGCCGCGGGCACCACCCCCGACTGCGAGGGTGTCGGGACGATGAGCTGGCCGGTGACCGCGACCGCCCAGTCGTGGGCGACCGGTACGGCCAACCACGGCCTGGCCCTGCGTACGGTTCCGGAGGCCGGGGAGGGCCAGCACGAACGCTACTTCGACTCCGCCGTGCCGTGGGAGGGCGAGCCGGTTCCGCCCGTGCTGGAGGTGACCCTGGCCGGTACCGGGGCGCTCACGACCGGTTCGCGGACAGCGGGCGACGGTGGGCGCGCGGTCGACGCGGCGGCGCCCTCGCCCACCAGCCCCGGACAGATCACCCTGGCCGAATGCGACGGCACCTCGGCGACGACCAAGGCGTACGCGTCCAAGGGCTGGATCAAGAACCAGTACAACGCCTGCCACAAGCAGACCGGGCTGTTCGAGTCCTGGGTCCGCAACCGGGCCGGTGTCTGGGTGCAGATGGGGGCGGTGTCGTTCCGGATCACCCAACTCGTCACCACGTTCCGGGGTGTGCGGGACAGTTCGCATCTCGCGGCTCGGGACACCAAGCTGAAATGGCGGCTGGACGACTTCCGGATCGTCTGGGGCACTCCCCCGCCGGCCGTCATGCCGGTGTCGCTGCTCCTGCTCAGGACCAGGGGCGTGGGTTCGCCCGACCCCTGCCAGTTGACCAGTGGAACGGACCGGGTGACCAAGACGTACGCGCAGTGGACGGCCGGCGTCACGGTCGACCACACGCTCCGCTCCCCGACGCCCGTCGGGGTCGGGCGGCACTACACCGCCAACTGCGACATCAACGCGGGTATCGAGTTCGTCTACGACCGGGTCAAGTTCACCGCCTTCGGCACGCACAAGGCCGTCCGCTGCGACTCCTCACCGAACATCTCCGTCTACAACGGCGGGTGTGTGATCAGGAACGGCGTCTCGACCTTCAAGTTGAACAAGAACGATCTCAAGGTGCAGCACTCGGCCGAGCACATCGACACCGCCCAACAGACCCCCAACCTGACCGAACCGTTGCCGCCCGCGGGCCAGCGCAAGCAGATCCCCGGCTCGCGGGAGAGCAACGACCCGCTGCACCGGCTGACCGGCGGCGGCATCAAGAACAACCGGGATCTCGCCATCGCCGCCTGCAACCGGATCTGGGGCACCAACCGGGACTCGTGCGACGAGTACCCGTTCGCCTCGACCAAGGAGGGGGCCCTGACCGGGCCGTTGTCCTACTCGGTGGACGAGATCCCGCTGAAGGACAACTGCGCCTCCGGTTCGCGGCTGGGCTGGTTCTACCAGAAGCACCGCATCCTGCCCGGGGACCCGTTCTTCGTCCAGATCGTCGGCCAACCGGTCGACCCCGACGACCCGAACCCGAGTGAGCCACCGGACGAGCCCGGCGACACGTACTGCGACTCGCAGTAGCCGCGCTCCGCACCTCGTACGACGGATCGTCGCGCCTCGGTGGGCAACCACCCGCCGGGGGCGCGACGGCCTCGTCCGCCCGCCTACGATGACGCCCGTGGCCGAATTCGCACTCTTTGCATGGGGCAACTTCCTCTACGAGACCGAACTCGACCGTCTTGCCGAGTGGCTCGGACCCGCCGTCCTCACCGGCGAGCGGGTGTTCCTCCATCCGGATGTCGCGATGTCCGACGAGGGGCCGCTGCGGGTCGACGCGAGCCGCTCCCTGTACGCCGTCAGCGGCCGGTTCGTCTCCGGGCGCGACCTCGCGCTCGCGCCACCGCGCACCGACGACTGGCGGGTCGGCTACCTGCGGCTCGTGACCGACGGGTCGGTCGACGACGCCGAGCGGGTGCTCCGGGAGCTTGAGCAGCAGGGGTGCGAACTGGCCCGCGACGACGATCCGGGGCGCAATCCGCTGCCGATCGGCGAGATCGTGACCGGGTGGGAGGAACTGCACGGCCAGTGGGACGTCGCGCTGGTCAGGCTGTAGGGCGGGCCCGGCCCTGCGGGTTCGGACGCCGGGTGCCGGTGACCGTGGTCCGGGGCAGGCGCCCCGCGCGGGAGTGACCGTTGATGCTCTCGCCGTCGACCACCACGTCGAAATCGAGGTGCAGACGGATCGGGCGGGTCACCGACTGGCGCCAGGTCACCCGGGGGCCGTCGCAGACCATCGCGGTGAGCGGCACCGTCTCCGACGCCGTCGACGCGGTGCCGGCGATCGCGCCGTCCGGGTCGTCGAAGACATAGACGGCGTTCAGGGTGCCGATCGGGGTCTTCAGGCTGACGTCCCAGGTACCGAGAATGTTGTTCAAGACGGCTTCCCTTCAGACCGTGACGGGCGTACGCCCGGTGTCGCGCCACACGGTGCCGCGTCGTTCGTACTCGAACAGGGTTTCGACGGCGTGCGCGATCCGGGGACCGAACTCGCGTTCCAGGATGTGCAGCCCGAGGTCCAGGCCGGATGTGACGCCGCCCGCGCTGATCAGGTCGCCGTCGTCGACGACCCGGGCCGGCACCGCCCGTACGCCGGTCGCGTCGAGCACGTCCATGCCGAGCACGTGCGTCACCGCGTGGCGGCCCTCGATCAGGCCGGCCATGGCCAGGGCGAGTGATCCGCCGCAGACGGCCGCGACGGTGACCTCGGGGTTGCGTAGCGCGGCGAGCAGCAGCGGTGCCGCCGCCGACTCGCCGAACCGGGCCAGCAGTACGGGGATCGTCACCGCACCGTCGTCGGGGTCGCCGATCGTCGGTCCGCTGACGCCGGGTACGACGACGTAGCCCGGCCGGTCCGGGTCCAGCCTCGCGGTCGCCCGCAGCGTCAGGCCACGGGTGCCGCTGACCACTTCGCACGGGCCCTGCGCGGCGACGAGTTCCACCGCCAGGTCGCCCCCGGTGGCGTCACCTCCCGCCGCGAGAACCTCGAAGGGCGCGATGACGTCGAGGGGATCGAATCCGTCGAACAACACGATCTGTACCAACATGCCACCGATCCTCGGCCTCGCCGACCAACGCGGCCAGTGGCAGGATTGCCATCATCCAACTGATTCTTGCCGCGTCCTTCACCCCGAGGAATGTCGCCATGCACACCGTGCTCGTCCTGGCGCTACCGAACACGATCGCGTTCGACCTCGCCACCCCGATCGAAGTGCTCGGCCAGGTACGGCTGCCGACCGGCCGGCCCGGCTACCGGGTGCTGGTCTGCGGCAGCGAGCCACTGGTCGACGCCGGCCCGCTGCGGCTGGCCGTTGACCACGGCCTCGACGCGCTCGTCGACGCCGACACCGTCATCGTTCCCGGCCGGTACGACCCGGCCGAACCCGTGCCCACCCCGGTGCTGGACGCACTGCGGGCAGCCGCGGCCACCGGCACCCGCATCGCCTCGATCTGCGTGGGCACCTTCACCCTCGCCGCGGCCGGCCTGCTCGACCACCGGCGCGCCACCACGCACTGGGCCGCCGCCAGCCAGTTGCAGGCGTCGTTCCCCGCCGTGCAGGTGGACCCCGACGTGCTCTACGTCGACACCGGGCAGATCATCACCTCGGCCGGGGCGACCGCGGGCGTGGACATGTGCCTGCACCTCGTACGCCGCGACTACGGCGCCGCGATCGCCGCCGACGCGTCACGGCGGGCGGTGGCACCCCTGCACCGCGACGGTGGGCAGGCCCAGTTCATCCCACCCCCCGGCCCGCGCGCCACCGAGACCGGCCTCGGCGCGCTCCTACAGTGGTTGGAGGTGCACGCCGGTGAGGACCTGACCCTGGCCGACGTGGCCGACCGGGCGGGGCTGAGCGTACGCACGCTCAACCGCCGCTTCCACGAGGAGACCGGTCGCACCCCGATGCAGTGGGTCACCACCGTACGCATCCGTCGGGCACAGGAACTCCTGGAAACCACCGACCACGGCGTCGACCGGGTCGCCCACCTCGTCGGCTTCACCTCACCGGCACAGTTCCGCGTCCAGTTCAAACGACTCAGCGGGGTGGCGCCGCAGACGTACCGCACCACCTTCCGTACGCAGCCCCGGACTGCGGCAAGCGCCTCCGCTTGACGCTGCCGGGACCGAAGAAATTCCGCCAGGACGGGAGGATCAGCCGAATTCCCGGCGGTACCGCTCCGGTGATCAACCCAGCCATGGTTTGATCAGTTCGGGGTCGGCGACGAAGGCCATGACCCGATCGCGTTCCGCCGCGGTGAGTTCGATGCGCCGCAGAGGCTCCCCCCATTCCGGCACCCGCTCGGATTCGTCGAGCGCGGTCGACAGCTCGACCAGTGCGGCGAGGGCCATCGCCCGTTCGACGGCGGGCGCGTCGGCACCGTGCCGGCGCAGCCCCGAGTTCAGCGCCCGGAAGGCCGCGAGGTCGTCAATTTGAACTCCCGCAGGATCCGGGCGTTGTCGAGCACCTTGGCGAGGCCGCTGAGCTGCTTCGATCCGCCGTACTCCAAGCCCTCCGGCTCGTCGCGGCGGATGAAAATGATCGAGTTCCCCGACGGATCCATGACGGTGAACCGGGAGGCCCCGGCCCGGTAGCGGGTGATCCGCGGCAGCCCCTTCGGCGGCGCAGGCGATTCTGCGCATCCGGCGGCGACCCGTCCGGGCCGCGCCGGGTCGCCGACGGGGGAGGGGGGGGGGGGGGGGGGGGGGGGGGGGGGGGGGGGGGGCCCCCCCCCCCCCCCCCCCCCCCCGCGCACCCGTGCCGGCTGCTGGTCGTGGTCCGTTCCGACGTGGAGCGGGAGCAGAGCCGGCTGGACGCCGAGATCGTCGTGGGCGGCCGGCTC
>NZ_JBVJHT010000007.1:0-162458 GCF_055586685.1 Micromonospora sp. NPDC049529
CCCCCCCCCCCCCCCCCCCCCCCCCCCCCCCCCCCCCCCCCCCCCCCCCCCCCCCCCCCCCCCCCCCCCCCCCCCCCCCCCCCCCCCCCCCCGCCTCTGCTGGCATCGAGAACATGGTGTGTGAGAGATGTTGCGAGTCATAGTTCGCCGCCTGCTACAGCTGGTGGTGACCCTGATCGCGCTGACCGCGCTGATCTTCATCTGGCTTCGGAACCTGCCCGGTGGCCCCGTCGACGCACTGCTCGGCGAACGGGCCACCCCGGAACGGCGGGAACTTCTGACCAAGGCGCTCGGTTACGACCAGCCGATCCTGGTTCAGTACGGCAAGTTCATGCAGCGAATGCTCACCGGCGACTTCGGCAACTCGATCCGTACCGGTGACTCGGTCGTCGACGTGCTCGGGCGTTCGTTCCCCGCAACGGTCGAGCTGGCCCTCGCCGCGATGATCATCGCGGTCGGGCTCGGCATCCCGCTCGGTTACCTGGCCGCCCGGCACCGGGGCCGGACCCTGGACAACCTGACGGTCGGCGGGACGCTGCTCGGCATCTCGATTCCGATCTTCTTCCTGGGCTATCTGCTCAAGGACGTGTTCACCCAGAACATCCACTGGTTCCCGCCGTCGGGGCGGATCAGCACCGGACTGGACAACACCAACGTCACCGGCTTCTTCGTCCTCGACGGGTTGCTCACCCGCGAGTTCGACGCCAGCGCCGACGCGCTCTGGCACCTGATCCTGCCGGCGGTCACCCTGGCCACCATCCCGCTGGCGGTGATCGTACGGATCACCCGCGCCAGCGTGCTGGACGTGCTGAACGAGGACTTCATCCGTACCGCCGAGGCCAAGGGGCTGCGCCACCAGACCATTCGGGGCCGGCACGTGCTGCGCAACGCGCTGCTGCCGGTGGTGACCACGATCGGCCTCCAGACCGGCGCGTTGCTGGCCGGCGCGGTGCTCACCGAGAAGGTCTACAACTGGGGCGGGCTCGGCACCCTGATCACCGACTCGATCACCGGTAGTCGCGACTATCCGGTGTTGCAGGCGCTGATCCTGGTCGCCGCCCTGGTCTTCATCGTGGTCAACCTGCTGGTCGACCTCTCCTACGCGGTCATCGACCCCAGGGTGCGTGTGCGATGAGTGAGCAGAATCAGCAAGGTAATCCGGGTGGGATGAGCGGGCGCGGCGTCACCGCCCTGGCCGAGCGGAAGAAGGCCCGGCTGGACGAGCTGGCGCGGGCGAGTGCCGAGCCCGGCGGCGTGAGCATGTTCCGCGACATCGTACGGCGGCTGGCCCGCAACCCGGTCGCGGTGACCGGAGCGGTGATCGTCGGTCTCTTCGTCCTGGTGGCGATCTTCGCCCCGCTGATCGCCCCGCACGATCCGAACCAGCGGTTCGACGAACTGCTCGACGGCCTGAGCGCGGACACCATTCCGGGCGCGCAGGACGGGTTCCCGCTCGGCTCGGACCCGCTCGGCCGCGACTTCGCCTCCCGCCTCGTCTACGGCGCCCGGCAGACGCTCCTGGTCGGTGTCCTGGCCACGCTGATCGGGCTCGCGTTCGGCGTGGTGATCGGCGCGATCGCGGGCGCGTTCGGCGGCTGGGTCGACGTCGTCCTGATGCGCCTGACCGACGTCATGCTGGCCCTGCCCGGCCTGCTGCTGGCGATCACCCTGGTCGCGCTGGCCAGCCGGTCCAGCCAGTGGACGGTGATCTTCGCGGTCTCGATCGTCAGCGTGCCGATCTTCGCCCGCCTGCTCCGGGGGGCGATGCTCGCCCAACGGGAGAGCGACCATGTGCTCGCCGCCCGCGCGCTCGGCGTGAAGGAACACGCGATCGTGCTGCGGCACATGCTGCCGAACTCGCTGACCCCGGTCATCGCCCAGGCCACGCTCACGTTCGCGGTGGCGATTCTGGAGGCGGCGGCGCTCTCCTTCCTCGGCCTCGGCGACCCGGATATCAACCGCGCCGAGTGGGGCCTGATGCTCGGCGTCGACGGCCAGCGCTACTTCGAGGTACGGCCCGAACTGGCCTACTTCCCCGCCCTCGCGATCATCGTCGTCGCGCTCGGCTTCACCCTGCTCGGTGAGGCGATGCGCGAGGCGATCGACCCGAAGAACCGGCGGTGACCGAGATGCCTACGCACGCACACCCGGTCGCTTCGCCCGGGCACCACGGGCAAGAGGGAGAACCGGCATGAGTCTGCTCGACGTACGTGACCTGAGTGTGGTCTTCAACCGCCGGGGTGAGCGGCCGTTCACCGCCGTGGACAAGGTCAGCTTCTCGGTGGAGCCGGGGCAGACGGTCGGCCTGGTCGGCGAGTCCGGCTGTGGCAAGAGCGTGACCAGCCTGGCGATCATGGGGCTGCTGCCGAAGCGCGGCAACAAGGTCGGCGGTGAGGTGCTCTTCGAGGGCACCGACCTGCTCAAGCTGCGCCCGAACGACATGCGGGACCGGCGCGGCCGGGAGATCGGCATGATCTTCCAGGACCCGCTGTCGTCGCTGAACCCGGTCCTGCCGATCGGGTTGCAGGTCGCCGAGGTGCTGGAACGGCACCAGGGCCGGGACCGCAAGCAGGCGCTGCGCGAGGCCCGCGACCTGCTGGACTCGGTCGGCATCCCGGACCCGGACCGGCGGCTGAGCGAGTACCCGCACCAGATCTCCGGTGGCATGCGCCAGCGGGCCCTGATCGCGATCGCGTTGGCCTGCAAGCCGAGGCTGCTGATCGCCGACGAGCCCACCACGGCGCTCGACGTGACCATCCAGGCGCAGATTCTCACCCTGCTCAAGGACCTGGTCGACTCGTCCGGCACCGCCCTGATCATGATCACGCACGACCTCGGGGTGGTCGCCGGCCTCTGCGACACCGTCAACGTCCTGTACGGCGGCAAGGTGGTCGAGACCGCGCAGCGGCACGAACTGTTCGCCAACCCGCGGCACCCGTACACCCACGGGTTGCTCAGTTCGGTGCCGCGCCTGGACTCGCTGCGCGGCGAGCGACTGCACGCGATCCGGGGTTCGGTCTCGGACAACATCCCGTGGACGGAGGGGTGCGCGTTCGCGCCCCGCTGCGACCGGGTGGTCGACGCCTGTCTCGACGGCTCGCCGCCGCTGGAGCCGACCGCGGTCGGCGGCCGGCTGCGTTGCAACAACCCGGTTCTGGAGGAGGTGGCGGCATGACCGAGTCCGTGACCGAGGCGCCGCAGGCGCAGGAGCCGAAGACCCAGGCGCCGCTGATCGAGCTGCGCGACCTGAAGGTGCACTTCCCGATCAAGAGCGGCCTGCTGGTCGACCGGACCGTCGGCTACGTCTACGCGGTCGACGGGGTGTCCCTGTCGATCCGGGCCGGCGAGACGTACGGGCTGGTCGGCGAGTCCGGCTGCGGCAAGTCGACGCTCGGGCGGGGCCTGCTCCGGCTGGTCGAACCGACCGACGGGCAGATCATCTTCGACGGCACCGACGTACGCGCGCTCAAGGGCGAACAGATGCGTCGGGCCCGCCGCCGGATGCAGATGATCTTCCAGGACCCGCTGTCCAGCCTCGACCCGCGCCAGTCGGTGCAGTCGCTGCTGGTCGAGGGGCTCAAGGCGCACGGGCTGGCCGACGACAAGGCGGACACCCTGCGCCGGCTCCGGGAGACCCTGGACGCGGTCGGTCTGCCGGCCTCGGCCCTGCGCAAGTACCCGCACGAGTTCTCCGGCGGCCAGCGCCAGCGGATCGGCATCGCCCGTGCGCTGGTCCTCGGGCCGGACCTGATCGTCGCCGACGAGCCGGTCTCCGCGCTCGACGTGTCGATCCAGGCCCAGGTGATCAACCTGCTGGAGGATCTGCAGGCCGAGCGGGGACTGACGTACCTGATCATCGCGCACGACCTGGCGGTGGTCCGGCACATCGCCGACACGGTGGGCGTGATGTACCTCGGCGGACTGGTGGAGGAGGCGTCCAGCGACGACCTCTACCGGGAGCCGATGCACCCGTACACCAAGGCGCTGATGTCGGCGGTGCCGGTGCCGGACCCGGTGGTCGAGGACCGTCGGGAGCGGATCCTGCTCGCCGGTGACCTGCCCTCGCCGAGCAACCCGCCGTCCGGCTGCCGGTTCCACACCCGCTGCCCGTGGGCACAGCCGACCCGGTGCCGGGACGAGCGGCCGGTGCTGCGGGAGCTGGCTACCGGGCACCGGGTGGCGTGTCACTTCGCCGAGGACATCGCGGCCGGTCGGATCGGGATGCACGAGGTCGAGCCGGAGCTGATCCGGCCGACCGACCTGGCCACCCCGGGCGAGACCGGTGACCTGATCCCCACCGTCTAGCCGTACCGCACGCGAAAGGGGCCTTCCGGAAAACGGAGGGCCCCTTATCGTCGGTCTCAGCAGGTGCCGAGCATCTCGTCCAGCTCGGCCTTCTCGGCGGCGGTCACCGTCAGCTTCCAGTGGTGCTTCACCGCGACCCAGCTCTCGGCGTACGTGCACCAGTAGTCGCGGTTCGGTGGCTGCCACTCCTCCGGGCCCTGGTCGCCCTTGGAGCGGTTGCTGCCCGCCGACACGGCGAGCAGCTGCGGCCGGGTGAGGTCGTTGGCGAAGTCGCCGCGCTCGGCGTCGCTCCACTCGTCCGCCCCGGAGCGCCAGGCGTTCGCCAGCGGGACCATGTGGTCGATGTCGACGTCGGCCGGGTCGGTCAGGGTCTTCTTGTCGTAGGCGCTCGACCAGCGCCCACCCACCACGTTGCAGCCGGACAGCTTGATGTCCTCACCGTCGCGTTGCAGCACGGTGTCCCGGACGTCGCAGTTCTTGCCGGCGTCGCGCCAGTGCGGGAAGGCCTCCCGGTCGTAGCCCTTCATCGAGCCGGCCTGCGCCACCGTCAACTGGCCGAGCTGGCTCACCGCGCTGCCCGCCCCGGCCGCGCCGGTCGGATCGGGTTCCGGGCCGGCCTGCCCGGTCGGTGCGCAGCCGGCGCCGCCGAGGGCGAGCACCGTGGCGAGCGCGGCCCCGGTCACCCGTCGAGCTGCTGATCTTGTACGCGAGTACGACACCCGCCAAGCTTGCGGGCTGTTCCGGGTATCCGCACAGTATCCGGCAGAGGTTTCGGCGTTTCGTGACATTCGCCGTATCACGCAAGGCATGTTGGACATCGTGCCTCAACCGTCAATGCCGATCCGGCTCGCCAGCCCCGCCGGCCGGGGACTGCTGTTCGCCGCCGTCCTCGCGTCCGGCATGGTCTTCCTCGACGGCACCGTGGTCAACGTGGCACTGCCCCACCTCGGCCGCTCCCTGGACGCCAGCGTCTCCGGTCTGCAATGGACGATCGACGGCTACATGCTCACCCTGGCCGCGTTCGTCCTGCTCGGCGGCGCACTCGGCGACCGGTACGGCCGGCGCCGCGTCTTCCTGATCGGCGTTGTCTGCTTCACCGCCGCGTCGATCCTCTCCGGCATCGCGCAGAACATCGAGTGGCTGATCGCCGCCCGGTTTCTCCAGGGCATCGGCGGCGCGCTGCTCACACCCGGCTCGCTCTCCCTGATCCAGGCCAGCTTCCACCCGGACGACCGGGGCAAGGCGATCGGCGCCTGGTCCGGCTTCTCCGGCGTGTCGACCGCGCTCGGCCCGCTGCTCGGCGGCTGGCTGATCGACGCCCTCTCCTGGCGCTGGATCTTCCTGATCAACGTGCCGCTGGCGGTCGTCGTGGTCTTCGCCGCACTGCGCTGGGCGCCGGAGAGCCGGTCAGGGGGCTCCGCCAGCCAGGCGGCGGCCGGCACCGGCGGGGCGGTCATCGGCGCCGCCGGCAGCACCGCACCGCGCTTCGACATCACCGGAGCCCTGCTCGGCGCGCTCGGCCTCGCCGGGATCACCTTCGCCCTGATCGAGGCCGCCCAGCGCGGCAGCAGCGGCGGCGCGGTACTGGTCGCGATCGGTGCGGTGGTCGGGGTGGTCGCGGCGGTGGCGTTCGTCCTGCTCGAACGGCGCAAGGGCAACGCCGCGATGCTGCCACCGGCACTGTTCCGCCGCCGGGTCTTCTCGATGTTGAACATCTACACCGTGATCGTGTACGCCAGCCTCGGCGGGCTCAGCTTCTTCCTCTCCGTACAGTTGCAGAACGTGGCCGGGTACTCCGCGCTGAAAACCGGGCTGGCGAACCTGCCGCTGACCGCACTGCTGCTGGTCGGCTCACCCGTGGCCGGTGCGCTGGTGGCCCGGATCGGCCCCCGGCTGCCGCTGACCGTCGGACCGGTGATCGCCGCCGCGGGCGTACTGCTGCTGCGCGGGATCGACAAGCACGCGTCCATCTGGACCGACGTGGTGCCGGGGGTCTTCCTCTTCGGGCTCGGACTGACCTTCGTCGTGGCACCGCTGACCACCTCGGTACTGGCCGCCGCCGAGGACCGGTTCGCCGGGGTGGCGAGCGGTTTCAACAACGCCGCCTCCCGGGTCGGCAGCGTGCTCGCGGTGGCGGCGCTGCCGCTGCTGGTCGGCCTCTCCGGGGCCGCGTACCGGATGCCCACCGAACTCGCGGCCGCGTTCCGGGCGGCGATGCTCTGGTGCGCCGGGCTGCTGATCCTCAGCGCGGTCCTGGCCGCACTGCTCATCCACCGCCCCGAACCCGAGAAACCTCCCCCCGGACCCGAGAAACCTTCCCCCGGATCCGACTGACCGTCGTCGGCAGGGTCGGCCGACCGGCTACCCGCCGGTCGGCCTCCCGATCGTCGTACGCCCCGACGTCAGCCGTGTACCCGGTTCACCGCGCTGGTCAGAGCGGTGATCGACGCGGTGACGATGTTCGCGTCCAGCCCCACCCCCCAGACCGTACGACCGTCGACCTCGGCCTCCACGTACGCCGCCGCCTGGGCGTCGCCACCGGAGGAGAGCGCGTGCTCGTGGTAGTCCAGCACCCTGACCCGTACGCCGAGGCTCTGCAGCGCGTTGACGTACGCGTCGATCGGGCCGTTGCCGACCGCGGAGAGCGACCGGTGCTCGCCACCGAAGCGGACGTCGGCCTCGACCTCGACCTTGCCGTCCACCGTGCCGGTCCGGTACGACACCAGCGACAGCGCCGGTTCGGGCTGGTGGTCGACCAGGTACTCGTTGGCGAAGATGCCCCACATCCGGGCCGGCTCGACCTCGCCGCCCGCGTGGTCGGTGACCTGTTGCACCACCCCGGAGAACTCGATCTGGAGCCGGCGCGGCAGGTCCAGGTTGTGCTCCGCCTTCATGATGTACGCGACGCCGCCCTTGCCGGACTGCGAGTTGACCCGGATGACCGCCTCGTAGGTCCGCCCCAGGTCCTTCGGGTCGATCGGCAGGTACGGCACCCCCCAGGTGAACTCGTCGATCGGCACCCCGGCCGCCCGCGCGTCCGCCCCGAGCGCGTCCAGGCCCTTCTTGATCGCGTCCTGGTGCGAGCCGGAGAAGGCGGTGTAGACCAGGTCACCCGCGTACGGGTGGCGCTCGTGCACGGGCAGCTGGTTGCAGTACTCGACCGCCCGCTTGATCTCGTCGATCGAGGAGAAGTCGATCTGCGGGTCGATGCCCTGGGAGAAGAGGTTCAGGCCCAGCGTGATCAGGTCGACGTTGCCGGTGCGTTCGCCGTTGCCGAACAGGCAGCCCTCGATCCGGTCCGCCCCGGCCAACAGGCCCAGCTCGGCGGCGGCGACGCCGGTGCCCCGGTCGTTGTGCGGATGCAGGGAGAGGATCACGCTGTCCCGCCGGGGCAGGTGCCGGTCCATCCACTCGATCGAGTCGGCGTACACGTTCGGGGTGGCCATCTCGACCGTCGCCGGCAGGTTGATGATCAGCGGCCGGTCCGGCGTCGGGTCGATGACCTCGATCACCGCGGCGCAGACCTCCAGCGCGTAGTCGAGTTCGGTGCCGGTGTACGACTCCGGCGAGTACTCGTAGTAGATGTCGGTGTCCGGAGTGTGGATCTCGGCGTACTTCTGGCAGAGCCGGGCGCCCTGGGTGGCGATGTCGGTGATCCCGGCCCGGTCCAGCCCGAACACGACCCGCCGTTGCAGGGTCGAGGTCGAGTTGTAGAAGTGCACGATCGCGCGCTTGGCGCCACGCAGCGACTCGAAGGTCCGCTCGATCAGGTGTTCCCGGCACTGGGTCAGCACCTGGATGGTCACGTCGTCCGGGATCAGGTCCTGCTCGATGAGCTGCCGTACGAAGTCGAAGTCGGTCTGGCTGGCCGACGGGAAGCCGACCTCGATCTCCTTGTAGCCCATCTGCACCAGCAGCTGGAACATCCGCCGCTTGCGTTCGGGCGACATCGGGTCGATCAGCGCCTGGTTGCCGTCGCGCAGGTCGACCGCGCACCACCGGGGAGCGGTCTCGACCCGTCGGGTCGGCCACCGCCGGTCCGGCAGGTCGACGGCGAACTGCTGGTGGTACGCCTGGTAGCGCTGGTACGGCATCCGGCTCGGGCGCTGCCGGGCGATGGGATCGGTGTCGGTGTCGGCTGGGTTGGGCATGGTCGAAGACTCCCGTGGTCATGCGGCGTCAGGCGTCCTGGAGCGGACGCTCAGGGCGCTGCTCGCGCGGTGGGGAACATGGCGCTGCTCGCGCCGGGAAGGACGAGGTGTCGGGCGGGAACCGGCTGGTCGACGATGGTCAACCGGCGGGGCGGACGGCGCGCGTCAACTCCGCGACGAGGTGCCGGCCAGATGGGCCTCGTCGCGGCAGCGAAGGAGGAGAAGCGCCTGCCACATGACATCGGTCACCCTACGTGAGCATCCTCGGATCGTGAAGTTCGGTCCGCAGTCTGGGACGCGAATCGCACCCGCGCAGGCCCGGACGCCGCGACCCGCCGTCCCGGTCAGCCGAGCAGGAGGTCGGCCAGGGGCCGGCGCTGGCGCAGCCCGGTCTCCCAGCGGCGCAGGTCCGCCGGGAGCGAGAGCGGGTCACCGAGCCGGCCGACCGCCACCACCACGTGCGGCCGTACGCCGGCCGGCAGCTCCAGGTCGATCCGGAGCCCGGCCAGATCGATGCCGGCCAGCTGGTGCGCGTGCAGGTGTAGAGCGGTCGCCTGGATGGTGAGATGCGCCACTGCCTGACCGAGGTCGTACGCGGCCTGGGTCGGCGGGCAGCCGGCCGGGATCGTCGCGGTGTGCGCACCGAGCAGCAGCAGCGCCGCGTTGCCGGCCCAGCGCTGGTTGGCCGGGCCGACATTGGTCAGGATCCGCTTGTACGTCTCGTCGTCGCGCTGGCCGACAATGAACCGCCACGGTTGGCTGTTGCCCGCCGAGGGCGCCCATCGGGCGGCTTCGAGCAGCGAGAGGACCTCGGTGTCGGCAACCGTGGCGTCGGGGTCGAAGGCGTGCGGGCTCCACCTGGCCGCGAGCAGCGGGGATAGCTCCACCATGCGCCCGAGTGTGCCGTATCGCACCATCTGTGCGACCGCCGGGGTCACCTGTTGTGTTCGACCGCACCCGGTACGTGAACGGAGATCATCTGCTCGGGGTGCTGCCGGGCGTCGGATCGGCGCTCGGAGTCGGCGGTGCGGCCGTACGCAGCGGCGAGCCGGACACCACCGGGCCGGGCAGGGTGACCGTCGCCGGTGCCGAGGTCGGGTTGCCGGTCAACAGCAGGGTGCCGAGCCCCAGCCGAGCCGCGGTGAGCGTGCCGTCGGTGTCGAAGCAGTAGATGCCGATCTCCAGCGGAGCGCTGAGCGAGGCGGCGGTCGAGTCGACCGAGAAACACGCGCCCCGCGAGTTCGGCAGCGCGCGGGTGGTCGAGATCGCCAACGAAGCCTGACGGTCGGTGAGCACCTTGCGCCAGTCGGTGAACACGTGCTGCACCAACGGATCGATGCCGGCGGGCAGCGCCCGGTCCGGTGCGGCGACCTTCACACAGGTGGGCGAGTCCGGTCGCCGGTCCGAGGGCAGCCCGCACTGGAAGATCCCGGCGCGGGTCTGCACGATCGCGACGTCGGCGGTGCCGCCGAGCGCCCCGCCCGGGACGTCCACCCGCCAGGTGCCGTCGGCGGCACTGACCAACGTCACCGTCCGGTTCGGCTGACCGGACCGGGACCACGTGTAACGCGCGGTCAGGTGCCGGTCCTCGGCCGCCGCGGCCAGCCCCGCGAGCTGGGCCCGCGCGTCGGTCACCGCGGCCGGGGCCGACGCCGACCCACTCACCGGGGCCGGACTGTCGACCACCGGCGGGGCGACCGGCGGTACGTCGCCGCCCCCACAGCCGCCGAGCAGCACCGCCCAGCCGACCAGCAGCACCCCCGCCACCAGCCGCGACCAGCCGCCCAGCCGACGTCCGTCGTACGGCCGGGGCCGGTCGGGCCGGTCGGGCCGGGCGGCGGCCGGATCGGTGTCGGGAGGGGCGGCTTCCGAGCGCATCGTGCCATTGTCGGGTCTGTCCGGGCGTACTGATCAGTCAGTCGGGTCGGCGGCGTTCGGCGTGTCGCGGGCAGCACCGCCGCCCGGCCGCCGGACCGCCCGACCGGCCGGATGGTGGGATCGTGGCTGCCCCCGGTCCTGGTCGGGCCGGTACCCTGAGGGTCGTTCATACGGCGCCGCCGGTACGTGGCCGGCGGCGTCGGCACGCTCCGGGTTGAATGGAGCAGGCTGCCCACGACCGGCGGAAACCGGCCGGTCGGCAGCGTGGTGGCCGGTGAGCGACCGGCCGTGGGAAGGAGCAGACCGTCGTGGCACTGGTCGTGCAGAAGTACGGCGGATCCTCCGTCGGCGACGCCGAACGGATCAAGCGGGTGGCCGAGCGGATCGTCGCCGCTCGCAAGGCCGGAGATGACGTGGTCGTGGTGGTCTCCGCGATGGGGGACACCACCGACGAGTTGCTCGACCTGGCGCACCAGGTCAGCCCGCTGCCGCCCGGCCGCGAGCTGGACATGCTGCTCACCGCCGGCGAGCGGATCTCGATGGCGCTGCTGGCCATGGCGATCCACAACCTGGGGTACGAAGCACGCTCGTACACCGGCTCGCAGGCCGGCGTGCTGACCACCTCGGTGCACGGCAAGGCCCGGATCATCGACGTCACCCCCGGCCGGTTGCAGGGGGCGCTGAACGAGGGCGCGGTCGCGATCGTCGCCGGCTTCCAGGGCGTGTCCCAGGACACCAAGGACATCACCACCCTCGGCCGGGGCGGCTCGGACACCACCGCCGTGGCCCTGGCCGCCGCGCTCAACGCCGACGTCTGCGAGATCTACACCGACGTCGACGGCATCTTCACCGCGGATCCCCGAATCGTCCCCAACGCACGTCACATCAAGCAGATCACGTACGAAGAGATGCTGGAGTTGGCCGCCTGCGGCGCGAAGGTGCTGCACTTGCGCAGCGTCGAGTACGCGCGCCGAGCACAACTGCCGATTCACGTCCGCTCGTCATATTCGACCAACACCGGCACGATGGTCACCGGATCGATGGAGGAACCCGCCGTGGAGCAAGCACTGATCACCGGGGTCGCCCACGACCGCAGCGAAGCGAAGATCACTGTTGTCGGCGTACCGGACGAGCCGGGCGCCGCCGCCCGGATCTTCGAGACCGTGGCGAGTGCCGAGATAAACCTCGACATGATCGTGCAGAACGTCTCCACCGAGGGGACCGGCCGCACCGACATCTCGTTCACCCTGCCGAAGACCGACGGCCCGACGGCGATGGCCGCGCTCAGCAAGATCCAGGAGCCGGTCAAGTTCAAGGGGCTGCTCTATGACGACCACGTCGGTAAGGTGTCGCTGATCGGTGCCGGCATGCGCTCCCACCCGGGTGTCGCAGCCAGCTTCTTCGCTGCCCTCGGCGAGGCTGGGGTGAACATCGAGATGATTTCCACCTCGGAGATCCGCGTCTCGGTGGTGTGCCGGGACACCGATCTGGACGCCGCGGTCCGCGCTGTGCACGACGCGTTCGACCTCGGAGGCACTGAGGAAGCCGTCGTGTACGCCGGAACCGGGAGGTAACCCCTCATGGGCCAGCTGCCCACCCTTGCGATCGTCGGGGCGACGGGTGCCGTCGGCACCGTGATGTGCGACCTGCTCTCGTCGCGAAAAAACGTCTGGGGTGAGATCCGGCTGATCGCGTCCGCGCGGTCGGTCGGACAGCAGCGGCTCTGCCGGGGCGAACAGTTGACCGTGCAGGCGTTGACCCCGGAGGCGTTCGACGGCGTCGACGTGGCGATGTTCGACGTGCCGGACGAGGTTTCCGCGCAGTGGGCACCGATCGCGGTCTCCCGGGGCGCGGTGACCGTCGACAACTCCGGGGCCTTCCGGATGGACCGGGACGTGCCGCTGGTGGTCCCGGAAATCAACCCGGAGCAGGTACGCAACCGGCCCAAGGGCATCATCGCCAACGCCAACTGCACCACTCTCGGCATGATCGTCGCGATCGCGCCCCTGCACCGCGAGTACGGCCTGCGGGAGCTGGTGCTGGCGTCGTACCAGGCGGTTTCCGGTGCCGGTCAGGCCGGTGTGGACACCCTGCACGACCAGCTCACGAAGATCGCCGGGGACCGGGGGCTCGGCTCCCGGTCCGGCAACGTACGGCAGGCGGTCGGGGACGAGCTGGGCCCGTTCCCGGCCCCGCTCGCACTCAACGTGGTGCCGTGGGCGGGAACGCTGCGCGACGGCGGCTGGTCGTCCGAGGAACTCAAGATGCGCAACGAGTCCCGCAAGATCCTCGGCCTGCCCGATCTGAAGGTCTCCGCGACCTGCGTACGGGTTCCGGTGGTGACCGGGCACTCGGTTGCCGTACACGCGGTTTTCGGCTCGGAGGTGGACGCTGAGGGCGCCCGCGAGGCGCTGCGCAACGCGCCCGGGGTGATCCTGGTCGACGACCCGGAGCACGGCGAGTTCCCGATGCCGATCGACGCCGTCGGCACCGACCCGTCCTGGGTCGGACGGATCCGCCGCTCGATGGACGACCCGCGCGCCCTGGACCTCTTCATCACCGGCGACAACCTCCGCAAGGGCGCCGCCCTCAACACCGCCCAGATCGCCGAACTCCTGGCCGCCGAATACAAATCCACCCCCCGCTGACCCCCTCCCACCGCCGCTGCGCGCCACCCCGCCGCTGCGCGCCACTCTTGTAGAGAATCAGTGGTTATCCGCACGGAAATAGCGACTCATTCTCTACAAGAGGCCGCGATTGTGGGGGTGGGTCAGGCGGCGGAGAGGCGGATGCCGTCGCGGCCTTCGCGTTTGACGTCGTAGAGGGCGGCGTCGGCGCGGCGCAGGGTCAACTCCGGCGACTCGGCGTCGTGTTGGACGGCCACACCGACGCTGATGGTGCGGCCGATCCGACGGGCCGCCGCGACCAGCCGTTCGGCGATGCCGGCAGCCTCCTCGGGGCGCCCGACCTCGATCACCGCGATGAACTCGTCGCCGCCGACCCGGTACAGCTCGTCGCCCTGCCGGAGAGCCAACTCGAGCGCCCGGGCCAGCTCCACCAGGACCTGGTCACCCGCCTGGTGGCCGTACGTGTCGTTGACGATCTTGAAGTCGTCCACGTCGATGGCGAGCAGGGCCGTGCGGCCCGGTGTGGTCGCGGTGATCCGCTCGCCGAACGAACCGTAGTGGCGCAGCCCGGTCAACGGGTCCGAGCCGGCCCGCTCGCGCAGCCCGGCCAGGCTCCGCAGCCGGTCCAGGCAGATCCAGGCCTGTGCGGCGAGCAACTCCAGCAGGTTGACCGTGGTCGGATCCGGTCGCCGCACCCGCTCGTCGGCGACCAGCAGCAGGCCGCCGGTGTCGGTCGGACCCAGCGGTACGGCGATCAGCGTGCCGACCCCGTCCGGCAGCGGCGGGTCGTACTCGTCGGCGGCGGTCGCCGGGCCGGCCTGGGCGAGAGTGTACGTCGAACCGCAGCCGTGCACCCGGGTCATCAGTCGGGTCAGCGCCGCGTACCGGTCGGTGCCGGTGAGGCTGGCCCGGATCCGGCAGTCGAGTCCGTCGGCGTCGCCGGTGCGGGGGTCGGGTTCGACCAGCCGCAGGCCGGAGGGGCGGGCGAGGACCAGGATCGCCGAGCCGAGCCCGGACACGTCCCGGGCGGCGTCGATGGCGGCGGCGACCAGCTCCGGTTCGTCGGGCGCGGCGGTCAGCGCGGCGGCGTGCCGGAGCAGTTTCTCGTCGCGGCTCTCCGCCGGAGGGCCGCCGAGTGCGGTGATCCGGGCGCCGAGCCGGGCCCCGACCTGCTCGGCGGTCGCCCGCCAGGCAGAAAGATCGACTTTCCCGGTCCACTCCAGGGTCAGTACGCCGACCGGCGCACCCGCCGGATCGAGGACCGGCACGCAGGTCTGGGCCGTCACCCCGGCGCGCAACGGCGGGTCGCCGCCCGCCTCGGCGCGGGGCGTGTCCCCGAGTGTTCCGGCCTCGACCGTCTCGGGTTCGATGGTTTCGGGCCTGCCGGTGGTGAAGACCCGGCCGGCGACGCCGGTGTGGAGCGGCAGGGTGGCGAAGATCTGCCAGGAGCCGGTGGCGGCCACCCGCCGGAGCCGGTCGTGCAGCGGCAGGAGGACGGACACCTGCGCCGGTACGTGCCGGCCGAGGGTGGCGACGGTGAACTGGCACGCCTCCAGAGCGGTCGACGCCATCGGCAGGCGGGCCGTCAGAGCGGAGATGACTCGTTCGTGTTCCGGGGGCACCTTTTGTCGTTCCAGGAGGGGCTGGGGGAGGGGTGGCCGGCCGGTGGCAGGTCGGACGGCGTACGACCAAGATTACCCACGGGTCTGGAGCCACTGCCCTAAGTCGATCATCATAGCTGCCTGTGAACACGCTGTTGAGCAGCGATCATCACCCTCGGTGCGCGGCGTGACCACCACCCGTGTGGTGGCTCTCACAGCGGTCCCGGCCTGCCGGCAAGCCCGGGACCGCTGGCTGGTTGACCTGTCCCCCGTACGCCTGCCCGCGCCCTGCATACTGGCCGTCGCCGTCGAACCGTCGATCGGGGGCTTGCCGCGGCGGTGGTGTAAGCACGGGTACCGCATTCGGGTAGAGACGAAGAACGAAGGTTGTCGGTGTCGCTCACTGGTTCCGGGCAGAGCGGAATGCTCGATGGAGGCGATGCGGCCGGATCGGTAGAACCACGGACCGGTGGTTCGATCGGCGCGGTGTCGGGCCGGCACCTTCCGCGCTGGCGGTCCCGCGTTCTTTCCGCTCCGACGGTCTGCGTCGCGGTTGTCGCGGTCGTCGGGCTCGTGTACCGGATCGGGTTGCTGGTGGGGGACGTTCCGCCCGCCAACAGTGACGAGGGAACCGCCGGCCTCGCCGCGCTGCACATAGCCCAGGGCCGGGAGTGGCCCATATTCTTCTACGGGCAGCAGTACATGGGCACACTGCACTCCTACCTTGCCGCGCCGTTCGTTCATTTCTTCGGGACCGCGTGGTGGGTGCTGCGGATTCCGTCGGTGCTGATGTATCTGCTGTTCCTGGTCGTGGTCTACCGGCTGGTCCGGGCCCTGTACGGTCCCTGGTTCGGCGTCTGCGTCGTCGGCATCCTGGCGTTCGGGTCGGACCGGATCGTCAAGAATCAGGTCATCGGCGCGGGCGGGTATTCGGACGTTGCCGTGGCAACCGCCGCCGTGATGCTCGCCGCGGTGGGAATTGCGCTGAGCCCGCCTTCGAAGAAACCCGTCGCGTACTTCGTGTGGGGGCTGCTCGCGGGCTATGTCGCCTGGACGCACTGGCTCGGGCTGCCCTACGTCGCGGTGTCCGCGGCGCTCCTGGTTCTGGTCGGAGGAGCGAGGCTCCGGAAAATGGACCTCGGGGCGGTCGTCATCGGCCTCGTCCTGGGAAGCGCCCCCCTGATCTGGTACAACCTCTTCTCCGGGCAGGGGAACTCCCTGGCGGTGCTGTTCTCGCTCAGTGGTGCGGGCGGGGCGGCGCCCTGGATCGACAGGATTCACGGAGCGGTGGTCGTCGGACTGCCCCTCAGTTCGGGCATCTGCGCTCCCAGCGACTGCCGGCCGTGGCAGCTGTGGTGGGGGCCGGTCTACCTGGTGCTTCTGCTGATCTCGGTGGTCGTGTCCGCCCGGTCGGTCCGGCGTGACGTCGGCGTGGAGCGGTCCCGTTCGGCCGGTCGGCTCGCCCTGGCGGTCGGCGGAGCTGCGACCCTGCTGGCGTACGTGGTGAGCGCCTCGTCGGCAACCAGCCCGACAGAGAGTGCGAGATACCTGCACTACGGACTGGTGTCGTTGCCGGCAGTCCTGTGGCCGGCCTGGAAGGCGGCCTCGGATGCGCGCCGGAGGATCCTTCCGGGTGTCGCCGGCGCGCTCGTCCTGGTCGCGTTCACCATGAGCACCGTCGTGGCGACCGGGCAGCTGATCGGGCACCGTCAGCAGTACGCGTCCCGGGCGGTCGCCGAGCGGACGCTGTTGGACTACCTCGATCGCCGCGACCTGCGGTACGTGTACTCCGAATACTGGACGTGCAACCGGATCACCTTTTTGACCGCGGAAAAGGTGAGGTGCGCTGTTCTGGATGACAACCTCAAGCCCGGCCTCGACCGGTACGCGCCCTATCGGGAGGAGGTGGGTCGGGCGGCCCGGGTCGCCTACCTGATGCCCACGGGAAGCGCCGCCGACCAGCGCCTTTCCCTGTTCGTCCGTTCTTCCGGGGAGCGAGCCGAGATCGATCACGTCGCCGGTTATGCCGTCTACGTCTTCGACCGGCGGGTCCAGCTGGGCTGACGGCCGCCCACCACCGCTGCGCCGCGCGAGCCGGCGGGCAGCACGGCACCGCCGGGGCGTTGGTCATCCAGGACAGCAGAAGGGGCCACTTCCATCGCTGGGAAGTGACCCCTCAACTCGTCGGGGTGGCCGGATTCGAACCGACGACCTCTTCGTCCCGAACGAAGCGCGCTACCAAGCTGCGCTACACCCCGAGCTGCTGACAAATACTAGCCCACCGGCCCCGGTGGTCAAATTCGGTATCCCGGCGGGGCGCCGACCTGGACCGGAGCGGTGAACGGCTCCGGTCCGGTCCGGCGGGTCAGCGCGGAATCAGGGTCAGCGCGGAATCAGGGTCAGCGCGGAATCAGGGTCAGCGCGGAATCAGGGTCAGCAGCGACGCCTCGGGGCGGCAGGCGAACCGGACCGGGGCAGTCGGGTGGGTGCCGACGCCGGCCGAGACGTGCAGCCAGGCGTCCGAACCGGGCCACCGGTGCAGGCCCTTGGCCATCGACAGCGGCAGGTCGCAGTTCGTCGTCAGCGCGCCGTAGAACGGTACGCAGACCTGGCCGCCGTGGGTGTGCCCGGCGAGCAGCAGTTGGAAGCCGTCGGCCGCCATCTCGTCCAGCAGCGGCGGCTCCGGGGAGTGGGTCAGCCCGATGGTCAGGTCGGCCTGCTCCGACACCGGCCCGGAGACCGACGCGTAGTCGTCCCGCTCGACGTGCGGGTCGTCGACTCCGACCAGTTCGACCGTACGGCCGCCGGCCTTGAGGGTCGTACGGGAGTTGTTCAGGTCGGCCCAGCCGGCACCGACCAGTACGTCCCGGAGGTCCTCGGTCGGCAGGTCGACGCCCTGCACGTAGTCCCGTTCCGGCAGCACGTAGCTGAGCGGGTTCTTCCAGACCGGCCCCTTGTAGTCGTTGGACCCGAAGACGAACGCCCCCGGTACGTCCAACAGTGGCTGCAACGCCCGCAGCACGCCCGGTACGCCCTCGGGGTGGGCCAGGTTGTCCCCGGTCACCACGACCAGGTCCGGGTCGGTGGCGGCGAGCGAGGCGACCCAGCGCTGCTTGCGCCGCTGATCGGGGGTCATGTGCAGGTCGGAGAGGTGCAGGATGCGCAGGGGTTCCGCGTCGGTGTCGAGCACCGGTACGTCGAACCGGCGGAGGGTGAACAGGTTTCGCTCGACGAGCGAGGCGTACGCGAGAGTGGCCGCTCCGGCCGCGACGGTGCCGGCTGCCAGTCGGAATACGGTGCGCTTCTGCATGGCGACCAGGGTAGTTTGACGAGTCATGAGCACGCTGAAGGACCTCCTGACCGCTGACATGCGTACCGCCCTCAAGGCGCGGGACGAGCTGACCACGTCGACCCTGCGGATGGCGCTCGCCGCCATCGGCAACGCGGAGGTCGCCGGCAAGGCGAAGCGGGAGCTTTCCGACGACGAAGTGCTGTCGGTCCTGACCAAGGAGTCGAAGAAGCGCCGGGAGGCGGCGACCGCGTTCGCTGACGCCGGCCGTACCGAGCAGGCGGAGAAGGAGCGGGCCGAGGGCGAGGTGCTGGACCGCTACCTGCCGAAGCAGCTCAGTGACGAGGAGCTGACCGAGCTGGTCCGGGGCGCGCTCGCCGTCGGTGGCTTCGAGGGCAAGGCCCAGTTGGGCCCGGCGATGAAGGCCAGCCAGGCCGCGGTGGCCGGCCGGGCCGAGGGCGGTCGGGTCGCCGCCGAGGTACGCCGACAGCTCGGTTCCTGACCGATGAACGTGTGACGCCGGGTGAACTTGTGACGGCGGTGAACGTGTGACGCCGGTGGAAGCCGTACCGGTGGGGATGACGACGATGGGCGGGCACCGGAAGGTGCCCGCCCATCACTGTCTCGCGTACCCGCGGGTCAGTCGCCCGGGGGTCGGACGACGTTGGGGCCGTCCGGGCCGGTACTGGGTCGGATCGGGCCGTTCCCGCCCGGCGTCGGACCGCCACCGTTGCCGTTGCTGACCTGGATGACCACGACGCCGCCCTTGACGGTGCGGCCGTCGGGGCTGGTGCCGGCGGCGGTGCCGGCCGGGCACTTCGAGTTGACCTGCGAGCGGGCCACGTCGACCTCGAAGCCGGCGCCCTTGAGCCGGGAGCGGGCCGAGTCGATCGACTGGCACTCGACGTTCGGGATGGAACGCTGGTCACCCTGGACGAGCTTGCCGCTCGGCGGGGTGAACTGGACGGTGGGCTTGCCCTTCATCGCGTCCCGCAGCGTCTCGTACACCGCCGGGTTGACCTTGTCGTGGTCCATCTTCTCGGTGGTCTCGGGCCAGTCCGGGTCGGCCAGGATGCCGGCCACGGCGAGCTGCTTGGTCGTGACGACCAGGCTGGCGGTCCGGTCCGAGTCGGTGGTGCCGCTCTTGCCGGCGACCGGCTTGCCCACGACGCCGCGTACGTTGCCGGCGGTGCGGGTCTTGCACTGGGTGGTCGGGGAGTTGTCGCCGACCGGGCAGCGGGCGGCGTCGATGGCGGCGCGGGCGACCTCGGCCTTGAAGCGCTGCTCGCAGCGCGGGTTCGCGATGTCGAGCGTCTTGCCGCTCAGGTCGCGGATCTCCTGCACCGGAATCGGCTCGCAGTACTTGCCGTCGGCGGCGAGGGTGGCGTACGAGTTGGCCAGGTCCAGTGGCGTGGTCGCGGAGACACCGAGGACGAACGCGCCCCAGAGGTCGCCGCCACCCTCCGCCGTCGCCATCTCGGCATCCTTGCTCGACCGGAACTGGATGCCGAGCCGCTTGGCCACGTTGATCGAGTTGAGCGCGCCGGCCTGCTCCTCCAGCGGTACGAAGTAGGTGTTCACCGAGAACCCGAACGCGCTCCACATGTTGTGCGGACCCGCCATGCTCTTACTGGCGTTCCGCGGGCAGTACTTGTTCGTGCCCTTGCACGCGGCCTCGCTGTTGAAGCCGACCGGGTACTTGGAGACGTACTCCTCCGGGGCGTTGATCGTGGTCGCCAGCGGCAGGCCCTTCTCCAGCGCCGCCACCAATGTGAACATCTTGAACGTCGAGCCGGCCTGGTAACCGGTGATGTCGCCACCGCCGGTGAGCAGCGGGTTCGTGGTGTTCGGGTAGGTGCCCCGGGTGCCCTTCGGTGCCTTCGGGTTGGTGGAGGGCCCGTTCGCCGGCCGGTCCGGGTCGTCGAGCTTGAAGTTCCGGTTGACCGCCAGGGTGCGTACCCGACCGGTGCCCGGCTCGATGCCGGCGAGCATCAACGCTTCCTTGCGCGAGGTCGGGAGGTACTTCTCGACCGACTTCTTCGCCGCTTCCTGCGCCTGGATGTCGAGGGTGGTGACGATGCTGTAGCCGCCGGACTTCAGCCGCCGCTCCCGGTCGTACGTGGTCGCGCCGAAGGTCTCCTGGTCCATCCACCAGCGGTAGAAGAAGTCGCAGAAGAAGCCCCAGTGGTTCTTGCTGGTGGCGACGCATCCGTTCGGGGCGCGTTTGCCGGTGATGACCAGCTTGACCGCCTTGGCGGTGTCGGCCTCCTGCTGGGTGATCGCGCCGATGTCGACCATGTTCTTGATGACGTAGTCGCGCCGGGTGACCGCCTGCGGGTAGCCGCTGGCGGTGGTCGGGTTGTACTCCGAGGGCGCCTTGACCAGGCCGGCGAGCAGCGCCGCCTCCTCGATCGTCAGGTCCTTCGGGTGCTTGTTGAAGTAGACCTGGCTGGCCGCGAAGACGCCGTACGCGCCGTTGCCGAAGGGCGCGATGTTCAGGTAGCGCTCCAGGATCTCCTCTTTGGAGAGCTCGCTGTCGATCTGGAGGGCGTAGCGCATCTCGCGCAGCTTGCGGGCGGTGGTGTCCTCAGTGGCCGCCACCACGTCCTGCGGGTGCGTCGCCGAGTAAGCGATCGCCTGCCGGACGTACTGCATGGTGAGGGTGGAGGCGCCCTGGGTGGTCTGGTTGGCGCTGTTGTTGGCGACGAAGGCACGGGCGATGCCCCTCATGTCAACGCCGTTGTGCTCGTAAAAGTCGTGGTCTTCGGCCGCGATGATGGCTTTCGGCATCCACGGCGACATGTCCTTCAGCGGGACGTCGCGTCGGTTCTCGTCGTACATGGTGGCGAGCACCGTCTTGCCGTCGGACGCGTACAGGTAGCTGATCTGTGGCGCCATCTTGACCGTCAGCTCGGTCGGTAGCTTGTCGAAGGTCTCGGCGCCGGCCTTGGCGGCCAGGCCGGACATCGCTACCGCGGGGAAGGCGGCCGCGGCGACCACCACCCCGGCCAGCAGGCCACAGATGAGCAGCGATGCGCCGTTGGCAAAGACATTGTGGTCGCGTTTCCGCATCCGGGTCACCTCGTCAGGGTACGTGAGTCAGCATCGAGGTCGCGCTCCGCGTACTTTCCCCATTTCCTGCGGGCGCTGGTCTCGTTGTGCTAAACGCACGGACCCAGGCGTGCGGTTGCGGGCACCGTGCTGCCGAGTCTCCTCCATCCGACGGATCTCCGCAGCGTTTTCGTACATCGCAGCCGGGTAGACAGCACAGACGACCGGGCAAGAAGCCCGGAGTGTCCGGATTAATGAATTTGGCCGACAACGTTGCGTAATCAGTCGACTACAGAGCATGATGGTCCGGCGAGGGAAATCGCACGTCGTCCGTGCCGCCTGGGGGCAGGCGCGACGGATGGCCGGGGGGTTAGTGGCCGGCTGATCGGCACGAGTCGGTAGCGGGAAAGCAAGGGGGGACGTGAACAGATGGGCATGATCACAGACTGGCCCACTTTGGCAGCGTGTCAGAACGGTGACCCTGACGCGCTGTTCGTACAGGGCGCGGAACAGAACGTGGCGAAGCGGATCTGCCGAAGTTGTCCGGTGCGCTACGAGTGCCTGGCCGACGCGCTCGACAACCGTATCGAGTTCGGCGTCTGGGGCGGCATGACCGAGCGGGAACGGCGGGCCCTGCTGCGTCGACACCCGCAGGTGGCCAGCTGGCGCAAAATGTTCGAAGCCGCGCTGAAGAACAAGGACAAGTCCCTGGTCACGACCGGCTGATCGCGGCGCCTATCGTTCGCAGCCCGTCGACGTCATGCACGTCGGCGGGCTGCGCCGTGACCGACACCGTCGGCACCCGCGGGTACGCCTCGGTGAACGCCGACGCCACCCGCTGCTCCCGGGCCGCCTGCTGGGCCAGCGCGGCGTGCACCCGCAGCGTCTCCACCGTCGTCTCGTGACCGCCCAGCTCGGCCAGCCGATCCGCGGCGGCCAGGCTCTCCTGCGCCGTCGGCTCGTCCACCGCCGTGCGGTGCACCCGGTTCATCACCAGCCCGGCCAGCGGCATCCGCTCCTCACCGAGCCGCCCGGCGAAATAGGCCGCCTCCCGGACCGCGTCCGGCTCCGGCGCCGCGACCAGCAGGAACGCCGTCTCCCTGGCCTGCAGGATCCGGTACGTCTGCTCCGCCCGCTGCCGGAAACCACCGAACATCGAGTCCAACGCCGCCACGAAGCCGGACAGGTCAGTGAGCAACTGGGCGCCCAAGACCTTCTGCACCGCCCGCGAGAACATCCCGAACGACGCCGTGACCAGGCTGAACATGCTCCGCCCACCGGACCGGGCCGGAGCCAGCAACAACCGCAGCATCCGCCCGTCGAGGAACCGGGACAGCCGGGCCGGCGCGTCCAGGAAGTCCAGCGCCGACCGGGACGGCGGGGTGTCGACCACGATCAGGTCCCACTCGCCCCGAGCGTGCAACTGACCCAGCTTCTCCATCGCCATGTACTCCTGCGTACCGGCGAAGGTGGAACTCATCGCCTGGTAGAAGGGGTTCGCGAAGATCTCGGCGGCCTTCGCGGGGTCACTGTGCGCCAGCACCACGTCGTCGAAGGTCCGCTTCATGTCGAGCATCATGGCGTGCAGTTCGCCGCCGCTGGACTCCACGTCGATGCCCTTGACCTGCCGGGGCGTGTTGTCCAGCTCGGTCAGGCCGAGCGACTGCGCCAGCCGGCGGGCCGGGTCGATGGTGAGCACGACCGTACGCCGTCCGTGCACCTCGGCCGCGCGCAACGCGAGCGCCGCCGCGGTGGTCGTCTTCCCGACGCCGCCCGAGCCACAGCAGACCACTATCCGTACGCCGGAATCGGCGAGGATCTGGTCGACGTCCAGCTGCGGCGCTGGTTGATCGGCAGGCACCTTCCGAGCGTATCGGGATTGCCCCGTCAACTGCCCAGGGCAGCGCTCAGGTGTGAGTCAATCGGCGCTGGCCAACACCGTTGCGAGCCGATCGAGAGCCGTTCGGTCAACCCCGTCCGGCAACAGGGGCAACTCCACCAACGGCAGCCCCAGTTCGACCAGGTCCGACCGGAGCGACTCCTCCAGTTCCCGGCGGGTGAGCTGGTCCCGGGCCTCGGTGTGCAGGCCGGCGACGGTGGCCCGGTCGGCCGGCAGCCCGGCGGCGGCCAGCCCCCCGCGCAGCTCCGCCTGGCTCACCTTGGCCGCCAGCAGCGGCGGCCGGCTGCTGTTGACGATCAGCCGGCCGACCGGGATGCGCAGTTTGGTCAACTCGCCGATCGCGTCGATGGTCTCCTGGACCGGCATCTCCTCCAACAGCGTGACCACGTGCACGGCCGTGATCGGGGAGCGCAGCAGCGCCGCCACCCCCTCGCTCTGGGTCTTGATCGGGCCGACCTTGGCCAGCCGGGCCGCCTCGGCGGTGACGTTCAGGAAGCGACCGATCCGGCCGGTGGGCGGCGCGTCCAGCACCACGGAGTCGTACACCCGGCGCTTGTCGGCGGTCCGGGTGGTCGCCTCCTTGACCTTGCCGGTGAGCAGCACGTCCCGCAGGCCCGGCGCGATGGTGGTGGCGAAGTCGATCGCACCGAGCTTGCGCAGCGCGCGGCCGGCGGCGCCGAGCTTGTAGAACATGTCCAGGTATTCGAGCAGCGCCTCTTCGGGGTCGACGGCGAGCGCCCGCACCTCCCCGCCACCGGGGAGCTCGACGATGCGCCGCTCCTCGTACGGCAGCGGCCCGGTGCCGAAGAGCTGCCCGATGCCCTGTCGGCCCTCGACCTCCACCAGCAGGGTGCGCCGCCCCTCGGCGGCGAGCGCGAGGGCCAGGGCGGCGGCGACGGTGGTCTTCCCCGTGCCACCCTTGCCGGTTACCACATGCAGACGGGCCGGCCAGCCCGTATGGGGCTGACCGACCGAACCCTCACCTGCTCGCACGTATACGAGCGTAACCAGCCGTAGCGGCTACGCCACGAGCTAGCCCACCTCGCAGACGCGCCAGCCGGTTTTCTGTATCACGGTGAACGTGAGCTGCTGCTCCGCCGTCTTCTCGTCGGCGGTCAGCATGGTGAGCTGGACCGAGACAATTGCCCGGTCACCGGTTTGTTCATCCACTTTCGGGGGGTTCCACTTGAACCGGGGTGTCTTGTAGGTCTGTGAGAGCTTTTTCACCTCGTCGACCTTGTCGACGACGGCCGCCTTGTCGTTGGCCTGCGAGCAGACCAGTGCGGCGGCCTTGTCGGCGTCCTTCTCGGTGTAGACGGCCTTGAGGAAGCTGTCCACCGCCGTGGCCGCGTTGGGCGCACCCTGACCGGTCTCCGCGTTGCGCAGCAGCAGGAACGCGGCGAGCCCACCGCCGCCGCAGAGCACCACCGCCACCGCCAGCACGATCGAGGCGATCAGCAGGCCGCGCCTCTTCTTCGGCGGCTGGGCCGGCGGCGGGTAGCCCGGCGGCAGGGGATAACCCGGCTGCCCGAATTCGGCCGTCCCCGGAAACGGCTGTCCGGGGTACGGCGGCTGCCCCGGAACCGGGTGTCCCGGCACCGGCTGCCCCGGGTACGGCGTGCCGAACACCGGCTGTCCCGGATGGGGCGTGCCCTGCCCCTGATCGGGCGTGCCGGGCGAGGGCTGCCCCGCCCAGGACTGGGCCGGGATCGGCTGGGTGGGCGGAGTCTGGGCGGACGGAGTCTGGGCCGGGATCGGCTGGGTGGGCGGCGTCTGCTCCGTGTCCGGTGCGGTTTGCTCCGCGACCGGTGCGGTCTGCTCCGGGGTCGGTGGCGCCGGCACCGCGTCTGCCGGCGGCGCCTGATCCACCGGCCCGGCCGGCGCGGGCTGCGCCTGGTCCACTGACGGTGACGGCGCGGGCTCCGACTGTTCCACCGCCTGTGTTGGCGTGGGCTGTGCCTGGTCCACCGCCGGCTTTGTCACGGGCTCCGACTGGTCCACCGCCTGGGCTGGCGTGGGCTGCGCCTGGTCTGCCGCCTGCGTTGGCGTGGGCTGCGCCTGGTCTGGTGCGTTCGCGGGTGGAGTGGCGGCGGTCGGGGTGGCGTCCGGTTCGGTCGTCGTGGCCGGCACCGTGGCCGTCGTGTCGTCGCTCGCGGCGGGTCCGGCTTCCGGTGGCACCGGGGCCGGCTGCGTGGGCTCGTCGTCGTGGGGCGGCTGACCGCCCGGCGGTTGCGTGGAGCCGCCGTTGGGCGGTTGAGTCATCGTCTCCCCCGTAGGGCCTCGGTACGCCGATCCCCACGGCCGCCCTACCGCTCACCGGCAGGGCCGCGCGGAGCTGGCGCAGTGATCAGGCTTGGCGAGAGAGCATACGTGCCCGCCCGCGGCTGAGGGTAGCCGTCGTGCACCAGCCGTCAGGTCCCGGCTACGCACACCGAAGTGGACGGGACGAGGCGGTCCCGGTCGGGGTCGCGTCGGTCGCCGTTGCCCCGGCCGTCCGGTGTCAGTTGGACCATTCCGGGGGTGGCGGGACCGGGCCCGGCGCGCCGCTGCCCGTAGGCTGACCGGCACATCCGTACGCCGTCCGGCGAAGCAGCCAAGAACGAGGGAGCCAGCCAGCGATGCAGAAGTGGGAGTACGCCACGGTGCCGCTGCTCACGCACGCGACCAAGCAGATTCTCGACAACTGGGGCGAGGACGGCTGGGAGCTGGTGGGCGTGGTGCCGGGTCCGAACCCGGAGCAGCTCGTCGCGTACCTCAAGCGGCCGAAGTCGTGAGCAACGGGCCACACGCCAAGCTCGCCGAGCTGGGCCTGAGCCTGCCCGAGGTGGTGCAACCGCTCGGGTCGTACGTCCCGGCGGTGCAGTCCGGCCACCACGTCTACGTCTCCGGGCAGTTGCCGGTCGTCGACGGCAAGCTGCTCGCCACCGGCAAGGTCGGCAACGGCGTCTCGGCCGAGCAGGCGAAGGACCTGGCCGAGCGGTGCGCCATCAACGCGCTGGCGGCCGTCGACTCGCTGGTCGGGCTGGAGAACGTCGTCAAGATCGTCAAGGTGACCGGGTTCGTCGCCTCGGCGGAGGGCTTCACCGGGCAGCCGGGCGTACTCAACGGGGCCTCGGACCTGTTCGGCAGCGTCTTCGGTGAGGCCGGTCGGCACGTACGCAGCGCCGTCGGCGTGGCCGAACTGCCGCTGGACTCGCCGGTCGAGGTAGAGGTCATCGTCGAGGTCGCCTGACCCGTACCACTGTCGTGATCTTGCGCCTGTGGTGCCGGGATCGTCGCCCGCGGGCGGTACGCCCACCGCCGCAGGCGCAAGGTCGCGCGTCGATTGAGCAATAGCTGAAGGAAACTCGACACGGGTGCGTCACGGGCTGGTCGTACCATTCCAGCCATGACTGGCCACGTGATCGCGCCGGCTGCGGCGCTGGCCGACCAGCTACCGAGCTGGGTGACGCTGCTGCGCGCGCCCAACCCCGGTCCGATGACCCTGGACGGCACCAACACCTGGCTGCTGCGTGCCGCCGGCCAGCGGGTCGGGGTCGTGATCGATCCGGGTCCGCTGGACGAGGGACACCTCGCCACGATCGCCGCGAACGGGCCGATCGGCCTCATCCTGATCACCCACGGGCACCCCGATCACGTCGAGGGCGCCCGCCGCCTCTCCGACCTGCTCGGCGGAGTCCGCGTACTGGCGGCGGACCCGGAGCACTGCGTCGGCACGGAGCCGCTGGAGGCGACCGAGAGCTTCGACGCGTACGGGTTGGAGTTCGCCGCACTGGACACTCCGGGACACACCGGCGACTCGGTCTGTTACCTGGTCGAACCAACCACCCTGGTCGAGGGCGAGGCACCGGCGGCGGTGTTCACCGGGGACACCATCCTCGGTCGGGGCACCACCGTGGTCGCCCAACCCGACGGCGACCTCGGCGACTACCTCGACAGTCTGGAACTGCTCAGCGCGTACGACGGGTTGCCGGCACTGCCCGGACACGGCCCGGCGCTCGCCGACTGCGCCGTCGCGGCCCGGTTCTACCTGGCCCACCGGCGGGCCCGGCTGGACCAGGTACGGCAGGCGGTCGCGAACGGGGCGACCACCGCGCCCGACGTGGTCGCCGTCGTCTACGCCGACGTCGACCGGGCGCTCTGGTGGGCCGCCGAATGGTCGGTCCGTGCCCAACTCGACTACCTCGCCCGCGAAGACGCCCCCGCCCCCGCTCGGGAAAACGGGTCCGGTCCCGGAATTCGGGAATCCGGGCCGGGGGCCGGTGGGTTGGACCTCCCGTGACCTGCCCGGTGTGTGGAACCGTCGCCGTGCCCGGCGCGCGGTTCTGCCACAACTGTGGCGCCGCGCTGCCGGCCGCCGCGACCCTGCCGGCGGCCGAACGCCGGGTGGTTACCGTCCTCTTCGGCGACCTGTCCGACTTCACCTCCTGGTCGGAGGACCTCGACCCGGAACGGGTCGGCGCGGTCACCGACCGGGTGCTCGCCTCGCTGGCCGGTGCGGTCAAGACCTTCGGCGGACACGTCGACAAGCTCACCGGTGACGGCATCATGGCCGTCTTCGGCGCGCCGGTCGCCCACGAGGACGACGCCGAACGCGCGGTCCGGGCCGCGTTGTCGATGCAGCGGGCCGTCCGCCGGGTGCTCGACGACGAACGCGGCGGCGGCGCCCCGCTCGGCCTGCGGGTCGGGCTCAACACCGGTGACGTGGTCGCCGGCATCCAGGCCGCGATCGAGTACACCGTCATCGGCGACACCGTGAACACCGCCGCCCGGCTCGCCGACGCCGCCGCGATCGGGGCGGTCTACGCCGGAGCCAGCACCGCCGCCGTCACCCGGCACGTCTCCTCCTGGCGGCAACTGCGCCCGCTGCGACTCAAGGGCAAACGGCAACCGGTCGAGGCGTACGAACTGCTCGGGCTGCTCGACGCCCCCGGCACCCGGTCCGGGCTCGGCGACGAGGCACCCTTCGTCGGCCGGGAAACCGAGATCGGTCGGGTCGCCGGTCGGCTCGCCGAGGTGATCGACCGGGGCGAGTCGCGGGTGCTGCTGATGACCGCCGAGGCCGGGGTCGGCAAGTCCCGCTTCGCGGCCGAGGTCGAACGGCTCGCCGCCGGTTACGACGTCGGCGCCGGCCGGTTCGCCGCGCACACCGGCGCGCGGGTGCTTTCCGTACGCTGTGCCGCCTTCGGCGAACGTCGCCGGCTGGCGCCGCTGGCCGACCTCGTACGCGCGGCCGTCGGCCTGCCCAGCGGCGGGAACCCGGCGCTGACCCGGCCGGTGGTCGAGGAACGGCTGCGTCGGCTCGGCCAGCGACTGGCCCGGTTCCGGGTCGACCAACCACCGATCGCCGCCGACCTGCTGCTCGCCCTGCTCGGTTACGCCGACCTGACCCCGGCTGCCGGCGTACCGGTCGGTGCCGCCGAGTGGGCGCCGAGCGGACCGGCCCCCGACGCCGGCGCGGTGCCGGCCGCCGTCGCCGACCTGCTCAGCGCGCTCGCCATCGAGACCCCGATGGTGGTCATCGTCGACGACCTGCACGACGCCACCCCGGAAACCGTCGACGCCCTCGGCCAGACCCTGTCCCGGCTGTCCGGACCGGTCCTGGCGCTCCTGCTCGGCCGCCCCGAGCTGGTCCGTACGGCGGGAGCCCTGACCGGGGTCGCCGACGCCGAGGTCAACGCCCTGCCGCCGCTGCGCGGTGCCGACGCCGCCCGCCTGCTCACCACCTACCTCGGCGGCGGCCGGCTGCCGCAGGCCGACACCGACCGGCTGCTCGCCACCGCCCAGGGCAACCCGTTCTACCTCGCCGAACTCGTCACCCTGCTGATCGAGCGCGGCGCCCTCACCGAGATCAGCGAGCGCGAGCAGGCGGCCGAGGCCGCGTTGCCGGGCGCCGCCGCAGCCGGTTCCGCGGTCACCTGGCGGCTGGTGCCGGGGTCGCTGGGCAGCCGGCTGCTCTCCCGCGACCTGGCCGCCGTCCTCGCCGCCCGGATCGACGCGCTCCCGGCCGACGCCCGTTCGGTGCTGCGCGACGCCGCCGTCATCGGCGACACCGTGCCGGCCGGCGCGCTGGAGGCACTGCGCGAGCGGCGGGCCGAACGCGACGGTGGTCCCGCCCCGGCCGACACCACCGAACTGGACCGGGCCGTCGAGGAACTGCTGCAACGCCGGATGCTGCACCGCACCCGCGACGGCTACACCTTCGCCACGCCACTGATGCGCGAGGCCGCGTACGCCGGGATCGGCAAGGCCGACCTCGCCGAACGGCACGCCGCCCTGGCCCGCTGGGCCGCCCCCGTCGAGCCGCCCCGCGCGGCGGACGGACTGCTGCGTACGGCCGACGGGCTCAGGCCGGCCGACGGCACGGTCACCGTCGGCGGTGCGGTCGCGGTCACCCTCGGCGGTGCGCTCGGTCCGGTCCGGGACCGGTCCGGGCTGCCGGACGAACTCCGGGACGTCTTCGTCGCCGAGCACGTCGAACGGGCCGCCGCGCTCGCCGACGCGGTCGGCCTGCGGACCGACTCGGTGGCCCGTACGGTTGCCCCGCTGGGCGTGAGCGCGCTGAACCGGTCGGCCCGCAAGGCGATCGCCGCCGGGGAACCGGCCCTCGCGGTCGAGTACGCCGAACGTGCCATCGCGCTCGCCGGTGACGAGGTGCCGGGCTCGGACCAGTTGGTGCACGCCCGCGCCCTGTTGCAGATCGGGCGGCCCGCCGACGCGCTCACCTTCGCCGAGAAGATCGGCGCCAACGCCGGTGACGATCCGGTCCGGCGGGCCGGCGCTCTGCTCGTCGCCGGGCAGGCGTACCAGGCGATCGGGGACCACCGGCGGGCGGTCGACACCTGGCAGGAGGCGTTGCAGGTGGCGACCGCCGCCGACCTGCCCGCACCCCGGGCGTCGGCGATGCGCCGGCTCGGCATGACGGACTTCTTCAACGGCCGGCTGAGCCAGGCGAGCAGCCGGTTCGCCGGGGCGTACCAGGTCAACCTGGCGGCCGACGACCGGCGCGGGCAGGCCTGGTCGTTGCAGAACCTGGCCTGGGTGACCACCACCCGGGGCGACTTCGCCGGCACCGACGCGGTGCTCGGCCGGGCGGCGCGACTCTTCGCCGAGACCCACGATCCGGTCGGTCAGGCGTGGCTGCGCGGCACCACCGCGTTCGCCCGGCTGCTCGCCGGCCGGCTCGCCGAGGCCCGCCGGCTGGCCCGGGTCTTCCTGCCGTTCGGCGAACGGGTCGGGGAGGCGTGGGCGGTCGGCACGTTGCGCGCGGTGGAGGCGTTCGCCGCCGCCGAGCTGGGCGAGTTGACCGAGTCCGACCGGGCGGCCCGCCGGGCGTACCGGGACTTCGCCGCCGTCTCCGACGACTGGGGCCGGGGCTTCGCCCTGGTCGTACGTGGGGTGGTGGCGCGCGGGCTGGGCGAGCCGGAGCACGCCGCCGACCTGCTCAGCGACGCCCTGGCGTACGGCGACCGAACCGCGCATCCGCTGCTGACCGGCCTGGCCGGCACGCTGCGCGGGTTCGTGGCGCTGGAGCGCGGTGACGTGGAGACCGCCGAGCGGGACGCGCGGGCGGTGCTGGCGGCGGTCGAGCCGCACAATCCGTTGGCGCCGGCGCAGGTCGGTCCCCGGGTGCTGCTGGCCACCGCCCGGTTGACCGCCGGTGACCCGAGTACCGCCGTGGGCCTGCTGGCGCCGCTGGCGACCTCGGCGAGCACCCCGTCGCTGCTCTTCTCCCGCCAGCAGACCCTGGCCCGGTACGCCTCCGCGCTGCTCGCCGAGGGTCAGCCGGTGCAGGCGCTGGACTGGGCTCGTCGGGCGGTCGCCGCACCGGCGGAGGACGTACGCAGTCTGGTGCTGGCGAGTCGGACGTTGGCCGAGACACTGGCCGCGACGGGCGAGTACGCCGAGGCGGGCGTCGCCGCCGCGCGGGCGGTGCGGTTGGCGTACTCGACGCAGCAGACGAGTGAGCGGGCCGGGGTGGACGCGCTCTGTGCCGAGCTGGCACCGCACCTGCCCGCCCCGATCACTGGTGCGGCAACGGACGGTGACGGTTCGTTGGACGGGGCGGCGCTGACGAACGCGGCCCGGCTGGCCGATGTCGCCGGTCTGGCCGACTCTGCCGGTCTGGCCGAGTCCGGGGCTTCCGCGCAGCCGCTAGCGTAGATCTTCCACGGTCCACAGCGGACGGCGTCGGGGTGTTCACCCGTGCCCGTCGGCTGCCGGACCGTCTGCGCATGCCGGACTGTCTGTGCATGCCGGATCGTCTGTGCGTGTCGGGGTGTCTGGAGGAGACGGATGAAGCTGCCGCGTTCGGCTGCCGGCTGGACGATCGCCGTCTTCGGCGTGCTCGCTCTGGTGCTGGGGCTGGTCGGGCTGATCCGGCCGGAGGCGCTGCTGCGGATGCTGGGCTTCGAGGTGATCGACGCGGCCGACCGGGCAAGTGGCGACTACACCCGTACGTACATCGCGGCGTCGTCCATGGCGGCGGTGAACATGGGGGTCTACTACCTGGTCGCGGCGCACACTGAATGGCGAGCATTCTTCCGCTTCACGGTGGTTTTCCGGTTGGTCACGTTCAGCGTTTTCACCACCCTGGTGCTGACCGGTTCCGCACCCGGCAAATTCTTCGGCGTGGCCGCCTGGGAAGGGCTCGGTGCGGTGGCCACCGGGGTCGGGCTCTGGCTCGATTCGCGGCGCCCGGCGGCGGCTGTGACCTCCCCGGCGACCGGTGCTGTCCGGTCGCCGACCGATGCGGGCCGCTGACGCGTCCGCCCTATTCGGTATTTTCGTACTGTGACCGACACCCCGCCAGGCGCGCTACCGAAGCCCGTAGTGCCTGGCCTGACGGATTTGCACGTGTTTGCCCGGGGTGGTTACGCGACCGTCTACCGCGCCACCCAGGGCTCGGTGGGACGCGAGGTCGCGGTGAAGGTGGAAAACCGCACCCTCGGTAGCGAACGCGACCAACGCCGCTTCCTCCGCGAGGCGCGGGCCGCCGGCCGGATGTCGTCGCACCCGCACGTCGTCGACCTCTTCGACGCCGGGGTCACCGTCGACCAGCACCCGTACCTGATCATGGAACTCTGCGACGGCTCGTACGCGGAACGGATGCGCAGCTCCCCGCTCGGCCCGGCCGAGGCCCGCGACCTCGGCGTGAAGATCGCCGACGCGCTGGCCCACTCGCACGCCATGGGCGTACTGCACCGCGACGTCAAACCGGCGAACATCCTGCACTCGCACTTCAACCCGGCGGTCCTCGCCGACTTCGGGCTCGCCGTACTCGCCGAGGTCCGGGACCCGTCGGTGACCCTGGAGGTGCTGACCCCGGCGTACGCGCCGCCGGAGATGTTCCGGCACAGCCCGCCCTCCCCTGCGGTCGACGTCTACGCCCTCGCCGCCACCCTCTACGCGGTCATGCACGGCAAGCCGCCGCGCTGGCGGGCCGACCGCAACCCGAGCCTGATCACGCTGATGGAGCTGTTCGACGAACCGATCCCCGAGCTGCCCGGCGTCCCGCCCGAGCTGGTCGAGGTGCTCCGCTTCGGCATGGCGAACGACCCGCAGGCCCGGCCGTCCGCCGAACAGTTCCGGGACCTGCTCGCCGCACTGCCGCTCGGCCCGGTCGCGCCGATCTCCGGCGCCCCGGTCTCCGGCATCCCCGTATCCGGTGCGCCGATCTCCGGCGCCCCGTTCCCCGCGTCCTCGTTCCCCGCGTCGCCGTACCCCGCCTCCCCGGTCTTCGGCAGGCCCGGCTCCCCGGACACCGGCCCGCCCGTGACCAGCTCACCGGCCTACGGCAACACCTCCACCGGGCCGACCGGCCCGCATTCGCCCGACACCGGGGGTGCCACGGCGCCCGGCGCGACGACCCACGGCCACGGCCCGGCCGGGCGGGACCGGGTGCCGGCACCCCGTCCGCCGTCCGCCGCCCGCTACGACGACGACCACCCGACCGTACGGGCCAACCCGCGCCGCCGCCGGCTGCGCTGGCTCTTCGGCGGATTCGGCGTACTCGTGCTGATGGTCGGGGCGGCCACCGGCTCCTGGTACCTGACCCGGTACGGCCCGACGATGGCGCCGAGCAGCGACGTCCGTACGACCGAGCCACCCCCGCCACCGATCGCCTCCGGAACCAAGGTGGCGCCCGGCGGTGCGCTGCCCGGCTGCGGGGTGCCACTGCCCGACGGCGGCCGCTGCACCGGCGAACTGGAGTGCTTCGGCCCGATGCGGATCGACGGCACCCGGGCCACGGCCACCCGCGTGGCGTGCACCGGCCGGCACAGCTGGGAGACGTACGCGGCGGGTGACCTGCCGGCCGAGGTCGACGCCGCCGACCACCAGGCGATCTGGCGCGACTCGACCGTGCAGCAGGTCTGCAATGTCAACACCTTCCGGACCACCACCCAGCTGCGCAGCATCGGCGGCTGGCAGTTCCAGATACTGCCGCCCAACGGCGACGACGAACTCGCGGCGGGCGAGCGCACGTTCCGGTGCCTGGCCGGCAAGGGCACCAACAGCCTGACCGAACCCACCCTCGCCCGCTGAACCTCCGGCCCGCGGACCGGAAATCCGGTGGGCCCCGGACGGCGGCCGGCGTTATGTTCCGTAGTCGTGACCGAACCGGAAGTGACCAGGCGTCCCTACTCCGACCACGATCTGCCCCGCCTCCAGGAGACCGTCGCCGGCTGGATCGCCGAAACAGGTCGGTGCGGCTACGACCACATCGGCGAGCTGCCCCATCGCATCTACGAGAATCTCCGGGGTCACCGCCCGGTCGGCGAACTGGTACATCTGTGGGAAGACCGGAACGGCATCGTCGGCCTCGCCATCAACCTTCGCTTCGGCGCCGCGTTCGACGTGCTCACCGCACCCGCCCTGCGCGGTACGCCGGCCGAGGCGCGGATGCTGCGGGCCGCGTACGAGACCACGGCCGCCCACCTGACCGGCCACGAATCCGGCGACGGGTACGTGCTGACCGACGCCTTCGACTGCGACACGATCAGAATCGGGCTGCTCGGTGAACTCGGCTTCACCCGGTTCCGCACCTGGGACGACAGCCGCGAACGGGACCTGTCCGAACCGCTCGGCGACGCCCCGCTGCCCGCTGGTTTCGTGGTGCGCCCGGCTCGGATCGGTGACGCCGGGCAACTCGCGCTGGCCCGCAACCACTCGTTCGACGACGACTGGACCGGGGAGCTGTATCGGACGGCGGTGATGGAGAAGCCCGGCTACCGGCCGGAGCAGGAGATCGTGGTCGAGGCGCCGGACGGCCGGATCGCCGCGTTCGCCGTCTACTGGGTCGACGTACGCAACGGGACCGGGCACTTCGAGCCGGTAGGCACCCGCCGCGAATTCCAGCGGCGGGGGCTGGCGCGGGCGGCGATGCGGTACGCGATGCGCCGGATGCGAACCGCCGGAATGACCACGGTGACGATCAACCACGATGCCGAGAACGTGCCCGCCGCCCGGTTGTACGAGTCACTCGGTTTTCGGCGCCGCCACCGGACCTACGGCTTCCGCCGGCCGATACCCGCGCCTATTCCGGAGGCGATATCGACAATGGTTGGTTCGAACATTGTACGGTGAACGCCGTTCCCGCCACTGGCGGTTGTTGTCCAGGCACGATCCCGCTTTTGCATGATCCTGCAATGCCTTCGGACGACGCGGCTAGCCACATGGGAACGACGACCCTAACCTATGCGAAGGCAGCCGACCGGCGGGTACGACAAGAAGAGGCGGTTATGCGGGGGATCGACAGTGGGGAGGTCAACCCGGCGCGCGAGGTGGTAGGAGCCCCGGACCCGTACGGCGTCACCTCCCCGGCGGAGTTCGTCGCGGCGATGCGCGCGTTGAAGGAGTGGTCCGGCCTGACCTACCGGCAGCTCCAGCGCCGGGCGGAAGCCCTCGACGAGTTGCTACCGCACAGCACGGTCGCCGCCGCGCTCGCCCGCAACACCCTGCCCCGCGAGGAACTGGTCACCGGTTTCGTGCGGGCCTGCGGCCAGGACGAGGCGACCGCCGCGAGCTGGCTCATCGTACGCAAGCGGATCGCCGCCGGCCTGCCCGTGCCACCGGCACCGGCGCCACTTCCGGGTACGGGTGGACCCTCCGGCACGGGGGCACCGCAGGACGTGGCGGCGCAGCCCGTACCCGTGGCCGCGTGGTCCGTACCCGTGGCGGCGCAGGCGGTGGACGACCAGGCTCCGGCGCTTCCGGCGGCGGCCACCGGCCGTGCCGTCGATCCGCCCGACCCGTCCGACGCCGTTGATCCGTTCGACCCGTCCGACGCTGGTGATCCGTCCTATCTGTCCGACGCTCGTGATCCGGCCGGCCCGACCGATCCAGCCGACGTGATCGAGCCGGTCGATCAGGCGCCGCCGGCCGTAGCGTCGACGGCCGGAACCGACCTGAGTAGCACCGACCTGAGTAGCACCGACCTGAGTAGCACCGACCTGAGTAGCACCGACCTGAGTAGCACCGACCTGAGTAGCACCGACCTGAGTAGCACGGACCGGGACGCCGCCGAACAGGACGACCCGGTGCGGGACCCCGACCAGCGGGACGGCCCGGTACGGGGCAGGCTCGGCGCCGAGCCTGCTGTCCCCTCCTTCGCCTCGGGCGCCCTCGCCTCGACGGTCGCGCGAAGCAAGCGGGAGGAGTGGGTCGGCACGCACCGGTACGACCCCGCCGTCGAGGTGCCGCGTCCGGCGGGACTGCGCTGGCTCGTGCCGCCGATCATGTACCGGACCGGTTGGGCGACCCGCGTACTCTCCGCCGGACTCGTCGTCATCCTCGTCCTCGTCGCCTCGGCGGTGACCGTAGGGGTCATCCGGGAGATGCGCGACGATCCCGCCGTGCCGTCGACCCAGGCGGAGGCCCCGGAGGGGGCCCTGGAGGGCGACGAGGAGGGCATCGAGACCGACGGCGCGCTCGATGACGGTGCGGTGGGCGCCACGCCCTCGGTCCCGGCGTCGGCACCCACGCCGACCCCGGCTCCGGGCAGCGCACCGGCCCAGCCGCCGGCCAAACCGACCACCCCGAAGCCCACCACTGCGAAACCCGCCACCACCACTGGCGCCGCTGCCGCGAACAACACCGGTTCCACCTTCGCCGGGGTGTACGCGATCCGCCCGGCGCACACCTCGCTCTGCGTCGGCGAGGGGCCCGAACTGTACAAGCAATCGCAGCGGATCGTGCTCGGCCAACACAGCTGCGCGCAGGCCGGTCCGCCGACAATCCTCGAACGGGTCAGCGGCAGCACCTACCGGATCAAACTCGACCACCCGACGTACGGCATCGGCTGCGCCACAGTGGACGAGGGCGCCGCTGGTGACGGCCTGCTGCTCGCCGGTGACAATTGCGGGGCGAGCCGGAAGGATCAGCAGTTCACCCTCGAACCGGTGACCACACCCGCGGTCGGTCACCTGGTCCGTTCCGTGGCCGGCAGCAGTTTCTGCATCGGTGTCTACCGGGGCAGTCGGGACGTGGGGGCGCAACTGATCCAGACCCGGTGCGACGGCGGCAAGCACCAGGTATTCGTCTTCGAAGCGCGATGAACTGCCGGCGGTGCCGTCAGTCCGGCCGAGCGACGTCGGCCGATCGGTCCTTTACAGCGGTGCGCAACAAGGGTGAACTGTTCCGTGGCATCGAAGCCGCTTTCTGTCCGGCGAAACCGGCAGGCGGGCGGACCATCACGGGGGTGAGGTAATCGTGTCGACGCACGATAGTGGTGCGCCCGGAAAGACCGACGGCGACGGAAACGCCCTGCCGGGGCCGCCGGACGTGATGGCGTCCGCAGTGGCGTTCGTCCGGGCGATGCGGGTGTTACGGCAATGGTCGGGCTTCACCTACCGGCAGTTGCAGGGCCGGGCCCAGGCGGTCGGAGACGTCCTGCCGCACAGCACCCTCGCCGCGGTTCTCGGCCGGGGCACCCTGCCCCGCGAGGAACTGCTGCGCGCGTTCGTACGCGCCTGCGGTGGCTCCGACGAGGCGGTCGAGCAGTGGGTCGCGGTCCGCAAGAGCATCGCCGCCCGTACCGAGCAGTCGGAATTTCCGGAGCTGGCCGAGCCGGCGACGGCGACGGAATGGCCGGCTGAGCCTGCGGTCGAGCCGGTGATCGGGTCGGCGGTCGGGTCAGCGGCGGAGACTGCGGTCGAGCCGGCAACGACGCTGGACCCGCCGCGGGCGGCCTGGGCGGAGGCATTGGACGACCCGGCGGCAGCGCTGGACGACCCGTTGGCACGCTGGGCGGCGGCGCTGGACGAGCCGGAGAAGAAGTCGAAAAGTTCCTCCGGCTCCTCGTCGGCGAAAAGGCTTCCTGCGGTGTCAGAACCGGAGCGCACCCGAAAGCCGGACCCGGAGCAAACGCGCGATCGGGAGCCGGAGCCGGAGTCGGAGCAAACGCGGGATCCGGAGTCGGACCGGAAGCGGGATCGGGAGCCGGTATCGGAGCGGAAGCCGGAGCCGTCGGTCGGCGAGGTGTCCGTAGCGGCTGGAGCTGCGACGGTCGAGGACGGGCAGGGCGACGGTATCGGGGACGCGTGGCCGACGAGCCAGCCCCCGGTACGGCCGCTGGCCGCCGCGACGGCCCTACAGGAGCGGTACCGGTGGACGGGCGTACACCGGCGGGACCCGGCGGTCGACGTGCCCCGGCCGGCGGGACTGCGCTGGCTGATCCCACCGATCATGTATCGGACCGGCTGGGCGGCGCGGGTGCTCTCCGGGGCACTGGTGATGATCCTCGTGCTGATCAGCACCGGAGCGGTGGTGCGCTACCTCCGCCCCGATGCTGGCAACGGGCAGACCCCCGGTGTCGAGGGCGCACTCGCGCTGGACGATCTGCCGGCAGAGGAGGAAGGGGAGGTCGACGACGTACCGGTGCAGGGCGGGACGGACGCAATGCCGGAGCCGGCCACGAACCCGTCGGGTGCCACCCCGACCCCACCCGCAGCCACTCCCACCCAGCCACCGGCCAGCCCGAGCGCCGCACGCCCCACGACAACTCGACCGGCCACCACCGCGCCGGCACTGCCACCACCGGAGCAGCCCAAGCCGAAGCCGGCGGCGACGCCGTACCTGACCGGCTCGGTGAGCACCTACTGCCGGGGTGGCGGGAGCTGGGCGTACAACATCTCGGGGGCGCTGCACAACGCGTCGGTCGGCTACGACCCGCACGGGTACGTCGACCAGGGGACCGGCAGTTCGTACGGCTATCCGATCGACGGCGACGGCTCGACCAGGTTCTCCGGAAGCGTGCCGAAGTCCTACGGGCCGGGCCACGACCTGACGGCGGCGTCGGCGAGCTGGAGCCTGGAGGTGTGGGTGAACGGCGACATGCTCACCGGCACCCGGATCAGCACGTCCGGCACGGTGAGCCGCCCGCCCGGCTGCTGACCCTCGGCCGGGCGAGCCCGCTCAGCAGCCGCGATCGGGTTGTCCCAGGTGGACGTGGCAGCCGGTGGGGGTGAGCAGTGCCGCGACCGGCTGCCCGGGATGACGGTGACCGAGCGCGCGGACCGCCTCCGCCGGATTGTCGGCCGGTGCGGCCGGCAGGGGCGCGGACTGCGGCACCGGAATCGGCTGGGCCGGGTCCGTCGGCACGGCCGCCGCGATCGACAGTTCGAGGTACGCCCAACACGCGGCAACCGCCGAATCCAGACTCGGATGGTACGGGCGCTGCGGCGCGAAACCGTGCACCTGGTCCGGCCGGAGCACGTCCACCTGCCACGCTTCGGCACCCTGGCGGAGTGCGGGGGTCGGCTGCGGTCGGGCAACCTCGATGGTGACCGCCAGGGTCAGGTGCAGCCCGTGGACCAGGCGGATCAGCTCGCTGAGTGGGGGCGCCGCCGGCAGGCTGCTGCGTACGAGCAGGCGGGCGGCGGGGCGGCCGGCGCTGATCCGGGTCACGTGTCGGGTGAGCGGGTCGTCGTCGGGGTGGTCGAGTGCGATCATCCCGTCGACACTGGCCGGGTCGACGGGGGCACGGGTGTCAAGCTCGGTCAGGTGCTCCGGCCGTACGCCGAGGATGTTGGCCCAGTGCGCGAGCCGGCAGTGACCGGGGAGGGCGACCACCGGTGTGCCGTCGGGTTGCAGGGCGACCGGCGGCGCGGACACCGGCCGTTCGGGGTCGACCAGCCAGTTCAGGTGCAGGACCTTACGATCGAGGTCGGTGATCGTGACCACCGTGCCGAGGTGCAGGCGGTGACTGCCCCGGCAGGTGCGGCACCCCGGTCGGGGTACCTGTAGGCCGGTGCCATCGTGGGTGCAGTCGGGGCAGTCGAGGTGCGGGATCACCGGGCCCTGCCAGCTCGGCTCCGGCGGCTCCCAGCCACGCTCGGCGCGGACGTGCCGGCGCCGCACGATCTGCCCGGTGTCGGAGGCGCTGTACGTCTCCCAGGTGCCCGCCTGCCGTAACCCGGTGTGCCACCAGCGGCCGTCCCGCCAGATCGACTGCGCGCCGAGCAGCGGTTGTGCTGTGCGAACGTCGACACAGTCGGCCCGGGTCCGTTGTTCGAGTCGGTCGAGGTCGAGATCGTGACTGGCGGGTGGCTGCGGTGGGCCGTTCGGCACGATCAGGTGGGCGGGGGCGTCGCGGGCGCGTTCGTGCAGCCCGTACAGGGCGTCGGCGACGGTGGTCGACTCGACGGCGGCGGCGAGGCTGGCGAAGCGGCGATGCTGGTCGGTGGGGATGGGCGCGGCGGGGGTGTCGTAGCGGATCGCCCAGGTCAGCTCGCCGGACGGATGCCGGCGGGCCTCGATGACCAGGTCCAGGCAGAGCTGACCGGCGAAGGTCACCAGGGGCGCGAGCCGTTCGGGCAGGCTCGGCGGTGGTGGGGCCGGGGTGCAACGGCCGAGGTGGACGAGCCACGGGTCGTCGGAGCGGCGGGCCAGGGCGGCGGCTTCGAGGCTTCGTCGTTGCGGGGTCGGCAGGTGTGGTTGCCACGTGTCGGGGAGCAGGATGGTCAGCTCCCGGAGCGGGCGGTCGGGGGTGGTCAGCTCGTGGACGGAGGCGACGTTGACCTGGGCGGCCAGGTCCAGGACGAGCGGGGTCAGGTCGAGGGCCGGGTGGCCGTCACCGTCGAGGGTGGGTTCGACGCTGCCGGGGACCACGCTGGCGGAGGCGACGGCACCGGTGTCGAGGTTGACGACGGTGAGCACGAGTTGGGCGCGGCGTACGCCGAGTTGTCGGCACTCGTGGCAGGGGACGGCGACCGTACCGATGCCGTGGCAGAGCCGGCAGTCTGCGTACGGCTCGGGGATCGTGGGGTTGAGATTGTCGACCAGGACGCGGTTGCCGCCTCGGGTGCACCGGCAGCCGACCAGGAGAAACGTGGTGCCGGCGCAGTCCGGGCACTCGACCGGGGCTGCTGGTCCGGTCATCGGGCGGTCCGGGGATTGCAGTCGCCGGTGTGGTCGGTCCGCAGCACGCAACGCCGCCCGGTGGTCAACGCTCGACCGCAGAACACCCGGTGTACGACCTCCGGCTCGTCCGGCGAGGTGAGCGTGATGTCGCGGGTGTCGAGCGCGCGGAACGCCTGCGCGAGGGAGTGGCCGATCGTGCGGGCGATGACGGCTGCGGTCTGTGGGTTCGGGGCGTGGATCGGGAGGTGGACGGTGAACTGCCGGCGGTTGCCGCTCACCGGTGCCTCGCCAGGTAACGAGGGTGCGGGGCCTGCTGGGACTGCCACTCCCGCAGGGTGTCCTTGATGCGTACGTTCTCGTCCCGGCTGGCGGCCAACTCGGCGTAGACCCGGTTCAGGTCGTCGGCCACCCGGTCGAGGAACACCTGCACCTCGGCGGGGTCGAGTCCACGTCGACCGAGGCGGGTGGGGTGGAAGCGCTGGTTGCGTACGTGCCAGGGGCGCAGGGGGAGTTGGGCGGTGCTGCGGTAGGTGGAGCCGCGTGAGTTCCGGTGGTACGGGGTGGTGTCGGGGCGGGGCGGGGGTGGTGGGGTGCTGATGGTGGTCAGGGTTCGGGTCGGTGGGCGGGAGAAGCGCGCAAAGAGGCGACGGAGGAACGTACGCACGGGCAGACCTGCCTTTCGGGTACGAGGTGACCGGGGACGGCCTGCCCGTGTGCCGAGCACGGACAGGCCGTCCCCGCCTCTGCCGCCGTACGCCCTTCGGGTCGCCGTACGCCGACAAAGCCGCTGGTAGAGAGCCGAACGGCACAGTTGGTTGGGCTGCCTGTGCCGGTGGAACCTGAGCAAGAGAGGCTCAGTGCCGACCGAGCGATCTCGCTCTTCAACTTACGTTACGGAGTAACGTAAGGCTACCCCGTAACGCATGTTCCCCCGGGCGTGTGGTGTGTTGACGCTGCCGACCGAGGGAGCGACGTATGTCCACACCCCTGTACCAACAGATCTCCAACGACATCGCCGAGCAGATCAACAGCGGTGTGCTCAAGCCCGGTGACCGGCTACCGAGCACCAAGCAACTCATGGAGCGGTACGAGGTCAGCGAGACCGTGATCCGGTTCGTCATGATCCAGCTCAAGGCGCAAGGCCTCGTCTACGGCCAGCAAGGCAGAGGCGTCTACGTTGTGGATCGAGGTGCCTGAAGGAGTGGATCGGCCATCAGAATGCTCTCGCTGTGCGCGGTGGCGTGATTCTGTGCTCAAGGCGTGTCGTCAGGCAGCGTCACCATGCAGTCGTGAAGTGGTGTGTATAGGCGCCGCAGTCCGCGACACGCCAGGAGATTTTGTGATTCGCGTCACGTGTATCCCTTCTGGGGGCGAGCGGTAGTCCGCGAGAAACATGACGAAGCGCCCAAAATGGCCTGACCTGCGCTGATCGGCATCTGAGGTTGTGCTGTGTCGGTTTAGAGATCGGTGTTGTCGGGTACTTTGGTACCACGGTACTCTGGTCGCTGGAAGGGGGCTCATATGGCCGCTACGTCCGCTCCCATCAAAGTTGATGTTGATACTGACCAACTCATCTCGCACGCTGCCCACTTTCTTGGCAAGGCAAAAAAGGAAGTCGTTGACGCTGCTGTGCGCGAATATATCGATGCACATCGGGCTGAGATCAATGAAGGCGTTCGGGCTGCGCTGCGTCAACTGGACGGTTCGCCACAAGCTGCCGTCGCGTTGCTGACGGGTGTGCCCGCAGACGAGCTTGATCAATATGGCGGGATGCCTGAGACGGACTGATCTGTCACGTCTGGATTTAGTCGCCTTAGGACCTTAGGGTCATTCGAATGAACGACGAGCCCCTGCCTGTGCGACCAACTCGTTCGTGCGCGCGAGCACTCGACCTGCCGATTCCGAGCCTCGATGTGCGCATGTCTGACCTTGACCACCTTCTGATCAAGGAAGCGCAGCGGCTGCCCGACACGCATGCGGCCGGTGGTGTGGAGCGCATTCTCGCCCTCACTGATCGAGTCTGGTTCAAGGTTAAGGCGGGTCGGTGGCGGGGGGCAGCAATTCGTCTGCCCGACGGGGATCAACCTCCACGGGAGCCCCGGGTTCAGTTGGCTCCCTGGTGGTTGGGTGCTGCAGGCTACCGGAGAGATGGCGATCCTTCCGACTTCTACGCGTCCATGGCGGCTGTGGCACGGCGAGACGGTAAGTATCAGGAGGGCGTGTCTTCCGATCGCTGGTTGCCGGATGCATGGGACTGGAAGCGTCTCGAACTGGAGCATGCGACCGCTTGGGTTTGGAAGGTCCGCAGGATTGTCTGCGAGTTGATCGTGCGTTCGCTCCGTACTGGACACTCGTATCAGGCTGCTTTTCAGGGCTATAGCATAACGGTGTTGGCGCGAGCTGCGGATGGCGAGACGTACTTGGCGATCGGCACGGAAAATATCGCTGACCCGAAGATCTTTGCAGTAATCTTGGATGCTGTGCCGGGTATAGGTAGTGATGCATGGCTAGCTGAGCCTGGCGGGGTCGTTGGGTTGGCGCCGGAGCCGGGTGAGATTATCTGGTCGACCATTCTTCCGTCGACTGTAGCCGCTGAGCTCCTTGACAAATATTCGGAAGAGGGAGACTAAAGATGATGCTAGGAGAAAGGTGGAACCCGAAGCGGTAGTTGAGGTGAAACCTCAAATCTCCTTTGTTCTTCAAGGTCGGCGGCGCGAGCGAGCCCATGCGCTTGCGAGGCGACGTGGCGCTGCATTCGTCCGAAACCATCGTTACCAGTGGAGCTAACCGCCCCGAGTCCGTGCGCGTACGGCGATCTTGCCACCTGGCGTACGGCCGGGCTTCATGTTGGCTTCAGGAGATGGGCAGGCGGGGTGAACAGGGTGTCGGGCACAACTTTGTGCCTACCCGAAGCAGGTGTGCCCCGTGCCGGATGCCTTCCCGATCAGCCGTCGACATTTCCTGACCCTGGCCGGAGGGACCGCGGGTGCGGTCGCCGTGAGCCAACTGATCGCGCAACTTCCCCCGGCGTACGCGGACGAACTGGACCCGGCGCCGTTCACCCTCGGGGTCGCGTCGGGTGAGCCCGACGACCACAGTGTGGTGCTCTGGACGAGGCTGGTGGCGGATCCGCTCAACATCGAAGACGGTGGCATGCCGGCGGAGCCGGTCGCGGTGAACTTCGAGGTCGCCACCGATCCGGAGTTCCGGCGGGTGGTGCAGTCGGGTCGGCGGATGACCGACCCGGCGTCGGCGCACTCCGTACACATTCTTGTTTCTGACCTGGCGGCCGACCGCTGGTACTGGTACCGGTTCAAGGCGAACGGGGTCTACAGCCGGACCGGTCGTACCCGGACGTTTCCCCGGCCCGGCGCGAACGTCGAACACATGCGGTTCGCCTTCGCGTCCTGCCAGTCGTGGGTGGGTGGCCCCTACCCGGCCTATCGGGACATGGCCGACCAGGAGCTGGACTTTGTCGTGCACCTCGGCGACTACATCTACGAGACCACCAACGGCAGTTTGACCGAGTTCCGCCGGCTGCACGCGCTCTACAAGACCTCGCCCGACCTGCGCGCCGCGCACGCCCGGTTCCCGTTCGTCATGACCTGGGACGACCACGAGGTGCAGAACAACTACGCCGGTGACATCCCGCCGAACGCCGGTGACGGGCGGCCGTTCCTGGAGCGGCGGGCCAACGGCTACCAGGCGTACTACGAGCACCTGCCGCTGCGGCCCGTGCACCGGCCGGACGGTGCCGACATGCTGATGTACCGCCGGTTCGATTTTGGCCAGCTGGCGCAGTTCAGTGTGCTCGACACCCGGCAGTACCGATCGGACCAGGCGCTCGGTGACGGTCGCAAGGAGCCGGCCGGTGAGGTCTTCGACCCGGCGCGGACGATGACCGGCCCCGAGCAGGAACGTTGGCTGCTCAACGGGCTGCGCGCGTCCGACGCCCAGTGGAACGTCATCGCCCAGCAGACCATCATGGCCCAGTTCGACTACGACCTCGGCCCGACGAAGATCGTGAACCTGGACCAGTGGGACGGTTACCCGCCGGCCCGCAACCGGATCCTCAACCACATTGTGAAGCACCAGATCGGCAACCCGATCGTGCTCGGCGGTGACTGGCACACCCACTGGGTCAACGACCTGAAAACCGACTTTGACGACCCGCGCGCCATGGTCGTCGCCACCGAGTTCGTCGGCACGTCGATCTCGTCGGGCGCGAGCTGGGACGCTGACGTACGGGCTGGACTTGCGGCGAATCCGCACGTCAGGTTCTACAACGGAAGTTACCGGGGCTACGTGATCTGCGACGTCAACCAGAAGCGTTGGCGGGCCGACCTGCGGATCGTGCTCGACGCGCGGGATGCTGCCTCTCCGGCGTACACGATCGCGGCTTTCGCGGTCCGTGACGGCAAGCCGGGCGCGCAGCGGGTCGACGCCGGGGACGGCATCGTCGGGCAGGTCACCGACGCGGCGACCGGTCGGGCCCTGCCGAACGTCGAGGTGATCGTCACCCGGGAGGACGGCAGTCGCCTGGTGGCGAGCTTCACCGACCCGTCGGGCGAGGTGCTGGCCTTCGCGCCGCCCGGCACCTACACCGTCGCGGTCAACGGCGTCGGCTACGAGCCGGCCAGTCGCCCGGTCACGGTCGTCGAGGGTACGCCGGCCAAGCTTGACCTGCGGCTCGACCGCGCCGCCACCCGCGCCGGAACCGGGCGTACGGTCCCCGGCCCGCAGGCGTCGGCCACCACCTCCGACATCGTGCTCAGCAACGACCTGGTGGCGTTGGCCGTCTCCGCCGGAACGGACGACCCACAGTTGACCCCGGTCGCCGTCGGCAAGCCCCTCGACATGGCGATGGTCGGCCGGCTGGACCAGCTCGACTGGATCAACCTGCCGTACGCCTCGACCACCCAGCCGCGCGGCGGCAACGCCTGGCAGCAGCGGACCGTACGGACCACGTCGATCGAGGTGCTGTCGGCGAGCGGTCCGGCGGCGACCGTACGGGCGATCGGGGCGAGCACCACGGTGGCGAACCTTGAGGTGGTCACGACGTACACGATCCGGGCGAACGAACCCTGGGTGGCGGCCGAGAGCGCCTTCACCAACCGTGGCACCGCACCGTGCACCTTCTGGTGCGGTGACGCACTCGATCACGACGGTGCCGGGCAGCGCAGTGGCATCGCGGGGCACGGGACCATCGAGGCCAGCGACCCGGCCGACTATCCGCCGACCGCACCCTGGATCGGCATGACCGGCACCGACCGGCAGACGTACGGGCTGCTCTACGACGAGGGTGGGTTCGGCGCCTATGCGGCGTACAACTGGGTGATGAGCCAGCGTCAGGTGACCCTCGCCCCGGGCGAGACGTACACCCTGCGTCGGCGGATCGCCGCCGTGGACAGTGGCACCGGCACCGACCCGTTCGAGGTGCTCGGCCGGCTCTGAGTCCGCGCGGGCGGTCGGTCAGACCGGCCGCCCGCGCGAACCATCGAGGCAGACCAACGCCTTCGCTTCGTGCGTCCGCCCGCCCTGCTCCGGCAGGTGTCGTCCCGCACGGGGGCCGCCGGAATGCCATCAGGGGCAGCAGGTCATGCCCGGGCCCACGTACGCTACTGCCGTGTTGAAGATCGATAACGCGCTCGACAACTCATCGGGTCCGGTTGTCCGCTGATGATCACCCTTCACCGCCACCCACCCAGCCCGAAGATAGCCCGCCGCTACGTGGTCCTGTGCTTCTTCCGTTTCCTCTTTACAGGCGCCATCTGCGTGGTCGGCGTCGTCCTGAGTGCCAGCGATGTTCTCCATGGTGACGATGCCCCGAGGTTCTTCGCCTGCGCGGGGGGAATCAGCAGCTCCTTGCTCCTGGTCATGGCCACCGGAGCCGCCCTGCTCAACCGGCGCTGGGCCACGCCCGCCCTCGTCGGGCTCGCCTTCTTCGTCTGGGTGATCTGGACGGTCATCACCCTCGGCGTCGGCTTCTCCAGCGGAGCTTTGGGTGCGCTCGCCACGGGCTTCATCATCCTGTTTGCGGCACGGCCTCCGCTGATGCTCAGGAACTATCTCGTCGGACTCTGAACGACCGGAGTCAGCAGCTAGGGACTCGTTTCCGAAGCTCGGCGCATCGCGTCGACGGCGACGGTCATCCGGTAGCGCTTGACCAGTGCGTCGAGGACATCGTCCTCGGTCAGGGGCAGGCCGTGGCGGCCCGACCGTTGGGCGATGGCCGTGACCGCGGCCCTCGCCCGGATCGGATTCAATGCCACGGTGTTCGCGGCGAACTCCGCTGGCCTGAGCACTTCGATCCCTACCGGTATCCCGGCTCGTGGCAGGTCTCGAACGTTGTGGGTGACGATCGCGCCAGCGCCGGCTACCACAGCAGCGGCAACCAGGTGTTCATCGTCGGGATCCGGCAGGCCGTAGGTGCCGTCCAGACCCTCCCAACCGTGGACCTCGGCATCGTCAAACGCGTGGCGAATCTGCTCGACGAGTCGGTGGGCGCGTCTGGTCGCCTCGTCCTCGTCCGTACCGCGCTTGATCAGCTTCGCGGCTTCCTCGTACTGCAGTTCGTCGAGGACGACTTCATTCCACACTGGCCGGTAGGCGTCCTCAACCGCGAGTGAGAGCAGGAAGTCGCGCTGCAAACTGGGCCACAGGACACATGTGTCGAGAAGCGCCGTGAACACCGCGCTATCTTGTCAGGCGCCCCTGCGGCGGCGTGCCACTGCGCGCCGTGTTTCGCGCAATTGTTCGAGTACCGTCTCTAGATCTTCCTCGTCGTCCAGGTCGACGGCGGTGGCTTCGAGCGCTGCATACTGCTCGGCCCGGCGCTGCTCCCGGTAGTCGAGGACGTCCCGAAGCAGCACCCGACGGTGGCTGCCCACCCGTTCGAAGGGAACTTTGCCGCTGTCCAGCAGTTTGATGACGGTGGGTCGGCTGACGCCGAGTAAGTCGGCGGCCTGCTGTGTGGTCAGCGTCTGTGTCGTCGGCGCCACGGTCACCGCAAGACCCTGCCGTAGCGCTGTGACCACCTGTTGCAGCACACGGTGGACCTCGGCCGGTAGCTCGACCCGGTCACCCGGCGTGGGGCCGGCGAGAAAGTAACGCGGTTCGGGGCGCCCTCGACCAGCGCTCGCGTGTGCCGCCAGGAAGTCGAAGACCTGGGCGACCTGCTCGGCGGCACCTGGCAGGTACGTCTCTTCCCTTAGCGCCGCTGCGCTCATGATTTCCCTCCTCGGTCACAACAAGCGTAACCACCTTCGTTTCTTGCGTCTACGAAACGAGCGGATCCCGTTGTCACAGCTGTCGGAGGGTGAACAGGTTGTCGGTCGGGTCGACGGTGGCGTCGAGTTGGGCGCCGACCCGTAGCACCGGCTCGTTGGTGCAGCGGTAGGTGGCTTCGAAGGCCGGCACGCCGTCGCCGCTGATCCGCAGGGTCAGCAGCGCCATGTCGTCGCTGCCGTCATGATGCTCCTCCAACTCCAGGGCGAGGATCTCGGCGGTCGCCGGCCGCCCGGCCTCTCGCAGCCGCCTGGTATCGGCTATCCGGTCTTCTGCTCCCGACCAGATCATCAGGCCGAGTACCGCCATGACCAGCAGTACGACGACCCCGACCGGTAGCCCTATCCACCAGGGCCAGTCGGGTGCGCCCAGGAGTACCGGACCGGCGATGAGCAGGGCGACGAGCCAGCACAGCACGGCGGTGACCCGGTGACCGAGCCGCGACCCGCTGCCGATGGATGCCTGGCGGGCAGTCCTGCTCTCGGGTGACGTCATCGAGCCATCGTAGAGATCGAGTGCCCTACTCCGGGTACGCCGACAGGGTCCTCTGACCCGGGAGTACGTCGGGTCCCTTGATCACCTTTTCGGCCCGCAAATGCGAACGGCATGTTGCCCGTGCGGGAGAGGATTGGTAGGCAAGCGTCAATTTGGCCACGTGGCGCATTGGAACGTGCGTGTTTGTACGCGTACCGGTGGGAGGTCTTCGTCGAAAGGGGACTGTCCGTTGGGTGTGCGAGCGACATACAGTCGGTGTAGGCCGCTCGTGTCGGGCGGCCGCTGCGCTTTCTGCCCTTTCACGTGTCAGTTCCGGGCCGGAGGTTACCGATGACGTACATGCCTCGCCCCCTTGGTCCACCTGCGGCGACTCGCCGATCCGATCTTCTCGCCACCGGTGCCGTCCTCGCGGCGCTGGTCCTGGTGGTTGTTGCCGGTTGCACCTCTGTGACCAAGGAGAGTTTGCCGACCGTACAGGACAAGATCGCGGAGACCTCGATTGCCAAGAAGACGAAGCTGAATATCGGCGTATATGAGGATGTGCCGTTGATGGGCTTTGTTGATAGCTCGGGCAATCGCAGTGGATTCGAGATCGATCTCGCGCGTGGCATCGCCAAATTCCTCGGCTTCGAGGAAAGCAGGATCTCCTGGGTGAAGCTGACCACGTCGGAGCGCGAGACGGCCCTGCTCGACGGTCGGGCGGACCTCGTCGTGGCGAGTTTCTCCATCACCGACAAACGCAAGGAGCGGGTACGGTTCGCCGGCCCCTACCTGGTGACCAAACAGGCGGTGCTGATCCGGGCCGAGGATCGGGACCGGATCAGGGAGATCGACGACCTGAGCCAGTTGTCCTCGCCGGTCTGCGTCAGCGGTGCCACCACGACGAAGGAACAACTGGAGGCCGAGGGCGTCCGGGTCGCGACGCTCACCAGGCGGGAGGAATGCGTGTCGGGCCTGCTCAGCGGCAAGTACTCGGCGATGAGTTCCGACCGGACCATCCTGGCGGGGTTTCTCTCCCGGAACGAGAAGCAGCTGGCGATCGTGCAGATGCCGTTCGGCGGAGACGAACTGCTCGGGGTCGGGGTACCCAAGCACGACGAGGTGCTGGAGCAACTGGTCACCCACTACCTGCACCAGATCTACCAGGCGGAGCAGGACGGTGATCCCACCGACTGGCAGGTTGCCTACCGCAGCAATCTCTACCCGTGGCTGGGCGCGGTCGGGCAGCCACATCCCGACGGCACCCCGCTCAACCTGGGGGACCAAGACGTGAGGAATCCCCGGTGACCTCGGTTGCCGACGAGCTGTCACCCTCGGGGTCCGGAAAGCGGACGGAACCGTCGGCATCCGGGTCGCGGACCGTCAGCAAGGGCGAGGAGCGACGCAGGGACGAGGAAGCCGAGCGCCGGGAACGGGCCACCCAGTCGTTCTGGGCGGTGGCGGTCGGTGTGCCCGCCGTCGTCTCCGTGATGCGACTGGTGGTGGAGGCAGGCGGTGAACTGCAGACCACGTTGCTGCTGGTCGCCAACGTCAACCCGGTGAACCTGGTGGCCGCGTTCATCATCACCTCCACCCAGATGGTTTCGGCGCTGCTCATCCTGCTCTTCGCGCTCAGCGCGGTTCTCACCGCCAGCGTGCAGGGCTGGGACGGGGATCAGGGTGTCCAGGCGCGTCGATCGCTGATCGTACGGTGGAAGACCGCTGCCCCGACCTGGTTCGTCGGCGTTGTCATCGTGGTGGCGATCTTCACCTGGGAGATTCTCTACCTGCCGTTTCTCGTACCGGCGGTGATGGCGATGTTCCAACTCTCCCCGGTGCGCATCCACCCGAACCCGATCGTGGCCTACGGCAGCGTCGGGCTGCTGCTGGTGGCGTACGGGGTGTTCCTGATCGGGCCCACGCTGCTGGACGCCGCGCGGCAGGGAGAGCCGCTGGTGATCGCCCTACTGGTGGTGCCGCCACTGCTGGGCGTGGCGATCACCGGGACGATCCATCCGGCGAGCGTCCGACTCCTGATGATCGTCGGACCGTTGATCATGTGGATCGCGGTGGGCTGGACGGCGTACTCCGTACTCACCACGCCGGTGTTGCCGTTGACCGTGACCACCGTGGAGGTGACCGACGGGCCGGTGCGCAACACCGACGGCACCACGCCGACCGAGGAGATTCGCGGCCACGTCATCACGGTCAACGACATCCACACGGTGATCCTCGAAGAGGAAGGGGTGCGGTACGTCCCGGTGGACGACGTCGAGTCGCAGGTGCTCTGCCCGAGCGAGGAGGAACTGGCCCGCTACCGGCTGTGGGTGCACGGCGTGCACGTCGAGAATTCCATCCTGGAGGCGATCGGCCGCCGGGAGCGACCACTGGCACCGGTCGGCGCGGCCTGCCGAATCGTGGACGACCAGAACGCTCCCGGCTAGCACACCACAAAGGTCAGTACGACTTCTCCTGTCCCAGCACGTGCTGCGCGACGAAGTTCAGGATCATCTCGCGGCTGACCGGGGCGATCCGGGTCGCGCGTACGGTGCCGAGCAGGGTCGCCACGCCGTACTCGGTGGTCATGCCGTTGCCGCCGTGGACCTGGATGGCGGTGTCGACGGCGAGTGCGGCGGCCTCGGCCGAGGCGTACTTGGCCATGTTCGCGGCGACTCCGGCGTCCAGGTCACGGCCGGCGTCGTAGAGGGCGGCCGCCTTGGCGATCATCAGTCGGGCGAGTTCGACCTGCACGGCCGCGTGGGCGAGCGGATGTGACAGGCCCTGGTGGGAGCCGATGCTCCGACCGCCCCACACCTTCCGGTTCGCCGCGTAGGACGAGGCGCGTTCGATCGCGTACCGGCCGGAGCCGGCGGCCAGCGCCGCGACCAGGATGCGTTCCGGGTTCAGCCCGGCGAAGAGTGCCTGTAGCCCGACGTCGACCCCGCCACCGACCAGCGCGTCGGCGGGCAGCCGGACGTCGTCGAGGTAGAGCATCCACTGGCTCTCCGGCGACAGGATCTCCATGTCGAGCTTCGACTTCGTGAAGCCGGGGGCGTCGGTCGGCACCAGGAACAGCGCCGGCTTGAGCCTGCCGGTCGCCGCGTCCTCGGTACGTCCGACCACCAGCACGTACGCGGCGTCGTCCACCCCGGAGATGAAGCACTTGCGGCCCGACAGCAGCCAGTCGTCGCCGTCGCGGCGGGCGACCGTGCCGAGCTTGTGCGAGTTGGAACCCGCCTCCGGCTCGGTGATCGCGAACGCGATCTTCAACGTGCCGTCGGCCATTCCGGGCAGGAAGCGTTTGCGCTGCTCCTCGGTGCCGTGCCGGGTGACGATGGTGGCCACGATCGCGGGCGACACCACGATCATCAGCAGCGGGGAGCCGGTCGCGGCCAACTCCTCGCAGACGATCGCCAGCTCGGTGATGCCGCCGCCACCGCCGCCGTACTCCTCGGGGATGTTGACGCCGAGGTAGCCGAGCCGGCCGGCCTCCTGCCACAGTTCGGTGGTGTGCTCGCCGGCCTTCGCCTTCCGCACGTAGTACTCGTGCCCGTACCGGCGGCCCAACGCGCGCACCGCGTCACGGAGCTGAACCTGTTCCGGGGTGAGGTCGAAGTCCATGAGGGGTGGGCCTTCCTTCCTGCTACGGCGTCGCTGAGCACGCCTGCGCGTCGGTGAGCACCGCGAGCACGGCGCCGGTGTCGACCTGGCTGCCGGCGGTCACCGGCAACTCGGCGACGATGCCGGCGGCGGGGGCGTGCACGGGGTGTTCGAGCTTCATCGCTTCGAGGGTGAGCAGCAGTTCGCCGGCCGCGACCCGCTGACCGGGGACGACCAGGACCCGGCTGACCGCACCGGGCAGCGGCGCGACCAGCGAACCTTCGGCCAGGTCGGACGCGGGCTCGGGGAAGCGCGGCAGCTCCGACAGGGTCACCGAACCGTCCGGGCCGTCCACGAAGGAGTCCGAACCGGCCCGGTGTACGGCAAACGCCGTCCGCACCCCGGCGACGTCGAGCACCACCCGGTCTCCGGCGGCGGACAGGATCGTCACCGCGGGCGGCTTCTCGGCCGGGGCGGGAGCGGACGGGTACAGACCGGCCAGGTCGAGTTCGTCCGGGTCGACCGGGCGGACCCACCAGGTGGCGAGCGCCCCGGTCCGGTCCAGCCGGTAGCCGACCTCGACCGGGCCGGACGGTCCGTCGTACACGCTGGTCTGGGCGCCGGCCGGGACGTTGCGCCAACCCGACGGGAGGCCGGCGAGGACCGGGGCCGCTCGTCGGCGGTCGGCGGCACCGGCGAGCGCGGCGGCGAGGCAGGAGATCCGGACCGCGTCGACCGAGGAGAGCAGCGGCGCGAAGAGTTCCGGGTGCCGGTCGAGGAACCCGGTGTCGATCGCCCCGCTGCGGAACTCCGGGTGCCGCAGTACGCGTACCAGCAGGTCACGGTTGGTGCGTACGCCGTGCAGTTCGGCCCGGGACAGGGCGGACGCCAGCAGCCGGGCGGCCTCGGAACGGGTCGGGGCCCAGGCGACGAGCTTGGCGAGCATCGAGTCGTAGTGCACCCCGACCACCGACCCGTCCCGTACGCCCGCGTCGAGGCGGAGCCCGGCCCGGCCGGCGCCACCGGTCGGGACCGGCTCGAACTCGGTCACCACCTCCGGCACCGCGAACCGGTGCAGGGTGCCGGTCGCCGGCAACCAGACGTTCGCCGGGTCCTCGGCGCAGAGTCGTACCTCGATCGAGTGACCGGTCGGCGGGCCCGGCGCCGGCAGGGCGCCGCCCTCGGCGACCAGGAGCTGCCAGCGGACCAGGTCCAGGCCGGTGACCGCCTCGGTGACCGGGTGTTCGACCTGGAGCCGGGTGTTCATCTCCAGGAAGAAGAACTCGCCGGTCGGGGCGAGCAGGAACTCGACCGTGCCGGCGCCGAGGTAACCGACCGCGCGGGCCGCCGCGACCGCCGCCTCGAACAGGGCCGCGCGCAGGTCGTCGCCGACCGCCGTCGACGGGGTCTCCTCGATGATTTTCTGGTGCCGGCGCTGGATCGAGCACTCTCGTTCACCGAGCGGCAGCACGGTGCCGTGGCTGTCGGCGAAGATCTGCACCTCGATGTGGCGGGCCTGCTCGACGTACCGCTCGACGAAGACGGTGCCGTCGCCGAACGCGCCGGCCGCCTCCCGGCGGGCCGAGGCGACCGCCTCGGTCAGCGTGGCCGCGTCCCGGACCACCCGCATGCCGCGACCACCACCTCCGGCCGACGCCTTGACCAGGACCGGGAAGGCGGTCACCCGGTCCGGGTCGGTCTCGGTCGGCAGCATCGGCACCCCGGCGTCGGCCAGCAGCGCCTTCGCGTCGATCTTCGAACCCATCACCGCTATCGCCTTGGCCGGCGGGCCGACCCAGGTCAGGCCGGCGTCGCAGACGGCGGTGGCGAAGTCGGCGTTCTCGGCGAGGAAGCCGTAACCGGGGTGGACGGCGTCCGCGCCGGACCGGCGGGCGGCGGCGACCAGCAGGTCCGCCCGCAGGTAGGTGTCCGCCGGGGTCTGACCGGGCAGCCGTACGGCGAAGTCCGCCTCGTCGACGTACGGCGCGTCGGCGTCGGCGTCGGAGTAGACCGCCACCGTCTCGACGCCGACCGACCGGCAGGTGGCGAAGATCCGGCGGGCGATCTCGCCCCGGTTCGCCACCAGCAGCCTGCGAATCATGGGGATTCCCTCACATCCGGAAGACGCCGAAGCCGGCGTTTCGTGCACTGTGGAGCGACGAGGGTGACGAGCCGACCGGGCCGCTGTGGATCGCCGACAGGCAGAGCCCGAGCACCGTACGGGTGTCGCGCGGGTCGATCACCCCGTCGTCGAGCAGTCGACCGGAGAGGAAGAGCGCGGCCGACTGCGACTCGACCTGTCCCTCGACCATTCTGCGCATGGCCCGGTCGCGGTCCTCGTCGTACGGCTGGCCCTTCGCCTCGGCCGCCTGCCGCGCCACGATCGACAGCACCCCGGCCAACTGGGTCGGCCCCATCACCGCCGATTTCGCGTTCGGCCAGGTGAACAGGAACCTCGGGTCGTACGCCCGGCCGCACATGCCGTAGTTGCCCGCCCCGTACGACGCACCGAGGTTCACCGTCAGGTGCGGCACGGTCGAGTTCGACACCGCGTTGATCATCAGCGCGCCGTGCTTGATGATGCCGCCCTGCTCGTACTCGGCGCCGACCATGTAGCCGGTGGTGTTCTGAAGGAAGAGCAGCGGGGTGTCGGCGTTGTTGGCGAGCTGGATGAACTGCGTCGCCTTCTGCGCCTCGGCGGAGAAGAGCACACCCCGCGCGTTCGCCAGCACCCCGACCGGGTAGCCGTGCAGCTCGCCCCAGCCGGTGACGAGTGCGCCGCCGTAACCGGGTTTGAACTCGTCGAACTCGGAGCCGTCCAGGATCCGGCCCAGCACCTCGCGCGGATCGAACGGGATCCGGGGATCGGCGCTGGCGATGGCGAGCAGGTCTTCCGGGTCGTACTTCGGCGGATCCGCCACGGCGGTCCGGGGCGCCGGGCCGTGCTTGCGCCAGTTGAACCGGCGTACGCACTGCCGGGCCAGCCGGATCCCGTCGCGCTCGTCCTCGGCGAGGAAGTCGGCCAGGCCGGAGGTGCCGGCGTGCATCGCCGCACCGCCGAGCGACTCGTCGTCGGTCACCTCGCCGGTGGCCATCCTGACCAGCGGTGGGCCGGCGAGGAAGACCTTCGCCCGCCCCCGGACCATGATCGTGTAGTCGGACATGCCGGGCACGTACGCGCCCCCGGCGGTCGCGTTGCCGAACACCACCGACACGGTCGGGATGCCGGCCGCCGACAGCCGGGTCAGGTCCCGGAACACCTGCCCACCGGGGATGAAGATCTCCGCCTGGCTGGGCAGGTCCGCCCCGCCCGACTCGACCAGGTTCACCAGCGGCAACCGGTTCGCCAGCGCGATCTCCCCGGCCCGTACGGTCTTGCGCAGCGTGTACGGGTTCACCGCACCGCCGCGTACGGTCGGGTCGTTGGCGACGATCACGCACTCGACGCCCTCGATCACCCCGATCGCGGTCACCACGCTCGCCCCGACCGGATAGTCGGTGCCCCACGCCGCCACCGGGGACAGCTCCAGCACCGGCGAGTCCCGGTCGACCAGCAACTCGATCCGCTCGCGCGGCAGCAGCTTGCCCCGCGCGTGGTGCCGGGTCACGTACTTCTCGCCACCGCCCGCGCGGGCGGTCGCCACGGCGGCGTCCAGTTCGGCGAGACGCTCCAGCATCGCCGCCCGGTTCTCCTGGTACGCCGACTGTCGCGGCTGCACCGCGGTCTCCAGAACGGCCACGTCAGCTTCCCATGCCCTTCGCGATGATCCTGTCCATGATCTCCGTGGTGCTGCCCGCGCTGCTGCCTGTGCCGCCGCCGACGCCGGTGTAACGCCTGTCTTCCCGGCCGACCGCCAACCCGTGGGGGTTGACCGCCGTCATGACGATGGCGATGGACTGATCCATCGCCACCTCTGCAACGAGCGGCTCACCGGTGGCGATACGGACCCCGAGCGGGTGGACGTGTGTGCGAGTGGGACACGCCGACGAGGTCATGGCGTACCCGTTCGGCGTGCGCCGGCGAGCGCCGGGAGATCGGCCGGCAGGTCGACGATCCGGGCCCGGAGCAGCTCGCCGAGCGCCTTCGCCTGCGGGTCGAACCGGGTCGACGCGGCCACCCCGGCACCGAGCAGTCCCCGGATGACGAAGTTGACCGCCGCCAGGTTCGGCAGCTCGTACCGCTGCACGTCGAGGTCGGCCGTTTCCGGCAGCAGCTTCCGCAGCCGGGCGACGGTCAACCAGTCGCGTAACCAGCCGTAGCCTTCGGCGGGCCGTACCCAGACGCCGAGGTTCGCGTCGCCGCCCTTGTCACCGGAACGCGCGCCGACCACCGTCCCCAGTGGTGCCCGGCGCACCTCGCCCGGCTCCCGCCACGGCTGCGGCGGCGGCGCGATGCGGGTCGGCGGGGTGGCGGTGACGGGCGCGGGTGGGATGGTGACCCGTTCGCCGCCGGGGAGGACGGCCACCTGTTCGACCGCGTGCTGCGGCAGGTCGGTGGCGGTGAAGACGCCGTACGGGGTGGCGTCGCCGGGCACCCCGGTCAGCGTGCAACCGGGGTAGGAGGCGAGCGCCAGTTCGATCGCGGCGGCCGAGAACATCCGCCCGGCCCGTTTCTGGTCAGCGTCGCGCAGGTGTACGTGCAGCAGCGCACTGGCCGACTCGGTGTCGACCGCGTCCGCATGGTCGGTACGGGCGAGCGTGAACTCCAGCCCGGTCGAGCCGACCGCGTCGACGAGCTGGGTACGGACGAGTTCCGCCTTCGCCTCGATGTCGAGTCCACAGAGGACGAACGTGGCGGTGTTGCGGTAGCCGCCGAGGGAGGTGGCGCCGACCTTGAGGGTGGGCGGTGGCGGCAGACCCCGGACGCCGGTGACGTGTACCCGGTCCGGGCCGTCGTCGGTCAGCCTGACCGTGTCGAGGCGGGTCACCACGTCCGGGCCGAGGTAGTCCGGTCCACCGATCTCGTAGAGCAGTTGCGCGACAACGGTTTCCCGGGTCACACCACCGCCGGTGCCGGGATGCTTGGTGATGACCGAGGAGCCGTCGGCGTGCAACTCGGCGACCGGGAAGCCGGGGCGGCGGCCACCGTCGGGCAGCTCGGTGAAGAAGCTGAAGTTTCCGCCGGTGACCTGCGCGCCGCATTCGAGCAGGTGACCGGCGACGGTGGCCCCGGCGAGCTGGTCGAGATCCGCGTGGGTCCAGCCGAACCGGGCGATCGCCGGGCCGACGACCAGCGACGCGTCGGTGACCCGGCCGGTCACCACGATGTTCGCGCCCCCCGCCAGGCAGCGCGCGATCCCGAACGCACCCAGGTACGCGTTCGCCGTCAACGCGTCCGGCCGGTCGACCGCGTCGCCGATGACGTACCCGACCTCGACCGGCACACCGAGCCGTTCGGCGAGGGTCCGGATCGCGTCGGCGAGTCCGGCCGGGTTCAGGCCACCGGCGTTGGTGACGAGGGCGACGCCGCGCTCCACCGCACTGCCCAGACAGGATTCGAGCTGGCGCAGGAAGGTGCGGGCGTAGCCGAGGCCGGGGTCCCGGAGCCGGTCCCGGCCGAGGATCAGCATGGTCAGCTCGGCCAGGTAGTCGCCGGTGAGCACGTCGAGCCGACCACCGTCGAGCATTTCCCGCCAGGCGTCGAACCGGTCGCCGTAGAAACCGGAGGCGTTGCCGATTCGCAGCGGTCCGGCCTGCGTCGACAGGTGCCGGTCGGTGGGCGTACTCATGACGGGACGCCGGCCCGGCGAGCCGCCCGGTCGCGGCCGGCGCGCGGTTCCCGGCCGGCGCCGGGCGGGCCGGCGAACGCCTGGGCGAGGTCCAGCCACTCGTCGGCCACCGGACCGGTCGCCACCAGGGACAGGTCGGTGCGGTGCCGACGCTGGGTGACCAGCAGACAGAAGTCCAGCGCCGGCCCGGCCACCCGGTCCGCGGCGTCGGCCGGTCCGAAGCTCCACTCGGTACCGTCGGGGGCGCGCAGCTCGACCCGGACCGGCACGTCGGGCACGGCCCGGCCGTGGGTGGCGAAGCTGTGCCCGAGGGTACGGAAGCCCAGGTGCGCCACGTGCCGCAGCCGCCCGCTCGGGGTACGGGCGACGCCGAGCGTGTCGGCCACGTCCTGGCCGTGCGCGAAGGTTTCCATCAGTCGGGCGGTGGCCAGCGAGGCCGGCGACATGCTGGTGCCGTACCAGGGGAGTCTGGTGCCGGTGGGGATGGCGGCCAGCGCGGCGGCGAGCGCGGCCCGGCCGGTACGCCACCGGTCGAGCAGTGCGGCGGGTGCGCTGTTGGGGTCGGTCGGCTTCTCCGGCGCACCGGCCATCACCTGGTCGAGGATCTCGTTCGCGCCCCGGTCGACGAAACCGCCGGGGTCGGCCGCCGCGTACTCCAGCGAGGCGTGGAACGCCGGTACGTCGGTGGCGGCCAGCAGCGCCACGTGGTCGGTCCAGGTCAGGTGGGCGATGTGGTGGGCGATGGTCCAGCCGGGTGCCGGGGTCGGCTCGGCCCAGTCGACCGCCGGCCGTTGCGCGACCAGCGCGTCCAGCTCGCTCGATTCGTCGGTCAGGTCGGTCAGCAGTTGGCTCAGGTCGACCACGGTGCCTCCGCTGCGGCTGTCGGGGTGTCCCCGGGGGACGGCGGGTTGACGATGGTGGCGAGTTGGCGTTTCCAGAGGGCCAGCAGCGGCGTACGCCGGGCCGAGTCGTCGGAGAGCAGGTTCGCCACCCCGAGCCCGCGCAGCAGGTCGAGGGTGGCCTGGATCGACTCGCGTACGCCGGGGCGGCGTTCGTCGGCGCCGAGCAGTTCGACGGTGAGCCGGTGCATCTCCCGGCCGACCCGCGCCTCCAACGGCACCAGCGCGTCGCGCAGTTCCGGGTCCGTTCGGGCGGCGAGCCAGAGTTCGAGGCCGGCGACGAAGAGTGGCCCGGTGAACGCGATCGCGAGCATGTCGATCACCCGGTCGAGCCGGTCCGGCCCGGACGGCAGCGCGGCGGCTTCGGCCCGGATCTCCGTGGCCCGGCGCTCGGCCAGGTGCTCGACCGCTGCCATGACCAGGGCGGCCTTGGTCGGGTAGTGGTGCAGCTGGGCACCTCGGGAGACGCCGGCCCGGGTGGCGACCACGGTGGAGGTGGTGCCGGACCAGCCGTGTTCGACCAGGCATTCCACCGTGGCTTCGAGCAGCCGGGCCTGGGTCGCGCGGCTGCGCTCCTGTTGCGGCACTCGGGTGGGGGTGGACACGGGGACAGCGTGCCCGCCGGGGAAACAAACAGTCAAGCCTGACTTTTTCTGATACTGGACGTCAGCGGCCGTCGCGGGGGCCGAACACGGTCAGCGCCTCGGCGTCGCTGGCCCGCGAGTGCAGGTAGTAGTCGGCCCAGGTGGCGGCCTCCGGATAGGTCGACTCGGCGGCGACCCGGACACAGGCCGCCTCGATGTCGTACCCGGTGCGCCGCAGTTGCACCCCCGGCCCGAGCAGCGCCCAGTGCGCACCGGCCCGCCCGTACGGCATCCCGACGCTGCCGGGGTTCACCACCAATCGACGGTGGGCGAGCCGGACGTACGGCATGTGGGTGTGGCCGCAGACGATCGTGTCGACCTCGTCCGGCAGACCGGTGAAGACCTCGGTCCACCGGTCCAGCCGCGAGTCGACCAGCACGACCTCCTCGTCGTCGCGCGGGGTGGCGTGGCAGAACAGCACCGGGCCGAACCCGTCCACCGGCAACGTCACCGTCTCGGGGAGCGCGGCCAGCAGTTCCACCTGGTCGTCGCGGAGTTGGGCGGCGGCCCACGGGGCGATCGGGTCCGGGATCGAGGGTTGCCGGCCGGCGCGCAGCTCGACCAGCTCGCGGTCGGCGTTGCCGCGCACCCAGGTCACCCGGTCGCCGAGGGAGGTCAGGAGGTCCAGGGTCGGCACGGGTAACGGACCGGCGGCGATGTCACCGGTCAGCACGATCCGGTCGGCCGAGCGGACGTCCGGCTCGGCCAGCACCGCTTCCAGCGCCGGCAGGACGCCGTGGATGTCGGAGAGGACGGCGATGGTCTGTGGCATCGGTCCAGCCTCGCCCGGCCGTACGGTCCGGGTCGAGAGGGTTTAGCGGGCAGCAGAAAGCGGGGGTGGCCGGTGGCCGCCCCCGCTTGCTCGCTCGTTGCCGGTCGGCTCAGACGCGGGCGCGTCGGGCCAGGCGCTCCGGGTCGAGGATGATGATGCTCTTGCCGTCGAGCCGCAGCCAGCCCCGCGAGGCGAAGTCGGCCAGTGCCTTGTTCACCGTCTCCCGGGAGGCGCCGACGAGCTGGGCGATCTCCTCCTGGGTCAGGTCGTGGGTGACCCGCAGGACCCCGCCGTCGCGGGTGCCGAACCGGCCCGCCATCTGGAGCAGGTTCTTCGCCACCCGGCCCGGTACGTCAGTGAAGATCAGGTCGGCCAGCGAGTCGTTCGTCCGGCGCAGCCTGCGGGCGAGCACCCGCAGCAACTGCTCGGCGATCTCCGGCCGGTTGTTGAGCCACGGCCGCAGGGCCTGCTTGCGCAGCCGGACCAACCTCGTGTCGGTCACCGCCGTCGCCGTGGCCGTACGCGGACCCGGATCGAAGAGCGACAGCTCCCCGACCATGTCCGACGGACCCATCACGGCGATCAGATTCTGGCGGCCGTCCGCGGCGCGTCGACCAACCTTGATCTTGCCGGTGAGTAGGATATAGAGGCTGTCACCGGGTTCGCCCTCGTTAAAGACGATTTCGCCCTTGCGGACGTCGATCGTCTCCATCTCCTTGGCGAGCGCCTCGGCCGCTTCCGGGTCTACGCCCTGGAAGATCCCGCTGCGGGCCAGTACCTCGTCCATCGCGCACCTCCGACTGCGCGCACCTCCGTCGGCCGGGTCCGCCGGCCGATGATCCGTCGCGCGCCGCCAAGTCTAAGCGCACGTCAACGGGATCCGGGGGTGCACCCCTGGAAACTTGATCCGGCACGGTAACCCGTCCGACCATGACAGCGGCTATCATCCGCGCGCCAGGCGGTTGCGTCCACCCGACCCCGCCAACCCGCCCCGATAGAGCAGGTCGGGACCGCTGACCGAGCCGTCGAACAGCCCGGATGGGCCCGGTGCCCGGTTTTCCCGAGCCGAACGGCCGACCCGCCCGGTGAACAGGTTATGTAGCGTCGCGAGCGATGTACGACAGCAGCCAACCCGCCCCCCGCCCGAACCGCAGGCACCGCGGTCCCGGCCGACTCGTCCTCGTGGTCGGCGCGGTCGTGGCCCTCCTGCTCGGTGTCGGGCTGGCCGGGGTGGCCGCCACCCGCCTGCTCGGCGACGACCCCGAGCCGTCCCGGTGGCAGTCGTCCGAACCGGCCGGCGGCGACGGCGCCACCGGCGCGGAGTCGCCCAGCCCCGTCCCGACGACGGCGCAGGTCGTCTCGCTCTCCGCCACCGGCGACATCGTCATGGGCAACGCCCCGGCCCGGCTGCCGGCCAACGGCGGCAAGGGCTTCTTCGACTCGGTCCGGGAGGCACTCGCCGCCGACCTGGTGATGGGAAACCTGGAAGAGCCGATAACGGACGACACCGGCACCTCCAAGTGCGGGGCCGACTCCACCCAGTGCCACCAGTTCCGGGTCCCCCCGTCGTACGCCGTACACCTCAAGGAAGCCGGATTCGGGCTGCTGAACCAGGCCAACAACCACGGCTACGACTACGGCGCCGCCGGCTACCGCAACACCCAGAAGCACCTGGAGGCGCAGGGCCTCGCCCACACCGGGGCACCGGACCAGATCACCGTGATGGACGTCAAGGGCGTCAAGGTCGCGGTCGTCGGCTTCTCGTCGTACCCGTGGAACAACAGCCTGGTCGACATCCCGGCCGGCGCCGAGGTGGTCAAGAAGGCCGCCACCCAGGCCGACCTGGTGGTCGTCCAGGTGCACATGGGTGGCGAGGGCACCGACAAGACCCACGTCAAGCCGGGCACCGAGATGTTCCTCGGCGAGAACCGTGGCGACCCGGTCAAGTTCTCCCACGCGATGGTCGACGCGGGCGCCGACCTGATCGTCGGGCACGGGCCGCACGTGCTGCGCGGGATGGAGTTCTACCAGGGCCGGCTGATCGCGTACAGCCTGGGCAACTTCGCCGGCGGCGCCGGGGCGCTGAACAACAGCGGCCGGCTCGGCTGGGGCGGGGTGCTCAAGGTGTCGCTCGCCGCCGACGGCACCTTCACCGGTGGTGAGTTCGTCTCGACGTACATGAACAGCGCCGGCAAGCCGACCGTGGACACCCAGAAGCGCGGGCTCAAGGCGGTCCAGGACCTCTCCGGCGCCGACTTCGACGCCACCGCGGCGAAACTCGACGCGGAGGGGAAGATCAGCGCGCCGGTCTGACCGGCGGGACCGGCCGGAGAGTCGGTGGGTCGACGTAGGCTGACCGACGTGAGCCGTACTCCCGTCGCCGAAACCGATCTCGGCCGCAAGCGAAGGGCTCGCAGGATCGGCCGGGTGCTGACCGAGACCCACCCGGACGCACACTGCGAGCTGGACCACGACGGCCCGCTGCAACTCGCGGTGGCCACCATCCTCTCCGCCCAGGCCACCGACAAGAAGGTCAACGAGGTCACGCCGAAGCTCTTCGCCCGCTACCGGACCGCCGAGGACTACGCCGGCGCCGAGCGGGCCGAGGTCGAGGACCTGATCCGGCAGACCGGCTTCTTCCGGAACAAGACCACCTCGCTGATCAACCTCGGGCGCGCGCTGGTCGAGCGGTACGACGGCCGGGTGCCCGGCAAGCTCACCGACCTGGTGACCCTGCCCGGAATCGGGCGCAAGACGGCCAACGTCATCCTCGGCAACGCGTTCGGCGTACCGGGCATCACCGTCGACACCCACTTCCAGCGGCTCGTGCACCGGTGGAGGTGGACCACCGAGACCGACCCGGTGAAGATCGAACACGCGATCGGGGCGCTCTTCGACAAGCGCGACTGGACGATGCTCTCGCACCGGGTGATCTTCCACGGGCGGCGGGTCTGCCACGCCCGCAAGCCCGCCTGCGGCGCCTGCACGCTGGCCCCGCTCTGCCCCTCGTACGGCACCGGCCCGACCGAGCCGGCAGCCGCCGCCAAGCTGCTCAAGGGGCCCCGCGCCCGCGAACTCGCGATCCAGGCCGGGCTCGACCCCGCGCTGGTGCCGGCCACGGCGGTGGCCGCGGAGGCGCCGTGAGACGTCCGCTCGCCGGGCTGCTCCTGCCCCTGCTGCTGGTCACCGTCGCGGCCTGCGGCCGGTCGTCCGGCCCGCCCGAGCCCGAGCCGCCGGCACCGTTCGCCGACTGCGCCGCACTGACCACGCCACCGGCCACGGCACCCGACACCGGGGTCGGCCGACCGGACGGGTCGACCGAACCGCTGCCGGAGATCGGGTTGCCCTGCTTCACCGGCGGCGCCGAGGTGTCGCTGGCCGCCGTACGCGGACCGGCCGTGATCAACCTGTGGGCCGCCTGGTGCCGGCCGTGCCGGAAGGAGTTGCCCGCCTTCCAGCGGCTCGCCGACCGGGCCGGCGGGCAACTGCACGTCATCGGGGTCGACACCCGCGACGACCGGGACGACGCGCGCGACTTGGGCGCCGAACTCGACCTGACCTTCCCGACCCTGTTCGACCCCGGGGAGAAGCTGCGCACCCGGATCGCCGCCCCCGGCCTGCCGGCGACCGTCTTCGTGGACGCGCAGGGGCGGATCCGGCACCTGGACATCTCCGGCGCACTCGACGACGCCACCCTCGCCACCCTGGTCGAGCAGCACCTCGGGGTGGTGGTCCCGGCATGAGCGGACAACTGCCCCCGTGGTGCGAACCGCTGGTCAGCCGGGTACGCACCGCGCGTACCGAGGACTTCACCCGGCTGCGTACGCCGACCAGCGGTGGCCGGGCCAGCGCCGTGCTGGTGCTGCTCGGCGAGGACCCGGCGTACGGGCCCGACGTACTGGTGCTCCAGCGGGCCGCGACCATGCGCAACCACGCCGGCCAGGCCGCCTTCCCCGGCGGTGCCGCCGACCCCGGTGACGCCGACGCGGCGGCGACCGCCCTGCGGGAGGCGGAGGAGGAGGTCGGCCTCGACCGGTCCAGCGTGACGGTGCTGGCGCAACTGCCACCGCTCTGGATCCCGGTGAGCGACTTCGTGGTCACCCCGATCCTCGGCTGGTGGCACGCGCCGCACCCGGTGCACGCCCGGGAGCCGGGTGAGGTTGCCCACGTCGCCCGGCTACCGATCGCCGAGCTCGTCGACCCGGCCAACCGGGTACGCGTCCGCCACCCCAGCGGCTGGGTCGGTCCCGCCTTCCAGGTCCGCGGCATGCTCGTCTGGGGCTTTACCGCCGGAGTGCTCACCGCCCTGCTCGGCATGGGTGGCTGGGACCGTCCGTGGCCGCAGGACCGGGTGGTGGAACTCCCACCGGTCGGTGCCGCCCCGGCGCCCCACGCGAGCACCGACGGGGAACTCGCCGGGCCCGGCCCGGGAAGCGGGAAGGTCGTCCCCGGACGCTGATTTTCGGGCGCCGATTACGGGTCTGTGCGAGCGGCCTGTCATCTGGCGGGCCCCGTCCCCGTACGCTGGGGGCGTGTCGGTGGTGGATGTGGTCCTCATCCTGCTCATGCTGGTGTTCGCGATCACCGGATACCGGCAGGGCTTCGTCATCGGGGCGCTCTCCCTCACCGGGTTCTTCACCGGGCTGCTGATCGGGCTGCAACTCGGCCCGCTGCTCGCGGAGCAGTTCAACGGTGGGGCGATGCGCATCCTGGTCGCGCTGATTACGATCTTCGGCCTGGCGGTGCTCGGCCAGACCCTCTCCGGCTGGGTCGGCTCGCACCTGCGGCACGCGATCAGCAGCCCGGTGGGCCGCAAGGCCGACGACATCGGTGGCGCCTTCGTGTCGCTGTTCGCGCTGCTGTTGGCGGCCTGGCTGGTGGCGGTCCCGCTCGGCTCGTCGTCCGTGCCGTGGGTGGCCAGCGCCGTACGCCACAGTGCGCTGATCAACGCGGTCGACCGGGTGCTGCCGGAGCAGGCGCAGGCGCTGTCGAACCAGTTCCGGGAGACCGTCGACACCAACGGGTTCCCGGATCCGTTCGGCCGGCTGGCCCCGACCCGTGCCCGCGAGGTCTCGCCGCCCGATCCGGCGCTGGCCGGGTCGCAGGTGGTGGTGAACGGGCAGCGTTCGGTGGTGAAGGTGCTCGGCTCCGCGCCGGCCTGTTCCCGCCGGATCGAGGGGTCCGGTTTCGTGTACGCCGAGGACCGGGTGATGACCAACGCGCACGTGGTCGCCGGGACCCGGTCGGTCTCGGTCGAGCTGGACGGCGACCGGCACAACGGGCGGGTGGTCGTCTACGACCCGGAACGGGACCTGGCGGTGATCTTCGTGCCGGGGCTCTCGGCGCCGGTGATGCCGTTCGCGGCCCGGCAGGCGCCGAGCGAGGCCGACGCGATCGTGCTCGGGTTCCCGCTCGACGGGCCGTACAACGCGCAGTCGGCGCGGGTCCGGGACGTCAGCAAGATCACCGGGCCGAACATCTACGACTCCGGGGACGTGACCCGCGAGATCTACACGATCCGGGCGCTGGTCCGCAGCGGAAACTCCGGCGGGCCGCTGGTCGCACCGAACGGCCAGGTGCTCGGCGTGATCTTCGCGGCGGCGGCGGACGACCCGAACACCGGCTTCGCGGTGACCGCGAACGAGGCCAGGTCGACGGCGACCGCCGGCACCGAGCGGACCAGGGCCACCGACACCGGCGCCTGCACCTGACCGCCGCCCCTGCGGGGATCAGCGCGGATCAGCCCCGCGGATCGCGCCGTTTGCGGTAGAGCACCTGGCGGCGCAACGGGCCGGGGTCCGACTCCGGGTCGTCGAAGTCGTCCGCCGGATCGGTGGTCATCCCGAGTCGGCGCATCACCGCCTGGGAACGCAGGTTCGTCTTCGTGGTGATCGCCAGGATCTCCGGCAGGCCGACCGTGTCGAAGCCGTACGCCAGGACGGCGCGGGCCGCCTCGGTGGCGTACCCGTGGCCCCACGCCGTACGGGCCAGCCGCCAGCCGGCCTCGACACCGGTGAACGGCATTCCCTCGTCGACCGGGTCCAGGCCGGTGAAGCCGATGAACTCCCCGGTCGCCCGGACCTCCACCGCCCAGAAACCGAAGCCGTTGCGGTCCAGGTCGGCCTGGAAACTGGCGATCGAGGCGGCGGCCTGGTGGGCGTCGAGCACCGGGCCGAGATGCTCCCTGACCTCGGGGTCGGCGTTCATCGCCGCCCACGGCGCCAGGTCGGACCGGCGCCAGTCGCGCAGGATCAGGCGCTCAGTGTCGATCTCCGTCACGGGCGAACAGTAGCCCGCACACCGGCCCGGTGGTGTCAGGATTCCCCTGACGACCGCTCGTCGGGTCGGGCACCGGTCGGCGGTGCCGGTGCCTGCGCCACCCCGTCGTCCTGCCGGCGCGGCCGCCACCAGCGGTTCCGTACGCCGTGCGCGTGCTGAAGCCGGTTCACCAGCAGCCCACTGCCGGTGAGTACGACCAGCAGGACCACGGTGCCGGTCCAGACGACGCCCTGCTGCCCGGCGGAACCCTCCAGCCCACCGGCCGGGTGCGCCGACCAGCGCATCCGGTTGCCCGGCGGGCTGACCTTGAGCTGATCCGTCTGCTGGCTGCCCGACCCGCTCGCGGCGTTCACGCCCGGAGCCGGGCCGAAGCCGGCCTCGCCGGGCGACAGGTTGTCGTCGAGCGGATTGCTCGCCACCGGGCCCACCTGGTTCGACAGGGCGGCGAGCGGATCGACCAGGCCGAAGCCGAACCGGTCGTCCCGCCCGGCGGGGCCCAGGTCACGGGCGGTCTGGGTCAACCGGTTCACCACGTCGCCGGCCGACATCTGCGGGAACTTCGACCGGACGAGTGCCGCCGAGGCGGTCACCAGCGGGGCCGCGAAGCTGGTCCCCTGGACCCGCCAGTAGCCGCCGTCGCGGCCGGCGCCGAGCAGCCCGGTCGCCGGTGCCGTCAGTACGGTCTGCGGCCCGCTGATCGCACCCGACCAGAGCCCGTCGGTGTCGCGTTCCATGCCGGAGACCGCGACCACGCCCGGCTCCCGGGCCGGGTACCAGACGTCGGTCGACGCGGACACGCCCCGGTTGCCGGTGCAGGCGACGACGACCACGTCCCGGACGAACGCGTAGTCGAGCGCGGCGGCCAGTGCCGGGCTGTTGCCGGCGCCGCCGAGCGACAGGTTGACCACCCGCGCGCCACTGTCCACCGCCCAGCGCAGGCCCTTCGCCACGATCATCGCGTCGTCGTAGCGGTTCTCCGCGTCGAGCACCCGGACCGGCAGGATCTTCGCGTTCGGGGCGAGTCCGGCGACCCCCCGGCTGTCGTCGTTGCGGCCGGCGATCAGCGCCGCCACGGTCGTGCCGTGGCCGACCGGGTCGGTGTGCCCGTCGCCGCCCGGCTGCACCAGGTCGAGTCCGGGCAGCACCTGGCCGGCGAGGTCCGGGTGGCTGCCGTCCACCCCGGAGTCGATCACCGCGACGGTGACGTCCCTACCGGTGGAGACCTTCCACAGTGCTTTCGCGTTGAACTCGTCCAGCTGCCACTGCTCGTCGCGGACCGAGTCGGCCCGGATCGGCAGCGCCGCCGGCTGGGCCCGCAGGACCCCGTCGGGGGGTGGTGGAGCCGCCGTCGCCACGGCCGGGCCGGCCAGGGTCACCCCGACCCCGAGCATGGCGAGCAGCGCCGCCACGGCAGCCCGTGGCCCGGCACGATGGTCTCGATACACCAGCCCTGTCACAGCTTGGCCATTTCACCCCGGCGGACACGTGATGCCACGGAGGTTACCCCTTTTCACTGTGGTGGCGGGGCGTTCGCGACGAATCGATCAGGCCGAGGGCAGATGGGCGAGTTGGATCAGGCGCACTCCCTCCTTGCGGGTCACCAGCCGACCCCGGCCGGGCGGCATCGGCGACGGGCGCACCGCGCCGACCAACGCGCCCTCGTCCTTGTCGCCGGACATCACCAGGCCGGGCGAGGAGAGCTCGCGCAACCGCTGGATGATCGGCTCGTAGAGCGACCGGGACGCGCCACCGGACCGGCGGGTCAGCACCAGGTGCAGGCCGATGTCGCGGGCCTGCGGCAGGAACTCCTCCAGCGGGCGCAGCGGGTTCGCCGGGCCGGTGGCGACCAGGTCGTAGTCGTCGACCAGCACGAACAGCTCCGGGCCGGTCCACCACGACCGGTCCTTCAACTGCTGCGGGGTGACGTCCGGGCCGGGCAGGCGCCGAGACATGTACCCGGCCGCCGACTCGATCAACTCGACCGTCGCGGCGGCGGCGGTGCCGTACCCGATCAGGTGTTCGGTCTGGATCGTGCCGAGCAGGCTGCGCCGGTAGTCGACCAGGATCACCCGGGCCTGCTCCGGGGTGAACCGGCCGGTGATCGAGGTGGCCAGCGCCCGCAGGAACGACGACTTGCCGCACTCGGCGTCACCGAAGAGCAGGAAGTGCGGCTCGGTCGCGAAATCGATCGAGACCGGCCGCAGGTCCGCCTCGGAGATGCCGATCGGCAACCGCAGGCCGGACGTCCCGGCCAGGTCCAACTCGGTGTACGGCAACACCGGCGGAAGCAGTCGTACGCGCGGAGCCGGCGCCCCGGACCACGCACTGGCGACCGCCTTGACCAGTGACGGGGTGTCGCCACCGAGGCTGGACAGTCCCGGCAGCGCGGTCAGGAAGTGCAGGCTCTCGGCGGTGATGCCGCGCCCCGGCGTCTTCTCCGGCACGTTCGCCGCGGCACGCCGGGAGACGATCGAGTCGGTCGGGTCGCCGAGGCGCAGTTCGAGGCGGGAACCGAACAGGTCCCGGATCGCCGGCCGGAAGTCCATCCAGCGTGGCGCGGCGGCGACCACGTGCACGCCGTACGACAGGCCACGGGTGGCCAGGTCGGTGATCATCGGCTCCAGGTCGTCGTACTCGCCGCGCAGGGTCGGCCAGCCGTCGACGACCAGGAACACGTCCCCGAACGGGTCGGTGCCGCCGCCGGTGCCCCCGGCCGCCCGGCGCCTGCGGTACGCCACCATCGAGTCCACCCCGAGGTCGGCGAAGCGCCGCTCCCGCTCGGCGAGCAGGGTCGAGATCTCGCCGATGGTGCGCCGTACGGCTGCGGTGTCGAGCCGGCTCGCCACCCCGCCGACGTGCGGCAGGTCGCGCAGTGCGGCCAGTGCCCCGCCACCGAAGTCGAGGCAGTAGATCTGCACCTCGGCCGGGGTGTGGGTGAGCGCCAGCCCGCAGATCAGCGTCCGCAGCAGGGTCGACTTGCCGCTCTGCGGACCGCCGACGACGGCGACGTGCCCGGCGGCCGAGTCCAGTGCCAGCCAGAGCAGGTCCCGCCGCTGCTCGAACGGCTTGTCGATCAGCGCCACCGGCACCTGGAGACCACCGTGCAGCTCCGGGTTGCCGAAGGTGAGCCCGCGCACCGGGTCGGTGGTGACCGGGCCGAGCAGCTCGTCCAGCGCGGGTGCCTGGGCCAGCGGCGGCAGCCACACCTGGTGCGCCGGTGGGCCCTGGCCGACCAGCCGGGAGACCATCACGTCGAGCAGGCTCTGCCCGGCCGGCACCTCCTGCGGCACCGGCTCGGCGGTGGTCACCGGGTCCGGCACCGGCACGAAGTGGGTCGAGTACGTCAGCAGGCGCGGCGCACCGGACTGGCCGCCGCCGGCACCGCCGAGCCCGGCGCGGCGGAACGAGCCGGAGACGTACGCGGCCTTGAACCGGACCAGTGGTTCGGTGCCGAACTTCAGGTAGCCGTGCCCCGGTGAGCGGGGCAGCTCGTACGCGTCCGGGACGCCGAGCACGGCGCGCGACTCCAGGGCGGAGAACGTCCGCAACCCGATCCGGTACGACAGGTGCGTGTCCAGCCCGCGCAGCCGCCCCTCCTCCAGCCGCTGCGACGCCAGCAGCAGGTGTACGCCGAGCGACCGGCCCAGCCGGCCGATCTGGACGAAGAGGTCGATGAAGTCGGGCTTGGCGGAGAGCAGTTCGGAGAACTCGTCACAGATGATCAGCAGCGACGGCAGCGGGGCGAGCGCGGCTCCTCCGCCCCGGGCCTTCTCGTAGTCACGCAGGCTGGCGAAGTTGCCGGCCCGGCGGAGCAGTTCCTGCCGGCGGATCAGCTCGCCGTTGATCGCGTCCACCATCCGGTCGACCAGCGGCAGCTCGTCGGCCAGGTTGGTGATCACGGCGGCGGTGTGCGGCAGCCGGTCCAGGGAGGAGAAGGTGGCGCCGCCCTTGAAGTCGACCAGGACGAAGTTCAGCGCCTCGGACGAGTGCGTCGCGGCCAGCCCGAGCACGAGCGTACGCAGCAGCTCCGACTTGCCCGAGCCGGTGGCGCCGATCAGCAGCCCGTGCGGGCCCATGCCGTCCTGCGCCGACTCCTTCAGGTCCAGTTCGATCGCGCCGCCGTCACCGGCGACCCCGATCGGCACCCGCAGCCGGTCCCGGCCGGGTCGCGGCGCCCAGCCCTGGGCGGTGGTGAAGTTGTCCGGGTCGCCGATGCCGAGCAGGTCGGCCAGGCCCATCTCGGCGTTGAGCGGGGTGTCGGCGCCGCCCTTGCCGGCCGCCGCGAGCCGCAGCGGGGCGAGTCGTCGGGCGACCGCCTCCGCCTCGACCACGGTCAGCCGGTCCGGGGTGCCGACCTCGGCCTGCCCGTCCATCGTGTACGTGTTCAGCCGGCCGCCGCGCACCTCCAGGACCAGCATGGACCGGTCCAGCAGTCGGGGCGGCGGGCTGTCCAGGTCGACGATCGTCACCGCGTCGATGCCACCGTCGCTGACCAACGCGGCGGCCCCGGTCAGGTCACCCCCGTCGAGGACGACCACCACGTGCGGCCCGTCGGTCGCCGGTCCGGCGGGACTGAACCGGGACCGGTTGCCGAGCACGTCCTCCAGCAGGCTTTCGAGTTCGACGGCGGAGCTGGCGACGAGGCGTACCGGGCCGAGGGCGTCGGAGCGGTCCGGGTGCTGGGCGTGCGGCAGCCACTTCAGCCACTCCCACAGTGCCCGGCGTTCCGGTCCGGCGCAGACCGCGATCAGCAACTCGTCCGGGGCGTGGAAGACGGCGAGCTGGGTCAGCATCGCCCGCGCCAGGGCCTGCGGCCCCTCGGCCCCGGTGCCGGGGTCGATCCGGCCCGAGTCGGTCCAGCCCAGCTCGGGGCGACCGAGTTCGACCCGGTTGACCTCACCGCGGACGAAGACCCGGGCGAACGCGCGCAGGGAGAGCGCCACCGGCAGGTCCGGCACCACCGCGTACGCGTCCAGGAACCGGCGCAGCGCACCGGCGGTCATCGGCTCCAGGTCCTCCAGCGGCCGGGTCACCGGCGGGATCAGCGGCGTCGCCAGGGTCTGCGGGCCGACCGCGACCCGGACCACGCCGAAGTCCGGGTCACCGGGGCGGCGCTCCCACACCCGGTGACTGCCCACCGTGGACCAGAGCCGGGCCGGGTCGGGGTGCCGGTAGAACAGGCCGGCGCGCTGCTTGCCGGCGGTCTCCCGGACCCTGCGGCGCAGGGTCGCCAGGTGCCGCAGGTACTCCCGCCGGGCCGCCATCATCTCGGCCTTCTTCGGCGTGCCGGAGGCGCTGCCCCACGAGGAGGCGAGCATCGCCAGCGACGACACGCCGAACATCGCGCCGACCACGTAGGAGTACGCGCCACCGCCGCGCCCGAACATCATCGCCATCGCGACCGAGCCGCCGAGCATCGGCAGCACCATCATCAGCTGCTGCATCCGGCCACCGGTGGCGGCCGGGATCTCCGGCGGCGGGTCGACCGGCAGCTCGCCCGTGGGGATCTCCGGTGCCGGCCGCCGAGGCGGCCGCTTGATGACCACTGTGCTCATGCGCCGCTCATCCGATCTCCCCCTGATGATGCTCGGTCGTCCAAGCCCGGCCCATGGTAGGTAAAGTGCGGTCGTCTGCGCAGCCGTGACCGTCCGGTGATGGAGGAAAGTCGATGAGTAGCGGCCTCGCCCGGGTCACCATCAGCGCGCCCCAACGCCGGGTCGACGTCGCCCTGCCCGAACACCTCCCGCTCGCCGAGCTGCTGCCCGAGGTGCTGCGACACGCCGGTGACGGGCTCGCCGACGACGGCGAACGCCACGGCGGCTGGGTGCTGCGGCGTACCGACGGCGCCGCGCTGGTCGCCGGCCAGGCCCTGCTACCCCAGGGCGTACGCGACGGCGACGTGCTGCACCTCGTACCCGCTCGGGCGCAGTGGCCCGAACTGGAGTACGACGACGTGGTCGAGGCGATCGCCGACGGGGCCCGACGCCGGGGCGCCGCCTGGTCCGGGGCGGCCACCCGGGCGGCCAGCCTCGCCGGGGCGGGCGCCCTGCTCACCGTCGGGCTGCACGCCGTACTGGCCGGTGGGCCGGGGGCGCGCGGTGCCGCGATCGCCGCCCTCGTCATCGCCGTCCTGCTCGCGCTCGCCGGGGTGGTGGCCTCGCGCGCGTACGGGGACGCCCCGGCCGGTGCCGCGCTGGGCGGTTACGCCCTGCCGTACGCGTTCCTCGGCGGCGCCATGCTGATCGCCTCCGGGGATCCGGCCGGGGTGCTCGCCCCGGTGCGCTGGCTCGGTGCGCCGGAGGCGTTGGCCGGCTCGGTGGCGGTGCTGCTGGTCGCCGTACTCGGGGCGGTCGGGGTGGCCGCCGGGTTGCGGGTCTTCGCGGCGGGGGCGACGGTCGGCCTGCTCGGTGCGTTGACCGCACTGGCCGGGTTCGTGCTCGACGCCGGTGGTGCCGCCGCGATCCTGCTCTCGGTGCTGGTCTGCGGGATCGGGGTGCTGCCGCTGCTGGCGATCCGGTTCGGCAAGCTGCCGATGCCGCCGATCACCCTGCCGGCCGGCACCGACGGCTCGGAGGGCTTCACCGCCGCCGGTGGTGCCCTCGAAGGAGCCCGGGAGCGGCCGGAGCGGCAGCGGGTCTTCGCCGCCGTCGCCCGGACCGAGGAGCTGCTGACCGGGATGCTGATCGGGCACGCCGTGCTCGCCACGGTGGCGTCCGGGCTGCTCGTGCTCGCCGGGGGCTTCGCCGGCCGGCTCCTGGTGGCGGTCGCCGCGGCGGCGCTGCTGCTGCGCTCCCGGCTGTTCGTCACGTTCCGTCAGCGGCTGCCGTTGACCACCGCCGGCATCCTCGGCTTCGTGGTGCTCGGGCTGGCGCTGGTCACCCGCTCCGGTGCCGACGGTCTGCTGCTGCTGACCGGGGCCGGGCTGGTGCTCGCACTGGTGACCGTGGCGGCGGGTGCGACGTACGCGACCCGCGTGCCCTCGCCGTACCTCGGTCGGGCCGCCGACCTGGTCGACACCCTGATGGTGGTCTCGGTGGTGCCGGTGGCCTGCGCCGTCCTCGGCCTCTACAGCCAGGTACGCGGCCTGCTCGGCTGAGACGAAACCCGCCGGTCGGAGTCCGGCCGGCGGGTTCGGTGGTGCTCAGTCCTCGTGCCCGATCAGTGCGGCAGGCCCTCGCCGCGCTCCACGGCCTCCTGCTGGCGCCGGTACGACGCCCGGATCTCCGCCTCGGCCTCGGTGCGCCCGACCCAGGTGGCGCCCTCGACCGACTTGCCCGGTTCGAGGTCCTTGTAGACCTCGAAGAAGTGCTGGATCTCCAGCCGGTCGAACTCGCCCAGGTGGTGGATGTCGCGCAGGTGCTCCTGGCGCGGGTCCTCGTAGGGAACGCAGAGGACCTTGTCGTCGCCGCCCTTCTCGTCCGTCATCCGGAACATGCCGATGGTCCGGCAGCGGATCAGGCAACCCGGGAAGGTCGGCTCGGGTACCAGCACCAACGCGTCGAGCGGGTCGCCATCCTCACCGAGGGTGCCCTCGATGAAGCCGTAGTCCGCCGGGTACTGGGTCGAGGTGAAGAGGGTACGGTCCAGCCGGATCCGGCCGGTCGCGTGGTCGACCTCGTATTTGTTGCGGTGACCCTTCGGGATCTCAACCGTGACGTCGAAATCCATCTTCCACGCTCCCTCGTTCGCCGACGCTGGCTAACGGAATCTAGGCGGCGTGTACCGGGAGGAGTGTTGTCCCACTCGCTTGATCCGGGCGCCGCATAGTGTTCGGACGGAAGTAGTGTCACCTAGAGCCATTTACTGATTGGGAGGAGGGGCCGGTGGAGAGTGAAGATTCACACTCGGGGTGGGTGAACGAGCCACCACCGGCCGGGCCCTCCTGGCCCGAGCAGCCACTACCCCATCAGCCGCCGGCAGACCCACGGGTGCCGAGCGGTCGGGCGACGCCGGGCCGGGCGAGCGTACCGCCGCCCGCCCCGAACCATGACGGGGCACCGCCGGCGGGCCCGTACCGTCCGGGACCGCCGACGGCGTCGGGGTCGGCGCGGCCGGTCCCGCCCGGCGCCGGGACGCCGCAGTTGCACCCTCCCGGCCCACCGGCGGCTCGGGCGACCGTGCCGCCCGCCGCCCGCCCGTCCGGCACCACCTACCCGTCGGCCCAGTACCCGACCGTCCGCCCGACGCCACCGGACGGCGGCGGACCGGGCCGGGGCACGGCCCAGGTCATGCCGCCACCGGGCGGTGCCGGACCGGGGCGGGACACGGCCCAGCCGATGCCACCGCCCGGCGGCGGACCGGGCCGGGCGACCGTGCCGGCCATGCGCTCCCCGGAGGACGGTGGATCGGGGCGGGCGCCCGTGCCGCCGGCACCCCCGGCGGCCGATCCGCCGGCTCCGGTCACGCCGCCGGCACCGACCCCGCCGGCCCGGCGCCGGAGCGGGCTGCTGGTCGGGCTCGGCGTCGTGCTCGCGCTGGCCCTCGCCACCGCCGGGGTGGTCCTGGTCAAGCCGGGGCCGGTCGCCGGCTGGCTGGGACGGGCCGAACCCACGCCGACGGTCAGCGCCGACCCGCCCGAGCCGGCACCCGGTGCCGTGCTCGCCGCCTTCGGGACCGGCGCGCCCACCCCCACCCCGGACGGCCTGCGGGCGGTGCTCGAACCGCTGGTCGGTGCGGACGTGCTGGGACCCTCGGTGCACGTCGCCGTGGTCGACGTGGCCACCCGTGAACTGCTCTACGGGCAGGGTCCGCAGACCCCGACCGTGCCCGCCTCGACCACCAAGCTGATCACCGCGGCGACCGTGCTGGCCACCCGTGGCCCGGCGTACCGGATCCCGACGAGGGTGGTCGCCGGGGCGGCGCCGGGCGAGGTGGTGCTGGTCGGCGGCGGTGACCCGACGCTCGCGATCAACGCCACCGGCAGTTACCCCGGCGCGGGCCGGCTCGACCAGCTCGCCGCCCTGGTGAAAGCGGCCCTGGGCGGGGCCGTGCCGACCAGGGTCACCGTCGACGCGTCCCTGTTCCCGAAGCCGGTCTACGGCCCCGGCTGGGACGACGACATCCCGACCGGCGGCTTCGCGTCGCCGATCACGGCGCTGATGACCGACGGCGCCCGGATCGACCCCAGGGACATCGTCAAGGGCGCCACCCGGTACGACAACCCGGACGTGGCCGCCGGCCGCGCCTTCGCCAAGGCGCTGGGAGCGCCGACGGCCGTCGTGAACGCGGTGGCCCGGGGTAGCGCCCCGGCCGGTACGAACCCGGCCGATGCGAGCGCCCCGCCCGCCGATCCCTCGGCCACCGGCGTCCCGGCCGTCGCCTCTTCGGCCACCGGCGCCCCGGCCACCGACCCCTCCGCCGGTGTCGGCACCGGGGCCACCGTTACCCCCGGCACCGAACTGGGCCGGGTCGAGTCGCCGCCGATGGGTCGACTGGTCGAGTTCATGCTGGCCGACAGTGACAACGTGGTCGCCGAGGCGCTGGCCCGGCAGGTGGCGTTGGCCCGCAACCAGCCGGCCTCGTTCGACGGCGCCGCCGCCGCGATGGACGCCGTGGTGGCCGACCTGAAACTCGCCGCCGACCAGAGCACCCTGAGCGACGGCAGCGGCCTGTCCCGGAACAACCGGATCAGTCCGGAACTGCTCACCGACGTACTGGCTTTGGCCGCCGACGGGACCCGACCCGAACTGGCCGGGATCTTCGCCGGACTGCCGGTGGCCGGCTGGTCCGGCACCCTCACCGAACGGTTCGGCAACCAGGCCGCGAGCGCCGCCGTCGGGGTGGTCCGGGCGAAGACCGGCACGCTCACCGGTGTGCACGCCATCGCCGGTGTGGTGACCACGGCACAGGGCCGGTTGCTGGCGTTCGCCGTACTCGCCGATCAGGTGCCGGTCGGGCTCGAACAGGCGCAGCCGCCGCTGGACCGGATCGCCGCCGCCCTCGCCGCCTGCGGTTGCGGCTGACGACGGGGCACGGGCACCGAACCCATCCGCGTACGACAAGGGTGCGGTTGTGCGGGCGCGGGTACGGTGGGTGCCATGGCGCAGTTCGTGGACTGGGATCTGGCCGCCGCCACCGCGGGCGCGCTGGGAAAGTCGGGACCGAAGGTCTCGTACGACGAGGCCACCGAGGTCGTCGCCGACCTGCGGCAGCTCACCGACGAGGCGGCGGGACACGTGGTCGCGTACACCGGGCTGCGGTCCCAGGTCGCGCACCCGCCGGTGCGGGTGGTCGACCGCCGGGACTGGGCCGCGACCAACATCGCCGGCCTGCGTGAGGTGATCACCCCGCTGGTGAACCGGCTCTCCGGTGACAAGCAGCCGGGCGCGATCAGCGACGCGATCGGCTCCCGCCTGACCGGGGTGCAGGCCGGGACCGTGCTCGCCTACCTCTCCGGCCGGGTGCTCGGCCAATATGAGGTCTTCTCCGCCGACCCCGGTCAGCTGCTCCTGGTCGCACCGAACATCGTCGAGGTGGAACGGAAGCTGGAGGCGGAACCCCGCGACTTCCGGCTCTGGGTCTGCCTGCACGAGGTGACCCACCGGACCCAGTTCACCGCCGTGCCGTGGATGCGCGGCCACTTCCTCGGCGAGGTGCAGGCGTTCGTCGACGCCTCCCAGGCCGGGGGCGAGCACTTCACCGACCGGCTGCGCCGGGGGGTGGCGACGCTGGCCGACTCGGTCCGCAACCCGGACAGCCGGGCGAGCGTGCTGGACATCGTGCAGACGCCCGGCCAGCGGGCCGTGCTGGACCGGCTGACCGCGCTGATGACCCTGCTCGAAGGGCACGCGGAGTTCGTGATGGACGGCGTCGGCCCGGAGGTGATACCGAGCGTCGAGCGGATCCGGTCCAAGTTCAACCGTCGTCGCGAGTCGGGCAACCCGCTGGAGAAGGCGATCCGCAAACTGCTCGGTGTGGACGTGAAGATGCGCCAGTACGCCGAGGGCCGCAAGTTCGTCCACGGCGTGGTGGACCGGGTCGGCATGGAGGGCTTCAACCGGGTCTTCAGCTCACCGCTGACCCTGCCCCGGCTGGAGGAACTCGCCGACCCGGACGCCTGGGTGGCGCGGGTGCACGGCGCGGCCGGCCGCTCGCCGGCCGCCGGCTGACCCGACCACGGTGGCCGCGCTCGCCCCGCCGGTCGCGGCCGTCCGGGCTGCCGTCCGCGCGGCCCTGACCGGGGTACGCCCACCCGGCCCGATCCTGGTCGCCTGCTCCGGCGGCGCCGACTCGCTGGCCCTGGCCGCCGCCGTCGCCTTCGTCGCCCCCCGGCTGGGGCTGACCGCCGGGCTGGTCACGGTCGACCACGGTCTCCAGCCCGGCTCGGCGCAACGTGCCCTGGCGGTGGCCGGGTGGGCGACCGAGGCGGGACTCGCCCCGGTCGAGGTGGCGACGGTGGAGGTCGCCGGCCGTCCGGGTGGGCCCGAGGCGGCCGCCCGGCAGGCCCGCTACCAGGCACTGGTCGAGGTAGCCCGGCGCTACGACGCGGCGGAGGTGCTGCTCGGGCACACCAGGGACGACCAGGCCGAAACGGTGCTGCTCGCGCTCGCCCGGGGAGCCGGGCCGCACGGCCTGTCCGGGATGCCGGTCCGGCGGGAACTGGACGGGGTCACACTGCTCCGACCGCTGCTCGACGTGGACCGGGAGCAGACCCGCAAGGCGTGCGCTGCGCTCGGGCTGAGCCCGTGGGAGGACCCGCACAACACCGATCCCGGCTACGCCCGCGCCCGGGTCCGGTCCGACCTGATGCCGGCCCTGGTCGCCGCCCTCGGGCCCGGTGTGGTGGCGAACCTGGCCCGGACCGCGCGACTGGTCGCCGAGGACACCGCCGTACTGGACGGGCTGGCCGTCAGCGCGCTGTCCGCCGCGCGGGCGGACCCGTCCGCGGACAACGGCGGACGGTTGGCGGTGCCGGAGCTGGTCGGGTTGCCGGTGGCGGTGCGTACGCGGGTGCTGCACCGGTGGGCGCTGGAGCTCGGCGTACCGCCGGCCGCGCTCTCCGCCCGGCACGTGGCCGCCCTCGACGCGCTGCTCACCGACTGGCACGGGCAGGGCCCGGTGCACCTGCCGGGGGCAATAACGGTGGCCCGACGCGGTGACACTCTGGGCAGGGGGTAGACAGGGGGCATGGCACATCCCCGTCAACCGCTCTTCGCACCGCACGGTGCGGTCGCCACCAGCCAACCCCTTGCCGCCGCCGCCGGGTTGGCCGTACTCCGCAAGGGTGGGACGGCAGTCGATGCCGCCCTGACCACTGCGATCGCCCTGACCGTGGTCCAGCCCGGCTCCAACGACATCGGCGGCGACCTGTTCGCCATCGTCTGGGACGGGGAACGGCTGCACGGGCTGAACGCCTCCGGGCGGTCACCGGCGGCGCTGACCCGCGAGGCGGTGCTGGCCGCGACCGGCGGTCGGGGCGCCGAGCCGGTGGACGCGCTCGGCGGGGCCCAGGGGTCCGGTCCGGCGATGCCGGCGCGGGGCTGGTTGCCGGTGACCGTGCCGGGCGCCCCGGCGGGCTGGCGGGACCTGCACGACCGGTTCGGGGTGCTGCCCTTCGCCGACCTGTTCGCCGACGCCATCGGCTACGCCGAGAACGGCTACCCGGTGTCGCCGAACGTGGCCGCCGGCTGGGCCCGCTCGGTCGAGGTGCAGGCCAAGTTGACCGGCCCGGAGTTCGCGGAGTGGTCCCGGGTCTTCACCGTCGACGGTGGCCGGGCGCCCCGGCCGGGTGAGCGGTGGCGCAACCCGGATGCGGCGCGGACCCTGCGCCGGATCGCCGCGACCAACGCGGACGCCTTCTACCGGGGCGAGATCGCGCAGGCCCTGGCCGAGTACGCGGCCCGGACCGGTGGCCTGCTCACCGCCGACGACCTGGCCGCCCACTCGTCGACCTGGGTCGCGCCGATCCGGGCGGACTACCGGGGGCACGAGGTCTGGGAGTTGCCGCCGAACGGGCAGGGGGTGGCGGCGCTGCTGGCGTTGAACATCCTCGACGGCGTGGACCTGGCCGGGATGTCGCTGGCCGACCGGCTGCACTGGCAGATCGAGGCGATGAAGCTCGGCTTCGCCGACGCGCACGCGTACGTGGCCGACCCGGACAAGGTCGCCGTGCCGACCGAGGAACTGCTCAGCCCCGGGTACGCGGCCACCCGCCGGGCGCTGATCGGCGACCGGGCCGGTACGCCCGAACCGGGAAGTCCCGGCCGGGGTGGGACGGTCTACCTCTGCACCGCCGACGCGGGCGGGATGATGGTGAGCCTGATCCAGTCCAACTACCTGACCTTCGGTTCGCACGTGGTGCTGCCGGGGTTCGGCTTCGGGCTGCAGAACCGGGGCACCGGGTTCAGTCTCGACCCGGCGCATCCGAACGTGGTGGCGCCGAACAAGCGCCCGTACCACACGATCATTCCGGGTTTCCTGACCCGTGGTGGTGCGCCGGTCGGCCCGTTCGGGGTGATGGGCGGGCACATGCAGCCGCAGGGGCACCTGCAACTGGTGTCGCACACGATCGACGACGGGTTGGATCCGCAGGCGGCGCTGAACGCGCCCCGCTGGTACTGGCACGCCGACCGGTCGGTGCTGGTCGAGCCGGATCTGCTGAACCTGCGGTCGGGGCCGATGGCGATCGGGGAGCTGCGCCAGCGCGGCCACTCGTTGAGCGTCGCGGACGACGACGACTCGCCGCCGTTCGGCTACGGCCAGGCGATCTGGCGGCTGCCGGAGGGCGGCTACGTGGCCGGCTCCGACCCGCGTGCCGACGGCTGCGCCGTCGTCTACTGACGCCCGTGAGGCCCGTTCCGGAACGGCCGGTCAGACCCGTTCGCGGAACAGGGTGCGGTAGGCGTGCGGGGTGGTGCCGACCCGGCGGGTGAAGTGGTGGCGCAGGGTCGCCGGGTCGCCGAAGCCGGCTCGGGTGGCGACCGCGTCGACGCCGAGTTCGGTCTCCTCCAGCAGCCGCCGGGCGAGCAGGATCCGCTGGTTGGTGAGCCAGTCGTGCGGGGTGGTGCCGGTCTCGGCCCGGAACCGGCGGGCGAACGTACGCGGGGCCATGTGTGACCGGGCGGCCAGTTCGTCCACGGTCAGGTTCTGGTCGAGGTGGCTCACCAGCCAGCGGAGCACCGGTTCGAGGGTGGGTGCGTCCGGCGTACGCGGGATCGGTGCCTCGATGTACTGGGACTGGCCGCCGTCGCGGTGCGGGGGGACCACCATCCGTCGGGCGAGTTTGGTGGCGACGGCGGAGCCGTGCTCCTGGCGTACCAGGTGCAGGCAGGCGTCGATGCCGGCGGCGGTGCCGGCACCGGTGAGCAGGTTGCCGTCCTGGACGTAGAGCTCGTCGCAGCGGACCCGGGCCAGCGGGTGGCGCGCCGCGAGCTGGTCGGCGTACTTCCAGTGGGTGGTGCACTGGCGCCCGTCGAGCAGCCCGGCGGCGCCGAGCACGAACGCGCCGGAGCAGACGCTGAGGACGTACGCCCCGCGTTCGTGGGCCCGCCGCAGCGCGTCGAGTACGGGCTCCGGGAACGGCGCGTTGTCCCCGTACGCGGGCACGGCGACCAGGTCGGCGTCCTCGGTCGGGGTGAGGTCGGCGTGCGGTACGACGTCGAAGCCGGAGCGGCTGCGGACCGGTCGCCCGTCGACGGAGCAGACGTCGAAGCGGTAGGTGGGGAAACCGTCCGCGCTCCGGTCGGTGCCGAACACCTCGCAGAGCACGCCCAGTTCGAACGCGGCCACCGGGTCGAGGGCGATCACCGCGACTTTGCTCAGCATGTGGCGAGGGTAACCCGGACACTGGCAGGAAATCGAGCCTCCATGGCATTTCTGCCACTGTCCCGGGGGTGGTGCGGGGCGGAGACTGAAATCAGACGTCCGGTGCGCACCGGCGGCGAACCCGCAGAGACACTTCGAAAGGTCCACGCCGCCATGGAACTCTTCCTCCTGCTCTTCCTGCTGTTTCTCGCTCTCACGTCGGTGTTCGGGCTGACCGCCGACAGCCGCGAGTGGACCGGTCGGGTGCCGTTCGACGCCCACCCCGGTCCCCGTTCCGGCCCCTGCTGACCGGTCTGTCCGGTGCTCCGCGACCCCGTCGGGGTGGTCAGGTCACGAACTGGCCGCCCCGACGACAGGCCGCTACCGGCGTACGGCAGGCTAGGTGCATGGCTGACGGCTCCTGGTACGACGCCGACATCGACCACGTGATCATCACCGAGGAGCAGATCCGCGAGAAGACCGAGGAACTGGCCAAGCAGATCGCGGCCGACTACTCCTCGGTGACCGACGGACTGCTGCTGGTCTGCGTGCTGAAGGGCGCGGTCATGTTCATGGCCGACTTCGCGCGGGCCCTCGGCAAGCACGGCCCCTCGGCCGAGCTGGAGTTCATGGCCGTCTCCTCGTACGGCCAGGGCACCACCTCCTCCGGCGTGGTGCGCATCCTGAAGGACCTGGACCGGGACATCGCCGGCCGGCACGTCATGGTCGTCGAGGACATCGTCGACTCCGGCCTGACCCTCTCCTGGCTGCTGCGCTACCTGGAGTCCCGCTCGGCGGCGAGCGTCGAGGTGGTGGCTCTCTTCCGCAAGCCGGACGCGATCAAGGTCACCGTCCCGGTGAAGTACGTCGGCTTCGACATCCCGAGCGAGTTCGTCGTCGGGTACGGGCTCGACTTCGGCGAGCGCTACCGGGAGCTGCCCTTCGTCGGGGTGCTCAAGCCGGAGGTCTACGCCCGCGCCTGACCCGGCCGCCAGGCGCCCGATCGGGCCCGGTTTGCCCGTTGGGGGCGGCCCGGAGCCGAGGATCGCCAACATTGGCGTGAGGAAATATCGAGCGGACGTACAGCGCGCTCTCAGGATCACCGGCTACGGTATGCGGTGGTGGCGCGGATGTATTTTCCGCGCCGGGTCTTTCCGCCCTGTTTGACCGTACAGGTCGGGAACCGGGCGCGAATCCGCCGTCACGCTGGCACGACGGGCGAACCGCGGGCGTCCCCGGAGGGTTTCCTCCAGCGCTCACGGAGCGGCATCGGATCGCGACTGCGGGGCTCGCAAGCTCACTCCTCGCGGTCACGGTGTACCGTCGAATCACCCCGGCGAGATATTCGCGTCGAGGTCGAGGCCGGCCCGCAAGGCGGCCCCGGCCGCCGCTACCCGCGGCGACAAGCCAAGCCAGACGGTCAGGACGTCGATCAGGAGGGTCCGGGCGCCGCGGCGCTCGACAACAGTATGGAACGTACGCGTTTCTTCCGCCGCCCGGTGGTCTGGATCATCCTGGTGATCATCGGTGCGATCGCGCTCAGCTCGTTCTTCACCGGCGGCCCGAGCTACCACAAGGTCGACACCTCGGTCGCCCTTGATCAGCTCCACACGGCCAGTATCAAGAAGGCGGTCTTCCAGGACAAGGAGCAGACGCTCCAGCTGGACCTGGCCAACAAGGCCAAGTTCGGCGACACCGAAACCGACCGCATCCAGGCGCAGTTCCCGGCCGAGGTCGGCGACGAGATCTGGAACGACGTGCTGGCGGCCAAGGCGGCGAACCGGATCACCGGTCCGGCCGACACCAAGGTCTCCAGCGACAACGTGTTCCTGACGCTCCTGGTCAACCTGCTGCCCATCGCCGTGCTGGTCATCCTGCTGCTGCTGTTCATGTCGCAGATGCAGGGCGGCGGTTCCCGGGTGCTCAACTTCGGCAAGTCCAAGGCGAAGGTGATCACCAAGGACACGCCGAAGACCACCTTCGCCGATGTCGCCGGCTCCGAGGAAGCTGTCGAGGAACTGCACGAGATCAAGGACTTCCTGCAGAACCCGGCGAAATACCAGGCGCTCGGCGCCAAGATCCCTAAGGGTGTACTCCTCTTCGGCCCGCCCGGTACCGGTAAGACGCTGCTCGCCCGGGCGGTCGCCGGTGAGGCGGGAGTGCCGTTCTACTCGATCTCCGGTTCCGACTTCGTCGAGATGTTCGTCGGCGTCGGCGCGAGCCGCGTGCGTGACCTGTTCGAACAGGCCAAGTCGAACGCACCGGCGATCGTCTTCGTGGACGAGATCGACGCCGTCGGCCGACACCGGGGCGCCGGCATGGGCGGTGGCCACGACGAACGTGAGCAGACCCTCAACCAGCTCCTGGTCGAGATGGACGGCTTCGACACCAAGGGCGGCGTGATCCTGATCGCCGCGACCAACCGGCCGGACATCCTCGACCCGGCACTGCTGCGGCCGGGCAGGTTCGACCGGCAAATCGCGGTCGACACCCCGGACATGGAGGGCCGCAAGGCCATCCTGCGGGTGCACGCCAAGGGCAAGCCGTTCTCGCCCGACGTCGACCTCGACGCGGTCGCCCGGCGTACGCCCGGCTTCACCGGTGCCGACCTGGCCAACGTCATCAACGAGTCGGCCCTGCTGACCGCCCGGGGCAACCTGCGCGCGATCAGCAACGACCAGCTCGAAGAGTCGATCGACCGGGTCATCGCCGGACCGCAGCGGCGGACCCGGGTGATGAGCGACCAGGAGAAGAAGATCACCGCGTACCACGAGGGTGGGCACGCGCTGGTCGCCTGGGCGCTGCCGCACTCGGCGCCGGTGCACAAGGTGACGATCCTGTCCCGGGGACGCTCGCTCGGCCACACCCTGGTGCTGCCGACCGAGGACAAGTACACCCAGACCCGGGCCGAGATGGTCGACACGCTGGCGTACGCGCTCGGCGGTCGGGCGGCCGAGGAACTGGTGTTCCACGAGCCGACCACGGGTGCCGGCAACGACATCGAGAAGGCCACCGCACTGGCCCGCGCGATGATCACCCAGTACGGCATGAGCTCCAAGCTCGGTGCGATCAAGTACGGCACCACCGGTGACGAACCGTTCCTCGGCCGCAACATGGGCCACGAGCGGGACTACTCCGACTCGGTCGCCGCGGAGATCGACGCCGAGATGCGGGCCCTGGTCGAGCTGGCGCACGACGAGGCCTGGGAGATCCTGGTCGAGTACCGGGACGTCCTGGACAACATCGTGCTGGAGCTGATGGAGAAGGAAACCCTCTCCACCGCCGACATGGCCCGGATCTGCGCCCGCGTGGTCAAGCGCCCGCCGCTGGCCCCGTACAACGGGTTCGGCAAGCGGCAGCCGTCGACCGAGCCGCCGGTGCTGACCCCGGCCGAGAAGGACAAGCTCAAGGCGCAGGCCGAGGCGGACGGCGCCGAGGCGACCGTGGGCGGTGGCGGCGGCACGACGCCCCCGCCGAACTCGGACGGCCCACACTGAGCAGTGACATCGCCGGCCCGGTGGACGAGGTGAACGATGCCTCGTCCACCGAGCCCGATGGCGACGACGCATTGGACTACCTGGCCGCCCGGCTGGTCGACGGCAAGCTGACCGGAACCCCGGTGGAGCAGGCGGTCGACCTGGCCCGGATCGAGAAGGCCGTACGCGAGATCCTCATCGCCGTCGGCGAGGATCCCGACCGGGACGGGTTGGTGAAGACCCCGGCCCGGGTCGCGCGGGCGTACGCGGAACTCTTCGCCGGGCTGCGGGTCGACCCGGCCCAGGTGCTCCGTACCACGTTCGAGGCCAACCACAGCGAGCTGGTGCTGGTCCGCGACATCGACGTGATGAGCCTCTGCGAGCACCACCTGCTGCCGTTCCGGGGCCTGGCCCACATCGGCTACATCCCCGGACCCAGTGGCCGGATCACCGGGTTGTCGAAGCTGGCCCGGCTGGTCGAGGTCTTCGCCCGGCGTCCGCAGGTGCAGGAACGGCTGACCACCCAGATCGCCGAGCTGCTCACCGAGCGGCTGCAACCGCGTGGTGTGGTCGTGGTGCTCGAATGCGAGCACATGTGCATGGCGATGCGGGGCATCCAGAAGGCCGGCGCCAAGACCATCACCTCGGCGGTCCGGGGCCTGCTCCAGGAGGACTCGAAGTCGCGCGCCGAGGCGATGGCGCTGATCATGCACTCCTGACCGGGCACCTACCCGCCGAACAGGGCGAACGCCCCCACCCCCAGACAGCTCAGCAACACCACCACCGCCAGCGCGAACGGTCCGTAGACCACCAGTCCGTGCACCCAGGTCCGCTGGCGGTGGCTCCGCCCGCCGCTCGACGGTGGCAGCCGGGTCGCGGTGACCATGACGTCGGCGACGTCTGCCGTACCCCGGGCCTGACGCAGCCCGGCCAGCACCGCCGCCGGACCGGCCGCCATCGCCCGGCCCGCCTCGGCCACCTCGGCCGCCGCCGGCACCAGTTCGGGCTCGGGTACGCCCAACGCCCGCAACCGGGCCTGCTGCGGCACCAGGCGGGCCCGTACGGCGGTCAGCTCCTCGCGGGCGTCCTGAACCGCCTCAGCCTGCTCCCCGGCGGCGGTCGCCGCGCCCCGACGGACCGCGTCCAGGCGCTGGGCGGCGGCCAGGTAGTCGTCCCAGGCGCTCACCGGACCACCCCGCTGCGCTCGTTGCGATCGTCGTCCAGTCGCTGTTCGGCGTAGCCGGCGAAGACCACCGGCGGTACGGCGTCCGCCGGGCGGGCCTGCCAGAGCCGGTGGCGCAGCGTACCGAGGGCGAGCGGATCGGCCTGCGGATCGGGGAACCGGACCACCCGTTCGTGCCCCCGGGTCGCCCCGCGCGGCCCGCCCAGGCCACCGGCGGTGTTGACCACCGCGCTGCCCATCGGCAGTCCGGCCGCCGCGTCGTTGGTCGGCTCCAGCACCTCACCACCGCCGGGCAGCGCGATCCGGACCGGGAACTGGCCGTAGACGGAGTCCCGCTGGCCGTAGCCGGCGTCGGGGACCGCCCGGTTGACCAGGACCAGGTGGACGCCGTACGGGCGGCTGCGCCGGGCCAGCGAGTCCAGCAGGCTCAGCGCCTCGGCGGCGAGCGGATCCGGCTCCCGGACGGCCGGGTCGGTGCTGTCGCTGCCGCCGTCGGTGTCGGTGTCGAGCAGGAGGCGGAAGCTGTCCAGCAGGCAGAGGATCCGGGGCATCGGGTGCCGGGCGCGCAGGTCGGCGAAGCGGGTCACCCCCGCCGCCTCGGCGAGTGCGGCCCGTCGGTTCACCTCGGCGTCGAGCTCACCGAGCACCTCCAGCCCGTACGCCCGGTCGGCCTCCATCCCGACCACCCGCAGGTGCGGCAGCCACGACGGGTCGGCACCGGCCGGCAGGAGTTCCCCGAACGAGGCGCCGTCGGCGAAGTCGACCAGGTACAACCTCAGGTCGTCGGGGGAGTACCTGGCGCAGAGGCCGTAGAGCACGTTGACCATGAACGCCGACTTCCCGGCGCCGGGGCGGCCGCTGACCAGCCAGTGCGGGGTGAGGTCGTTGAACCGTACGGTCACCGGGATCTCTCCGTCCCGGCCCACCGTGGTCACCAGCCCGTCGGTCGGGTCGGACTCCCACAGGGTGTCCGCCCCGTCCGGCAGCAGCTCGGCGAGCCGGGGGCGGGAGTTGGCGTTGACCCGTTCGGTCAGCTCCCGGCAGACCCGGTGGAAGAGCTGGGCCGGCGGATCCTCGTCGAGGAAGACCGGTGAGTTGAGCCCGGTGGACGGCAGATGCGGGCCCGGATTGCCGAACGACGCACCGGGCGGATCGCCGACCAGGGCGTACGGGTTCCGCAGCGCGATCATCGTGGTGTCCGGCAGGGGCGGCTGGGTGGTCTCCGCGGTCAGCGGTGGCGGCGGCCAGCCGGCGATGATCAGGTGCAGTCCGGCGGAGGGACCGTGCTGGGCCAGGGCCGAGATCCGGTTCAGGTCCGCCGCCTCGGTCAGCTCGGGCAGCGAGGCGATCACCAGCAACAGGGTGCGCTCGTGGTGGTGATGTCGGGCGGCGCTCGGGCGGGCCGGTCGTACCCACTGCTCGGCCTCGGCGAGGATGGCCCGCAGGCCGGTCCGGTCGGTGGCCGGCGGTGGCATCAGTCCCGCGTCGGCCAGGGGCGCGAACGGGGCGAACACCTGCCCGGCGGTGGCCGCGTCGACCGCCCGTACGAGCAGCGAGCCGGCGGGTGCGGCGGCGAGCAACCGGAGCAGCACCGCGCGGACCAGCCCGGCGACGCGGGGATCGCGGGTGTCGGCGTCGATGGTGAGGTGGCCGGTGCCGAGCAGCGGCACGACCGCCGGGAACCGGGCGTCGTCGAGCGGTTGTGCGGTGCCGATCCGGACGAACTCGGGCAGCCGTGGGCCGCCGAGCGGGGTGTCCGCCGCCTGCGCGGCCAGCGGCGCACCCAGCCAGCCGGGCACCAGGGCGGCTGCGGCGGCCCGCAGTCGTTCGGCGAGTTCGTGCTGTTCGCGCTGGTCGGCCGGGGCCGGTTGGGTGGCGTCCAGGGTGGCTGCGGCGGCCACGGCGGCGGCCGCTGCCTGCCGGTGCAACGCGGCGGCCTGGCTGGTACGCGTCTTCAGTTGGGTCACCCCCTCCACCTCTCACTCGTGGCGGGTCACCCGGGGTGGGTACCTCTTCTGGGTGCAGACGTTATCCCAGCCGGAGCGGATCTTCGCGGACGTCTGGCGGCGCTCCGATGGGGAGCTTGTCGCATCAACTGCGTATCGTCATGTTTTGCTGCCATTGAGTTATCAAGCTGTGCTTCTCGCCCATTGGGTGGAGACTCGGCAACCGATAGCCTCGGGGTGTGGAATCAGTGCAACCCCCCGCCGGTTCCCAGGTGTCGCGGGTGCCGGTGCAACGCACCAGGCCGGGTCAGGACGCCCCCGATCCGGTCGCGACTCCACCCGCGCCGAAGCGGCGGCGGTGGCGGCTGGTGCTCGCCGTGATCGTCGGGGCGCTCGCGGTGCTCGGCTCGGCCGGGGCGGTCATCGGCTACGTCGCGTACGACCGCTACACCGCACCTGACCAGAGCGCGCCGGACATCACGGTGAACAACTACCTCCAGGCGTACATGGCCGACCAGAACGACGTCCGGGCCAAGGAACTCGCCTGCGACGACACGTCCAAACTGGCCGAGTTGGCGGCGTTGCGGGCCGATCTGGCCGAGCGCGAGCGGCGGTTCCAGAACACCTTCCGGGTGAGCTGGGGCAAACTGGACGTGACCGAGCGGGGCGACAGCGCGGAAGTCCTCGTCGACCTGGTCATCTCCACCAGGATCAACAACCTGACCCAGAGTGGACGGCAGTCCTGGCGGTTCGTCACCGAGCGGGACGACAAGTGGCGGGTCTGCGAAGCTACGCAGGTCAAGTGATCCCCGGTCACTCCAGCCAGAGCAGGTGCACCGGGATCTCCAGCGTGGTCGGCGGTTGCCCGCTCCACCCCCAGCGGTACCAGTCCAGCTCCGGTGTAACCCGTACGCAGATGTCGCCGTCCGTGCCGGCGTAGACCTCGGTCACCGCCCGGAGATCACGCCGCTCGACCGTGTCCGCCACGTGCACCACCCGGCGACCGGCCACCGAGTCCGCCTCGACCACCGGCAACGGCGGACGGTGCGCCGGCCGGTCGAGCGACACCAGCCGGGAGAGCACGTCACCGGCCGGAACCCGGCCACCCAACACCGGCTCGGCCGGCTCGCCCAGGGTCTCCACCCAGACCCGGTCCGCCGGTACGAGCGGCGCGAAGACCTCGACCTGCTCGGCCTCGGCCCGGTACCACTCGTGCTCGGCGATCACCGGAACGTACGTCCGACTGCCCTGCACCACCCGCTCGTCCGAGCGCAGGTCGGCCCGCCAACCGAGTCCCGGCAGCCCGACCAGGACCCGCCGACCGCGCAGATCGAGCTGGTCCCCGGTGGAGGTGAGCACCACCGGCCGGGGTGGCTTGGGCGCCCAGTCCGGCTGACCGGCGAACGGGTCCGGCAGCGGATCACCGGTCACGGTCGTGCTCCGTACAACGTGCCAACGCCGACCAACCTCATCCATTGCCCTGCAACGACGCACCGCGTTCACGCATGAACGGCACCGGGTTGATCGCACCCCGGCTGCTCCGGTCGGCCTTCACGTGCACCTCGAAGTGCAGGTGCGGACCGGACGAGTTGCCGCTCGACCCGACGAGCCCGATCACCTGACCGGCCTCCACCATGTCGTTCACGTTCACCAGCGGCTTCCTGACCATGTGACAGTAACGCGTGATGATCTGGTTGGCGTGCAGGATGTCGACGAACCAGCCGCAGCCACCCTTGCCCGGATAACCGTCGACGTCACAGCTGTGCACCCCGCGCCGGTCCGGGTCGCATCTGGACACCAGCACCCGACCACTGGCCGTGGCCCGGATCTCGGTGCCCTTCGACGCGCCGATGTCGACCCCGTTGTGCGCCGGCCGCTGGGCGGTACGGAACCCGGAGCCGACCGAACCGGGAATCGGCAACGTCCAGCCCGACGCGGCGATGTCCGGGCCGGCAGCGCACTGCAGATCGTTGCCGTTCGCCGGCAGTCCGGCAGCCTTGGCCCCGCCCTTGGTCAGGGCGTTCACGATCTGGGTCGCGATCGCCTCGTGCTTGGCGTACGCGTCCGGGAAGGCACTGCGCTGCACCCGCTGGGCGGCGTCGGTCAGCCGCTTCTGCTGCCAGCCGCTGACCCCGACCAGCTTCTCGTAGAACTTCCGTGACGTGTACTCCGGATCCAGCAGCTGGGTCGGCGTACCCCAGCCCATGCTGGGGCGCTGCTGGAACAGGCCGATCGAGTCGTGGTCGTTGTTCGCGCCCAGGTGGCCCAGGTTGCTCAGCCGCGACTCCTGCATCGCGGTCGCCACCGCGATCACCCAGCCGCGCGGTGGTATCCGCATCTGCGCCCCGACGTTGATGATCACCGCCGCGTTGCGCATCTGCGTCGCGTCGTACGGCTCGACGATCGGCAGACCGTCCTTGATCTCGATCGGCTTGTCCTGACCGCAGCCGAGCGTGGTCACCAACCGGTCGTCGGACCCGATGAACTCCGACAGCAGCAGCGCGCCGGTGCCCCCGGTGCAGCAGAGCAGAGCCAGCGCGGCGGTCAACGCGATCGCGAGGGCCGGCAACCGTTTCTGTCGAGCGGGGACATCCGGATCCTTCTCACCCTGCTCGTCGCTCATCCCTCACCCCGGACAGTGGTCATCCGCGCTCCCAGTCCACCGCGTCAACCAGCCACCGCCCCTGCGGCGCGACCAGTTCGAGGCGGAGCGTGCCGGCGTCGACCGGCACGGTCACCTCGACGAACTCCGCACTGCGGGTGATCACCGCCAGCTCGCCGGTGAGCCGCTCGGCCGGTACCCCGGCCGGGTCCACCCCGCTGAGCCGATCGGCCAGCCCGCTCGTCGACAACGGTCGCAGCGCCTCGTACCACTGCTTGGCCGGGACCCCGTCGTGCTTGAGCCAGGCGGTGGCGAACTTGCGGGCGATCTCCTCCGGCGCCGCCGCCCCCGGACTGGTCCGGGGCGTGGGCGGCGGCTCGCTGGCGAGGAGACCGTCGTCGCCGGTGGTCGGATCGACCGTGGAGATCGGCTCGACCGGCGCGCCGGACAACCCCGGGTCGTCGCCGCTCACGCCGGAGAGGAGCCGGGCCGCCCCCACCACACCCAGGATCACCACCACCAGGGCCAGCGCGATCCCGAGCCGGGACCGCAGGATCCCGATGACCAGGGTTTCAAACGCACGCCGCACGGCTCACCTCGCCTCGGTCCGGATTCGCGGAGCGGTCGGGGTCGGGGTCGGAGCCGTCTCCGGCCGCTTCGCCGAGTCGGGGCGGTAGAGCACGTAGGTCGGCTTCTCCGCCGGCACGTCCGGCTCGGTCCACTCGCCCGCCCGGCTGCGCCGGGGACCCGGTACGGTCGTCGACTCCCTCGTCGGCCTGTCGTCGCCCGGCCCGCTCGACCCACCGACATCCTCGCGGCCGTCCGGCCGCTCGTTCGAGCGGGTCTCCGCGCCGTGCGACGGATCCTCCAACCGCGCCTCCGGGCGCAGGTTGCTCTGCTCGGCGACCACCTCCCGGCGCTTGCCCACCGCCCGGTCACCACGGGAGTCGGAGTCCTCCGACCGGGACGACTCCCGCAGGTCGCGCAGGAACCGGCGATGCCAGGACTGCTCCGCCTCGACCGTACGGGTGCTGGTCTTGCCGCCGAGCTGGGTGATCCGCCGGTACGGCCGCAGCAGCAGCCACCCCACCACGCCGGTGAGGAAGACCAGCACGACCTGGAGCCAACCGGGCAGCGTCGGTGTGCTCATCACCAGGTCGACGGCGAAGAGGTAGATCGCGGCCCCGGTGCCGAAGATGGCGATGTTGAACACCGCCGCGACGACCGCGTTCGCCAGCCGGCGCAGGCCGGCGCTGGCCGGACGCATCAGACCGACCGTGCCGAGCACCGGGGCGGCGATCACCGCCCACCGGAAGATGAGGAAGCCGAGCAGCACCAGCAGCGACGCGGTCAGGTCGAACATGGCGAAGAGCAGGGCGGCGAGCAGGGCGATGAAACCGGCCCCGATCCGCTCCATGTCGCGGGTGCCCTGGAGATACTCGTACGCCTCCGGGTCCTCCACCTTGATCTGCTGGGCGACCTTGTTCCACTGGTTCTTCTTCGCCTCGAAGATGGTGTCCCGGGTGGTCGGGTTGGCCCGCAGCCGCTCGGTTTCCTCCCAGGTCAGCGACTTGGCGTCGTACAGCGCCTCGCCGTACTTCTTGGCGGTCTCGCTGTCGGCCGAACCGAGCAGGCCACGCAGCCAGTTGCGGTAGAGCATCGTCTCGGTCGAGATGTCGCTGGCCCGTACGGCCGGCGGCCGGTTGTCGGCGCACCACTTCGGGTCGGGAAGCGCGCACTCGTCCGGCGGTACGTCCTTCGACGACGGGCCGACCGCGCCGTGCACCACACTCAGGGTGGTGATCAGGGAGTTGTCGGCGATGTTCGCGGACTGCACCGGCCAGGCGGCCAGGGCGGTCACCGCGACCATCACCAGCAGCGCCCAGGCGGCGGTCGTCATCGCGTGGCTCATCTCGGACTGCCGGGACCGCCACAGCAGATAGAGCCCGACAATACAGAGAGTGATGATGCCGAAGACGCTGAAGACCTTCTCGTAGACCGCCTTCGTCGCCTGTTCGACCAGTGGGTTGGCCCACTCCCACATGGTCCGGGGATCCCAGGCCCGCTCGCGCAGCGCGTTCGACGCACCGATGACCGAGGTCGCCGCCATCAGCTCACCGCTGGCCACCTTGGTCAGCGCGAGGCTGGCCGGGTTGACCACACCGGCGGCGCAGCCGCCCTCCTGGTCGTACGTCTCGTAGCTGTAGCCGGCGTAGCCGTAGTCGCTGTAGAGCCCGCGTACGCCGGGTTCCTTGACCGAGTCCGGGCGGGCGGCGAACCAGCCGGCCAGGCCCGAGTCGGGGGTGCCCGGCGTCGGCGGGTCCAGGCAGTCGGCGGTGGCCCCGGTGACGTCCTGGAGCTTGTCCACGCAGGCCCGGAAGTCCGCCTGCCACTCCTCGGTCGTGCAGAGGTCGGTCGGTGCCAGGGCCGGTAGCCCGGCGGGCGGCGCGGCCGTGGCCGTGGCCGCGCCGAACAGGGGCCAGGACACGGTCGCCACCGCGAGTACGGCGAGGGCGAGGAGGAACGCGATGCTGCGTACGCCGGCCCGCGCCATGTCAAGCCTCCAGGTCCGCGAGGGGGATGGGGAGGTTGGCCGGAGTCGAGGCCGCGCTCGCCGGAGTGGTGTCCAGATGGTCGAGCAGGCCCTCGACGTACGACACGTCGACCCGGATCTTCTGCACCCGTCCGTCGACGTCCCGCATCACGAACTCGCGGAAGCCGAGCCGGGCGGCCGACGAGGCGTCCACACTGGACAGCGAGGCGAGGGTGGCCTCGTAGCCGTCGTTGACCGGCACCCGGAGCAGGCGCAACGCCTCGGAGGCGATTTCGGTGTCCTCGGCGATCCGGCCCACGAACACCGTCGACACCAGGTTCTGCACGTCCAACCCGAGGATGTCGCGCGGGTTCTGCGACGCCACCAGGGCGGCCAGGTTCCACTTGCGGGAGTCGCGGGCGAGCCGGACCAGGAACGACCGGCCGGAGCGCCAGCCCTCCATGAAGTGCGCCTCGTCCAGCCCGACCATCTTCCGCGACGACATCGAGCCGCCGTAGCAGCGGCGGACCGCGAGCCGGTGCGCGGTGTGCAGCATCGGCAGCGCGAGCGCCTCCTCGGCCGACCAGTACTCGCGCTCGATCTTCAGGTCGGGCAGCCGCAGCCCGGCCATCGTGATCACGGTGAGCGCGGCGTCGGCGCCGAGCAGCCCGGCCGGCGGTCGGCCGAAGAAGAGCAGCGCCAACGGCATCTCGGCGGTGTCGAGCAGGAGGTTCGCCAGCTCCTTGCCCTCGTCGTTGTCGAGCGTGGCCAGGCAGGCGACCACGTCGTCCAGGGTGGACGTCTCCTCCGCCGGCACCTGGCGTACGGCGTGCCGCAGCAGGGTGGCGGTGGACGCCTCGCGGGCGACCTGCGGCGGCACCAGCATCATGCAGATGTCCTGCACCAGCATCCGGCGCTCGGCGCGGGAGTTGGAGATGGCGATCTCGAACTCCCGGTCACCGCCGGCCCCGGTCGGGAACTCCGACCGCAGCGGCGTCGGGATCAGCGCGTACGGCGCCAGCGTCCCCTGCTCCGACCCGGTCAGGTTCAGCACCCGCGAGTACGGCCGCAGCTCCGGCATGGCGCAGAGCCGGGCCAGCGGGCCGGACGGGTCGAGCAGGGTCACCTGCACCCCGCGCCGGGCGGCCAGGTAACCCAGGGCCCCGAGCAGAGTCGACTTGCCACCACCTGGCTCGGCGACGAAGACCCCCAGCCCGGAGCGTTCGCGTACCTCCATCGGGAAGTGCAGGTCGAGGAAGACCGGCCGGCGACAGGTTCCCGCCGTACGCCCGATCAGGTCGCCCCGGCGGTCGCCGACCGTCGACGCGGCCTGGGGCAGCGCGGCGGCCAGCAGGTTGACCGGCATCCGCCGGATGTAGCCGGTGTTGGCGATCGGTTCGCCGGGGATGAACTCGCGGGCCAGCCAGTCCTGGTTCTTCGGGTGTTGCAGCGAGATGCGCAGCTCCCGCGAGTAGAGCTGGATCAACCGCCGGGCCCGTTCGAGGCATTCCTCCCGGGTACGCCCGCCGACCGCGATCCGGTGCCAGCCGTGCGCGCGGGCCGAGTCGACCGGCAGGCCGGTGGTCATCTCGTCGCCGATGATCAGCGCGCGCTTGGCGAGCCGCTCCAACTCCGGCGGCGCGTCGATGCCGTGCTCGGCGTAGTCGAGCTGCTGCGACCGGATCATCCGGAGCCGGTGTTCGAGGTTACGGAACGAGTCACCGGAGCCGAGGATGTCGATCCGGGTGGAGAGCTCCATCGGCCACGGTAGCCGTTCGTGGAAGTGCAGCCACGGCTCGTGCCGCTCGGGGATCTCCAGCGGTTCCATCCGGCCGACGGCGAGCACCGCCACGTGCCGCTCCTCGCCGGTCATCCGGTTGACCAGCTTCACCGTGGAGCCGTACGGGCTGCGGTAGCGCTCGACCTGTTCGGTCAGGGCGAGCAGGTCGCCACGTTCCCACTGGCCGTTGGTGACCGGCGACAGGGTGCCCGGCGGGGCCATGCAGAGGGCGACCGAGCGGTAGAGCAGCCACTCCAGCTCGGTGGCGGTGACCCGCCGGCCACGCATGCCGAACGCGCCGAGCACCTCGTCGAACTGCTCGACGGTACGACCGAGCTTGCGCCGCTCCCCGTCGGCCACCCCCCGGCCGAAGGTGCGCAGAACCCGTTCGGTGAGCGAGTTGCCGAGCGAGCGGCGGGCGAAGGTGACGCCGAGATAGGTCTGACCCTCGGCGTGGTTCACCGAGAGCAGGTGCCGCTGGGCGGCGACCAGGTGATCCGACCAGCTCGCCGCACCGGCCACGGCGGCGAGCGGGTTCGGGGTGTGCGCGTCGACGGTCCGGGCCCACTCGTCGGCCGGGAACGGGCGGGTGGTCCGGCGCAGGTGCAGCCGGAACCCGGCGAGGCCGGCGTACTGCTCGGAGATGGCGGCGAGCAGCGCTTCCCGTTCGGCGTCGGGGCGGAACGCCCAGCGCACCTCGGGCAGCCAGTACCAGGCGGTCACCGTGTTCGGGGTGAAGGTCAGGTGACCGGCGATCTCGGTGATGGCGAGTTCGATCGCCGGATCGCGGTCGGTGAACTTGACCTTCGGTGGGCGTACCTGGGTCGGGTTCGGTTCGGATTCGCGGCGCCGCGACCGGCCGGTCCGCTCGCCCGATCCGGAGCGCTCCCGGCCCCGGCGTGACCCGGTGCCGTCCCGCCGCCCACGGGGCTCGTCCTCCGGTGGCGGCTGCTCGGCCTGGGCCTGCCGTGGGTCCGGGGCCTGCTGGGGGTCGGGGCGGCTCTGCCGGAAGCCGGTGTCGGCGGGGCGTTCGGGTCCGGGGGCGCCGGTGCCGGTGTCGGCCGGGCGGACTCCGCTGCGGGCGGTCGGTGCCTCGGCGCCACGGACGGCGTCCCACTGGTCGTCGGCGTACGGATCGCCGGGCGACTGCGGGTGCGGGGCCTCGGGAACCGTCACCGGGTGGGCCGACTGCTCGGGAATGCGTCGACGGGTGCCCGCGCCGGCCGAGGTGACGGCCCGCTGGGTGGGTGGGCCGGTGGCGATCCGTCGGCGGGCGGGGTCGATCGCGGGTACGGCCGTCTCCGGCGTACGGGGTCGTGGGGTCGGCTCGGGCAGATCGTCGGGTTCCCAGGAGGGCAGTTCCGCCGGGTGCGCCGCCCAATCGGGGTCCGCCGGGGCGATGGCGTCCGGGGCCGTCCGGTGCGGTTCGGGCTGGTTGGTGACGGGGCGGCCGGGTGTGGGCCGGGTGCCGGCCGGACGGGGTGGTGGCCCCTGGTGCGGTGCGATCGGCGGCTGCGGTGGACCGGCGGGTGGTAGGGCCGGCGCGGGGGTGGGCCGGGGTGGCGGCGGGACCGGCAGCGCGCCGCCGAACAGGTCGAGGAACGGCGAGTCGATGTCGGGTCCGTCGGCCGGTGGCGGAGCCGCGCTCGGGGTGGCCGGCGCGGCCGGTCGCCCCCGGGCCGGCTGGGGCGCCTGGAAGACCGCGACGCCACCGTTTCCGGGGGTGCTGACGAGCGCGTCGTTGACGGTCTCGTTCTCGTCAAGATCAGGCTCGGCGTAGCTGATCGGTCGCGTACCGTTACCTCTGGGGCCGGCCGGACCGTCGGCCGGGTGAGCGGAACCCGGCGTGGCGGGGCGGGTCATGCCGTTGCCTCGCCCAACCGGAAAGCTCCCGTCACAGGCCTCGACCAGATGTCCACGCGCCGCCTCGATTCGTTCCACACGGCCGGTCCGGCCGCCACCCCGAGCCTTACGCTCGTCCGCTGCCTACTCATGCCAGGTCCTCCCGGATCCGGATCCGGGTCGCGATCAGCCGGGGATCGCGCTGCTCCGTGGCCGGCTCACGGGTACGCCGCCAGTCGGTCAGCGCGGTGCGGATGACCATGCGGGCGGGCCGGTCCGGGTCGACGTGCCGGAAGATGAAGGACGTGGTGACGATCGCGAGTGCGATTTCCCAGGCCGGAAAGAGCTCGACCTTCAGGGTGAACAGCCAGTGGATGAAGATGTAGAGCGGCACCAGCAGCATGAACAGGCCGTACTGGGCGTAGGGCAGGTGCACCGGCAGGGTGTAGCCGGGCGGCCCGAGATAGACCAGACGGGCTCGGTAGATGTCGTCGTCGGTACGCAGCCGCATCTGGATGCTCCGCGGTCTACTCGAAGATCAGTTCGATCAGGTATTCGCCGACGAAGAACAGCGTGGCGGCACCGGCGATGAAGGCCAGGCCGACGATGGCGATGGCCGAACTGGTCAGTACCTTCGAGATCTCACCCCGGCTGGCCCGACCGATGAAGATCACTCCGAGCACGGCGAGCAGGATCGGCGCGATCTTGCTCGCGAAGAACTGGACCATGCCTTCGGTGTTGATGCCCTTGGGTGCCGGCTCGGCGGCGAGCACGGCGGCAACCGTTTGGAACGCGTGCGCGCTGCTGGCCCACGCCGTCTCCGCCAGCTCCATGGCGACCATCGGAATCCTCCCCGGTGTGGCGACCCGAGTCGCCGCACTCCAGTTGTCGAACCCGGCCGATCCAGGGGGTCGGCCATGCGGTGCCGGGTTGACCCTCTGTCTCGACCTTCACCGCGAGCGGTGACGGTTTCTGGGCGTTTTGGTCCGCTTCGGCCCATCTCCTCAAGCTTCGACGTCCGGCTGTTGCGCAATTCCAAAGGGTACGGCCCGTGCCTGCTTGGAACAAGCCAAGTGGAGTGTCACCGTTACGGCTCGGATGTCCGGTCTAGTTGACCACCAGCTGCCCAGGTGGAGCGCGGTACGCCAAGTGCCGGTGGGTAACGTCTAGCCGTGACTGAGTTGGCTCCCGGCCCCGCCGAACCTCCCGGCCGGCGGCCGGCCCCGCCCTCGGCGGAGACCCCGACCGCCCCCGACCCCGCCCCGAGCATCGGCGTCGACCCGTCCGGCGCGGACGACCTGTTGCGTACGGACCGACCGGTCGTGATGGGGGTCCTCAACGTCACCCCCGACTCGTTCTCCGACGGTGGCCGCTACGCCGACCTCGACGCGGCCGTACGACACGGCCTGCGGATGTACCGCGACGGTGCCCGGCTGATCGACGTCGGCGGCGAGTCCACCCGGCCCGGCGCCGACCGGGTCGACGCCGAGACCGAGGCCGCCCGGGTACTGCCGGTCATCCGCGAACTGGCGGCACACGGCGTACCGATGAGCATCGACACCTACCGGGCCAGCGTGGCGGCGGCGGCGCTGGAGGCCGGCGTGACGGTGGTCAACGACGTCTCCGGCGGCCTGGCCGACCCGGACATGGTCAAGGTCGTCGCCGCCGCCGGCTGCCCCTGGGTGCTGATGCACTGGCGCGGGCACGCCAAGCAGATGCGTGACCTGGCCAACTACACCGACGTGGTGACCGACGTACGGGACGAGCTGGGACAACGGATCGCCGACGCGCTGGCCGCCGGGGTGGCCGCCGACCGGATAGTGATCGACCCCGGCCTCGGCTTCGCCAAACGGCCGGCCGACAACTGGCAGCTCACCGCCCGGCTGCCCGAGCTGCTGGCGCTCGGCTACCCGGTCCTCTTCGCCGCCAGCCGCAAGTCGTACCTCGGTGCGCTGCTCGCCGGCCCCGACGGCAGCCCACGCCCGACCGACGAGCGCGCCGCCGCCACCATCGCCACCAGCGTTCTCGCCGTCGCCGCCGGCGCCTGGGGGGTACGCGTGCACGACGTACGCGGCACCACCGACGCGCTCGCCGTCTGGCAGGCCAGCGGCCGCCCGCGCCTGGTCGGCCCGGTAGCCGCGCCGGCCAATCCGGAAGCCGTCCGATCCGATGCGGAGCCGCTGCGATGACCGACCGGATCGAACTGACCGGCCTGCGCGCCCGGGGCCACCACGGCGTCTTCGACTTCGAACGGGCCCAGGGGCAGGACTTCGTCGTCGACGTGGTGCTGGAACTCGACCTCGCCCCGGCCGCCCGCTCGGACGACGTGACCGACACCGTGCACTACGGGGAACTGGCCGGGGCGCTGGTCGCCATCGTCGGCGGCGAACCGGTCAACCTGATCGAGACGCTCGCCGAGCGGCTCGCCGCCGCCTGCCTCGCCGACCCACGGGTCGCCTCGGCCACGGTGACCGTGCACAAACCACAGGCGCCCATCCCGCACGAGTTCGCGGACGTGGCCGTCACCCTGACCAGGCGGAGGTAACCCGTGACCCAGGTGGTGCTCTCACTCGGCAGCAACCTCGGCGACCGGCTCGGGCACCTGCGCTCGGCCGTCGCCGCGCTCCAGGACGTACTGCTGGTGGTTTCCGGGGTCTACGAGACGCCGCCGTGGGGCGACCCGGACCAGCCGGCGTACCTCAACGCGGCGCTGCTCGCCGCGGACCCGGCGGCGGGGCCACGGGACTGGCTCGACCGGACCCGCGCGATCGAGGACGCGGCCGGCCGGACCCGCGACCCGGACCGGCCGTACGGGCCGCGCAGCCTGGACGTGGACGTGATCGGAGTCTGGACCGGGGACGGTGAGCCGGTGCACAGCGACGATCCGGAACTGACCCTGCCGCACCCACGGGCACACCTGCGGGCGTTCGTGTTACGCCCGTGGATCGACATCCAGCCGTACGGCAAGCTCCCCGGCCACGGCTGGCTGACCGACGTGATGAACACCGAACCCGTCGCGACCGACGTGCTGGACGTGCGCCCCCGACCGGATCTCCAGTTAGAGTCGATGTGACAAGTTGACGAGTCCTGTGGAGCGAGGAGACGCCGTGACTGAGCGGAGCGAGGTCACCGGTCGGCTCAGCCGTTCAGGTCATGACGACGACGAGCGCAGCGAGGAGACGGCATGACTGAGCGGAGCGAGGTCACCGGTCGGCTCAGCCGTTCAGGTCATGACGACGACGAGCGCAGCGAGGAGACGGCATGACCGAGCGGCAGTCCCCGCCGCGCGGGCCGACGGACGAGCGTCCCCGGATGGGCCCGACCCGGATTTCCACCCTGGTGGTCGCCGCGCTGGCCGCCGCCGCCCTGGCCTGGCTCCTGATCAGTCTGTTCTACAGTGACATCCCGCCGCTGCCGTGGCTGCCGCCGGCGACCATCGCGGCGCTCGCGGTGCTGGAGGGCTACGCCGCGATCGACACCCGCCTGCGGATCAACCGCCGGCCCGGCCGGGACCCGGTCGACCCGCTCACCGTGGCGCGTTACGTCGTACTGGCCAAGGCGTCCTCGATGGCCGCGGCCATCTTCGCCGGGTTCTACGCCGGAGTCGACGCCTGGCTGCTGGTCGAGCCGACCCGGGCGGCGGGGAACGACATCCCGGCGGCCACCGCCGGGCTGGTCGCGTCCCTGGGACTGGTCGTGGCGGCCCTCCTGCTGGAACGGGCCTGCCGGGTGCCGAAGCGCCCCGACGACGAGCGGGAAAACACCGACCGCGAGCCCTGACGGGACGGCGTGGATCGTCGCCGGCGCAGGGGGTGACGCCGGTGCCGGATCCGAGTAGCGTGCCTGCGACCGGTGGAAACTCGATTTTCCGTCGGGTCGGGTCCGGCGCTGTGACCGGTTCGGCCCCGGCGACCGTCGCGGGGCTGGGGATGGTCGGCACGACGACCGCGGGAGGCGTGCGATATGGCGTACGACGAGTCGATCTATCGGCGGCACGAGCCGACCGGACCGGGTCAGCGCGACGACCCGTGGTACGGCGAGTACGACTACTCCGACGATCCCGCTTCCCGCCAGACCGCCGGATACCAGCCCGGCCACTCCACCGGTTACCCGGCCGACGACTACCCGCCCGACACGTACTCCGGTGGCTACCGCCGGGGATCGGCGACGGCCGAGTTCTCCGCCGCCCCGGAGCCGATGACCGCGCCCCGACAGAGTGTGTCGCCGGCCGTACTCGACCATGTTTTCGACGACCCGGCACACGGCGAGCCCGGCCGTGACCGGTTGGGTGTGCACTTCGGCTGGGAGTTCGTGCTGCTGCTGGTCGGGGGCCTGCTGGCGTACGCGCTCTACCGGGCGGACCCGGACCTGCTGCGCGGGGCCGCGCTGGACCGGCTGCTGGTCGACGGGGCGGCGATCGGCGCGCTGACCCTCGGCGCCGGTCTGACGCTGCGCGCCGGGGCGCCGAACCTCGCCGTCGGCCCGGTCGCCGTCGCGGCGGCCCTGCACTTCGCCGAGAACGGGGACCGGGGGGTCATCGCCGTCATGATCCCGGCGGTGCTGTTCGCGGCCGCCGCCGGCCTGGTGATCGCGTTGCTGGTGGTGGGCTTCCACGTGCCGGGTTGGGGGGCCAGCCTGGCGGTCGCGCTCGGGGTGCTGGTCTTCATCCAGCAGCGGTCCGGCCCGGTCGACGTCCAAGGGAACTACGACCCGACCCGGCACGCCCTCTACCTGTTCGGCGGCTTCGCCGCGCTGGCGCTGCTGGGCGGCCTGCTGGGCATGATCAAAGCGGTACGCCGCTCGGTCGGCCGGTTCCGACCGGTCGGTGACCCGGCCCGCCGTCGCGGCGGGGTGGCCGCCACCATCACCATGCTGTCGATCGTCATCTCGATGGTCGCGGCGGCCCTGGCCGGTGTGCTGCTGGCCGCAGACGGAACCGGACGGGTGGCGCCGACCTCCGGGCTGGAGTGGTCCGGGTTGGCGATCGGCGCCGCACTGGTCGGCGGCACCAGCGCGTACGGCCGCCGGGGCGGCGTCTTCGGCACCCTGTTCGCGGTCACCGCACTCACGCTCTTCCTCGCGTACGAGAACCAGGCGAACTGGAATATCGCGCTCGCCGCCACCGCCGCCGTCACGGTGGCCGCCGGGCTGGTCGTGACCCGGCTGGTGGAGACGTTCGGGCGGCCCCGTTCGGCCGGTGGTGAGGTGGAGGAGCAGTGGCAGCCGGAGACCGCCCGGTCCGGCCCGCCACCGCCGGCACCGAACTGGAGCGAGGAGCCCCCGCAGCGACCGGAGTGGTCCTCCGTGCTGCCGGAGCAGCCGCCGGCCGGGCGTACGGACCCGTGGGGCAACGACCGCTGGGGCTCCGACCGCTGATCCAGGCCGGGGTGGTCGGCGCGTCACCTGGGTACTCCGGGTGCCGCCCGGACGGGAGCCGGTTAGGCTCGGCGCTATGACCGAATCGTCAGCCGGTGCCCGGAACGGATCCGCGTTCGCGCAGCTCGATGCGCTGTCCACTGAGGAGTTGCGGGAGCGGGCGTTCGCCCGTGCCCGAGAGCGGCTCGATGTCGCCTTCTTCTGGTCGGTGCTGCGCCACCTGCCGAACGCCGACGAGGCCACGGTCCTGGACGGCTCGCCCAACTCGGTCGGCCCGACGGTGGACGAGGCGGTGGCGCTCTGGCGGCAGCTCACCGGACACGGGTACGCGGAACCCGACACCGAACCGTTGCTCCGGGCCGCTTTCATCGACTACCTGCTGAAGCACTGACCGGCAGTATCGCCACTGAATGCCGGCACCTGCCGGATATCCGGTCTTTCGGACATCTGCTTATCGTGGCGTGATTTTCGCCTTGATGCCTATCATCGGGCTGGGCATCATCGGGTGAGTCAGGCTCAGGTTTGTCCGCCGGAGCGCGTTGGGAACTAACGCGCCATGGCTCTCACCAATCGCTACAGATCCGCAACGGGTGCGGGCACCGTGGCCGCGCTCATCCTGGTCCTGATCTTCGGCAGCCCCTGGTACGTCGACTGGGCCGGGGACAACACCGATCCGAACACGGCGGGCGGCTGGTTCCTGCGGCTGCTCTCCTGGCCGGCCTGGCGGTTCGACTCCGACGACTCGGTGCAGAACGTCATCGCCGCCGACCTCAGGGCGATCCTGGTCGTCGTACTCACCGCGCTCTTCCTCTATCTGCTGCCCGGCTCGCAACTCGCCCGAGCGCGGGGCACGCTCAGCCAGCTGTTCGCCGGCTGGTCGGCGTACGTCTTCGCCGGTGCCTTCGCGGCGCTGCTCACCACGCTGATCCAGGCTGACCCGACGCTGCTCGGCGCCTTCCGCGCAGCCGGCGAAGGAGCCGCCTACGGCCTCTTCACCGGCTGGATCATCGGCCTCGCCACCCTCGGCGCCCGCCGCTAGCCCCCATCGCCCCGTGCGTCCCCACCCCTCCCGTCGGCCGTTCGCGCTGTTGTAGAGAAAGAGTGGAAATTCCGGCGGGGATAGCCACTCTTTCTCTACATGAGGCCACGCCTGCGCCCTGGCGGGGGCGCGGGCGGCGCGGGGGGAGAGAGGGGTGGGAGAGGGGGTGGGTTAGGTGATGGGGTCGGCGGGGTAGTCGATGCTGAGGATTCGGTGGCGGCTGAGGAGGCCGACGGGGGTGTTGTTCTCGGTCACCCAGGTTTCGTCGGCGTTGGTGACGAGCAGGGTGGCCAGCGCGTCGTAGAGCGACGAGCCGAGCGCCACCCGGGGCAGTGAGGTGTCGGCCGGTCCGCTCGGCGGTGGTTTGAGCAGGTCGCGGGTGATCGGCGTGACGGCGAGGCGGCGGATGCCCCGGTCGGCGCCGACGAACTCCCGGACGAACGGCGAGGCCGGCTCGCCGAGCAGGGTGGCCGGTGCGGCGTACTGCTCCAGTCGGCCGCCCTGGGAGAGGATCGCGATCCGGTCGCCGAGCCGGACCGCCTCGTCCAGGTCGTGGGTGACCAGCACGATGGTCTTGTGTACCTCGGCCTGGAGCCGGAGGAACTCCTCTTGGAGTCGGGCGCGGGCGATCGGGTCCACCGCCGAGAACGGCTCGTCCATCAGCAGTACCACCGGGTCGGCGGCCAGGGCGCGGGCCACCCCGACCCGCTGGCGCTGACCACCGGAGAGTTCGTGCGGGTAGCGCCGGCCGAACTTGCTCGGGTCGAGCCCGACCAGTTCGAGCAACTCGTCGGAGCGGCTCCGGATCCGGGCCCGGGACCAGCCCAGCAGGCGCGGTACGGTGCCGACGTTGGCCTGCACCGTCTGATGTGGAAAGAGTCCGACGTTCTGGATCACGTACCCGATCCGGCGGCGGAGCTCGACCGGGTCGGCCCGGGTGACGTCCTCGTCGTCGAGCAGGACCCGCCCACCGGACGGCTCGATCAGCCGGTTGATCATGCGCAGGACGGTGGACTTGCCGCAGCCGGACGGCCCGATCAGCACCACCAGCTCCCCGGCGGGCACCGTCAGGTCGAGTGCGTTGACCGCCACGGTCCCGTCCGGGTACTGCTTGCGGACCCCCTCCAGTCGGATCGACGCGGCACTCGCCGACCCGCCGACCGGTGTCCTGCCGGTACGGGGCGAGCCGTCCGACGCGCTGCGGTGCGACGCCGTGGAATCGTCCTTCGGGGTAGCGTTCACCTATGTCCTTCCACCTGCTCTACCGGGAAGCCCCGGGCAATCCGTGGTTCTCCTGGCAGTACGTGCGGGACAACTCTGACACCATTCTTGCCGCACTGCGAGAACACGCGAGCCTGACCGCGCAGGCGGTGTTACTCGCCGCACTGATTGCGATACCGCTCGCGGTCGCGGCGTACTGGTTCCGTGCTCTCGCCGGCCCGATTCTCGCACTGTCCGGGATTCTCTACACGGTTCCCTCGCTCGCGCTCTTCGCTTTCCTCGCACCGGTGCTCGGCATCGGCACCACGACGGTTCTGGTCGGTCTTGTTCTCTACGCCCTGTTGCTGATCATCAGAAACACGCTCGCCGGGCTCAACCAGGTCCCGACCGAGGTACGCGACGCCGCCGAGGGCATGGGGTACGGCCGGCTCGGCCGCCTGCTCCGGATCGACCTGCCGCTGGCCCTGCCCGGCATCCTCACCGGGCTACGGCTGGCGACCGTCTCCACCGTGGCGCTGGTCACGGTCGGCGTGCTGGTCGGGCACGGCGGGCTCGGTCAGCTCATCCTCGGTGGCTTCCGGAACAACTTCTTCAAGGCCGAGATCTTCACCGGCACCGTGCTCTGCGTGGTCCTGGCCCTGGTGCTCGACCTGATCCTTGCCGGCATCGGCAAGCTGCTGACACCGTGGATCGTCCGGGGGAGGGCCCGATGAACGCGCTCGAACAGGCCGTGGTCTGGCTCAACGACCCGCTGAACTGGACCAACCCCGGCGGTGTCCTGGACCGGCTGGGCGAGCACCTGACCATCTCGACGGCGGCGGTCGCGCTCGGCTGCCTGGTCGCGTGGCCGATCGGGCTCTGGCTCGGGCACATCGGCCGGGGCGGCGGCTTCGTGTTGCTGATCTCGAACGTGACGCTGGCCATCCCGACGATCGCGCTGCTGACCATCCTGCCGCTGACCGCCCTGGGCTTCGGCCAACGCCCGGTGATCGTGGCGCTGGCGGTGTTCGCCGTGCCACCGCTGCTGGCGAACGCGTACACGGGGGTGCGGGAGGTCGACCCGCAGACCCGGGACGCGGCCAGGGGGATGGGACTGTCCGGGGGACAGCTGCTGCGGCGGGTCGAACTGCCGCTGGCGGTGCCGTACCTCGCCGCCGGGTTCCGTACGGCGGCGGTGCAGGTGGTGGCCACGGCGGCGCTCGCCTCGTTCGTCAACGGTGGTGGCCTCGGGCAGATCATCAGCGCCGGGTTCGGGCTCGGCATCGCGGTCGGCGGGGGGCAGATCCTGGCCGGCGGTCTGCTGGTGGCGCTGCTCGCGGTGCTGGTGGAGCTGATCCTGGCCGGCGTCGAGCGGCTGGTCACCCCGCGTCCGCTGCGCCGCCGGAGTCGGCGGGCCGAGCGCCGCGCCGCCGCCGCTGTCGGCGGCTCCTGAGCCTCGCCCCGGGTGCCGATGCTCAGGGGCGTCGACCCGAGTGCCGACGCTCAGGGGCGTCGGACTGACCGCGCCACGTTCGCCGACGTCGGCGGGGGTGGGGGATCCACGAGTGGCGTTGCTCGCACCGTTTGGGCGAGGTGATCCCGGCCACCGCCGGGCGGTCGGCCCGACGGGGTCCGCCGGGCCGCGTAACCGCCCGCGCGAGCGCCGTACGGTGGCCCGCCGGCGTGCCCCTCCCGGATCCGTACGCCGAGTGCCAGTCAGGGATCCAGCCTTCCCGTCCGGCGATCCTGACCTCCGGGTCAGCCCGATTCCGGTGCCCGGCTTACCCGTTATCGGGCCTGGCTAACAGTGTGACGATCCGGTGACGACATCTCCCCCGAGTTGTCGGCGAGTGCGCGACGATGTTGGGTGGGAGGTCGCGGGCGATCGCCTTGTCAGATCGTCCGTCGGACACGCGGCCGGCCCTCGGGCCGCGCCGGGACACGGAAGGCGGGCGTCATGCGCGCACGTACACGGCTGGCGGTGGGAGCGGTCGGCGCACTCGCGGCGGCCACTTTCCTCGCCGGATGCGGGGAATCGGGATCGTCCGGGACCGAGGCACCACAGGGAGCGGCGACGGGTGCCGGTTGCGCACCGGTGGCCGGCAAGAAGCTGGTGGTTCTCGAGGACGACAAGAAACTGCAGGATACGGACAACATCATTCCGGCGATCAACGCGAAGGCCGCCACGCCGGAGCTGGTCGCCGCGCTGGACAAGGTCTCCGCCGCCGTCGACACGCCGAAGCTGATCCAGTTGAACAAGGCCGTCGACGTCGACCGGAAGACCCCGAAGGTGGCGGCCGAGGAATTCGCCGCCGCGAACAACCTCACCAGTGGGATCACCAAGGGTGCCGGTGGACCGATCACGGTCGGGGTGGCCAACTTCAGCGAGAACCAGACCCTCGGTGAGCTCTACTCGATCGCCCTGACCGCGGCCGGATTCCAGGTCAAGGTCCAGACGATCGGCAACCGGGAACTGTACGAGCCGGCGCTGGAGAAGGGTGAGATCCAGGTGGTGCCGGAGTACGCCGCCACCCTCGCCACCTTCCTCAACGGCAAGGTCAACCAGGGCAGCACCACCCCGGTAGCCTCCTCCGACCTGACCCAGACGGTCACGAACCTGAAGGGTCTCGGTGAGAAGGTCGGTCTGACCTTCGGTGCCGCCTCCACCGCCCAGGACCAGAACGCCTTCGCGGTGACCCAGGGCTTCGCCGACCAGCACGGGCTCAAGACCCTGTCGGACCTGGCCGCCAAGTGCTCCGGTACGGCCACCATCCTCGGTGGGCCGCCGGAGTGCCCGCAGCGGCCGAAGTGCCAGGCCGGGTTGGTCGAGGTCTACAACTTCAAGGCCGGTTCGTTCAGCTCGCTGGACGCCGGTGGCCCGCAGACCAAGTCCGCGCTGACGACCGGTTCGATCAGTGTGGGTCTGGTGCTCTCCTCCGACGGTGAACTCGCCGTCGGTTGATCCAACCGTACGAACCGCCCGTGGGGGTCGGCGCCGCGCTCAGCGGTGGCGGCCCCCGCGTCGCGTACGGGTCGGGGTGAGTGGCACTCTCCCCGGACTCGGCAACTGTGGGTAGGCTCCAGTGCCATGCCCGCCGGGGATGACACCGAGCAGCCGCAGCGCCGGCAACTCCTGACCGTGCTGTTCTGGGTCGGCGTCGGACTGGCCCCGCTGGCTGCGCTGATGCTGCTGTTCGGGCAGAGCAACGGGCCGTTGCGGATCGCCGCCGTGCTGGCCGTACTGGCGGTTGTCCTGATTGGACTGTCAATCACCCTCCGTGCTGACATGCAAACCGTACGCTCGGATCTGGAGGAGAGCCTCCTCGAAGAGATCGAGGAGCTTCGCGGCACCCTGCGCAAGGACATCAGCACCGCCGCGCGCGCCACCCACCAGTCCGTGGGCGAGCAGTTGCAGGCGGTGCAGCAGAACGTGGAGGCGCTGCGCCGGCAGCTCGACGGGCGGACGGACGGCGTACCCGGTCGGGCCGGTGTGCCGGAGCCGGCGGCCGTGGCCCACCCGGCGGCCGGGCGTCCCGCCCGTGGTCCGGTCGAGCCGGACCACCGTGAGCCGGCCCGGGACGGCACCTACGGCACACCGGCACGTCCCGCCCCCGAACGGGTTGCCAGCGGGCCGACCGGTCGCGAACCGGGACCTGAGCCGGGTGACTACGGCCGGGCCGACCACCGACGACCCGAGGCCACCGGCCCGTACGGCGGCCCCCAACGCGGCCCCACCCAGTACGGCGGCCCCACCCAGTACGGCGACCGGCAGTACGGCGGCGGTCAGTTCCCGGCCGGGGAGCCCGAACCGGGCTACGGCGGCGACCGGGGTGGTCGGGGCGCGGCGATACCGCCGGGAGCCGTTCCGCCGCCGCATCGGCCGCACCTGGCCGGTGGCGTGGTCCGGCACACCGAGACGGTGAAGGTCACCACCCGGCAGACGATCGTCGGCCCGCCCGGTGACGACGCGGGGGCCGGCAGTGTCTACGGCGGCGGCTCCGGTTACGGCTCCGGTCCGGCGTATTCGTCAGGGGGCGGCTATGCCCGGGACGATGCCGGCTACCCGCCCGGCAACGTCCACGGCGGGAGGGGCGACGGCCGGGAGGACGACTGGGCCGAGCAACCGGTGCGGGGCCGGCGGGCGGCGGGACCGGACGGAGACTCCTGGTCGCAGCGGTGGCCACAGGAGGACCGTGGCGACGGCGCGGGGCAGCGCGGCGGCGGCCGGTACGAGCCGGAGGAGCCGGACGACGTCGGTTACGAGGGCGACCCGCACTGGTCCGGCCGCGCGGGCGACCGTTGGGCCTCGGTACGCCGGGACGAGCGGGGCAGCGAACTGCGGATGGGCGAGCGGCGGGCAGCGGTCCGGGCCGACGATTCCGGCACCGAGCTGCGGGTGGAGGACCGCTGGGCGAGCATGCGCCGGGATGAGCCCCGACGTGCGGATTCCCGCCGGGACGAGCCCCAGCGGGGGCAGGCGTGGCGGCCGGACCCCCGGCGGGACGATCCTCGCCGGGAGGATTTCCGGCAGGCCGATGCGCGGCAGGCTGGGGTGCGGCCGGACGAGCCGGGCGGCGCCGGGCATCGGGCCGCCGACGACCGGGCGCCGGGCGGGCGGCGCCGGGCCGGGGAGTGGCCCCGTTCCGACGACGCGCACCGTCCGGGCCCAGGAACCTCCGGTGATGCTTACCGTCCGGGCCCAGGAGTCTCCGGTGATGCTTACCGTCCGGGCCCAGGAGTCTCCGGTGATGCTTACCGGCCGGGTCCGGGAGCCTCCGGCGATGCGCACTGGCCCGGTCCGGGAGCCTCCGGTGATGCGCACTGGCCCGGTCAGGATGCCGGGGCGTGGGCGGGTGGCGGCCAGGATCGGTGGGGCGGAGCCCCGGCGCTGCCGGCCGGAGGCGCGGGGTCGTCGGCGGCCCGGCGCGGGAACCGGGACGAACCCGGCCGTGACCCGGCCGGTCCGGGCCGTCGTCGTGCCGAGGAGCCGGCGTACGGCTATCCGCCCGACGACGACACCCCGCGCGCCGGTGGGGCGCGCTGGCGCTGAGCCGGCCGGCGGAACTACTTGTCGATGTCCCCGACCACGAAGAACATCGACCCGAGTACGGCGATCAGGTCCGGCACCAGGCAACCGGGGAGCAGGGTGGCCAGCGCCTGCACGTTGGCGTACGACGCGGTCCGCAGCTTCATCCGCCACGGGGTCTTCTCGCCCCGCGAGACCAGGTAGTAGCCGTTGATGCCGAGCGGGTTCTCGGTCCAGGCGTAGGTGTGCCCCTCGGGGGCCTTCACCACCTTGGGCAGCCGGACGTTGACCGGTCCGCTGATCCGGTCGACCTGGTCGAGGCACTGTTCGGCGAGGTCGAGTGAGACGTACACCTGGTCGAGCAGGACCTCGAACCGGGCGTGACAGTCCCCGGCGGTCCGGGTGACGACGGGCACGTCGAGCGACCCGTAGGCCAGGTAGGGCTCGTCCCGGCGCAGGTCCAGATCGAGGCCGGAGGCACGGGCCACCGGGCCGGAGGCACCGAACGCGGCCGCGTCGGCGGCGGAGAGCACACCCACCCCGACCGTACGGGCCAGGAAGATCTCGTTGCGCCGGATCAGGTTGTCCAGGTCGGGCATGCGGCGGCGTACCTCGCCGATCGCGGCTCGGGCCCGCCCGGTCCAGCCGGCCGGCACCTCCTCCTTGAGCCCGCCGACCCGGTTGAACATGTAGTGGATCCGGCCGCCGGAGGCCTCCTCCATCACCGCCTGGAGGGTCTCCCGCTCCCGGAAGGCGTAGAAGACCGGTGTGATCGCCCCGATCTCCAGCGGGTACGACCCGAGGAACATCAGATGGTTGAGCACCCGGTTCAGTTCGGCCAGGGCGGTACGCAGCCAGATCGCCCGCTCCGGCACCTCGATGCCCATCAGTCGCTCGACCGCCAGCACCACGCCCAGTTCGTTGGCGAACGCCGACAGCCAGTCGTGGCGGTTCGCCAGCACGATGATCTGCCGGTAGTCGCGAACCTCGAACAGCTTCTCCGCGCCCCGGTGCATGTAGCCGACGATCGGCTCGCAGGCGACCACGCGTTCGCCGTCGAGCACCAGCTTGAGCCGGAGTACGCCGTGCGTCGACGGGTGTTGCGGTCCGATGTTGAGCACCATGTCGGCGGTGTCGAGGCCCGCCCCGGTGCCGACGGTCAGCTCCCGCAAGGCGCCGGTTTCGGTGGTCATACCCGTCATCGTGGCACGCCCCACCGGTCCGGGGGGATCGGGCCGCCAGTCTTGGTGGCACAGACAGCGTTCCGCTACGGGTGGGCCCTGCTGCCGGTCAGCAGGGTGACGCGGACGTGTTCCACGAAACGCTCGTCGGGGCGTAGGGCGTGCCGGATCTGTTCGGCGAACCGGGGGCGCTGGTCCGGCGGGGGCAACTGGTCGACCGGCAGTGCCGAGTAGATGCCGCCGACGAGCTGTTCCAGGTCCAGTTCGGCGGCGTAGTCGACGTGGGTTTCGCGTACGTCGAAGCCGGCGGTGGTCAGCGCCTCCCGGTAGCGGAGTTGGCTGTCGGCGTCGGTGCCGCAGGCGTAGTCGAGGTCCCGGTCCAGCCACGTCTCCAGCCAGCCGCGCAGGGCTCGTGACCACTCGGCGTCCTGGAGCCACAGGGGCGATCCGTTGGTCACCACGGCCACTCCGCCGCCGGTGCGTAGCAGCGGGAACAGGGTGCCGAACAGCTCGTCGGGGCGCATCCAGTGCAGTGCCTGGCCGATCGTGACCGCAGCCGGGCTGCCCGCGCCGACCAGGTGGCCCAACGCGGGCAGGTCGGCGTCGGTGCCGATCATCCAGGTCGCGTTGGTGACGCCCTGTTCGGCAGCGGCGGATCGGGCCCGGGTCAGCATGTCCGGCTCCGGGTCGACGCCGACCACGGCGCGTACCCGGTGGGCGATCGGGATGGTCAGCTGGCCGGTGCCGCAACCGAGGTCGATGACGGTGTCGTCACGGGTCAGCGCGAACGCCGCCACCAGGGCGTCGATCACCGTGGACGGATAGCCTCGTCGGTAGCGGTGGTAGAAGTCGACAACTTCGCCGCTAAAGCCCAGCCCCGGTGTCATCGCCACAGCCTGGCAGCCGGTTCCCGGATCCGGACATCGATTCTGCTCAGGGCAGCAGCGGTCGTGGTCGGACGAGGCTGCCGATCTACGGCGCAGGGTCCGACGTTACGGGGCCAGCAGGGTGGTGACCGCGTCGGTGACGATCCTGCGGCGGTGGGCCCGCGAGTGGGTGGTGAGCAGGGTGGCGTACTCGGGCGTGACGGCGGTCCAGAGTGCGGCCAGGTGCACCACGAGGGCGAGCAGGTCGACGGCGGCATAGCGGGTGGTCAGCTGACCCGCCTGCTGGGCCCGTTCGATCTCTGCGATCTTGTGCCGGTTGCTGGCCAGGATCGGCTCCAGCGGTGCCTGCGACCCGGCCCGTTCCAGGCGGTACCAGGTGGCCAGCCGGATGATCTCGGGATTGGCCTCGTAGCCGTCGAAGAGTCGACCGGCATAGCCGGGCAGGTCGGTCGCGTCGATCGGCACCTCGCGGACGGTGTTCACGACGAGGGCGCCGAACACCGCGTCGAACAGCCCGTCCTTGCTGCCGAAGTAGTGGTAGATCTGCGCCTTGTTGGAGCGGGCCTCGGCGGCGATCCGGTCGACCCGCGCACCGGCGATGCCGTACGTGGAGAACTCCTTCGTCGCCGCGTCCAGCAGGCGCTGTCTGGTCGCCTGCGCATCTCCCGCCATGATCGGAGCTTAGCTCACTAACCATCCAGTTGACGATCTCGTGAGCCCGTGCTTCACTTCAACTAACTGGTCAGTCGCATGGCCGCCCATGGTTCGGGACCGATCCGTGGGATCATGACAAGGGGTAACAGAACATGCCAAAAGTCTTCCTGGTCACGGGCAGCGCACGCGGCCTGGGCCGGCACATCGCGGAAGCCGTACTCGGGGCCGGGCACCATCTGGTCGCCGCCGCCCGCCAGCCCGAACAACTGGCCGACCTGGTCGACCGGTACGGCGACCGGATCCGGCCGGTGGCCCTCGACGTCACCGACGCGCAGGCCGCCGAGGCAGCCGTACGGGTGGCGGTCGACACCTTCGGCCGGCTCGACGTCGTCGTCAACAATGCCGGCTACGCCAACCTCGCCTCGATCGAGGACATCACCGCCGAGGACTTCCGCGCCCAGGTCGACACCAACCTGTTCGGCGTGGTCAACGTCACCAAGGCGGCGCTGCCCGTGCTCCGGGCGCAGGGCTCCGGCCACATCATCCAGGTCTCCTCGCTCGGCGGCCGGATGGCCACTCCCGGACTGTCCGCGTACCAGGCCGCGAAGTGGGCGGTCGGCGGATTCTCCGAGGGGTTGGCCCAGGAGGTCGGCCCGCTCGGCATCAACGTCACCGTGCTGGAGCCGGGAGGGATGCGTACGGAATGGGCCGGCTCGTCGATGGCCATCCCGCCGGTCAGCGAGCCCTACCGGCAAACCGTCGGCGCCATCGCGCAGCTGCTCCGCAGCGGCACCGGTAACGCGGCCGGCGACCCGGCGAAGGTCGCCCGGGTGGTGCTCACCGTCGCCGACCTCGACCGGCCCCCGGTCCGGCTACTGCTCGGCACCGACGCGGTCAACTACGCCGACCAGGCCCGGCAGTTCCGTGCCGAGGCCGACGCCGAGTGGCGCGCGCTCAGCGTCTCCACCGACCACGACGACGTCACCGCCACCGAAATCGACCCGCTGGCCTCGACCCACTGACCTCCGCACGGTGACCTCGGCCGGGTGACGTCGACGCGCTCACGTCACCCGAATTGCCGCACTGGTGGTTCGGTGCCTGCCCCGGGCCGGTCCGTTGCCGGCGGTGTTGTTCACCGTCACCGCCGGTGTGCTCGTGCTGCGAATGCGTTCACAAGCCGTGCGTTTCCTGTGAAGAGCGGGCTGACAGGGCATCGGGAAACGACCGTCGAAGGTAGTCTTTGCCGAGCTTCGATGGCCATCAAGGACAGTTGCGTGTGCACCGCAACTTATCGCCGTCACCACGCGTCTTTCAGTCGTACGCCTGAAGCAGTCGAGATAGGGGCACCGGTGCGAAGGCAATTGTTACTCCGTTCGTGCGTCCTCGCCCTGGTGGTGACCGCCGCTGCCGGGTGCAGCGAGTCGGGGCCGGAAACGCAGACGCCGGGGCTCGAAGCCAGGGGCACGACGATGACGACGGTGCAGCCCACCCGACAGGACCTGGCCAACAAGGTCAGCCTCACCGGAAAGGTCACCATCAATCCGGTGTTCGGGCTGGTGGCGCCGGTGCAGGGACAGGTGCGTTACCTGAACGTGAAGGCACCGCAGAGCACGCCGACGAAGCCGACCCGGGTGGCGAGTGTCTGGGTGTCCGGCAAGGCACACCGGATCGAGGTGCCGGCCGGAGCGGTGTTCGCGGGTCGGTTGGTGGACGACCGTTCCACGGTGACGGTCGGAATGCCGATCGTCTCGGCGAAGATGATCGGTTACGGGCTCGTCGCCGATCTGGACGGTGCCCAGGCGTACCAGATCTCCGAGGGTCTCGCGACGGTTCAGGCCCAGATCAAGAACGGCCCCGGACCGTTCCCGTGCAAGGTCCTCGGCACCATTGCCGCGCTGCCCGCCGGCACCATTCCGGATCCGCCGGCCGCGCCGCCCGCCGCGCCGCCGGCGGGTGCGCCGGGTGCGCCGGCCGCGCCGCCGATTCCGGTACGCCCCGACGAGCGCAATCCCACCGAGCCGTCCGAGCCGACCGGGCTGCGGGTGGTCTGCACCGCCCCGGCCGACGTCAAGCTGATCAACGGGGCGGCGGCCACCCTCGAAGTGGTGACCCAGCGGGCGGACGACGTGCTGACGTTGCCGGTCGAGGCGGTCGCCGGGGTGCAGGGCAAGGGCAAGGTGGACATCGTCGGCCCGGACGGCGTACGGCAGACCACGGACGTGGTGCTGGGGCTCAGCGACGGCAAGGTCGTGGAGATCAAGTCCGGTCTGGCCGGTACGGAGACCGTCGCCGTACCCGGTCCCAACCTGCCGGCGGCGAAACCCGGCGAGGGCGACCCCAACGCGCCGATGGTCGGCAAATGACGGCGCTGCTGGAGCTCAACGGCATCACCAAGACCCTCAAGGGACAGCAGGCCCCACGGACGATTCTCGCCGGTGCCGACCTGACCGTCGACCGGGGTGAGAGCGTGGCGATCCTCGGCCGTTCCGGTTCGGGCAAGAGCACGCTGCTGAGCCTGATCGGGCTCTTCGACCGGCCTGACGGCGGGCAGTACCTGTTCGGCGGCCGGGACATCACCCGGCTCTCCGAGCGTCGGGCGGCGGCCCTGCGCAGTGCCGAGTTCGGTTTCGTGTTCCAGCGGTTCTTCCTGCTCAAACATCTGACGGCGGCGCAGAACGTGGCGATGGCGCTGGTCAACGGCCAGGGCTGGATGTCGCGCCGGAAGCGGAAGGCCAGGACGATGGCCGCGCTCGACCAGGTCGGCATCGCGCACCTGGCCAAGCACCGGCCGGCCCGGCTCTCCGGCGGCGAGCAGCAGCGGGTCGCGGTCGCCCGCGCGCTCGTCCGCGAGCCGCGCCTGCTCCTGGCCGACGAGCCCACCGGGGCGCTGGACACCGAGACCGGCAACCTGGTGATCGAGGTGATGCGGGCCGCGACGGAGCGGGGCTGCGGGCTGATCCTGGTCACCCACGACTGGGACCACGCCAGGAAGATGCAGCGGGTTCTGCGCCTCAACGAGGGCCTGCTCGAACCGGCCGTCGACACCAGACCGGCGGCGGACACCGTCGAGCCCGTCCCGGCGGTGTACCGGTGATCCGGCTGTCCGGGCGGTTCCGGTCCGCGCTGATCATCGGTGGTCAGGGCATCCGGGCCCGCAAGACCCGCACCCTGCTCTCGATGGTCAGCCTCTTCCTCGGCGTACTGGCGGTGGTGGTGGTCCAGGTCGGTGCCGAGACCGCCAAGAGCGCCCGGTTGGCCGACCTCGAACTGCACGCCGGCAAGGACGGCACCCGGCAGATGTACCTGCAAGGCTCGCCGAGTGCGATCAAGGTCAGCCGGGACACGCTCGATGGTCGGCCGGACGCGGTCGCGATCATCAACCTCCAGGCGATCATCGGCGAGCCGGACGTGACCCCGATCAACCCCGGTGGAGCCCCGTTCGACCAGCCGGGCGGCTACGGCGCTACGAGCTACTCGATGCAGTGCGACCAGAACGGCAACTGCTGGCCGGTGCCGATGGACGGACAGAACGGCCCCGCGCCGGTCCCCGGTGCCGCGATCGAGCTGAGCCTGAACGCGCTGACCGGCGACATCCGCCAGTTCCGGCCGTTCCGCTTCGTTGCCGGTGACTGGCTGGAGTTCTCCACCGCACCGTCGATGTCGCCGGGGCTCGTGGTCAACCTCGAAGCCGCCAAGGGCTTCAGCCGCAACCGGGTGCCGGCCGAGATGCGGATCACCGGGGCGACCGCCAACCCGACTCCCCGGATCATCGGTGTGGTCGACGACGGCAACCCACAGCCGGCCGCGTACGGTCGCGCGGACGAACTGGGCAACTGGTTGCCGACGCCGACCGGCAGCGGGAACTTCGGGCCCGGCTTGCAGATCATGCTGGCACCGACGGCGCTCGACGCCGAACAGTTGCTCCGGGTCCGGCTGGTGGCCACCGGGATGCCCGCCGAGCAGATCCATGCCGAGACGATCCAGGCCCGCAAGGAGATCGCCAAGGAACTGGCGCTGATGCGCTGGATCTTCCTCGGCATGGCCGGACTGGTCCTGCTCATCGGTGTCGCCGGCATCCTGAACGTCGGGCTCGCGACGGTCGGCGAACGGGTCGAGGAGTTCGCGCTCCGGCGGGCGGTCGGCACCCCACGGTCGTTGCTGGCCGGGATCGTGCTCGCGGAGACCCTGCTGACCGGGCTGTTCACGGCGGCCGTCGCGATCGGGTTGTCGGCCGCCGGGTTGAGCGCGGTCAGCGCCCTTTTCGGCGACCGGGAGCAGTTCCTGGCCGATCTCGTCTTCCCGTGGCAGGCCGGGGTGGCGGGAGTGATCGCCGGCCTGGTCGCCGGGTTGCTCGGCGGGCTCATTCCGGCGATCCGGGCCGCCCGGATCCCGATCGCCACCGTGATGCGCGCCTGAGCGGGAGTCGCGCCGTTGCGCGGGTCCGCCGGGGCACGTCGGCGGGCGGGTGCGTCGGATATCCGTACGCCCTGCCCCGGTGGCCAGCCGGGCGCGATCATGGCTTGATCCGGTAGTCTTGGCCCTCGGCGGGCTGTTAGCTCAACCGGCAGAGCAGCGGACTTTTAATCCGCGGGTTCTGGGTTCGAATCCCAGGCGGCCCACGTTGATCGAGGCTCTGACCTGGCATCCGTGTCGGGTCAGAGCCTTTTCCGTGCCCGGCTCCGACGGCGTCGTCAGACCTGGTCGAGCCAGACCACGATCCCGGTCAGGTCGTTGAGCACGGCCGCGACGCCCGCCCTGATGGCGGCGTTGCAGCGTTCGGCCGTGAACGAGCCGGCGTCGTACGTCGAGGACATGTCCAGCCCTTCACCCCGGAACGACGCACCGGACCAGTCGACGGCCGTGACGTTGTGGGTGGGTTCGGCCAGTTCCGCGCCGACGACCAGGAACTGCTGTGACAGGTGGTTCGGGGTGACCATGGCCAGCGGGTCGATGAGGTTGTTGCCCGCGCTGACGATGAGGTCCGGGCCCATCTCCAGAACCTTGGTGATGCTGGGGATGGGGTCGTGGGCGTCGGCGGGGACCACCGTCCTGAGGTCGAGGTGTTCGTCCGAGGCCCAGTCCTTGACCGCCGTCACCAGGGCCTTGGTCGGGGCGTCGTCACCCGAGGTGAGCAGCACGACGCGGTAGTCCTTCGGCGGGTGGACCCCGGTCCAGGAGCCGGGGCGCGGCGTGATGGTCGCCTCCGGCGTGGGCGGCGCGGAGGGGTCGACGAACCCCGGGCCGAGAGTGCCGATGGCGGTGGGCCGGGGGTGTGGCCGGGACCAGTCGTCGCCGGAGCCGCATCCGGCGACCAGTGCGGCGGCGGCAGCCAGTATGGCTACGGCCCGTAGCGGAGGGCGCAAGGTTGATCGTCCTCTTCGGTGGTGGCGGAAAGGTGCGCGTACTTCTTGTATTCCTATCCCAATTCCTTCGGCCCCCATCTGGCCGGGTGGTCGTCCCGGGGGTTTGTTTTCCAGCGGTTCGTCGCCGGTCGGGCTGGTGTTAACCCGCGACATGCAACGTGCACTGGCCGGACCGAGGGAGCCACATGTCGAGAGCTGTTCACCGTACCGTTATCGTCGCCGTTGTCGGGATCGCCGCTGGAGTATTCGCATTTTTGAATGCCGCTCCGGCGCTCGCCCACGGATTCTCGTCCACCGTGTACGCGAATATCACAGCGGGAGACGATGGTCACATACGGACGAAGCTGGGGCTGGAATACGACCTCTTCGTCGTGTCCGCCGCCGACTACGAGGACGACGATTCTCTCTTCCGGGCGGGAACCGCCGCATTCGACGCGGGGGACATGCCGGCACAGGCCGCCGCGCTCGACACCCACCCGGACTCGACTCTCAGGTACGTCACCGAGCGCTTCTCGGTGACCTCGGGCGGTGAGGCCTGCTTGCCGACCCGGGTCGGCGACGTGACGGTCGCCGAGCGGGAGGGGGTGCCGTACGCCGACCTCCTGCTCGACTGGACCTGCCCGGAGCGGGCCGACCGGCACGAGGTGCGCAGCGGTCTTTTCCCTGATGGCGAGGGTTACGTCAAGGGCACCAAGACGATCGTCACGTACGAGATCGACGGTCGTACGGGCAGCGCGGCGCTGGACGCGGGCAACCCGTCCTTCTCCACCGGTCAGGCGTGGTACGAGCGGTTCCGGGAGTTCTTCGTCCTGGGCGCCGAGCACCTGCTGACCGGCGTCGACCACATCCTGTTCCTGCTGGCGCTGATCGCCGGTTCACGGCGCCTGCGCGAGATCGTCCTCGCCGCCACCAGCTTCACCCTGGCGCACTCGGTGACGTTCATGCTGGCCGCCCTCGGCCTGGTCAACGTGCCGCCGAGGGTGGTGGAACCGGTCATCGCGCTGTCGATCGCCGTGGTTGCCGGCTGGCACCTGTGGCGGATCTGGCGGCGCCGCGAGCAGGCCACCGAGATCGAGACGACGGGCCGGGGCCACCTCAGCCTGGACCGTGCGGGCTGGATCCGCCTCGGGGTGGTGTTCTGCTTCGGCCTGGTGCACGGCCTCGGCTTCGCGGGCGCGCTGGGGATCGACGAGGCGTGGTCGTGGACCCTGCTCTGGTCTCTGCTGGTGTTCAACGTCGGCATCGAAGTAGTGCAGTTGTCCGTCATCGCCGTCGTCTTCCCGCTGCTGATGGTGTTGCGACACCGTGCGCCGAAAATCGGACTCGGTGCCACCGGCGTCATTTCCGCTGGCGTGTCCATTATGGGGCTGGTCTGGTTCGTTCAACGCGCGTTCGGGTTGTGAAGCCGGCCCAGGTCTTTCGGAAGTGCAAACAGTCGCAAGATCACGTTCATGACCGGTTAACCATGCGGGTAAAGCGTGAGGAAGGCTTCTCCGCGTTGGGGAAATGCTTTTCCATATTTCCATTGGTAAGAAGGAACGGAAGTCGATGACATTGAGCAACTCGACACGGGCCTCGGGGCCCGTGGGGCGTCGTGTGGCCGTGGGGGCCACCGCGGCGTTCCTGGGTCTGGCCGTAGCGGTCGGTAGCGGTTTTGCGACCGCCGCCGGTGCGGCCGAGCCCACCACGCTCACCGGCATCATCCTCGGTGTGGGTGCCGACGAGACCCAGCGGATCGTCACCTGGTACTCCTCGGCCGACACCGCGCAGAAGATCCAGCTCGCCCCGACCGCCGACATCGTCAACGGCGAGTTCCCGGCCGGCGCCGCCAGCTTCGACGCCACCGGCACGGCGAACATCGCCACCAGCGGCGGCTTCAACCGCCACGCGACCATCACCGGTCTGAAGGAGCACACGGCGTACTCCTACCGGGTCGGCGCCGAGGGCAACTGGTCCCCGGCGTACTCCTTCAAGACGCAGGACTTCGAGGGCGACTACGACTTCCTGTTCTTCGGCGACCCGCAGATCGGCTCCTCCGGCGACGTCGCGAAGGACCAGGCCGGCTGGCAGGACACGCTGAACGTCGCGCTCACCGCCAACCCGGACATCGAGATGCTGGTGTCCGGCGGTGACCACGTCGAGACCGCCAACACCGAGGCGCAGTGGAACGCGTTCCTCTCGCCCGACCAGCTGCGCCAGTACCCCGTCGCCGCCACCATCGGTAACCACGACGTCGGCGGCAAGGCCTGGGAGCAGCACCACTTCACCCCGAACACGGACCGCTCGGCCCCGTACTACGCCAACGGGAACCCGGCCTCCAACACCTCCGGTGGTGACTACTGGTACATCTACAAGGACGTGCTGTTCATCGACCTGAACAGCAACAGCTACGCCACCTCCTCGGGCGGCGGCGGCGACGAGGCGCACACCGCGTACGTCACCGACGTCATCAACCAGCACGGTGCCGAGGCCAAGTGGAAGGTGCTCGTCTACCACCACTCGATCTACTCGCCGGCCAGCCACGCCAAGGACGGCGACAACAAGGCCCGCCGGGTCGACTTCCCGACCACCTTCTCGAAGCTCGGCGTCGACATGGTGCTCCAGGGCCACGACCACAGCTACTCCCGCAGCTACCTGATCAAGAACGGTGAGAAGGCGGACCCGAACGAGCAGCCCGGCGCGGACGACGTGGTCGCCGGCCCCGGCGGCGTGCTCTACGTGACGGCGAACTCGGCCTCGGGCTCGAAGTACTACGACATCACCAAGCCGGACAGCAGCGGCACCAGCGGTGCCGGTAACGGCGCGGACCCGCTGAACCCAAGCAACTACTGGTACAACTCGGTCGAGAACCAGGAGCACGTACGGACCTACGTCAAGGTCCAGGTACGCAACGACAAGCTGGTGGTCGAGAACATCCGCAGCGCCGCCAACGGCGACCAGGGCGTCGGCTCGATCGTCGACAAGGTCTCGGTGCACCCGTACCACGCCGACGGCCAGGACATCCAGGTCAACGTGCCGGACGTGGCTCCGGGCGAGTTCGGCTGGACGATCGACGGCAACAACGGCCTGGTGGACCTCGGCACCGCGCAGGAGGTCAACGGCGACCACTTCGAGGCGACCGGCAAGATCAACCCGATCCTGGTGTCGGACAGCCGCCGTTCGCTCGCCCCGTGGTCGATCTCGGCCAGCGTCGGCGACTTCCGCGACGGCGACAAGACGCTCTCCGGCGCCTACCTCGGCTGGACCCCGAACGTGCTCGACGGTGGTGCCGGTGCGCAGGCGAGCGCCCCGGTCCTCTCCGCCTACGACGACCAGGGCCAGGGCCTGTCGGTCTCGCGCGGCCTCGGTTCGGCCGAGCAGGGCCACCCGCGTGGCTCGGCCAAGCTCGGTGCCGACCTGGGCCTGAAGTTCCCGGACAGCGTCGCGAAGGGCAACTACCGCGCGACCCTCACCATCACCGCGCTCAGCAGCTGATCGGATCAGCTTTTCCGGGCGGGGTGGGCACCTGCGGGTGCCCGCCCCGCCGCTGGGCTCCACACCCGCTCCAGATCCCCCTGAGGACCACGAGATGCATTCGTCCGCAACGTTCCGCAAGACCAACGTCGCCGCCCTTCTCCGTACCGCCGCCCTGGCCCTGCTCGCGACCTTCGCGGTCGCCGGCCTGGCCACCGGCCCGGCCCTGGCGGCGGATGGCGACGTCGCATGGACGGTGCGGACGGCGTCCAACAGCTACGGCGCCGACCGGTCCAGCTTCAGCTATGCCGTGAACCCCGGTGCGGTGGCCGAGGACGCGATGGTCGTGGCCAACCGCGGCCCGGTCCCGCTCGACCTGGCCGTGTACGCCGCCGACGGCTTCACGACCGACGCGGGTCAGCTCGACCTGCTCGCCAGGGACGGAAAGTCCGTCGGAATCGGTGCCTGGGTCCACGCCGCCAGCGGCAGTGTCACGATCCAGCCCGGGAAGTCCGCCGAGGTCCCGTTCAAGGTCACCGTGCCGGCCAACGCCACCCCCGGCGACTACGTGGGCGGCATCCTGACCTCGTTGACCCAGGCCGACACGGCGGAGGGCATCAACGTGGACCGGCGTCTCGGCATCCGGATCAAGCTGCGGGTGGGCGGCGAACTCAAGCCGAACCTCGTGATCGAGGACCTGCACGTCGGCTATGCCGGGTCGTCCAGCCCGTTCGCCAAGGGGGACGCCACCGTCACCTACACGATCCACAACACCGGCAACGCCACCCTCTCGGCCGAGCAGGCGGTGTCGGTGTCCGGCCCGTTCGGCTGGCTGCGGGTCGGCGCGGGCACGATCGCGCCGCCGCCGGAGCTGCTTCCCGGCGAGAGCCGGAAGGTGACGGTGCCCGTCCACGGCGTGGCGCCCACGCTCAGACTGGCCGCGACGGCGACCCTCACGCCCCTGCTCACCGACGTCTCGGGTTCCACCACCTCGCTCAAGCCGATCCACGCCACGGCACACGGCTGGGCCGCCCCGTGGCCGCTGGTGCTGCTGGTGGTCGTACTCGTCGTGGTGGTCGTGGGGGCGGTCCTGCTCGCCCGCCGCGACCGCGCCCGGCGCAAGAGTCGCGAGGACGCCCGCGTACGCGAGGCCGTCGCGCAGGCGATCCGCGACAAGGGGCCGCAGAACAGCTGACGCCCGTCGGGCCCGACGAGCCGCTCGGACGCGTTCACCCCAACGGGCCGACGACCTGCCATGACGTGTGGCAGGTCCCCGGCCCACCCCGGCCTCGGAGGCCGGACCGGCAACGGCGTTACTTCGGCTGGCTCAGCGGTTGCCAGTGCACCCCGTCCTCCGACCGGTAGATCGTGTTGTAGTCCCGGTACAGGAAGAGGTTCTCGTCCACCGCGATCGGCGCTATTCCGACCGGTGGCAGGCCGACCGGTGCGAACGGTTGGTAGACCCTGCCGTCGGCGCTCTCGGCCAATGTGGTCGGGCCGAGCGGGTCCTTCCGGTAGACCAGCACGTGCCGGCCTCCGGCGATGACGATGCTCAGCGCACCCCGGGGCACGTCCCACGACCGCGCGTCGGGATTCGTCCGCAGCCAACTCTGCCCGCCGTCCGTGGTGCGGTAGATCCGGACCGGGCCCGCCCCGTCGGCGAACATGGCGAAGGCGGTGTCACCGTCGGCTGTCCGTACCTCCGGCCTGCTGATCCCCGGCCGGAACGGAGCCTGGTCCCCGACCGGCGGCTCGGCCTCGAAGGTCGACGTGACCCAGCTCGTACCGCCGTCCCGGCTGACCACGACGGCGGGCCTGCGGGTGGTCGGATCCAGGCCCTCCAACCACAGACCGGCACCGAGCGGCACGGTGATGATCGAGGATTCGACCAGCGGGGGTTGGGTCGCCAGCGGGGCGATCCGGCCCTGCTCCGGGTCGACGGCGTAGAGACGACCGGGCTGGGCGTCGGTTGTCGCCAGATCCATGACCACCCCTCCCGACGCTGGTACCGACTCCACCGGCTCGTCACCGACCGTGAGGTCCCGCCAGGTGGCCCCGGCGTCCGCACTGATCCGCCAGGTCCGTTCCGGGGCGTACCTCACACAGCCCTGCGCCGGTTGCAGGCACGGCTCCTGGCTCGGCTGCTGCTTCCGGCTGCCGACCATGATCGCGCTCGGTCCGACGACGCGCAGCAGGTCGGGCGCGTCGAACCGGGTGCTCACGGCGAGCCGGGTCTGCCAGGTACGTCCGCCGTCCGACGAGCCCATCAGCCAGCCCTGGCAGTAGTCACAGTCCTCGACCACCGCGTAGAGGTGGTCCGGGTCGCCGGCCAGGAGTTCACGCACGACGGGCGGCGACGTGGACGCCGGCCTCGACGGCAGGACGGCGGGGGCCGGCGGGGACGGGGCGACGGTCGCGGACGGGCTCGGGGTGGCCGCCGGAAGATCGCTCGCGGCGGGTCGGGTCACCGTGAGTCCGGCGCCGAGGACCGCCACGACCGCCAGCCCGGCCCCGGCCACCACCATCTGCCGGCGGGTACGCAGCCGCCGGGCACGACGCCGTACGAGGTCGAAACCGGGCTGCTGGGCGATCCGTCCCAGGTCGTCGCGGAGGCCGTGGAAGTCGGCACCGGGCACGCCCCGGCGGTCGCCCGGTCCGGACCGGGAGTGGTCCAGATCGACTGGATCGTTGTCACGCATGGCTGATCTCCTCCGTCCGGATGGTGGGTCGTTCGGTGGGGCGTTCGCTGCGGGTGGCCGGGGGCTCGTCGGCCAGTTCGCGGGCCAGCAGGGCCCGTCCGCGGGAGAGTCGGGCCTTGACCGTGCCGATCGGCACGCCGAGCACCGCCGCGACCTCGGTCACCGGCAGGTCCGCGAGGTGGTGGAGCACCAGCGCCTCACGGGTCGGTCGGCCGAGCTTGCGCAGCGCGGCGACGAGGGCGACCCGGTCGGGGCTCAGTCCGGGGACCGGGTTCGACGCCTCGACCCGCCCCGAGCGGATCAGCCGGTCAAGGGCCCACCTGCGCCGGTAGCGGCTGCGCGCGACGTTGAACGCGACCGTACGCAACCACGCCTCCGGGTCGATGACCTGGAGGAAGTGCTGTGGCCGGACCAGCGCTCGGGCGTACGCCTCCTGCACCACGTCCTGTGCCTCGGGCAGGTCACCGGTCAGTCCGTAGAGCTGCCCCACTAATCGTTGGTAGTACGCCTGATATGCCTGATGCACCGCATCGACACCATTCATCCCTGTTCCCTTCGGCATCGGTCACAGAGGGGACCAGCGACCACAGCGTCAGGTTGCCTCAGGTGTGCCACCGATCCGTCGAGGCTGCCGGCCGGCTCGGCCGACCGGCAGCCGTCCCGGTTCTTCGATCGTGCGAGAGAGGGCATTCTCAAAGAAAAATCCTGCATCGATCAATGTCATTGTCAACGGGCTGGCTCGTGGCGACGGATCGATGGGGGAGACGCGGATGGGCAGGGTGGGTGGGCACGCCGTGGTACTCGGCGCGAGCATCGGCGGCCTGCTGGCCGCGCGTACGCTCGCCGACTTCTACGAGCGGGTGACGGTGGTGGAGCGGGACGAGTTGGCGGCCGACGCCCGTGACCGCCAGGGCATCCCGCAGGGGCGGCACATGCACACGCTCCTCGAACGGGGAGCCCGGACCTTCGAGGAGATGTTCCCCGGTCTGGTCGACGAACTCGCCGCCGCCGGTGCGCCCCGGGCGCAGCTGCTGCGCGAGGTCCGGCTGGTGCTCTCCGGACACGAACTGGCCAGGGCGGACACCGGTGCCGCCGCGATCCAGATGACCCGGCCGCTGCTGGAGACCACCGTACGCAACCGGGTCGCCGCCCTGACCAATGTCAAGATCGTCGACAACCACGACGTGGTGGGTGTGCAGGCCGAGAACGGGCGGGTCGTCGGGGCGCGGATCCGCAACCGGGCCGCGGACGGCGTCGAGGAGATCGTCCGGGCGGACCTCGTCGTCGACGCGATGGGCCGGGCCGGTCGGGCCGCGACCTGGCTGGCCGAGCTCGGCTACGAGCCGCCGACGCAGGACAAAATCAAAATCGACATGGCGTACGTGAGCCGGTTCCTGCGGATGCCGCCCGGCGCCCTCGCCCCGGACAGGCAACTGCTCGTCGGGCCGCTGCCCGGTCGCCCGCGCGGCTTCGGACTGGCCGAACAGGAGGGTGGCCGATGGCTGTTCACCCTGGTCGGAATGGCCGGCGACGTGCCGCCGCACCTGGACGAGGAGGCGTACTTCGCCTTCGCGAAGTCGGTGTCCCAGCCGGACGTGTACGCGGCGCTGCGGGCCGCCGAGCCGGTCACCGAGTTCGCCACGTTCCGGTTCCCGACAAGCATCCGTCGCCGCTACGAGCGGTTGCGCCGGTTCCCGCCGGGGCTGCTCGTCTTCGGCGACGCGATCTGTAGCTTCAACCCGGTCTACGGGCAGGGGATGACCGTGGCCGCGCTGGAGGCGACGGCGTTGCGGGAGAGCCTGCGTGACGGCGACGACGATCTCGCCCGCCGGTTCTTCCGGGCCGTGGCGAAGGTGATCGACCCGGTCTGGCAGCTCAACGCCGGTGGCGACCTGGCCCTGCCGGAGATCGAGGGTCACCGTCCGCTGGCCACCCGGCTGATCAACCGGTACGTCGCCCGGCTGCATCGGGTGGCGGCGCACGACAAACGGGTGGCGGCCACGTTCTCGCGGGTCGCCGGACTACTCGATCCGCCGGGGGCGATTCTGGCGCCCGGAATTCTGTTGCGCGTGTTCCTGGGCGGCCGGAAATCGCGTCCGGGTAATTGAGACCGCAACGTGGAAGGTGCCTTCGTAAAGACCCGGTTGTGAGGATGTGACGGGGATTTCGGCTCCCCGTACGACGAATCGGAGACCTCGCCCACAAGCGCGGAAAGAAGTGTGCTCCCATGACTATTGTTTCGCAGGCAGATCGCCGGATGGGTTCCACCATCACGGGGTTCGTGCTGGACCAGGCGACCGAGGCGGACTTCGCCGAGCTGGGTCAGGCCATCTACCGGGACAAGATTCTGGTACTGAAGGACCAGCACCTGACCTCGGCCCAGTTCATCGAATTCGGCCGGGCACTGGGCACGGTCGAAACGTACTACGAGCCGATGTACCACCACCCGGAGTACCCGGAGATCTTCGTATCGGCCACGAAGCCGCCGGAGGGCCCGCAGGTCGGGGTGCCGAAGACGGGACAGTTCTGGCACGCGGACTACTCGTTCATGCCGAAGCCCTTCGGTATCACGATGATCTATCCGCAGCTGGTGCCTAAGAAGAACCGGGGAACGTACTTCATCGACATGGGGCAGGCTTTCCGGAACCTGCCCGACGACCTCAAGGCTGCGGCCCGGCGTACGCGGGTGGTGCACAGCCCGAGGCGCTACTTCAAGATCCGGCCGAGCGACGTCTACCGTCCGATCTCCGAGTTGCAGGACGAGATCGAGCAGAAGACACCGCCGAGCACCCATCCCACCGTGTTCACCCACCCGGTGACCGGTGAGGAGGTGCTCTACCTCAGCCAGGGCCTGGCCTGTGAACTGCTCGACGAGGACGGCCGCCGGGTCGAGGACGGGCTGCTCGACCGGCTGCTGGAGGCCACCGGCCAGCTCGACACGACATTCACCCACCCCAACATCCACACCCAGACCTTCACCGAGGGTGACCTGCTCATCTGGGACAACCGCAGCCTGGTGCACCGGGCGCTGCACACCAAGACGCCGGAGCCGGCCATCTCGCACCGCGTCACCGTGCACGACGACCACCCGTTCTACCCGGGCCTGGCCCGGTGACCACGGAGGCCCGAACCACCACCAGCGGCGCCAACGGCACCGCGACGGTGGTTTTCCCCGACGACCCGGCGATCCGGGAACGCGTGCTGCGCCCCTACCGGCCGCACGCGCAGTATCTCAAGTCGGCCCGGGTACGCAGCGAGGACGACCGGGTGACGGCGTTGTGCGAGTTCGGCGTGGCCGAGTCCTGGTACATCGACAGCACCGGGCACTTCAACTCGGTCGAGTTCAACATCTGCTACAACCAGGTCGCCTACTACCTGCTGGCCATGTCGGTACGCGAGCACCTGCTCCCGGTCTTCGACAACTGGACGATGGCCGACTACTGGCAGCGGCAGCTGCCCAACGTACTCATCACCGAGTTGCGCAGCCGGTTCCGGCGGGCGATCGACCCGAGCCGGTTCACCGGCGAGCTCACCTTCACCAGTGCCCGGTCCCGCGCCGTCCGGGAGGGCAAGGCGCCGTTGCTGATCATCGAGACGGAGTGCCGGTTCTGGGACGACCGTGGTGGGCTCTGCGACGGTGAGGTCAGGCTGGTCCTGACCGACCCGCCCACCGGCGTGGTCGGCGCATGACCGCAGCCGAACCCGTCGGGCCTCCACCGGCCACGCCCGAGCCGCCGACCGGCGCGGCGGCGCCGGTGGCGGACGAGGCGGCACCGGTCGGGGCGCCGATCGACGTGTCCGGGATGCCACGGGCGCAGCGGCGGCGCGCGGTCGAGGAACTGCTGCTCACCGAACTCCGGGCGGTGCTGCTCCTGCCCGAGGACGCCGAGGTGTCACGCGAGGTCGCCTTCTTCGACCTCGGCATGACCTCGCTGCGCGTCAGCGAGCTGCGTCAGCGGCTGTCCCGGCGACTGGGCCGACGGCTGGACCTTGAGCGGCTGTTCGAGCACAGCACCTTCGACCGCCTGCTCGACCACCTCGCCGCTGTGGCCGACGCCGGTCCCGCCGCCGGTGACGCCGACACTGCCCGCCCGCCGGCCGACGCCCCGCCGCCGATGCTCGACGCCGTGTTGAAGCAGCTCTACCGCTGAAGGAGTGTCATGCCGGCCCCGTCATCCCCGGAGCAGCCGCCGACCGGCGACGAACTACTCACCCGGCTGTTGCTGGAGAAGTACGAGCCGATCGCCATCATCGGCATCGGACTGCGGATGCCGGGCGGGAACGACGACCGGGAGTCCTTCGCGGACTTCCTGCGGGCCGGATCCGACGGCATCGGTCCGATCCCGCCGGACCGCTGGGACGTGACCGCCTTCGCGACCACCGACCCGACCGCACGAGGCAAGATCCGTACGGCCGGCGGCGGTTTCCTCGACGGGGTGGACCAGTTCGACCCGGCCTTCTTCGGGATCTCGCCGAAGGAGGCCGGTTACGTCGACCCGCAGCAGCGGTTGGTGCTGGAGACCGCCTGGGCCGCGCTCGAAGACGCCGGACTGGACGCGGGCGCGTTGCGGGGCGGCAACGGCGGCGTCTACGTCGGCATCAGCTCGGCCGACTACATGGTGGCCGCCGGTGCGCTGCCCGACGAGGCGATCGACGGTTACCTCGGCGCCGGTACGTCACACAGCGCCGCCGCCGGCCGGCTCTCGTACTTCCTCGGTTGGCAGGGTCCGTGCGCCAGCGTCGACACGGCCTGTTCGTCGTCGCTGGTCGCGCTCGACATGGCGGTACGGGACCTGCGTCAGCGGCAGTGCGACATCGCCCTGGCCGGCGGGGTCAACCTGGCCATCCACCCGCAGGCGCACATCGTCACCACGCAGGCCAACATGCTGGCGCCGGACGGCCGGTGCAAGACCTTCGACGACAGCGCGGACGGGTACTCGCGCAGCGAGGGCAGCGGCATGCTGGCGCTCAAGCGGCTCTCCGACGCCCGCCGGGACGGTGACCGGATCCTGGCGCTGGTCCGGGGCTGCGCGATCCGGCAGGACGGGGAGAGCGGCGGGCTGACCGTACCCAACGGCAGCGCCCAGCAGCGGGTGATGCGGGCCGCCCTGGCCAATGCGGCGCTGACCCCCGGCGACATCCAGTACGTCGAGGCGCACGGCACCGGGACCGCGGTCGGTGACCCGATCGAGGTGGCCGCGATCGCGGGCGTCTTCGCCGACTCGCACACCCGGCAGGCGCCGCTGCTGGTCGCCTCGGTCAAGACCAACATCGGCCACGGTGAGCCGGCGGCCGGCGTCAGCGGTGTCATCAAGGCGGTCCTCCAACTCGACGACGGGCTCGTCTACCCGCACCTGAACATGCGTACGCCGTCGACCCGGATCGCCTGGGACGAGATCCCGCTGGCGGTGCCGACCCGGATGCAGCGGTGGCCGGCGGCAGGCGTACGCCGTGCCATGGTCAACTCCTTCGGTTTCGCCGGCACGATCGCGTCGGCGGTGCTGGAACAGGCGCCCGAGTTCGCCGACGCCCGACGCTCGGGTGCCGCCGCGCCCGGATCCGCCACCGGTGAACCCGTCGAACCGGACGTGCACGTGTTCACCCTCTCGGCCAAGACCCGCCGGTCGCTCGGCCTCCAGATCGAGCATTACCAGCGCTTCCTCGACCAGCACCCGGACCTCGACCCGGCCCGGTTCTGCCACGCCGCCAACGTCGGCCGCACCCACCTGCCGGTACGCCTGGCCGGGGCGGTGTCCAGCCGCGCCGACCTGGCGAAGCTGCTCACCCGCCCGGCCGAGGAACCCCGGCAACTGCGCCAGGTGGCGTTCCTGTTCAGCGGCCAGGGCAGCCAATACCCCGGCATGGGCCGGGAGCTGTACCGGCGGCACCGGAGCTTCGCCGACCCGGTCGACGAGTGCGACGCGCTCTTCGCCCCGTACCTGGACGGTCGCAGTATCGCCGGGCTGATGTTCGGCACCGACCCGGACGCAGCCGACCTGCTCGACCAGACCCGCTACACCCAGCCGGCACTGTTCACCCTGGAGTACGCCCTGGCCGCGATGTGGGCCTCCTGGGGCATCCGGCCGGACGTGCTGCTCGGGCACAGCATCGGCGAGGTGACCGCCGGTGCGGTCGCCGGGATCTTCACCCTGCCGGACGCGGTCCGCCTCGTCGCCACCCGGGCCCGGCTCATGCAGTCGGTGCGCGCACCGGGCGGCATGGTGGCGGTCCGGGCCCCGGCCGAGGAACTGCGGGCCCTGCTCGCCGGGCGGACCGACCTGTCCCTGGCCGCCCTCAACGGCCCCGACCAGTGCGTCGTCTCCGGTGAGCTGACCGCCCTGGACGGGTTCACCGCGCAGCTGACCGAGCGGGGACTGCGGGCCAAGCGGCTGCCGGTCTCCCACGCGTTCCACTCGCCGCTGATGGACGAGGTGCTCGACGAGTTCCGGGCCGCGCTGGACGGCATGGTGTTCGCCGAACCGGAGATCACCCTGATCTCGAACCTCACCGGCGGGGTGGCCGCCCCGGAGACCGTACGGGACCCGGACTACTGGGTACGGCTGATCCGCGAACCGGTGCTCTTCGCCGACGGCGTACGGACGATCGCCGCTCGTGGGGCGCACGCCATGCTGGAGATCGGACCCGCCCGGACCCTGGTGAACGCCGCCCGGACCTGCGTACCGGCGGCCGAACACCGGTGGCACGCCTCGCTCGAACGCGACGACGCACAGGCCCGCGCCAGCCGGGAGACGGTGGCCGCCCTCTACACCGCCGGGCTCCCGGTCTCCTGGCGCGGCTTCCACGACGGCCGACCCGCGCCGCACCTCACCCTGCCCGGCTACCGGTTCGACCGGCGACGGTACTGGATGCCGCCGGCCCGTCCGGTCGAGTCGGCGACCACCGCCCACCCCCTGCTCGGCACCGAACGGTCCACACCGGAACAGTTGGCCCGAGGAGAGCGGGAGTTCGCCGGCACGGTCGGCCCACAGACACCCCGCTACCTCTCCGACCACGTCGTCGGCGACCAGGTCGTCTTCCCCGTCGCCGGGTTCGTCGAGGTGGTCGTCGCCGGGCTGGACGCGGTGCACGGCGAGGTCACCCGGCTGGTACGCGACCTGCGGGTCCACGAGCCGCTGCTGCTCGGCGAGGAACCCAGCACCCTGATCACCCGGATCCGGCCGGGAGCGGACGGGGGCGACGAGGTCGAGGTGCTCAGCTCGACCGACCAGTCCGGGCTGGAACGGCTGCACATCAGCGCCACCGTCCCGGCCTCCGACGGTGTGGACACCGAACTGCTCGCGCACGGCAACCGGCTGCGTACCGAGACCGAGTCGGTGACGGGGACGGATCCGGAGGCGCTGGCGCGGGTCGACGCGCTCTACGCGAACCTGTCCGCGAGCGGGCTGCACTACGGTCCCGAGTTCCGGCGGGTTCGTTCGCTCACCCCGTACGGCGAGGAGATCGCGGTCGCGGACATCGCCGGTCCCGGCGGGGTCCCGGCTGAGCACCTGCCACCGCCGATCCTGGACTCGGCGTTGCAGACGACGCTGCTGGACTGGACCCTGCGCGCCGGAACCGCCGGTCAGGGGCCCGGACTGCCGGTGCGTCTCGGCTCCTTCCAACTCCTGCGCCGGCCCCGGGGCCGGCGGTTGCGCAGCGTCGTCCGGCTGGTGCCGACCGATCCCGCCTCCGGCATCGACGCCGTCGCGACCGTCGTGCTCAGCGAGGGCGACCGGGTCATCTGCGTCCTGCACGACCTGGAGTTCCGCCGGATCAACCAGTCGAACGTCAGCCGACGCCGACTGTTCCACCGGGCGTCCTGGGTGGAGCGGCCGTTGCCGCCGGCCGGCGCCGGGTCACGGCACGCCGTCCTGCTGCACGCCGGGACCGCACCGGCCGTCGACACCGCGACCACGGACACCGGTACGCGGGTCGACCTCGTCGACCACCTCGCCGATCTGCCGGACCTGCTCGCCCAGCGCCCGACCGACGTGTTCTGGTGCTGGCAACCGGAAACCGTCGACGGCCCGAACGGTCAGCCGGAGTCCGCCGACGGCCCGAACGGTCAGCCGGAGTCCGCCGACGGCCCGAACGGTCAGCCGGAGATTGGCGACGGCCCGAACGGGCTGGCCCGGGAGTTCCGGGGCCGGTACACCCGGCTGCTGGACCTCGTCCGCCTGCTCGAACAGCACGGGTTCGGGCCGGACCAACGGTTGTGGCTGGTCACCAGCGGCGGGCAGTGGCTCGCCGGCGACGACGCCGGTGACGAGCGACGCCTGGCGGCGGCGACCGTGTGGGGGTTCGGTGCGGTGCTCGCCAACGAGTACCCGAACTACCGGGTCACCCTGCTCGACCTGCCGCCCGGTACGGCACCCGACCCGGACCTGCTGCTCGCCGAGAGCCGGGCCGGCGAGGCGGAGGAGTTGCAGGTCGCGTACCGCGACGGGCGGCGGTTCGTCCGCCGGATCGAGGTGCACGAACCGGTCGAGCCGTCCGCTGTCGAGCCGTCGGCCGGGCAACCGGCACCGATCGGGTCACCAGCGAGCCGGGCACCGGTTGTCGACTCGGAACACACGTACCTGATCACCGGCGGGTTGGGCGGCCTGGGCCTGGCGACCGCCCGTACCCTGGTCGGTCTCGGTGCCCGGCACCTGGCCCTGGTCGGCCGGCGGACGCCGGAGGCGGCCGAGCTGGCCGCGATCCGGGCCGACCTGGGACCGGAGGTGTCGGTACGCGCCCACGCCGCCGACATCGCCCGACCCGACGACGTCGAGGCCCTGTTCAAGGCGCTGCCGGAGGACGGCCCGCCGCTCGGCGGCCTGGTGCACGCCGCCGGGGTGCTCGCCGACCGGCCGGTCACCGCGCTGACCTGGGAGCACATCGAGACGGTGTTCCAGGCCAAGGTGTACGGCAGTTGGCTGCTGCACCAGGCCACCGCCAAGCTGCCGCAGCTGCGTTTCTTCGTCGGCTACTCGTCCAGTTCGAGTGTTTTCGGGCAGGCCGGGCAGGCGAACTACGCGGCCGGCAACGCGTTCCTGGACGCGCTCATGCACTCGCGGGTGGCGCTGGGGCTGCCCGGCATAGCGATCGACTGGGGTCCGTGGACCGAGGTCGGCATGGCCGCCGGGCTGAGCGAGCAGCGCCGGGCCTCCTTCACCCAGCAGGGCATCGGCTTCATCCAGCCCGACGACGGTCAGCGCGCGCTCGCCACCCTGCTGTCGCAGCCGGAGCAGCCGACGCAGGAGCCGGCACAGCAGCCGATACCGCAGGTGATCGTCGGCGAGTCCGACTGGACGACGTTCGCCGCGACCCGGCCGCTGCCGAACGCGCTCTACGAGCTGGTCGCCCGGAGGGCGGCGCACACCGTACGGACGGTCGACGTCGAGGCGCTGCGGGCCCTGCCGGCCGCCGAACGTACGGCACTTCTGGTCGAGCTGGTTCGGGAGACGGTCGCCGGGGTGCTGCACTACGACACCGGCGACGAGATCCCGCTCGACACCCGGTTCACCAACCTGGGCCTGGACTCGCTGGCGGCGGTCGAGGTGAAGAACAAGCTGGAGGCGGCGCTGCGGGTGCCGCTGCCGGTCTCGGTGACCCTGGACCACCCGGCGGCCGACCTGCTCGCCGAGTTCCTCGCCGGCCACCTGCAAGGCGACGAGCAGATCACCGCCGGCCGGTCCGGGCCGGATCTCGACGACGCCGACGCGCAACTGGCCGCGCTCAAGGAACTGGGCGCGTGAAGGCGTACATCGAGTCGCTGGAGCCGCTGACCAGGAGCCAGCTGATCCTGCTCCTGGCCCGGCAGCGGCAGGCCGAGACCGAGGGCCTGGCGGTGGTCGGGGCGAGCTGCCGGCTGCCCGGCGGGATCACCGACCCGGACGGCTTCTGGGCCGTGGTGGGCGACGGTCGGGCGGTGCCGACGGAATCCGCCGACGTGCCGGTGGACAGCCTCGGGCAGCCCCGGTGGAACCTCGCCGCCGACGATGTCGCACCCTTCGCCGACCTGCTGCGCAGCGGCGGATACCTGGACGACATCGACCTGTTCGACGCCGCCGCCTTCGGCGTCCCGGAGCAGGAGGCGCGTTACCTGGACCCGCAGCACCGGCTGCTGCTGACCGAGACCGGCCGCGCCGTCGCCGACGCCGGGCTCGGCGACCTGCGCGGCCGGCGGGTCGGCGTCTTCGTCGCGTCGACCCCCTCCGAGTACGGGGTGGCCGGTGTCCGCAACGGCGTACCCGACGACGAGTTGTCCGGCTGGATGAGTTCCGGGGTGGCACCGAGCGCGGCCGCCGGACGGATCGCGGTCGCCCTCGGGGTCAACGGTCCGGCGCTCACCGTCGACACCGCCTGCTCGTCCGCGCTCGCCGCACTGCACCTGGCCGGTGTGGCACTGCGGCGCGACGAGTGCGACGTGGCGATCGTCGGCGCCGCCCACCTGGTGCTCTCCCCGTTCACCACCGCGGTTTCGGCTCGGGCGGGGATGCTCTCGCCGACCGGCCGCTGCCGCCCCTTCACCGCCCGCGCCGACGGTTACGTCCGGGGCGAGGGCGGCGTGGTCCTGGTCCTGGTCCGGGAGCGGGACGCGCGCGCCGAGGGGCTGTCGCCGTACGCGTTGGTCCGGGCCAGTGCGTTGCACCAGCACGGCGGTCGGGCGATGCTGGTCGGTACGTCCGCGACCGGCCAACAGACCGCGATCCGGGACTGCCTGGCCGCGGCCGGGGTGGAGCCGGCCGAGGTGGGCTACGTGGAGGCGCACGGCAGCTCCGACCAGGCCGCCGACGCCGTCGAGATGGACGCGCTGGCCACCGCGTACGGCCGGCAGCGGGCCGACGCCCCGCCACTGTTGGTCGGATCCGGGAAGGCCAACATCGGCTACCTGGAGACGGCAGCCGGGGCGACGGGGCTGCTCCGTGCGGTCCTCGCCCTGCGTCACGCCACCGTGCCCGGTCAGCCGGACTTCGCCGACCCGTCGCCCCGGATTCCGTGGTCCCGGCTGTCGGTCAGCGTGCCGACCGCCGGCACACCCTGGCCGGTCACCGGGCGGCGGCTCGCCGGGGTCAACGCGTACGGCTTCACCGGCACCAGTGCACACGTGCTGCTCGAAGCGGCGGCGCAACCGCGACCCGACCGTCCGGCCCCACTGCTCGCCCCTGGCCGGCGGCACTGGCTGGACTCGTACACCTGGCACTGACCGTTCCTCATCGGCGCACCTGGCACCGACCGTCCGGAAAGGTATCGCGTGACCACTACCCTGACCGCCCGAACGGGGCAGACGTTGCAGGACAGCGTGGGGCGGCACGCCGTGGACCGGCCGGACCACCCGGCGGTGGTCTGCGGCACGACCGTGCTCGGCTACGGCGAGCTGCACCGGCGTGGTGGCGCCACCGCCGCCGCGCTGGCCGCCGCCGGGATCGGTGCCGGCTCGCGGGTGGCGCACTTCGGCCGGGACTCGGAGCTGTACTACGAACTGCTGCTGGGCTGCGCCCGGCTCGGTGCCGTGCTGGTGCCGATCGACTGGCGGCTGACCGGGCCCGAGGTCGACCATGTGCTGCGCGACTCCGGCAGCGAGCTGGCGTTCGTCGAGCCACGGCTGACCGATGTGGTGGCCGGCATCGCGGCCGGGCTGCCCCGGTTGCGCGCCACGGTGCCGCTGGCCGCCGACGAGTACGCGCGGTGGCGGGACGGCGACCACCCGACCCCGGACCCGGCCGCCGGTCTGGGGCGGGACACTCCGGTGCTACAGGTCTACACCAGCGGTACGACCGGCGCCCCGAAGGGCGTGGTCCTCGCCCAACGCACCTTCTTCGCGATCACCGAGCTGCTGGCCGAGCACGGGTTGGACTGGATCGACTGGCGGGCCGACGACCGCAGCTTGATCGCCCTGCCCGGTTTCCACATCGGCGGGATCTGGTGGCTGACCCAGGGGCTGAACGCCGGTGTCACCAACGTGGTGCTGCCGGTGTTCGACAGTGAGCGGGCGGTCGAACTGATCCGTGAACTCGGCATCACCACGACCTGCCTGGTGCCGGCGATGCTCCGGTTGGTGGTGGACGAGCCGGGCGTCACCCCGGCCGACTTCCGTTCCGTACGGAAGGTGGTCTACGGCGGTTCGCCGATCAGCGACGCGCTGCTCCGGCGCTGCCTGCACATGTTCGACTGCGAGATGGCGCAGATCTACGGGCTCACCGAGACCGGCAACACGGCGGTCTGCCTGCCGCCGACGGAGCACCGCCCGGACGGTACGCGGCTGGCCGCCGCCGGCCGTCCCTATCCGGGCGTCGGGCTGCGGGTGGTCGACACCGACGGTACGGATGTGCCGGCGGGCGAGGTCGGCCAGGTGCTGCTGCGTACCCCGGCGCGGATGGTGGAGTACTGGAACCAGCCGGAGAAGACCGCCGCGACGCTGGTCGACGGGTGGATCCACACCGGTGACGCGGGTTTCGTGGACGACGAGGGTTACCTGTTCATCCGCGACCGGATCAACGACACGATCATCGTGGGCGGCGAGAACGTCTACCCGGCCGAGGTGGAGAACGCGATCAGCGGACATCCCTCGGTGGTCGAGTCGGCCGTGGTCGGTGCCCCGGACGCGACCTGGGGCGAGCGGATCTGCGCGTTTGTCGTGGTACGGGCGGATCACACGCTCACCGCACCCGAGTTGACCGCGTTCCTGCGCGAGCGGCTGGCCCAGTTCAAGATCCCGACCAGTGTCGATTTCGTCGACACCGTACCCAGGACACCCAGCGGCAAGATCCTCCGGCGAACCCTCCGGGACCGCCTGTGGGCCGGCCGGCAACGCAAGGTCAACTGAGGGGAGCATCATGGCGATCAGCTTCGCGGCTCGGGCCGCACTCAACTTCAGCCGCTACCAGCGTCGGACCGAGTTCTACGCGTGGCGTGGCGACCATGCCGCGAACCTGCTCCGGGTACGGCAGCCCAGCGACCCGTTCCCGCTCTACGAGCGGATCCGCGAGCAGGGGGAGCTGTACCGCAGCCGGCTCGGCGTGCTGTGCACCGTCTCCCAGCCGTTCTGCCGCTCGGTGGTCACCGATCCCCGGTTCGGGGCGTTGCCGCCGGCACCCGGCCGACCCGACTGGACGATGGCCGACGACGACCAGGACCGGCTGGTGAACCCGATCGAGCGGTCGCTGCTCTCGCTCAACGCGCCGGACCACACCCGACTGCGCAACCTCGTCTCGTCCTGGTTCACGCCCCGGGCGTTGCGGGCGCGGGCACCGCAGATCCGGGCGATCATCGGGCGGCTGCTCGACGACATCGCCGACCGGGGCGAGTTCGACCTGGTCAGCCAGGTGTCGAAGTACGTGCCGTACGAGATCCTGCGGGAAATGATGAACATTCCGGTGGGGGGCGACCGGGACCGGCAGATCTGGTGGGCGAGCGTGCTCGTCAACGCCGTGGACGGTCCGCACACGATGACCGAACGCCGCAACGTGCGTACCGCCCTGGTCGAGATGACGGCGTTCTTCGCCGCACTGGTGGCGCAGCGTCGCAAGGCACCGGGTGACGACCTGATCAGCGAGGTGGTCCGGGACACCGACGACGACGGGGAGGCCGTCGCCCTGCTCGGTCTGGTCTTCATCGCCGGGCAGCCGACCGCCGCCTGCCTGCTGAACAACTGCGTACGCCTGCTGCTCGAACATCCGGAGCAGAAGGACCTGCTGCTGGCCGATCCCGACATCGCCGCGAACGTGGTCGAGGAGTCGCTGCGTTTCGACCCCTCCGGGCGGCTGATCGTACGGTTGGCCGGCGAGACGGTGACGGTTCGCGGACAGACCGTTCCGGCCGGCTCGATCCTGATCCACTTCATCGCGGGGGCGAACCGGGATCCGGGCGTCTTCACCGACCCGCACCGGTTCGACGTGACCCGCCCCAACAGCCGCGAGCACGTCACCTTCTCCGGCGGGGCGCACCACTGCATCGGAGCGGGCCTGGCCCGGTTGCAGGCTGAGATCATGGTGGGTGAGGTCTTCGCCCGCTTCCCCGACCTGCAAATGGCGGGGCGGCCCCGGATGGGCGCGACCCGAGGGCACCGGAGCCCGACCATCCTGCCGTTGCGGGTCGGCCGGACCCGGTCCGTGCCGGGCCTGAGCCGGAACGGGTGACGGGTGCGCGCCGACGAGGTCCGCCAGCGCTACACGACGCCGCTCACCGCGCCCGCGTACGCACCGGCGATTCCCCGGTTCACCAACCGCGAGTACCTGAACATCTACTACCGCACGGACTTCGAGGCGGCCCGCGCGGTGACACCGGAACCGTTGCTGGTCGAGGACCCGATCGTCCGGTTCGAGCTGATGAAGATGGGCGACGTGACGGCGTACGGGCCGTACGTCGAGGCGGGTCAGGCGATCGCGGTCAGCTTCGACGGTGAGCGGGGCGAGTACCTGAGCTCGATGTACGTCGACAACTTCCCGGCGATCGCCATCGGTCGCGAGATCAACGCCTATCCGAAGGTGCTCGGCTCGCCCCGCCTCTACGTGGACCAGGCGGCCCTGGTCGGCACCCTCGACTACGGCTCGCTGCGGGTGGCGACCGCGACGATGGGCTACAAGCACCACGCGTTGGATCCCGACGAGGCCCGGGCCAGCGTCACGATCCCCACCTTCGCGGTGAAGTTCGTCGTCGGCTACGACGCCACGAAACGGGTGTGCGAGCTGACCCGGACCCAGATCGAGGACGTGACCATCGTCGAGGCGTGGACCGGGCCCGCCCGGCTGCAACTGTTCGAGCACGTCCTCGCCCCGCTGGCGGACCTGCCCGTACGCGAGATCGTCTCGGCCACCCACATCGTCACCGACCTGAGCCTCGGCCCCGTACGACCGGTCTACGACTACCTCGCCGGGGACGGGTAGCCGGCCCGGCCGGGGTCAGGGAGCGGTCAGGATGACCGGGCCGGCGGCGGTGACGGCGATGGTGTGCTCGGCGTGGGCGGCCCGGCTGCCGTCGGCGGTGGCGATCGTCCAGCCGTCGGCAAGGGTGCGGCAGCGGCTCGATCCGCTTTCGAGCAGCATCGGTTCGATCGCGATCACCAGTCCTTCGGCCAGCACCATGCCCTGGTTGGCCGGGCCGGTGTTCGGCACCGAGGGTGCTTCGTGCATGGCGGTGCCGACCCCGTGTCCGCCGAGGCCGTCCGGCAGGCCGTACCCGGTTTCGCGGGCGACGGTTTCGACGGCGTGCGAGATGTCGCCGATCCGGGCGCCGACCGTGGCGGCGGCGATGCCGGCGGCGAGGGCCCGGTCGGTGGCATCGGCGAGCCGCCGGGCGGCGGCGTCGATCTCCCCGACGGCGACGGTGATCGCCGAGTCGCCGTGGTAGCCGTCGACGTACGCGCCGCAGTCGATGGAGAGCAGGTCGCCCTCGGCCAGCACCCGGCGGTCCGGGATGCCGTGTACGACGTTGTCGTTGACCGACAGGCACAGCACGCCGGGGTAGGGCATCGGTGCCCACGAGGGGTGGTAGTTCAGGAAGGACGGCTTGGCCCCGCCGCTGGCGATCAGCCCGGCGGCGAGTTCGTCGAGATCGATGAGGCGTACGCCGACGCGGGCGGCGGCTGCGACGGCGGCCAGGGTGGTGGCGACGATCCGTCCGGCCTCGCGCATCGTGGCGATCTCGGCTTCTGATTTGAGCACAACCATGCCTGGTATTTTAATACTAGGATTACTATCCAGGCCATGGTTCGTACACCGCTGACCGAGGACGAACGGGAACGGGGACTCGCACTGGGCCGGATGCTGCAACGGGCCCGGGGCACCCGCAGCGCCGCCGAGGTGGCGCTACGCGCCGGCATCTCCCTGGACACGCTCCGCAAGATCGAGCGGGGCGCGATCCCCACCCCCGCCTTCTTCACCGTCGCCGCCCTCGCCGACGTTCTCGACCTGGACCTCAACGACCTGGCCGACGCGCTCGCCATGCCGCCCGTACGCCGCCTGCCGGACCGGCTGGCCTCGTAGCCGCGTTCAGACGAAATGAACGCGGTCGAGTGAACCGTCCGGCTGGACGAGCGTGAAATGTCCGTCGGGGGCCAGGTCGAGCATCAGTGCGGCCAGTCGCAGGGCCCGGTTCAACGCATCGGTACGCGTATCCCGCTGGACAACCGCAAGTCTGGTCAACGCCGCCTCGGCTGCCGGAGTCAGGTTGACGGTGATCTTCGTCAGCTCGGTCATCGGGACCTGCGGATCGGCACCCAGCCGAGAAACCGCTCGTAGAGGGCGCGCGGTTCGGGTGCGGTGTCCGGGTTGAGGGTGTGCAGGTCGGTCATCGCCTGCTGAAACTGGGTGGCAAGGTAGCAGCAGAGACTTATTTCCTGCCCCCGGTAGCCTCCGATCAGCCGGAGCCTGCTTTCGGCGCACGGCCACGGCATCGCGTCGAGTCGACAGATCCACATCGGCCGCATCGGCACGTGCAGCCCGAGGTCGTGTGCCGAGGTTCCGTGTCGTCCCGTCAGTGGTTCGGGTAGGGCGCGACGGTGTACAACCAGCGCCAGGTCGCGACCGTCGAGGTCACCGGGAAGCAGTTCGACGGCGAGCAGGCTCAACCAGTCGCCCTGCCAACCGATCGCGCCCGGCGGGACGTGCTTCACCCGTACCCGGAGGTCTTTGCCACCGGTCGACGGATCGGGACTGATCAGATAGTCCCCGGCGGCCAGGTCCAGGATGTCTCCCACCCGCACCCGAAACGTCCCACTCACCGCGACCGCCCCACCCGGTACGCCGTCAACTGCCCGAGCGTGAAGATCCTCGGCTGGTATTCGGCAGTTGGCGCACTGTGCCACGCCGGGCTGTGGCGTTCTGCTACCCCCATAGGGGCACTGAAACGCCACAGCTCGGCCGATTGTCCGGTCCCCTGCTCGATGATCTTTCGTGATCGGGGTCGACGGATGATCCACCAATCGCGAATGGTCCTGAACATCGCACACCTCCTGCTCCGTATTGGATGCGGACCACCCCGGGGGATAGGGAAGGCCGGGGTGGTCCACGCGGTTCCACCCGTCTTTTTCGCAGTGCGCGATCGGGTAGCCGGATTCGGGTGGTCCCGCCTGATGACAGTCTGGATAGGACTGCACTACTGTCGATACCCTCACGCACTGTTTGCGCTGGTCAAGCGATGATGTGCGTAGTGGTGCGTGGGACGAGTAGTTGCCGAGGGAATCCGAGTGGAGGTTGAGTAGATGGGCGCGGCAATTGATCTACTGGTTGACGAACTGTTTGCGGCACGCACGTCCCGAGGCCTGACCCAGGAAGAGTGGGCGCGTCTGGTCAAGTTCTCACCAACCCACGTCAGCTCCGTCGAGACCCGACACCGACCACCAACCACCGACTACGTCACTGCCGTCGATACGGCATTCGAAACCGGCGGGGTCTACAAACGCCTCTTGGTCAAACTCACCAGTTTCGAGGCTGAGCCGGTTTGGCTTCGGGACTGGCTCGACCATGAGCAGAAGGCAACACTCCTGCGCTGGTTCGAGCCGCTTTACCTACCGGGCATGTTGCAGACGGAGGCGTACGCGCGAGCGGTGCTGCGGGATGCGCGGATGAGCCGCGAGACGGCCGAGGAGCTGTTGGCATCCAGGCTGGAGCGGCAGGGGGCTCTCAAACGCGACTCTCCGACGAGATTCGTCTTTGTGATAGACGAGACGATCCTGCATCGGCCGATTGTGCAAGGTCGACCGGAGGCGATCAGGAGCGACTCGCTCCCCAGAGCGCAATCCATCGAGCTGATCAAGAAAGCGGTGAAGGCATGGACGACATGACGGGTGCGAATTGGCGTAAGTCCAGCCGCTCCGGGGTCAACGGTGGGTCTTGCGTAGAGGTGGCCGACAATCTCCCTGGGCGCGTCCTGGTGCGGGACACCAAGGATCGTGACGGCGGCACCCTGGCCTTCGGGCCGCAGGCGTGGCGCGCGTTCGTCGGCCTCGCAAAGCAGCACTGACCCTCTTCGACTTCACGCCCTCGCACCGCCTCGGTGTGGGGGCGTTGCTGTGTCTGTGGCCCGTCCCTGACGCCGTTGATCTAGGGCATATACGTGTTTGATGATCTCCGATCACCCCCATTTGCCCTAGATCGCGAGCGAGTGCGGGTGGGGCGTTGCTGTGTGGGCTGTTATCGGTGCGGGGGCAGTGGGGTGGTGAGTGACTGTTTGCGGTAGTAGAACCAGCCGAGGGCGCAGCCCACGGCGGCGATCAGGCCGGCACCGCCGCCCCTGGTCAATGCCAGGAACACGGTGACGTACGGGCCGGAGCCGTTCAGGTAGGCGGGGCGGGCGGCGAGCAGGCCGCCGGCAACCGTGGCGAACCCGATGAGGGCCCATGCCGCGCCTGCGACCAGGGGCGGCATCGCCGCAGGAGCGTCGCTGCGCGGCTGGCGCGTACTCGTGAACCACCAGTGGCCGCACCAGACGACCAGGGCTGCCGCGCCGAGCATGGTGCTGAGGTACTGCACCCAGCGGTAGCCGGGGATCCCGGCGTGGATCCCGTTCAGCCAGGCGATGTGCGTCGGCCCCCAGGCGGGGACGTGGGTGAACGAGTCCCAGCCGACGTGGGTCGCGGCGCCGACCGCCAGCGAGGCGCCGAGCAGCGCCAGCCGGCGCAGGCTTCGCAGGTGGAAGAGGAGCCCGCGCGGCAGCCGGGGATCGAGGCGATTCCGTAGCGCCGCCGGGGCGATGGCGATCGCGAACGGCGCCAGCACCGCCTGCCACACCCCGAAGGCCAACCCTCCCAGGAGTACGTCCACGGTCAGCGCCCCGGTCAGCGTGTGGGTGGTGCTCCCGGAGAACCTGAGCGGGACGAAGTACGGCAGGTCCGGTGTCATGCTGCCGATGATCAGGGCGGACGGCACCAGCCCGGAGCGCAGGAACGGCAGTACGGCGGCGGGGTGGCTGCCGGTGAACGGCATGGTTCCTCCGATCCGCGCGGTGGTACGTGGCCGGTCTGCTCCAGCTAACCGCCACGGGCCCGGCGCGGTGCGCCGAACCGCCGCCGTCAGCCATTCGTGAAACGGGCGAAATAACTCAATCAGCCGGAATTGTCGACGGCTGCACCGTACCGTCTGAGTCATCGCCCACGTTGTTCGCCGCGCCTGGTCGATCGGCCGCCGGGTGCGGCAGCATGGACGGGTGCATGAGGGTACGGCCGAGAAGTGCGCCGAGCTGGCCGGGTCGCTGGCCGGCGGCGGTGTCGTGGTGCTCAGCGGGGCGGGGCTCTCCACCGACTCGGGGATCCCGGACTACCGGGGCCCGAGCGGCGCGCTGGTGCGCACCAGCCCGATGACGTACCAGACCTTCACCGGGGATCCGGTGGCCCGGCAGCGCTACTGGGCGCGCAGCTTCCTCGGCTGGCGGCGGATGGCCCGGACCCGCCCGAACGCCGGGCACCGCGCGGTCGCTCAGTTGCAGCGGCGGGGGCTGGTGACCGGCGTCGTCACCCAGAACGTGGACGGGTTGCACCAGGCGGGCGGCGCCGACCGGGTGATCGAGTTGCACGGCAGCCTGGCCAAGGTGATCTGCCTCGGCTGCGGCGACGTGACCTCGCGGGCCGAGCTGGACCGGCGCCTCGGCCTGGCGAATCCGAGGTTCGACGCGGAGGCGACCGCGGTCAACCCGGACGGCGACGTGGACCTGTCGGACCGGGAGGTGGACCGGTTCCGGATGGTCCGGTGTACGGCGTGCGACGGCGACACGCTCAAGCCGGACGTGGTCTTCTTCGGCGAGACGGTCCCCGCCGACCGGGTACGGGAGTGCTTCGACCTGGTGGAGAACGCCCGGATGCTGCTGGTGCTCGGGTCGTCGTTGGCGGTGATGTCGGGTCGCCGGTTCGTCATCCGGGCGGCGAAACTCGGCATCCCGGTGATGATCGTGAACCAGGGGCCGACCCGGGGCGAGACGTACTCCGCGCTCACCATCGACGCCCCGCTCGGTGTGGTGCTGCCGGAACTCGTCCGGCTCTGCCCGGAGCCGCTGACCGTACGGCTGCCGGCCGGGACCGGGCCGGCGACCCGACCCGTGGCGAGCTGATCCCGGGCGTACCCGAAGTGTGAGTTTTTGTCGTCTCTGCGCGTCCTCGCGGTGCGGCCGGGCATGCTGCAAAGGGAACGGCCCCCGAAGGAGGCGCAGCGTGCCGGACTACGACGACGACTGGACCGACGACCAACGCGGCCTGTACGACGAGTGCTACTCGATCGGGCACGACTGGGCGACGGACCAGGACACCTCCGCGGACGACCTCCAGCAGGTGCTGAGCCTGGCCGACGCGGACGAGGACGATCTCGGTGACGTCGAGCTGGACTATCCGCCACTGGTGGACGCGGTGGCGGAGGCGACCGGGGAGACGACCACCAGTGTGACCGCCGACCCCGCCGATCCCGCCTTCCGGGGCTTCGTCGACGGCGCCCGCGACGGTGCGGCCGAGGACGTCTTCGGCCTGTGAGCAGGTTTCCATGATCCCGGAGAGTTCGGCCTATGGCGAACCGAACTCTCCGGGATCATGAGGGAGCGGGGCTAGGCGGTGAAGAGGTCGGCGATGATGACGGTGACGTTGTCCGGGGCGCCGCCCTGGTGGGCGAGCTTGACCAGTTGTTCGGCGCACTGCTGGGGCTCGGCGTACCGGGCCAGCGCCTCGCCGATCGCGTCGTCGTCGATCACGTCGGAGAGGCCGTCGCTGCACAGCAGCAGCCGGTCCCCGGCCACCACCGGTACGACCACGGTCGCCGGGACGAGTTCGCCGCCCTGCACCGCCTGCGTGATCAGCGACCGCTGCGGGTGCCGGTGGGCCTGCTCCGGCGTCAACGCGCCCCGGTCCACCAACTCCTGGACGAAGGTGTCGTCCCTGGTCAGCTGGTAGAAGTTCGGGTCGCGGGCCAGATAGCAGCGGGAGTCGCCGACGTGCAGCACGGAGAGCCGGTCGGCGATCAGCAGCACGGCGGTGACCGTGGTGCCCAGACCGGTTCGGCTCGGGTCGGAGCGACCGGTCTCGGCGATCTGCTGGTTCGCGGCGAGGAGCGCCCCGGTGAGTGCCGTGGTGGGGTCGCCGTCGATCGGGCCCCGGTCCAGCGGTAGCAGGTTCCGGATCACGATTTCGCTGGCGACCTCGCCGGCCGGTTGCCCGCCGACGCCGTCGGCGACCACGAGCAACCGTTCGCCGGCGTGGGCGGCGTCCTCGTTGTTCGTGCGGACCAGGCCGGGATCGCTGACGATCGCGGTACGCAGGCGCAGGTTCATGCCGTGCAGCATGCCAAGCGGAGCACCGAATCGTCTCTACGCACTGTTGCGTAGGGTTGGTCCATGATGCCGGTCCCCATGGTCGGGCGCGTCGGTGAGCTGACCGAGCTGACCCGCGCCTGGTCCAGCCTGGCCGGCTCGGGCACGACGACCCGCCGTACGGTGGTGATCACCGGGGCGGCCGGAGTGGGCAAGAGCCTGCTGCTCGCCGCCGCGCTGGACGGGTTCGACGACCCCCGGCCGAGCACCGTGCTGTTCGGCACCGCGCGGGTGCACAGTCCGGCGCCGTACGACTGGCTGGCCGCCGTGCTCAGCGGCCGGGACACCACCGGTCTGCCGTTGCCCGCCGACGCACTGGCCTGGCTGGCCCAGCACCCCAACGCACCCCGTGAGCGGTACGCCCCCGGCACGCTGCTCCGACTGGCGGTGGCGACCGTACGGGCGCTGGTCGGGGCGGGGCCGGCGGTGATCGTGGTCGAGGACCTGCACGCGCTCGACCCGGCGAGCCTGAACCTGATCGGCGAGTTGGCCGCCGCACCGGAGTTGCCGGCGTTGCTGATGGTCGCCAGCCGGCCACCGGAGACCGCGCTCGCGCCGGAGCTGGCCGCCCGTACGCTGGCCCGGCTGACCGGTGCGCCCGGTGCCGTACGCCAGCACCTCGGCGCGTTGACCGCCGACCAGGTGGCGGCGGTGCTGGCCCAGGTGTACCCGGACGGGCCAGTGGACCGGGACCTGGTGGAGGCGGTGCGGGAGCGGACGGGCGGGAATCCGTACCGGCTCACCGAGCTGCTCGCGACGCGGGGCGGGCACGGGCCGGAGGGTCTGGTCCGGGAGCCGCTGCCGGAGCACCCGAGGTTGCCGGCCGAGCCGATCGGTGCGGAGCTGGCCGGTGCGGAGCTGACCGCGCGGGAGATAGAGGTGCTCGGCTGTCTGGCCGCCGGGATGTCGAACAAGCAGGTGGCGAGATCATTGGGCATCTCGGTTCGGACGGTCACCGTGCACGTGTCGAATCTGCTGCGCAAGACCGGCACCGCGTCGCGTACGGAAGCGGCCCTCTGGGCGGTACGCCGACAGTTGACCGGACCGACCCAGCCTGTCTGACCAGCACCACTGTGGCTAATTGATCAATTTCCCCACCCTTGACGCGTAGGACATCATTGGCAGATAGGACTGGGCCCGTGAGAGGGGGTGGTCGCCATGATTCGTGGCGCCACTGTAGAAAGATCATTTAATCCCTGGGCTGGCCAGCTTCTTTGCTTGATTCACTGACCTGGTTCCGGGTCGCATTCGCGCCGAACCTTGATCGATAATCACCTGCTTCGCGGGTCTCCGGCGTACCTGGAACCATGACAATTGGCGGATGGTGGTGCACGAGCGATGAGGATTCAGCCTCGTCAGCAGCTCCTGGAGATCTGGGCGGCCGTCGTCCGGTCGTCGTGGCGCGACGGCCGGTGGGTGTGGGGCGGTGAGAACGGCTCCAATTCGATCAGCGACGCCGAGCAACTGCTCTGTCTGCTCCTGCCGGCGACCCAGGTGGACGCGTTCAACATCGACCGTCCGGACGAGACCGCCGATGAAATGATCAAGGTCCTCCGCCCGCTCGGCACGGCCACCCAGATACCGCTGGTGCTGGTACAGATCCTGCGGGAATACTTCGAGCGCTACACGCACGAGTCCGGTACGCCCAATTTTTCGGGTGGCAGCTATTTCGGCATTGACGATCCCGCCCAGCCGGCCACCCAGCAGCAACGCGAACTGGACATCGTGGACTCGTTCGCGATGTCGGTCACCCTGTCGCTGGCGACGATCGGTTTCCTCCGGGTGTTCCGGGGCGCGGTCCGCCGCGAGGAGATCCTCCAGGACATCACCGAACTGGAGACGATGGCCAGCACCCGGCTCAGCGCGGCCATGGTCGGCCTGCTGCGCAGTTTCGCGGTGAACGTTTTCGACGTGGACTCCACCGAGGGCCGGGCCCTGATCCGCACCGTCAACCAGGCCGGGCTGCCGCAGCGCCAGATCGTCTCCCAACTCCGCCGGGCCCTGCGCCAGACCATGGCGACCTTCCGTGAGGTCCTGATCGGGTCCGGGCAGGTCGCCGACCTGGAGAGCGCCAACCGGCTGTTCGAGTGTGGCTGGGCCTGGGGAATCGTCAACGACGCCCCGCTGGTCGAGACGAACGAGCCCGTCGGCGACCAGGCCAAGGGCGTGGCGCACGAGCTGCCCTGGCTCTACTTCACCGTCATCGCCGTGGACGCCATCGAGGACCTCTTCTCCGAACGTACCCGGATCCTCGGTCTGCTCAACGACGAGCAGCAGCGGTTGTCCCGGGCGCTGCAACTGCGGTGGGAGTTGACCAGGACCTACTGGGCCACGGTCGCCACCTTCGGCGACGGGCAACGGTGGCCGCTGGAGGACATCCCGTGGCGGACCACCGACGAGGACTCCTCCGACTACTACACGCTGCTGGTCACCTCGCTGGCGGTCAAGGGCCTGATGCAGGAGCGCGGCTCGGACGCCGAGCTGTCCCGGGTCGGGCTGGTCCTGGGTGAGCTGGCCAACCGGGCCCGGATCACCCGCCGCCCGTTCGACGCCGACCCGGCGTTGACCCTGCACTCACCCGGCGTACGACTGACCCTCAGCGGCAGCGAACAGCTCGACGGCCCGCGCCTGCGCTGGATGGTCAGCGAGTTCTCCGCGTTGCTGCTGCAACGGACCGCGTTCATCGCCGGCCTGCTCAGCGACGCCGAGCAACGCGCCGCGCTGCTGGAGCTCGCCGACCGGGTCTGGGACCACCTGGCCGCCCGGCGGCTCGACGGCGGCACCGGCCGCAGCCTCTGGGACCAGCCGGCGAAGGTCTTCCGCCAGCTCAAGCCCACCCAGGACGGCACCTCCTGGTACTACACCGAGCGGGTCGTGCAGGGGCTGGTCACCACGGCCAACATGCTCAACCGGCCCCCGCTGCGCAGCGACCGGCTCGCCGACTACGCATCCGACCTGCTCAGCGAGGCCGAGCACCTGTACGACATGGAGCTGCTCAGCGGCGCGGGCGAGGGCGGCCCGAAGATGCAGCAGACCCTGCACCTGATCCGGGTGAACCTGCGTAGAGCGCGGGAGATCCTCCAGGATCGGCCCGGCACCGCCACGTCGCTCGCGACCGAGGTGCTGCGTTCGCTCGACGAGCTGAACGCCGCCCGCCGTGACGTCTCCGAGGCGGGCTGACATGCTGATCTTCGCGACCTCCGACAAGGGCGGCACCGGCCGCTCGGTGACCAGCAGCAACGTGCTCTACCGGAGCGCGTTGCAGGGCACCGACGTCTGCTACCTCGACTTCGACTTCGGCTCACCCACGGCCGGCGCCATCTTCAACATCGACAACGCCGTGCACGGCACCACCACCCAGACCGGGATGCACGTCTACCTCAACGGCGAGTGCGCCGAGCCGCACCGCATCGACGTGTGGACCGAATCCGACCGGGCCAGCCTGCGCAACCGGCCACCGGGCGCGGGACGGCTGATGCTGCTCCCCGGCGACATCGGCGGGGGAGAGTTCCCGAGCAGCGAGGAACGGGTCCGGCAGTGCATCCGGCTCTTCCTCCGGCTCGAAGAGGAGTTCGAACTCAGCCTGATCGACCTGAGCGCGGGTCGGTCGTACGCCACCGACATCGTGCTCGCCGCCACCGCGTCGCCCGAACTGCGTTCGGTCAAGGCCCGTTGGCTGGTGTTCCACCGCTGGACCAGGCAACACGTGCTGGCCGCCTCCGGCCTCGTGTACGGCGCCAAGGGAATCCTCGACACGGGCGTACGGCGCGGCCACAAACACGATGACCTGATCAATGGGCTGCGCTTCGTGCGTACGGCCGTGGTCGACCCCGACTCACCGGAGCTGGAGGGACTCCAGCCACCGCAGGTGGCCTGGCTGCGTGAGTGCAACCAGGACCTGCTGGAGTTGGCCAGCAACAACCGGGTGGGTCGGACCATGATGATCGGCTCGGTGCCGTTGGACCCGGTCCTGCAATGGCGTGAGCAGCTCATCTCCGACAACGACGTGTACGCCCGACGCATCGCCAACCTGGAGACGGTCGAGGCCTTCTCCTCCCTCGCCAAACGTTTAGTCGACGACGCGGCCTGGGAGACCCTGTGACCAAACCGGATGTCAGCTTCGAGGAGACCGCGGCCCGACGCAGCGTCGAGTCGGTCCCCCTGTCCCATCTCTCGATCGAACTCGGCCACCTCTACATCGAGGAGTTCGCCGGCGGCGTCGAACAGCTCCGACGACATTTCTCCCGGGTCGCGCCGTGGGCGGCGGCGGCCCGGCAGGCGGCGATCGACCGGGTGCCCAAGGGCCGGGCCCGGATCAGCACCTGCTTCCTCATCGACGACTACTTCACCCGGTTCAGTACGCCCGGCGAGGTGGTCCGGCAACTCCAGGAGGCGACCGAGGGCACCGGGCTGGTGATCGACTACTTCGCCCGCGAGTCCGGCTGCGCCCAGGCCGACGACATCCCGCTCGCCAAACTGGTGCTCGACCAGCTCGTCTCCGATCCGGTCCCGGAGACCAACGGCGAGCGGCCACCGCTCACCGAGACCGGCTGGCTCTGCAACGGCAAACGTTCCCCGGCCAGCGGACCGGCACAGGCGATGAGCGACTACACCTGGCAGCCGCCGTCGCAGAACGCGGCCAACCGGCACTCGATCTTCATGGACGTCGAGCTGTGGGACTACGAGGAGGACGGGCAGCTGCGCTGGTCCTGCCCCTTCCTCGCCGGGGTGTGGCAGCTCATGCGGCTGGGGCTGCTGCGCCACGAGGGTGAAGGGGTGACGAACCCGTACCAGGTCGAGGAGTGGCCGGACGACTGGGACGAGTTGCCGGCCGTGGTCCGGCTCAACCCGAGGGCGGCACCGTTCAGCGCGTACCGCACCTTCTCGGTCCTCGGGTCGCGGTTCCTGCCGATCGAGCACGCGGTCCGGACCATCCTCAGCCAGGTGTCGATCGGCCCGGCGGTGCTCGACCAGATCCACACCCGCAGCCGGCACGAGCACGTCGACGTGCCGAAGGACCTGGTCGAACGGATCGAGTACGTGTTCATCTCGGACTGACCGACGCGTGTCCCGGTCCGGCCGGTAGGGGTTCGGGCTCATCGCGGCACGTCCGGCAGCTGGTCCGGGTCCGCACCGGGCAACCAGGTCAGCGCCTGCCCGGCGAACCGGCGGAACCCGAGATCGGCGTCGTTACGGGCCAGCTCGGTGAGCAGGGCACGGGTCTGCGGGTCGGTGCCGAACCGGGTGCCGAGCAGCCGTACGGCGGTGACCCGTACCGACCAGTCGTGGTCGTGCAACCGCTCGACGAAGAGCGCCCGCACCTCCGGGTGGTCGGCGAGCCGTTCACCGAGGACCCGCAGCACCTCCCGGCGTACCTGCACGTCGTCGTCGTCACGGGCCCGGTCGATCAGCAGCTCGCGTACGCCCCGGTCGCGGCCGAACTCCTCGCCGAGGATCCGTACCGCGACGCAGCGGACCGGGGCGTCGTCGCTGTCGGCCCGGCTCATCAACGCCTTGCACTGCGCCACGTCCGGCCCGACTAGGCCGACGAGCGCGGTCGCCGCCACCCGGAACAGCTCCGGGTCCGGATCGAGGCGGACCCGGTCGAGCAGGACGTCGGACAACTCCGGCCGGTTACCGAACCGGTCGACCAGCATCCGCATCGCGGCGAGCCGCAGCCGGGGGTTGCGGTCGACGCCGACCCGCCGGGCGAGCAGTTCCCAGGCGGGTTCGTCGTCGTCGGTCAGCCCGGCCAGCACGGCCGAGGCGTGCGCGAAGACCCCACCGTCCGGGTCGCACCGGGCCCGGTCCACGAGTACGGCGTGCACCTGCGCGTCCGTGCCCGCCTCACGGGCCAGGGCGCGTACGGCGGCCAGCCGGACCTCCGCCCCGCTGTCGCCACGGGCCCGTTCGACGATCAGTTCGCGCAGTTCGGGCTCGGTCACCCACTCGGCAAGGGCGCGTACGGCGGCGAGCCGTACCGCCGCGCTGGTGTCGGCGCGGGCCAGCCCGGCGAGCACGTCCCGTACGCCGGGGTCCATCCCGACCCGGTCGACCAGCGCGCCGACCGCCACCAGCCGGATCCGGGGCGCCCCGTCGGTACGGGCCAGCTCGGTGAGCGCGCCGACCGCGTCCGGTGCCGTGCCGACCTGGTCGGCCAGCGCCCGTACGGCGACCAACCGCACGTCGGCGTCCCGGTCGACCCGCGCCACCCGGACCAGCAGGTCGCCCAGGGGCACCTCGTGGGCGAAACACTCGATCAGCAGTCGCAGCGCCGCCCGGCGGACCACCTCGTCGGCGTCGTCCAGGGCGCGGGAGACGAGCAGCTGACGCAGCTCCTCGTCCGGGCCGAACCGCTCCACCAGGGACTGGGTGGCGGCGCGGAGCACCCCGGCGTCGCTGTCCGCCCGGATCCGTTCCACCAGCACCGTCTGGACCACCAGGTCGATGCCGAGCCGTTCGCCGAGGGCCCGGACCACGGCCCGGCGCACCACCGGGTCCTCGTCGCCGCCGGCCCGCCCGATGAGCAGGTCGCGTGCTTCTCCGGCGGCGTTGAACCGTTCGATCAGGACCTGGGCGGCCATCCGGACCACGTCGGCGTCGACGTCGGTGGCGAGCCGGTCGAGCAGGATCGGCCGCAGTTCGTCGTCACCGCCGCACCGCTCGCCGAGGAGTTGGAGGGCGGCCCGCCGGACGCCGGCGAAGCTGTCGGCGCCCGCCTGTTCCAGCAGCAGGTTCCGGACCGGCGCCTCGCCCCGGAAGCGTTCGCCGAGGGCCTGCACGGCGGCGAGCCGGACTCCGGCGTACCCGTCCTCGCGGGCGCGTTCGACGAGCAGGTCACGGGCGCGGGTATCGGTGCCGAACCGTTCCCCGAGGGCCTGCACGGCGGTGAGCCGCGCCCCGCTGTACCCGTCGTGGCGGGCGCGTTTGATCAGCCGGCCGCGGACCCGTTCGGCGGCGGCGCGATGCGGTGGGCTGTCCTCGGTGGCGGTCGCGAGTTGCGCCACCTCGGCCAGGCCGGCGACCCAGGCGTACGCGGCGGAGCTGTCGTCGAGTCCGCCGAGCACCTCGTCGAACAGGTCGTCGATCCGTTCTGCCGGGGTGGAGAGCATCGCGGCCAGCCGGGCGGCGTACGCCGAGACCGGGCTCCACACCACCCGGACGCCGCGCCGCCGGTACCAGGACAGGTACGCCTCCCGGCCCGGCCAGCCGGTGCCGATCGCCTGGGCGGCCGGCAGGATCTCCTCCTCGACCAGGGTGGCGGTCTCCCGGTCGTTGATCGCCACGCCGTGCTCCAGCACCAGGATGACCTTGCGGAGCAGGGCGGCGGCCGGCTTCGCCACCACCGGTGAGATCGTCCGGACCTCGGCGAGGCACTGCACCGCGAGGGCCAGGTTCCACGGTGGCGCGGGGAACGCGGTCGGCGGCCAGGACCGGTTCATCTCGTTGGTCAACAGGTCGATCACCTCGGCGGCGCGTTCCTCGGGCAGCGCCCCGGCGAGCAGCCGGAGCACCTCCCGCCAGGACGGGTTCACCCAGTGCCGGCGGAACAGGTCCTTCACTTCGCCGATGGTGAGCACCCGGTCGTGCTGGAACTTGGTCAGCACCGCGTCGGCGCAGAAGAACTCCAGGAAGGTGCGGTGGACGAAGCCGTACAGGTGCGGGCCGTACCGGCTGAGGATGAAGTTCCGCTCCCGGAACTGGTTGATCATCGACTGGGCGATGGACCGCGCGGCGGCCGGGTCCCGGTGGTAGCGCTCGACCAGGTAGTCCTCGAAGACCTCGCTCAGCTCCTCGGCCGCGATGTAGTTCGCGCTCAGACCCCGTTCGGCCGACTGCATCCGGTACGCGAGCCGGCGCAGCAACTCCTTCTTGTCCTCGGTGCCGATGAAGTCCGGGTCCTGGTGCTGGTCGCGCAGGTGCCGGTCCACGTCCCAGTGCTCGACCAGCACGGTGGCCGCGTGGTCGTAGAGCCGCCACCGCTCGCGCGGCAGGGCCTGGTGCTTGCCGATGATCGCCAGGATGGTCAGCAGCAGCGGGTTGCCGGCCAGTTCCCGCATCGCGTGCGAGTGCCGCATCGCGTCGAGCAGCCGGGCCCGGCGGACCAGTGTCTCCTGCGGCTGGTCGTGGATGGCCAACCGGTACCAGTGGCCGAGGAACTCCGAGGTCTGGTCCGGGTCGAGATCCTGGAGGGTGAAGTGGGTGAAGCCGACGTCGGTGAGGATCCGCCGGGAGTAGCCGATCACCCGTGACGTGACAACCACCCGTACCTGGGGGAAGTCGGCGGCGAAGTTGGCGATCTGGCTGGCCACCTCCTCCCGGCGTCGGCGGTCGAACACCTCGTCGAGGCCATCGAAGACGGCCACCGTACGGCCGAGGGTGAGGTGGCGCAGCAGGGCCGTCCGGTCGATGCCCAACCCGTCGGTGTGGGCGCGGTGGTCCAGGTAGTCCACGAAGCCCTGGCAGCGGTTCTCGGCCGCGAGGGTGACGTAGGAACGCAGCTCGACCAGGAGCGGGAGGTGGTCGACCAGGGCGGCGAGCCGGTCGTCGGGGTGCCCGCCGGCCAGGGCGAGGGCCAGGTACCGGGCGGCGGTGGACTTGCCCGAGCCGGGATCGCCGAGCAGCACCACCGCCCGCTGCTCCGGTGAGGCGAGTACGTCGAACAGCCGCTGCAACGGCTTGGCCCGGTACGACTCCTGGAGGTGCCGAAGGTCCGTCGGGTTCACCGAGGTCGGCACGTCCTCGCTGCTCAGGATCCCGTTGGTCGGCACCCGGCGACGCCACTCGCGGGGCATCTCGGCCGGCGGCGGATCCGCCCGTACGGACTGCTCGACGAAGACCGAGGCCAACCCGATCTGGAGGTAGTCCTCGCTCTCCGTCGGCGTCAACGCGTCCAGGTTCAGTACGCCGTAGTGCTGGCGGAGCCGGGAGAAGTAGCGCTGGACGGTGTCCTGACCGAGGGCGTTGAGGCCGTGTCCCGCCGCCCAGTCGGTCTCCGCCAGTCGCATGGCGACCGCCGCGGTGACCCGGGCGGCGAGGTCGCTCGGTTCGGTGAAGATGCTGCACATGTGCCGGTCGGCGAGTTCGGCCCGGAGTGCCTCGATCTGTTCGGCCTCCGTGCCCCGGTCCACGAACCGGCGGGGCCAGGGTGCTTCCTCGTCGAGCAGGAAGATCAGACACGGCTTTCCGTGGTTCAGTGCCTCGCGGTATTCCAACTCCGTGATCGACCGGCCGTAACCGGGGGGCACGAAACCGTAGCGCCAGGCGAAGATGCCCACGTAGACGTCACATTCACGGACGTCAGCCAGACACCTTTCCAGTGGTCGTCGATCTTCCGCGACATAGGACTCCATCGCCATGTCCTCGACCCGCAGCCGACGCAGCGCGAGCTGCACCGCGGCGCGACATTCTTGTAGATCTCGGAAAGTGGCTGATACGTAGACCTTGGTCACGGCGGCTCCTATGCGGCGTGAGCGGCACGTGACGTCACCGTATCAATGGGAGGCAAGAATATTTTGTCCCCCGTCCCTCCTCCGACAGCAGTATCGGCGGCCGACGAAGACATCGGCGCCAATGATTTTCAAGACGAGGTTGCCGTACGTGTTTCGATCATGTTCACGACCTCCAGTGCGCAGCCCCAGGAAAGGCTGATCCCGCTGCCGCCGTGCCCGTAATTGTGGATCACCCGACCGCCGTCGAGATCCAATTCCTCCACCCTCACCCGTGGGCGTACGGGCCGGAAACCGACCCGGTGCGCGAGAATCCGGGCCCGGCCCAGGGCGGGTTCGACGGCGGCGCAGCGGGCCACGATCGCCGCTGCCGTCTCGGCCCTCGGTGTGGCGTCGGAATGTCCGACCTCCATCGTTCCGCCGAGCACCACGTGGTCGCCGTGCGGCAGGAAATAGGTCAGCTCGGTGGTCCCGGTCGGGCTCTCCGCGAAGAACCAGTCCACACCGGGGTTGTCGACCACGACCAGTTGGCCACGGGTCGGCTGCACCTCGACGTCCGGCACCAGTTCCCGCGCGCTGGAGCCGGTGCAGTTGACCACCACCGGCGCCTCGGTCGACGCCCGCTTCAACGAGCCGACGGTGGCCCGCTCGATCCGGCCGCCGGCCAGGTGCAGCCGGCGTACCAGGTATTCCAGGTAGCGGGGCATGTCGACCACCGGCGCGGTGTAGCGCCAGCCGGAGACGAAACCGGCGGGCAGGTCGGCCGGCGGGCAGACCTCGAAGTCGTCGACGCCGCTCAACCACGGGTGCGGCGGGCTCGGCACCCGCGTCGCCTCCACGCCGGTGACCAGGCGTACCCCGGTCCCGGCGGCTCGGGCCAGCGGCTTGAGCAGGGAGAGCGTCTGTTCACCCCAGTGCGTCGCCCGTTCGTGCGCCGCGATGACCCGTCCCCAGATCGCGCCGGCCGCGAACGAGGTGGTGTCCGCCGGTCGGTCCCGGGTCCGGACCAGCACGGTACGCCCGCTCTCGGCCAGACACACCGCCGTGGTCAGACCGGTCACCCCGGCACCGACGACGAGTACGTCTATGTTCGCAGGAGTCACCAGACGAGCCTATGGTGCGAAATGGGTTCCGGCCGTCCCACCGGAAGTTCGGTGAAAAGGCGCATCCGGGACTTCCCACAGAAACCGCTCGGCCCGCCCGGACGTCTGATCCGGCCGGCGGTATTTCCCGTGGGGGTGCACGTGAAAACCGGGAATTGTCATTCGCGCCCATGCGTGTCCGGTACGTTGCGTGCCGGTCCGATGATGGGATGAAACCGGTCGATCGGCCCTGACCACGGCGTGACCGTGGCCGGTGGCGACGCGTGACGTTGCGGAGGTGCCATGCTGACCGTGGGCGAGGTCCACACCGGGTTGTTGCAGAACTCGACCGCACTGTCGCTGGACCGGACCGCCGCACTGCTCGACCTGCTGGTGGGTGAACGGGTCCGCCGCTCCGAACGACCGATCGCGTACGCCGTCTCGCCGGACCAGCTCACCGGGGTGGACTGCCGGCTGCCGACCGGTTCCGGCAGTCGCAGCCGGGGCGTCGGCACGGTCGTCTCACACGCCGCGGTGACCGGCGGGCACGTGCTCCAGGGGTCGAGCCACACCCGGATCGGCCGCGCCGCCGCCAACCGCCGGTTGGTCTGGTCGCACTACCTCTCCCGGCCGGGGCAGGTGGAGACGATCGGCAAGATCGACGTACGGGACGTGACCCGTGGTTTCCTCGGCTCGGCGTACCAGGCCTCGGCGCTGAACCTCGGTGCGATCAGCGCCCGGTTCATGGACACCGTGCAGGCGTCGCCGACGCTGGACCACCGGCCGCCGTTCCGGGCCCAGCGCACCTGCCTGCGCTGGGCGGTGATCCCGGCCGAGGACCCGGCGGCCGAGTTGCAGGGCACCTTCCGGGTCGAGTCGGACACCCTGCGTACGCTGGAACTGACCGTGGCCGAGCAGGACGTGCAGGCGATCGTCGAACTCTGCGAGGACCTGGCCCTGCACGACTGGCTGCTCACCACCCTGCTGTCGCTGATGGAGTCGAGCCTCACCGGGCCGGGTACGCGGTCGCAGAAGCTGGACCGGCTCCGCCCCGCGATCGACTGCCTGCTGCACCTCTGGATGCCCGCCGCCCGGCTGGACGAGTCCGTGCTGTCGGTCTGGCAGGCGCTGGAGCGGCGGCCGGGGTTCAGCCGGCAGTGGCAGTCGTCGGTGACCCGGATCCGGGACCAGGTCAGCCTCAGCACCATCGCCCTGCTGGAAACCCCGTCCCGATAGCCGGGCTCGGCGGGCGTCGGTTCGGCTCAGCGGGCTTCGGGGATGAGCCGGGCCCGGTCGACGGTCAGCTCCACCACGTCCTGGTTCACCTTCGCGATCTGGTCGGCCTCGACGTAGAGATCGTGGGCGAGCAGGCCCCGGCTGTCGACCTTCAGGTAGCCCGTACGCAGCAGTCGGGCCGCCAGGTCCGGCGGTACGTCGGGCTCGTCCCCGTTCTCCGTGTGCGGCACGTCCGCGCCGAGTACGCCGTGACCGGTCGGTGGGTCCTGGGCGGTCACCGCGTTCGGGTCGCCGAGCCGGACCGCGACGACGGTGCCCACCTCCTCGCCGCCCGGATCGACCACTCGCATGCCGCTGGTCACCTGGGCGATGGGTTCGGCGCTGTTCGGGACATCGGTGTGCATGTCTGGGCGATTCCCGCCCGGTCAGCCGGTTAAACCACCACTGCCGAGTCCCGGTGGCCGGGCCGAGAGTTCCCGCCAGTTGTCCGGTCCGACCAGCAGGCCGCGCACCGCCTCGTACGCCTCGTCCTCGCTGTCGAACTCGTAGAACCGGGAGATCCCCTCGGCGCCGCCGGCACGCTGTTCCAGGTGCCACTGGTCGGCGTCGGTCCGCAGGTAGACGTCACGCCGTGCGAGGTGTCCCCACTTGCCGTTCCACCAGTGCTTTCGCTGTTCCATGATCGCACCCTATCGAACACGTGTTCGATAGGGTGCGGGGAGGGGGAAAGTTGTGTGCCGGCCGCTCAGCGGCCGGCCGAGGGGTACTCCCGACCGGCGGGCGGGTGGTCGCGGCCGGTCAGGTTGTCGAACGACTCCCGGTGCTGCGCGGGCACCCGACCGCCGGCCACCAGCGCGTCGCGGATCTCGGTCAGCAGCTTGACCTCCTCGCTCGGTGCGGCGGGCGGCGGCTCCTCGCCCCGGCGACGGCGCTCGGCCAGCTTGTTGAGCGGCAGGACGACCAGGAAGTAGAGCACCGCCGCCGTGATGAAGAACGTGATCACCGCGTTGACGAAGGCGGCCCAGTCGAACACGACGCCGGCGACCTTCCAGGCCCCCGGCGGTGGCCCCGTCTCCGTGCCGGGCGTGCCCGGCGCGCCGGTCGGCGCGGGGCTGGTCGACGAGCCACCCAACAGCTGGATCAGAGGCTTGAGGAACGACAGGGTGAGCTGGTTGACCACGGTCGTGAACGCCGCGCCGATGACGATGCCGACCGCGAGGTCGACGACGTTGCCGCGCATGATGAAGTCTTTGAAACCCTTGAGCATTCGCTTCTCCGAAGGTTGGCGGTGTCGACCGACAACCTATGCCCCGTCGGTGGCGCACGGAAAAGTGCCGCCTGGCCCGCCCCGCGGCGGACCGGGCGGTCACTGCGTCATGACCGGGTGTGCGACTACGACGAGGCGGGGGTCTGGTCCGCCGAGATGGCCTGTTCCACCGAGGGGTGGGTCTGCAACACGTCGACCAGGCCGCTGACCTCCAGGATGCGCAACACGCCGCGCTGCGGTGCGGCGAGTCGGACCACCCCGCCGGCCTCGTCGCTGCTGTTCTTCGCGCGTACGAAGACGGAGAGTCCGGTCGAGTCGCAGAAGGTCAGCTCGGACAGGTCGAACACCAGCCGGCTCCTGCCCCGGTCGAGCAGATCCGTGATCTCGTCCTGCAACTGGGGCGCGGTCGCCATGTCCAGCTCGCCCGCGACCGCCACGACGACGACGTCGCCGCGCTGCTCGGTGTGCACCGTCAAGGACATTCGCGACCTCCTGTTATCGATCGAACGGTACTCCACCGGTGGGTTCGGTGGCAGGACCGCACGCCCTGGTTGGCGTGCCCATCTTCCTAGGCACTCGGCGACCGGAGGCGGGCGCCCCCGCCCAAGGTCGTCCGCGCGGTGTGTGTCGGAGGCGGGGCGGGGGCTTGACCGAGGCTATTCATTCAATGAATAGTCGAGCCGTGTCGACGGCACAGGTGCTGCTCGGGCTGCTCGCCGCCGGGCCGCAGCACGGTTACGAGCTGAAACGGGCCCATGACGAGCGCCTGCCCCGGACCAGGCCGGTGGGCTACGGGCAGGTCTACGCCACCCTCGGCCGACTCACCCGGGACGGCCTGGTCACCCCGGTCGGCCAGGACCGCGACGGCGGGCCGGACCGCACGTCGTACGCGCTCACCGATGCCGGGCGCGCCGCGCTCGACGCCTGGCTGGAGGTGGTCGAGCCACCGGCGCCCTACGTGAGCAGCATCCTGTTCGTCAAGGCCACGGTGGCGCTGCTGGTGGTCGGCGCCGACCGGACCCGCGAATACCTGATCGCGCAACGGCAGGCGCACATGCTCCGGCTGCGCGAGCTGACCCAGGCCAAGACGGACGCCACGGCCAGCCTCCCCGAGGTGGTCGCCGCCGACTTCGCCATCGCCCATCTCGACGCCGACCTGCGGTGGCTGCAAATCACCCTGGAACGCGTCTCCGACTGGCACCGGGAGGTGCGGCCGTGACCGAGCCGAACGAACAGCCCGACCAAGCCGAGCGAGGAGCACGGATGACCGCGACCCCGAACCCGAACCCCCCTGCTACGCGTCGACAACCTGGTGAAGGCGTACGGCCGCACCCCGGCGCTGCGCGGGATCGACCTGACGGTCGGCGAAGGCGAGATCGTGGCGATCACCGGCCCGAGTGGCTGCGGCAAGTCCACCCTGCTGCTCTGCCTGGCCGGCATCCTCCGCCCCGACTCAGGGGAGGTCCACTACGGCGAACACCGGCTCGACACCTGGTCCGAGGCGGCCCGCTCACGGCCGCGCCGGACCGAGTGCGGGGTGCTGTTCCAGTTCGGCCAACTGGTGGCCGAGTTGACGGCCGCGGAGAACGTCGCGCTGCCGCTGCTGCTCGCCGGCACGGGGCGGCGAGCAGCGCGGTCGGCGGCGCTGGCCCGGCTGGACCAGCGAAGCACGGCAGTGTCCGAGCTTCGGGTGGGCTGAGCGGTTACTCCACCCGGACCACCACGCCGAGTGAGGTGGGTGCGTGGTGCAGCCGGAGCCGGACGATCCGGGCGTGGGCCGGAATGTCGTAGACCACCGCACCGGTCACCTGGTTGCCGGGGTTGATCTCGCTGAGGAAGACCTGCCGGTCGGAGTTGGCGAGCACGCTCGCACCGCTGTCGGCACCGAACTGCTCACCGTCGGGTCCGTAGGCCCGCTGGAGGGTGTCGGTGAAGAAGACCGGCCGCTTGCCGACGTTGCGTACGGCCAGTTCGACCAGACAGAACTGGCCGATCGCCGCCTGGTTGACCAGCGGGTCACCGACCCGGCCGACGCCGCACCTGACTTCGCGGACCAGGAATTCGAGGTCGCCGTCGCGGCCGGGCTGGTTCAGCCCGACGATCCGCTGGCCCCGGCTCTCCACCTCGGCGTAGAGGTCGCCGCCCCAGGTCAGCGCCGTTCCGACCACCCCGGCACAGCAGCAGAGCACCAGTGCGACGCTCACCCCGAGCAGCAGCCAGAGGCGCCGTCGCCGTACCGGTGTGGCGTACGGCTGTTCGGGTTGCTCGTCCAGCCACGGCGCTCGGTCCGGCCAGTACGGACCCGGCTCGTCCGGGTACGGCTGCTCGGGGTCCTGCCGGTCGGGGTGGTGCTGGTCGGAGAACCTCTGCTCGGGGTACTGCTGCTCGGGCGAGGGGTCGGCCCACGGTGCCGACGGGTCGGCGTACGGCGATGGTTGGTCGGGGGGCGGCGGCCAGGGGTCGCCGCCGATCGGCGGGGCGACGGCGGGGGTGTCCGGGGTGGACCAGTCCGGCGGCCGGTCGGGCGGTGCCGCCGCCGGTGGCGTGGCGGGTGGTGCGGGCACCGACGGCCCGGTGACGGGCGGCGGGGGTGGCGGGTCGTCCACGAAGGGGCCGCCCTCCGGGTCCGGGGTCGGCTCGCGGGTGGGTGGGTCCGGGTCCACCGACCAGGTCCAGGGCTGGGCGTGCGGGCCGGACTGGTCCGGTGGACCGGACGCGGGGGCCGGTTCGGACGGAGCCGGTGGCTGTGACCGGGGTGGTGGTGATCGGTCCGGGTCCGGGGACGGCTCGGGCGGGCCGCTCTCCGGCGGGTCGGGCGTGGGCATCGCGGTCCCCCGATCACGCGGAACACTTTGCCTGATTCTAGGCTTTAGTGCTGCTTTGCCCGTTCAAGATCGGGGTTTCCGGTGTCGGTTGCCGGAGCCGTTCCTGCGGCATGATGATCGAATGGATCTGGTGACGCTGCACGACATCCGGGCCGCCGCGTCACGGATCACCGGCCGGGTGGTGCGTACCCCGCTGCTGCCCACCGGCTGGGACTCGGACCTCTGGCTCAAGCCGGAGAGCCTCCAGCCGGTCGGCTCGTTCAAGCTGCGCGGCGCGACCAACGCGGTCGCCCGGCTGACCGAGCCCCAGCGCGGCCGTGGCGTGGTCACCCACTCCTCCGGCAACCACGGCCAGGCGCTGGCGTACGCGGCCCGCGCCGCCCGGGTGCCGTGCACGGTGGTGATCCCGGATGGTGCACCCGCCATCAAGATCGAACAAGTCCGTACGCTCGGCGCCGAGGTCCTGCTCGTGCCGCCCGCGCAGCGGTTGAGCACCGCCGAGCGGATCGTCGCCGAGCGGGGCCGGACGCTGATCCCGCCGTACGACGACCGGAACGTCATCGCCGGCCAGGGCACCATCGGGCTGGAGATCGTCGAGGACCTGCCCGAGGTGGACGTGGTGCTGGTCCCGGTCGGCGGCGGTGGCCTCTCCTCCGGCGTCGCCACCGCGATCAAGGCGCTCTCCCCGTCGACCCGTGTCTACGGCGTCGAACCCGCGTACGCGGCCGACGCGCAGGAGTCGCTCGCCACCGGTGAACTCGTCGTCTGGGACCTGGCCCGCACCCACCGGACCAGCGCGGACGGGCTGCGTACCAGTTTGGCCGAGCTGACCCTGGCGCACCTGCGCGAACACCTCGACGGCATCGTCACCGTCACCGAGGACGAGATCGCCGCCGCCACCGCCCACCTGGTCCGCCGGGCCCGGCTCGTGGTCGAGCCGAGCGGCGCGGTGGCCACCGCCGCCCGGCTGTTCCGTCCGGCCGAGTTGCCGCCCGGCCGGACGGTAGCGGTGATCAGCGGCGGCAACGTCGATCCGGCCGTGCTGGCCGCCGCGGCGGTCGCCTGAGCGGGGTTGCGCCCAGGCGACCGTTCATCACCGGCTCAGCCGCGCCGCCACTTCTGGTTCGCGCCGCCGAGGCAGGTCCAGAGCTGGAGCTTGGCGCCGTTGGCGGTGCTCCAGTCGCGTACGTCGACACACTTGTTCGCCTGCGGGTTGACCAGGTCACCGGCACCGCTGAGGACGAACTGCTGGGCCGGGTTGCCGCTGCACGTGGCGAGTTGGATGTTCGCGCCGTTGGCGACCGATCCCCAGGCCACGTCCATGCACTTGCCCAGCGCCCGGACGGTGCCGTCGCCGGGGAAGCTCCACCGCTGCGCGTCGGTCCCGTTGCAGTCCCAGAGCTGCAACTGGCTGCCGTCGGTGGGCGTGCCGCCGGGCACGTCGACGCACTTGTTGCCGTACCCGATCAGTGAGCCGCCGGTGGGGGGCGTGCCGCCACCGGTGTTCCAGGCATAGACCCGGACGTAGTCGATCAGCATCTGCTGGGGCATCTGGGTGGTGCCGTCGGGGTAGCCGGGCCAGTAGCCACCGACCGCCACGTTCATGATCATGAAGAACGGGTGGTCGTAGACCCACGGGTTGCCGCGCAGGTCGGCGGCGGTCTTGCGGGCGTACTGGATGCCGTCGACGTACCAGGTCACCGAGTCCGGCGCCCAGTCGACCGTGAAGGTGTGGAAGGCGTCGGCGAACGCCTGTCCGCCGGGCAGGCTGTACGCGCTGCTGATCGCGCTGCCGCCGGAGTAGCCGGGGCCGTGCAGGGTGCCGTAGACCGTGTTCGGCTCCCGACCGATGTTCTCCATGATGTCGATCTCGCCGTTGCCCGGCCAGCCCTGCGACCCGGTGCCGAGCATCCAGAACGCCGGCCAGATGCCCTGGCCGCGCGGGATCTTCAGCCGGGCCTCGTAGCGGCCGTACGTCTGGGTGAACCGGTCGGCGGTCAGCAGCCGGGCCGAGGTGTACTGGCAGGTGCCGTAGTGGCACTGGTAGTTGGCCGGGTTCTCCCGGCGGGCGGTGATCACCATGTTGCCGGCGCCGTCGTGCGCGGCGTTGCGGGTGGAGTTGGTGTAGTACTGCTGCTCGTTGTTGCCCCAGCCGCTGCCACCGATGTCGAACTTCCACTTGCTGCCGTCGGGGCTGGTGCCCGCGGCTCCGTTGAACTCGTCGCTCCAGGTGAGTGCGCCCGGCGCCGCCTGGGCGACGCCGGACACCGGCGCCGTCAGGAGGGTGGCCAGACTTGCCCCCAGCAGGGCGAGAGCCAGGGCGGTCCGTCGTATACGCATGGAAATACTTCTATAACAACATGACGCTTTCTGGCAAGGTTGTTAACTAATAACTAAGTCAATTCCGGCAAGAACGGCGGATCGGGGGGGGGGGGGGGGGGGGAGGGGGGGGGAGGGGGGGTGGGGGGGGGGGGGGGGGGGGGGGGGGGGGGGGGGGTGGGCC
>NZ_JBVJHT010000007.1:162467-190385 GCF_055586685.1 Micromonospora sp. NPDC049529
CTTCCGAACAACCCGCCCGTTTTTGGAGAGGTTTTTGACCTACCACCCCGCCACTTTAAGAAAAAACCTGTGGCCCCCTGGCCCCGCTGTCGGACCCGCCGACCCACTTTCGGGTACGGCGACCAGGCGGTCAGGCGCTCAGCCCGAACCGGTCCAGCGTCCACGCGTTGACGAACGCCTCCTCGCGCCACGAGTCGTAACGTCCGCTCGGCCCGCCGTGCCCGGCACCCATCTCGGTCTTCAACAGGTACGACCCGCCCGGCGCCACCGCCCGCAGCCGGGCGATCCACTTCGCCGGCTCGTGGTAGAGCACCCGCGTGTCGTTCAGGCTGGTCACCGCGAGGATCGCCGGATAGTCCACGGCCGCCACGTTCTCGTACGGCGTGTACGACTTCATGTACGCGTACACCTCGGGGTCGGCCAGCGGGTTGCCCCACTCCTCCCACTCGGTCACGGTCAACGGCAGCGACGGGTCCAGGATCGAGTTCAGCGCGTCGACGAACGGCACCTGCGCCACGATCCCGGCGAACGCGTCCGGCGCCAGGTTCGCCACCGCGCCCATCAACAGCCCACCGGCCGAACCACCGCGCGCGACCAGCTTGTCGGTCGACGTCCAGTCGGACTTGACCAGGTGCCGGGCGACCGCGACGAAGTCGGTGAAGGTGTTCTTCTTCGCCAGCATCTTGCCCTCGTCGTACCAGTGCCGGCCCAGTTCACCGCCGCCCCGGATGTGCGCCACCGCGAAGATCACGCCCCGGTCCAGCAGGGACAGTCGGGGGATGGAGAACCACGGGTCCATGCTCGCCTCGTACGACCCGTAGCCGTAGAGCACGCACGGCGCCGAGCCGTCGCGGGGCGTACCGGCGCGGGCGACCAGGGACACCGGCACCCGGGTCCCGTCGTCGGCCAGTGCCCAGACCCGGTGCTGCTCGTACGCGGCCGGGTCGAAGTCGCCCAGCACCGGCTTGCGCTTGCGCAGCACCATCGCCCGGGTCACCAGGTCGTAGTCGTAGACCGAGTCCGGGGTGACCAGCGAGGTGTAGCGCAGCCGCACGGTCTCGGTCTGGTACTCGGGGTTGCTGTCCAGGCCGACGCTGTAGATCGGCTCGGGGAAGTCGATGTCGTAGGAGTCGGTGCTGCCGGTGGTGAGCACCCGCAGCCCGGTCAGGCCCTCGTGACGCAGCGACACGACCAGGTGGTTCGCGAACGCGTCCACCGACTCCAGCCGGGTGCCCGGCGTGTGGTCGATCATCGGCACCCAGTCACCGGGGTTGTCCGCCGACGTGTACGCCAGCGCGAAGTCCTCGGCACCGTCGTTGTGCAGGATCAGGAACCGGTGCCCGTGGTGCTCGATCGAGTATTCGATACCCTGCCGGCGCGGGGCGATCACCGCCGGCTCGCCGGTCGGGTTGGCGGCCGGGATGACCCGTACCTCGCTGGTGATCTTGCTGTGTGAGTCGATGACGATGAACTTCTCCGACCGGGTCAGCTCGACCCCGACCCAGAACCGCTCGTCGTCCTCCTGGTAGACGACCACGTCGTCGGCGGCCGGCGCGCCGACGGTGTGCCGCCACACCTGGTTCGGCCGCCAGGCCTCGTCCACGGTCAGGTAGAACAGGGTGGAGCCGTCGCCGGACCAGGCGGAGCCGTAGAACGTGTCCGGCACCTCGTCGGCGAGCACCTCCCCGGTCTGGAGGTCCTTCACCCGCAGCGTGAAGCGCTCGTCCCCGGCGAAGTCGGTCGAGTACGCCAACCAGCGCCCGTCCGGGCTGACGTCGAAGGTGCCGAGCGCGAAGAAGTCCTGCCCCTGCGCGAGCGCGTTGCCGTCGAGCAGGATCTCCTCGCCGGGCAGCGGGGCACCGTCACCGGTCGCGGGGGGCTCGGTCTCGCCGTCGGCGACCGGGCGCCGGCACTGGATGCCGTACTGCTGGCCCTCGACCGTGCGGGTGTAGTACCAGTAGCCGCCCTTGCGGGCCGGCACCGACAGGTCCGTCTCCTGGGTCCGCTCCTTCGTCTCGCCGAAGAGCGTCTCCCGCAGAGCGGCCAGGGGTGCGGTGACCGCGTTCGTATAGTCGTTCTCGGCGGTCAGGTAGGCGATCGTCGCCGGATCCTCCTTGTTCGCCAGCCACGCGTACTCGTCGATGACGGTGTCGTCGTGGTGGGTGCGCTCGGTGGGGATCCGGTTGGCGACGGGGGCGTCGACGGGCGTCTCAGTGCTCACCCCGGCCACGTTACCGCCCCTGTCCCCGCCCCCGCCCCCGCCGGTCCGGCGCCGACCGTCGGCAAAAGATTCGAACATGTGTACGATAACTGCCGTGGGGACATCGACAGCGGTGGAGCGGACAACTGGTGGGGGGATCGGTCGACGGCTGGCCGAGATCTGTGGAGAGCGTTTCGCCCGACCGGCCGGAATGGCCGACGGGGTGGCCGGGGTGCCGGCCGCATGGGTGGCCGCACCGGGCACCGCCGAGGCGGTGGGTGCGGTGCTGCGGGCTGCCGCCGACCAGGCACTGTCGGTGGTTCCGCGCGGCGCCGGCACCAAACTGGACTGGGGTGCGCCACCGTCGCGGGTGGACATCGTGCTCGACACCGGCCGGCTCGCCGGCGTCTGGCACCGGTCCGGCGAGGACATGGTGGCCGAGGTCGGTGCCGGCACACCGGTGCGGGCGGTGCAGGCCGCGCTGGCCCGCAGCGGCATGCGGCTGCCGCTCGACGCGCCCTCGGCCGAGGCGACCGTCGGTGGGGTGGTGGCCGCCGACGAGACCGGTCCGATGCGGCACCGGCACGGTTCACCCGGCGACCGGCTGTTCGGGGTCAGCTACGTCGACGCGACCGGGGTGCTGCACCACGCGGGCGGCTGGGCGGCCGGCGAGACGGCCGGGCACGACCTGGCCAGACTGCTCTGCGGCTCCAACGGCGCGCTCGGCGTACTGGTCTCGGCGACGCTGCGGGTGCAGCCGGTGCCGGCGAGCCGGGTCTGGGTGACCCGCCCGGTCCGGTCTCCACTGGAGATGCACAACCTGGTCCGGCTCATCCACGGCTCCTGGCTGAGCCCCGCCGCGATCGAGATCGACCTGCCGAAGGAGGGGCCCGTCGCCTCCCGCGGCAGCCACCCGGCCGGTTCGTCGCTGGTGGCCGGCAACCTCGCCGTACTGCTGGAGGGCGGGCAGGCCGACGTCGGGGGCCGGGTGGCCCGGCTGGTCGAGCTGCTGGCGGGCGACAGCCGGGTGCACACCGGGGCGCCGGCCTGGTGGGGGCGCTACCCGTTCACCGCCGACGACGTCGCGCTCCGGATCGACGCACCCGCGGCCGACCTGCACGCCGCCCTCTACGCGTTGCGCGACGCCGTCGGCACACCGGTGCCGGTGCGCGGCTCGGCCGGACTCGGCGTGGTCTACGCCGCACTGCCCGGCTACGCCGCCCCCGAGCAGATCAACTCGATCCTCTCGGCGGTGCGGCAGGTGCTGCTCGCCCGCAACGGCCGCTGCGTGGTGCTCTCCGCCCCGTCCCGGATCCGTCGGGAGATCGACTTCTGGGGACACCTGCCCACCCTGCCCCTGCTCCGCCGGGTCAAGGAGCGTTTCGACCCGCACCAACGGCTCGCCCCCGGCCGCTACACCGGCGGCATCTGACCCGTCCGCCGCACCCGGTCCGCTGACGCCCGGCACCGCGCCACCAGCAGGGTGCCGGGCGTCAGCCTGTCTCCAGCTGCGGTCGCCCTCACCTGCTCGGCCACCCCGTTGACCCGCCCGGTGACTCAGACCGCGATGGCGTCGTTGCGCAGGACCAGGATGGCGATGTCGTCGCGCGGGGTCTCGCCGGAGAACCCGATAGCGGTGGAGCGCAACCGGGCGGCGACCACGTCCGCCGAGTAGCCGGCCAGCGGCCCGGCCGCGTCCCGGAGCCGATCCAGACCGAACAGCTCCCGGCCGCGCCGTCGCTCGGTCACCCCGTCGGTGTAGAAGATCAGCGAGTCACCCGGACCCATCGGCACGCTCGCCGACGGGGTGGCGATCGAGTCCAGCAGGCCGAGCGCGGTGCCGCCGGTGCCGACGAAGGAGGCCCGGCCGTTGCCGCGTACGAGCACCGGGCGGTCGTGGCCGGCCAGGTGCAGTTCGACCGTGAGCTGCCCGTCCGGGCGTTGACCGACGGCGGCCAGGGCGAGCGTGCAGTAGCGTCCGCCGCCGCGCTCGACCAGGGTCTCGTTGAGCCGGTCGAGCGCCTCCGGCAACGATTTGCCGTCGCCGACCAGCACCCGGATCACGTCCCGGACCAGCCCGGTGACCGCCGCGGCCTGCATGCCCTTACCGGAGACGTCGCCGACCACCACCAGCCACCGGCCGTCCGGCAGCGGTACGACGTCGTAGAAGTCGCCGCCCACGTCGGCGTCGTCACCGGTCGGTACGTACTCGGCGGCGAAGCCGATGCCGTCGACCACCGGTAGCACCGGCGGCAGCAGCGACTGTTGCAGGGTGTGTGCGATCCGCCGCCGTTCGGCGTGGATGCGCGCGTTCTCGATCGCCAGCGCCGCCCGCCGGGCCACGTCCTCCAGCACCGCGACCTCGTCCGGGTCGTGCCGGTGGCGCAGGTGGCGGCCGACGGCGAGGGTGCCGAGTCGCTGGCCACGGGCGACCAGGGGGACCGCGAAGCCGTCCATCGGCCCGCCGATCGGCACCTGCGAGCCGCTGCGGGACGCCTCCCGCAGCCGGGCCTGCACCGAGTCCGGGCCGTCCTCGCTGAGCACCTTGTGCAGTTCCGGCAGGACCGCCTCGTCGGCGTGGCTGGCGGCGGCGAGCTTGAGCCGCCCCCACTCGTCGGCGGTGTGCACCGCGCACCACTGGCCCAGCCGGGGCACCACGAGCTGCGGGATCAGCGCCATGGTCAGGTCGACGTCGAGGGACTGGGCGAGCAGTTCGCTCGCCTCGGCGAGGAAGGTCAGCCAGGTCTGCCGGCGTACGTCGGCCCGGCGGAGCCGGTCGTTCTCCAGGTGCAGCGAGAGCCGCTCGGCCATCAGCGCGGCGAGCGGCTGGGCGTAACCGGACGGGGCGGCGTCGAGTTCCAGTTCCCCGGCGTACGGGCGGTGCACGGCGAGCGGCACCCGGAGCAGGTCGTCGCCGGGGCGGGGGTGTCGGCCGTAACGGGCGAGCACCTGGGGCCCGTTGCCGTCGCCCCGGTCCAGTCGGACGGTGCCGCCGGCGGCACCGACCATCTCGCCCACCCGGGCCAGCAGGTCGGCGGCGAAATCGGGCAGCGGGTCGTCCGCGTACGGGTCGGGCACGGTGTGCATGAGGGCGGTGAGTGCGCCGACGCTGGGCGCCGGACCGGCCTCCGTACGGCCGGACGACTGGCCGCCGGAGCTGGGGGCGGGTGCGCTCTTGCGGTCGAGCCGGAACCAGACGCCCTTGCCGGTGGGCAGGTGGGTGGTGCCCCAGCGGCTGGCGAAATGGTCGACCAGCAGCAGACCCCGGCCTCTTTCCGACACCTCGGAAATGTCTGTTAGGTCATTTTTTGGACGCGCGGTTACCTTTTCCAACGGTCCGACGGCGAAATCGGAGACCGTTACGGTCAGTCCGCTCTCGTCCGCGACGACCTCGATGTCCAACTCCGTCCCGGCGTGTTCCACCGCGTTCGTGGACAGCTCGGTGGTGAGCAACAGAGCCTCGTTGAGCAGTTCGTCCAGCCTCGCCTCGGCGAGCACCGACCTGACGATCGCCCGCGCGGCAGCCGGCGTACGGCGGTCGGCGGGCAGCCTCACCCGCCGGACGCGCTCGTCCGTCCCGTCGCTGAACGGCCCCCCGATTTCCGCTGACACTGTTTCATCCTCCACGGCTCGGCTGCCGGTGCCAAGCCTGCCGGCACGCCGCCCCAGCTCAGCGTGGACTGGTATCGGCGGGATCGGAGCACAATGATGGGTGTGCCGCCGCCGGCACAGGTGCCGGTCAGGCCCGGTCCACCTCCCCGAGCTGAGCGAGGAAGTAATGACCACGGCGAAACAGTTGCCCGTCGCGGACCCGTCGACCACCGACGACGCGGTCCTGCTCGGCGAGCTCGCCGAGGCGCTGCGGCGGGTCCGTCGCGGCGATCTCAAGGTACGGCTGCCGCGACGTTCCGGTGCCGGTGGCGAGGTCGCGGACGCCTTCAACGAGGTGGTTTCCCTCCAGGAGCGGCAGAACCTGGACCTGCGCCGGGTCAGCCGGATCGTCGGCCGGGACGGGCGGCTCACCGAACGGCTCGACGAGGAGGGCTTCGACGGCGCCTGGGCCGACGGCCAACGGGCGATCAACTCGTTGATCGACGACCTGACCAACCCGACCACCGAGATCGCCCGGGTGATCGTGGCGGTCGCCGACGGGGACCTGTCCCAGCACATGGCACTGGAGATGGACGGCCGGCCGCTGCGCGGCGAGTTCCTCCGGATCGGCCGTACGGTCAACACGATGGTGGACCAGCTCTCCTCGTTCTCCAACGAGGTGACGCGGGTCGCCCGCGAGGTGGGCACCGAGGGTGAACTGGGCGGCCAGGCCGACGTACGCGGCGTCGCCGGCACCTGGAAGGACCTGACCGAGTCGGTCAACACGATGGCGTCGAACCTCACCTACCAGGTGCGGTCGATCTCGCAGGTGGCGACGGCGGTGGCCCGGGGCGACCTGTCGCAGAAGATCACCGTGTCGGCGAAGGGTGAGGTGGCCGAGCTGGCCCACACCTTCAACTCGCTCACCGACACGCTGCGCCTCTTCGCCGAGCAGGTGACCCGGGTGGCCCGCGAGGTGGGCACCGAGGGCAAGCTCGGCGGCCAGGCCGAGGTGCCGAACGTCGCCGGGACCTGGAAGGACCTGACCGACAGCGTCAACTCGATGGCGTCGAACCTGACCTCCCAGGTCCGCAACATCGCCCAGGTGTCGACGGCGGTGGCGCGGGGCGACCTGAGCCAGAAGATCACCGTGGCGGCGCAGGGCGAGATCCTCGAACTGAAGGACACCGTCAACACGATGGTGGACCAGTTGTCGTCGTTCGCCGACGAGGTGACCCGGGTGGCCCGCGAGGTGGGCATCGAGGGCAAGCTCGGCGGCCAGGCCCAGGTACGCGGCGTCTCCGGCACCTGGCGGGACCTGACCGAGAACGTCAACCAGCTCGCCGGGAACCTGACCTCGCAGGTCCGGAACATCTCCCAGGTCTCCACCGCCGTCGCGAAGGGCGACCTGTCGCAGAAGATCACCGTCGACGCGCGGGGCGAGATCCTGGAGTTGAAGTCCACGGTCAACACGATGGTGGACCAGCTGTCGTCGTTCGCCGACGAGGTGACCCGGGTGGCCCGCGAGGTCGGTACGGAGGGCAAGCTCGGCGGTCAGGCCCAGGTGAAGGGCGTTTCCGGCACCTGGCGGGACCTGACCGACAACGTGAACTCGATGGCGTCGAACCTGACGTCGCAGGTGCGGAACATCGCCTCGGTCACCACGGCGGTGGCTCGGGGCGACCTCGGCCAGAAGATCACCGTCGACGCCCGGGGCGAGATCCTGGAGCTGAAGTCGACGGTCAACACGATGGTCGACCAGCTGTCGTCGTTCGCCGACGAGGTCACCCGGGTTGCCCGCGAGGTGGGCACGGAGGGCAAGCTCGGCGGCCAGGCCCAGGTACGCGGCGTCGCCGGCACCTGGCGCGACCTGACCGACAACGTGAACTCGATGGCCTCGAACCTCACCTCCCAGGTGCGCAACATCGCCCAGGTCTCCACGGCCGTGGCGCGCGGTGACCTCTCCCAGAAGATCACCGTGGATGCCCAGGGCGAGATCCTGGAGTTGAAGTCCACGGTCAACACGATGGTCGACCAGCTGTCGTCGTTCGCCGACGAGGTGACCCGGGTGGCCCGCGAGGTCGGCACCGAGGGCAAGCTCGGCGGTCAGGCCGAGGTCAAGGGCGTCTCGGGCACCTGGCGGGACCTGACCGACAACGTGAACTCGATGGCCTCCAACCTGACCTCCCAGGTGCGGAACATCGCCTCGGTCACCACGGCGGTGGCGCGCGGTGACCTGCGTCAGAAGATCACCGTCGACGCGCAGGGCGAGATCCTGGAGCTGAAGAACACCATCAACATCATGGTCGACCAGTTGTCGTCGTTCGCCGACGAGGTGACGCGGGTCGGCCGTGAGGTGGGCATCGAGGGCAAGCTCGGCGGTCAGGCGCAGGTGAAGGGGGTTTCCGGCACCTGGCGGGACCTGACCGAGAACGTCAACCAACTCGCCTCGACCCTCACCACCCAGTTGCGCGCGATCGCCCAGGTGTCGACCTCGGTGACCCGGGGCGACCTGACCCAGCGGATCACGGTCGAGGCGCAGGGCGAGGTCGCCGAGCTGAAGGACAACATCAACCAGATGATCGTCACCCTCCGGGAGACGACCAAGAAGAACGCCGAGCAGGGCTGGCTCGACTCGAACCTGGCCCGGATCGGTGGCCTGCTCCAGGGTCAGCGCGACCTCGGCGAGGTCTGCCGCATGATCATGACCGAGGTGACGCCGCTGGTCGACGCGCAACTCGGCGCGTTCTTCCTGGCCGACACCGAGGAGGCGTCGATGCGGCTGCGGCTGACCGCCTCGTACGGCTACGTCGCCCGGCACCACAACGTCACCTTCGGCCCCGGCGAGGGGCTGGTCGGCCAGGCGGCGCTCTCCCGGCGCACGATCAGGGTGAACGTGCCCGACGGCAAGCTCACCGTACGGTCCGGGCTGGCCGCGACACCCCCGGCCGACCTGGTCGTGCTGCCGGTGCTGTTCGAGGGCGAGATGCTCGGCGTGATCGAGTTCGCCAGCGTCGCCGCCTTCTCCGAACTGCACATCACCTTCCTGGAACGGCTGGTGCTGACCATCGGCATCGCGGTCAACACCATCCAGGCCAACCGGCGTACGGAGGAACTGCTGGCGCAGTCGCAGCGGCTGGCCCACGAGTTGCAGGAACAGTCGGCCGAACTCCAGCGCACCAACGCCGAGCTGGAGGACAAGGCGCAGCTGCTCTCCGAGCAGAAGGGCAACATCGAGACCAAGAACCGGGAGATCGAGATGGCCCGGATCGGTCTGGAGGAGAAGGCGCAGCAGCTCAGCCGGGCATCGGCGTACAAGTCGGAGTTCCTGGCGAACATGAGCCACGAGCTGCGTACGCCGCTCAACTCGCTGCTGCTGCTGGCCCGGCTGCTGGCGGACAACTCGGAGCAGAACCTGACCGAGAAGCAGACCGAGTTCGCCCGGACCATCCACAGCGCCGGCTCCGACCTGCTGCGACTGATCGACGACATCCTCGACCTGTCCAAGATCGAAGCCGGTCGGATGGACGTCGAGCCGACCGAGGTGCGGTTCGCCGAGATCCGGGGCTACGTCGAGCAGGCGTTCGCCCCGCAGGCCGAGGAGAAGGGCCTGGACTTCCAGGTACGCGTCTCCCGTGACCTGCCCGGCGCGGTGATCACCGACGCCCAGCGGCTCCAGCAGATCCTGCGCAACCTGCTCTCCAACGCGGTCAAGTTCACCGACAACGGTGCGGTCACGCTGCGGATCGCCCCCGCGCCGGAGGGCATGTACTTCGACGTACCGGCGCTGGCCACGGCCCGGCAGGTGGTCGCCTTCACGGTGATCGACACCGGAATCGGGATCTCCGACGACAAGCTGTCGCTGATCTTCGAGGCGTTCCAGCAGGCGGACGGCACCACCAGCCGCCGCTACGGCGGAACCGGGCTGGGACTGTCGATCAGCCGCGACCTGGCCCGGCTGATCGGCGGCACGATCACCGTCGCGTCGGCACCCGGTCAGGGCTCGACCTTCACCCTGTTCGTGCCGGACGTGCTGGCACCGGACGCGGTGGTCGCGCCGATGCCGTTGCCGGTCCTGCCGGCCCGCAACGAGCTGCCGCCGCTGCTGCGCCCGACCGAGGTGGAACGGGTCAGCACGCCGGTCACCCGCCAACTCGACGGCGCCACCGTACTGATCATCGACGACGACGTACGCAACGTCTTCGCGCTGACCAGCGCGTTGGAGTTGCACGGCATGACCGTGCTCTACTCGGACAACGGGGTGGACGGCGTACGGCTGCTCGCCGAGCATCCGGAGGTCGACATCGTGCTGATGGACGCGATGATGCCCGACCAGGACGGCTACGAGACGACCCGGGCGATCCGGCGCAACCACCGGTTCGCCGACCTGCCGGTGGTCTTCCTGACCGCCAAGGCGATGCCGGGCGACCGGGAGTCGGCACTCGGAGCCGGGGCCAGCGACTACATCACCAAGCCGGTCGACCTGGATGAGTTGATCGAGCTGATGGCCTCCTGGGTCAACGGCAGCGGACGGGAGATGACCGAGTGAGCGCGTACGGCAGCGACGGGGTGGCCCGATGAGCGAGGTGGCGAAGGCGCTCCTGGTCGACGACCGGCGGGAGAACCTGCTGGCCCTGGAGGCGATCCTCCAGGGCCTGCCGGTGCACTCGGTGGCGGTCGAGAGCGGTGAGGCGGCGCTCAAGCAGCTCCTCGTGGACGACTTCGCGGTGATCCTGCTCGACGCCCAGATGCCGGACATGGACGGCTTCGAGACCGCGAGCCACATCAAGCGGCGGGAGCGGACCCGGCACGTACCGATCATCTTCCTGACCGCAGCGGACCGCGACGCCCAACTCGCACTCCGTGGGTACGCGGTCGGCGCGGTCGACTACCTGACCAAGCCGTTCGACCCGTGGGTGCTGCGGGCCAAGGTGTCGGTCTTCGTGGACCTGTGGACCAAGAACCGGCAGTTGGTCGCCCAGGCCGAGGTGGTCCGGGAGCGCAACGCCCAGTGGCGCAACCTCACCGACGCCGTCGACGAGGCCACCCGCCTCCTCCGCTCCGACGACCCGACCGCCCAAGCCCGCGCCGTGGAGATCCTCGAACAGGCCCGCTGGGGCACCCCCTCCTGACCACCCGCGTCGGTCTCCTTGATCATTGGTCACTCAGGCACGTGACACGCCGGTGAAAACGTGCCTCAGCAACCAATGATCGAGGAGACACCGCTGGTCGGTCTGAGGCGGCGACGCATTGATCGGCCGGCGTCCGGTGTGAGGGTGTCCGACGCGTAGAGTCGCACTGTTCGTCGGCGGGAAGGGTTCTAGGCAGAGTCGTGGGCAGTGGGCCGGCGTACCAGCGGGTCGCGGACGAGATCCGGGCCGCCATCCTCTCCGGAGAGCTGGCGCAGGGCGACCGGATGCCATCGTTGCCGGAGTTGGCCGCCCAGTTCGGCGTGACCACGACCGTCGCGCACAACGCGGTCAACGTGCTGCGCGGCGAGGGCCTGGTTGTCACCCGGCAGGGCGCGGGCGCATACGTACGCCGGTTCGAACGGATCCGGCGCAGCTCGCCGGGCCGACTCTCCCGCTCCCACTGGGGGCAGGGCCGAGCTATCCAGGACATGACACCGGCGTACGGGCAAGGGTCCTGGACGTCGTGGTCGGAGAGGTCCCGGCTCCGGAGTACGTGGCGACGGCGCTCGGCGTGGACAGCGGCGCAGCCGTCCTGAGCCGGGCGCGGCGGTTCGAGGTCGACGGCCGCCCGGTCCAGTTGGCCACCTCCTATCTTCCGCTGGAACTGGTACGCGGAACGGCGATCACCTACACGGACACCGGACCGGGAGGTGCCTACGCCCGCCTGGCCGAACTGGGCTTCGCCCCGGTGCGTTTCGTCGAGCGGCTGACCGACCGGGCGCCGAACCAGCAGGAGCGCGAGCAACTCGCCCTCTCGTCCGGGGCCGGTGCGCGGGTTATCGAGATCACCCGATTCGCCTACGACGGCACCGACCGCTGTGTCGAGGTGACGCGGATGGTTCTCGACGCGACCGCGTACGAGCTGGAGTACGAGTTTCCGGCCTAGACTCCCAACTCTTGCCAAGAGTCTAGGCAAGATCGATCCATCGATTTCGCCCAGGGATCGGGGAATGACGTGGACCTTCGTGACCAGGTGTGCAAGATGGCCGCCGAACTCGGTTACGAGATCGACGCACGCGAGCTGCTTGAGTTGATCGCGGACGAACCCGACGTGGTGGGGGAGGCGATCGGATCCGTCGCCGCCATCGCCGCCCCCGAACTCACGCTTGAGCTGTTGGCCCAGGCGCTCGACAAGTTGCGCGGTCAGTGGCCGGCGTGGCAGCTCGGCGACGGGCTCACGCACCTTGCGGACGTACTCGTCCGGCTGGACGAGGCACACGCCGCGATCTCCGAGGGCATGAACGACAGTCGAGCCGAGTTCCGCACCTCCATGCGCCACCTCGTCGGCACCCCCACCCAATCGTGATCCGGGTTGACCGGGTGGGCTGTGGCGGATTCGTGCCCCTTCAGGGGTAGTGATTCACCACAGCTTGCCGTCCGACTTCCGGTTGGATGGGCGGCATGGACGTCACCAGGGATGGGCGGAGTTGGCGGATCGGTACGGCGGACGACGTGGCCTGGCTCGTCGGCCAGACCGCCGAGGATCTCACGATCACCACGGCGATCCCGCCGGTGTTCGAGGCGTACGCCACCTTCTACCCGCCCGAGGGCGTCGGTTACGTGGCCCACGAACGCGCCGTGGTCGACGTGCTCGCCCGGCACAGCCCCGAGCAGCCCTGGTGGCTGGGCTACCTCGAAACGGGGGCGCACGACATCGTCTTCCCGGATGCCCCGAGGGTGTTCCTCTACTGGAACTGGCCGTACGTGCTGGTCGAGGCCGGTCCCGAACAGGCACTCGCCTGGCGGATTGGGCACATGCGCGGCGACGGTCCGCTGCCCGATCTGATCTTCCCCGCCGACCGGTCCTGGCTGGTCTCCGCCCTCTGGGACGACGCCTGGACCGACGTCGGCGGCACCGCCGAGCTGATCGCCGCCCTGCGCCACAACCCGCTGGTCAACGCCCGCCCGGTCGGCCCCGACGAGGACGCCCTACCGCCGGGACTGGTACGCGAGTAACCCGGTCAGGGCCCACGCGAACGAACCCGGCCGGATCTAGCTGTTGGCGGGCTCGTTGCGGATCATCAGGGCGGACCGCAGGCCGGTGATGTCCAGCACCCGGAGCAGGAAGTCGCCCACGTTGGTCAGGACCAGCAGGGTCTGCGCGTGACTCGCCTTGCGGCTCAGCACGACCAGGGTGCCGAGCCCCTGCGAGTCGCAGAAGGTGACTCCGGCCAGATCAAGGACCAACCGGGGCGGCGCGTCGGAAAGTGCCTCGTTCACGACGGCGGACAGCCGGCTGGCGGTGAGCATGTCAATTTCGCCGGCAAGGCTCAGGACCACCTCGTCGGCGTTGCGCTGGACCGCGATGGTCAGCTCCGCTCGCTCCACCGGATCAGCGTATCGCGATCTAGGTGACTCGGCCGGTTGAGGCGTACCGCCGCGCGGTCGAACCCGCTCCCGGAAGGTGAACGGGGGAGTGAGCGGGTCGGGAAGGAGACGTGAGCGGGGTTACCCCGCAAGGGGTGGTTACCGTGCTGCGTAGTAGCGCTGACAGAATGGCGGCACCGTGACCGATACGTACTCTGCCGGCACCGGCCCGTACCCGGCCGACGCCCCGGCTTCCGAGGCCCTGTTCGACCGCGCCCGCGCCATCGTGCCGGGCGGGGTCAACTCCCCCGTACGCGCGTTCCAGGCGGTCGGGGGCACCCCACGCTTCATGGTCCGTGGCTCCGGCCCGTGGCTGTTCGACGCCGACGGCCGGCGGTACGTCGACCTGGTCTGCTCCTGGGGACCGTTGATCGCCGGGCACGCCCACCCCGAGGTGGTCGCCGCCGTCCAGGCCGCCGCCGCGCTCGGCACCAGCTTCGGTACGCCCACGCCGGGCGAGGTCGAGCTGGCCGCCGAGATCGTCGCGCGTACGCCGGTCGAGCAGGTCCGGCTGGTCAACTCGGGTACCGAGGCGACCATGACGGCGATCCGGCTGGCCCGTGGCTTCACCGGGCGCTCCAAGATCGTCAAGTTCTCCGGCTGCTACCACGGGCACGTGGACGCGCTGCTGGCGGCGGCCGGCTCCGGGGTGGCCACCCTGGGCCTGCCCGACTCGCCCGGCGTCACCGGGGCGGCGGCCAGCGAGACGATCGTGGTGCCGTACAACGACGTGAGCGCGGTCGAGGCGGTGTTCGCCGCCGAGGGCGAGCACATCGCCGCGATCATCACCGAGGCGGCGCCGGGCAACATGGGTGTGGTGGCTCCCCGCGAGGGCTTCAACGCCGCCCTGGCGAGCATCGCCCACGCGTACGGGGCGCTGCTGGTGGTGGACGAGGTGATGACCGGATTCCGGGTCTCGGCGGGCGGCTGGGCCGGGCTCGAACCGGTCGACGCGGACCTGTTCACGTACGGCAAGGTGATGGGCGGCGGACTGCCGGCGGCGGCCTTCGGTGGCCGGGCCGAGATCATGTCCCGCCTCGCCCCGGCCGGGCCGGTCTACCAGGCCGGCACCCTCTCCGGTAACCCGCTCGCCTGCGCCGCCGGGCTGGCCACGCTCCGGCTCGCCGACGACGCGCTCTACCAGCGGTTGGACACCAACGCCGCCGCCGTGGGCAAGCTGGCGAGCGACGCGCTGGCCGCCGCCGGGGTGCCGCACCTCCTGTCGTACGCGGGCAGCATGTTCTCGATCTTCTTCACCGAGAACGACGTGGTCGACTACGAGTCCGCTCGTACCCAGGATGTTGCCGCGTTCCGGGCGTTCTTCCACGCGATGCTGGCGGGCGGTGTCTACCTGCCGCCGAGCGCCTTCGAGTCGTGGTTCGTGTCGACGGCGTTGGACGACGCCGCCATGGAGCAGTACGCGGCAGCCCTGCCCGTGGCAGCGGCTGCGGCAGCGGCGGCCAGTCTCGGGGGGTAGGCAAGTGAGCAAGACGGTCGTCCACGTGCTGCGGCACGGGGAGGTATACAACCCCGACAAGATCCTTTACGGTCGGTTGCCCGGTTTCCGCCTGTCCGAGCTGGGCGTCCAGATGGCCAAGGCGGCGGCCCAGTCGCTCGCCGACCGGGACCTGGCCTACGTGGTCGCGAGTCCGCTGGAGCGGGCCCAGCAGACCGCCGAGCCGTTCGCCGCCCAGTTCGGCCTGCCGGTGGCGGTCGACGACCGGCTGATCGAGAGCGCCAACTGGTTCGAGGGCAAGCGGGTGTCGCCCGGCGACGGCTCGTTCAGCGACCCGCGCAACTGGTGGGTGCTGCGGGACCCGGTCACCCCGTCCTGGGGCGAGGCGTACCGGGTGATCGCCGAGCGGATGTTCGCCGCCGTACACGCCGCGCGGGTGGCCGCCGAGGGGCGCGAGGCGGTCTGCGTCTCGCACCAGCTCCCGATCTGGACCCTGCGCCGGTACGTCGAGCGCAAGCGGCTCTGGCACGACCCGCGCAAGCGCCAGTGCGGCCTGGCGAGCCTGACCTCGTTCCACTTCGACGGCGCCAAGGTCGTCGGCATCGGTTACTCCGAGCCGGCCGCGCACCTGGTGGCCATGTCGCCGACCGCGCGGACGGCCAAGGGGGCTTGACGGGATGACGTTCTCGCCACGGATCTGGCTCGGTGTGGTGCTCTCCGCCGTCACGGCGGTGGCGCTGGTCGGCTGCTCCGGCGGCGAGAACTGGGAGGCGAAGTGCTCGACCAACGCCGACCAGGCGATCGAGTGCACGCCGGAGAACCGGGCACCCGCCCCGAAGGTCAGCGGTGAGCTGCTCGACGGCGGCCGGTACGACCTGACCCGGGACCGTGGCCAGGTGGTCGTGGTCAACTTCTGGGGCTCGTGGTGCGCGCCCTGCCGGGCCGAGGCGGACGACCTCGAAGCCACCTACCGGGCGACCACCGCCCAGGGGGTCCGGTTCGTCGGGGTGAACGTCCAGGACGGCCGGGACAAGGCGAAGGCGTTCGAGCAGAGTCTCGGGGTGACCTATCCCAGCCTGTTCGACCCGGGCAACCGGGTGGCACTCAACTTCGAGGTGCCGCCGAACAGCACCCCGGCGACGATCGTGCTCGACCGGGAGGGCCGGATCGCCGCCGTCTTCCGCAAACCCGTCCTCCAGTCGATGCTGCAACCGGTGGTCGAGCGGGTGGCCGCCGAAGCACCGGCGAGCGGCGGCGCACCGGAGACGTCGCCGTCGCCGATCGGCTCGTCGCCCTCGGTCGACCCCGGTTCGCCGCCGGTCGGCTCACCGTCCCCGGTGGCCCGCTGATGGGCGACACCTTCGCGAACCTCGCCGAGAGCGGTCCACTGCTGCTGGCGTTCGGCGCCGCCGCCCTCGCCGGCCTGGTGAGCTTCCTGTCGCCGTGCATCCTGCCGCTGGTGCCCGGCTACCTGTCGTACGTCACCGGCCTGGCCGGCGCGGATCTCGGCGCCACCGGGGCGCCTCGTACCCCCGTCGCGGTGAACCCGGACGCGGGCCCGGCCGGTTCGGTGGCGGTCGCGGTGGCGAGCCGGACCGAGACCCGCGCCGTCCGGGGTCGGGTGCTCGCCGGCACGATGCTGTTCATCGCCGGCTTCACCACCGTGTACGTGCTCAGCGCGATCCTCGCCGCCAGCGTCGGTCGGGTGCTCTCCGCTCACCGCCGGCCGCTGGAGATCGGCGTCGGGCTGCTGATCATCCTGCTCGGGCTCGCCTACCTGGGGCTGGTGCCGGGCCTGCAACGCGAGTTCCGGATCCAGCGGCTGCCGGCGGCCGGGCTGGCCGGTGCACCGGTCTTCGGCGCGGTCTTCGCCCTGTCCTGGTTGCCCTGCTCCGGGCCGACGCTCGGCGCGGTGCTCGGCATGGCCGCCGCTGGCGGGCAGACTGACCGGGCCGCGCTGCTGGCGGTGGCGTACTGCCTGGGGCTCGGGCTGCCGTTCGTGATCTTCGGGTTGGCCTTCCGCCGCCTGCTCGGCGTGTTCAAGGCGGTCCGGCGCAACAGCGCGTGGGTCACCCGGATCGGTGGGGCGCTGCTGATTCTGATCGGGCTGGCCCTGGTCACCGGCGGCTGGCTCAACTTCGTGATCTGGTTGCAGACGACGTTCGGCGTGGGTGAGGTCAGCATCTGATGTCCAGCGTCGAACAGCGGACCGACCGCGCCCCGGGCACCACCAGCGGTGAGCCGCCGGCAGTGCGCCGGCCGAATCGGGTGCTGGCGCTGCTGCGCAACTCGTGGCGGCAGCTGACCAGCATGCGTACGGCGCTGATCCTGCTCTTCCTGCTCGCCGTCGCCGCCATTCCCGGCTCGGTGCTGCCGCAGCGCAACATCGCCCCGGAGAAGGTCAACGACTACTTCAAGCAGCACCCCGACCTCGCCCCGGTGCTCGACCGGCTCGGCGGCTTCGACGTCTTCGCCTCGATCTGGTTCTCCGCGATCTACCTGCTGCTGTTCACCTCGCTGGTGGGTTGCATCGCACCGCGCCTGCGCGACCACGTTCGCACGCTGCGCTCCGTACCCCCGGTTGGTCCGAAGCGGTTGGACCGGCTGCCGCAACACGCGGTCCTGGCCGACCGGGACGCGGCCGGGCAGCCGGCCGAGGCCGAGCTGGCGGCGATCGCGGCGCTGCTGCGCAAGCGACGGTGGCGGGTGGTGGTCCGGGGCAACACGGTCGCGGCCGAGAAGGGCTACCTGAAGGAGAGCGGGAACCTGCTCTTCCACATCTCGCTGCTGGCCATGCTCGTCGGGGTCGCCCTCGGTTCCTGGTACGGCTGGCACGGCAACCGGCTGCTCGTCGCCGGCAAGGACTCGTCGTTCTGTAGTGCGCTGGACCAGTTCAGCGAGTCCGGTCTCGGGCCTCGGGTGCAGGCCACCGACCTGCCCCGGTTCTGCCTGGAGCTGACCGACTTCAAGGCCCGGTTCCTGCCGTCGGGGCAGCCCGAGTCGTTCAGCGCCTCGGTGCTGGTGGACGAGAACGGCGGCGCCCAGCGGGCGGCCGACTTCTCGGTCAACTCGCCGCTGCGGCTGCACGGGGCGAACGTCTACCTGCTCGGCCACGGGTACGCCCCGGTGATCCGCTACACCGACCGCAACGGGAAGTCGCAGACCCAGCCGTTCCCGTTCCTGAGCAATGACGGCAACCTGACCAGCGAGGGCGTGGCGACGTTCCCGGACGTCAACCTCGACCCGAAGACCGGGCAGCGGGACCCGAAGGCGCAGGTCGCGTTCGAGGGCATCTACCTGCCGACCGCGCCCGACGAGGCACCGTTCGTCCGTTCGCAGTTCCCGGCGGAGCGCAATCCGGCGCTGATGCTGATCCCCTACCGGGGCAACCTGGGCATGGACGCCGGGATGCCGTCCTCGGTCTACAGCCTCAACCAGGAACAGGTACGCGAGGGCAGGCTGACCCAGGTCGGGGAGGCGAAGCTGCTCCGCCCGAACGACAGGTGGACCCTCGACGACGGTACGACGGTCGAGTTCCTGGGCACCCAGCAGTACATCACCCTCACCGTCCGGTACGCCCCGGCCTCGACGTTGATGCTGGTCAGCTCGGTGCTGCTGCTGATCGGCCTGATGTCGTCGCTGTTCGGCCGGCGGCGGCGGGTCTGGTTCCGGGTGAGTACGGCCGCCCCGGAGGATGGGTCCACGACGGGCGGTAGTAGCTTGATTGAGGCCGGTGGGTTGCCGCGCACCGACTATGCCGGATTCGCCGACGAGTTCAACCAGCTCGTCGCCGCGGTGCAACGCGGTGCCGGGAGCCGAGAAGGGACCGAGTAAATGGCCGCACTCTCCGATCAGCTCCTGGTGTTCACCATCCTGGGCTACCTGGTCGCGATGATCAGCCACGCCGCGTCGTACGCCTTCAGCGGCAGGGGCGCGGTGGCCGCGATCAGCCGCCCGACCCGGCAACTGGTGACCGTCGGCGCGGGGCAGTCCGACGCCCCGGCGACCGTGGTCGACGCACCGCCTGCCGGCACGTCGACCGGTAGGGTCCCGCCGAAGTCGACCGGGCGGGCCGCCATCGCCGCCCGGGTCGCGATGGTGGCCACCATCCTCGCCACCGCGCTGCACCTCGGTGCGCTGGTCACCCGCGGGGTCGCCGCCGACCGGCTGCCCTGGGGCAACATGTACGAGTTCGTGCTGTCGGTGACCTTCGTCGGTGCCGCCGGTTGGCTCTACCTGCTGTACCGCTGGCCGCACCTACGCCAGCTGGGGCTGGTCCTGACGATGGTGATGGTGGTGCTGCTCGGTATCGCCGGGCTGGTGCTCTACACCCCGGTCGTGCCGCTGGTGCCGGCGCTGAACTCGTACTGGTTCGACATCCACGTGACGACGATCAGCTTCTCCTCCGGCATCCTGCTGCTGGCCTTCGTGCCGGCGCTGATGTACCTGCTGCGGGCCGGCTACGAGTCCGGCAAGCGCAGTTTCCCGTACGTGCTGGCGCGCAAGGCGCCGAGCGCGGTGACGCTGGAGCGGCTGACCTTCGGCCTGAACGCGTTCGCCTTCCCGATCTTCACCTTCGCGGTGATCGCCGGGGCGGTCTGGGCCGAGGCGGCCTGGGGTCGGGCGTGGGGTTGGGACCCGAAGGAGACCTGGGCGTTCATCTCCTGGGTGGTGTACGCCGGTTACCTGCACGCCCGCGCCACCCCGAGCGTCAAGCGCAACGTGGTCGCCTGGATCTCGATCCTCGGCTTCCTGACCATGCTGATGAACCTGTTCGGGGTGAACTTCTTCTTCACCGGCCTGCACTCGTACGCCGGGGTGAACTGACCCGGCGCTGACGGGTGAAGCCCGCTCACAAGATGTAGAAGTACACTTCTTAGAAGTGTACTTCTACTCCGGGCGGTAACCGTGGGGCTACGCAAGCCGGCCGAGATTTTCGATCGCGACGCCGAATGGGACGAGCTGGCCCGGTTCGTCGGTGACGAACGGCCCGGCGCCACCCTGGGCGTGGTCAGTGGTCGCCGCCGTCAGGGCAAGACGCTGCTGCTCTACCAACTCGCCCAGGCCACCAGGGGCTTCTACTTCGGGGCGACCGAGGCGACCACCACGGATTCCCTGCGCCGCCTCGGTGCGGCGCTCGGCGAGTACAGCGGCGCTCCGGGGCCGGTCCACCTGCCGGACTGGTCGCACGCGGTCGACGCGCTGCTCGCCCTCGGCCGGGACCGGCCGACCACGGTGGTCCTGGACGAGTTTCCCTACCTCGCCCGGGCGAGACATGATCTCCCGTCGGTCGTCCAACACGCCCTCACCCCAGGGCGGGCGGAACGCACCGAATCCCGGACCCGCCTGCTGCTCTGCGGTTCGGCGCTCTCCTTCATGGGCGGGCTGCTGGCCGGCTCGGCGCCGCTGCGCGGCCGGGCGGGACTTGAGTTGCCGGTCGCACCGCTGGACTTCCGGGCCGCCGCCGGATTCTGGGGAATCAGCGATCCAGCCCTGGCCGTACGGGTGTTCTCCATTGTCGGCGGCACGCCGGCCTACCGTCGCGAGTACGTCCAGGACGACGCCCCGGCCGATGCCGGAGACTTCGACGACTGGGTGATCCGCGCCGTGCTCAATCCCGCCCGGCCACTGTTCCGGGAGGCGCGCTACCTGCTTGCCGAGGATCCGGACCTGCGTGAGACCGCGCTGTACCACTCGGTGCTGGCGGCCGTGGCCGAGGGGAACGCCACCAGGGGCGGGATCGCCGGGTACATCGGCCGGAAGGCGACCGACCTGCAACATCCGCTGACCGTGCTGGAGGACGCCGGCCTGCTGGTACGCGACCCGGACCCGTTGCGCAGCGGGAGGAGTTCATACCGCATCACCGAACCCCTGGTGACTTTCTACGAGGCGGTGATGAAGCCGGCGTGGACCGCGCTGGAGCAGCGCCGTGGTGCGGACGTCTGGCGCGGCTCGCAACGGCGGTTCACCAGCGCCGTGCTGGGGCCGCGTTTCGAGGAGATGGTTCGCCACTGGGTTGCCCGGTTCGCCGCGCCGGAGACGCTCGGTGGACTTGCCGCACAGGTCGGGTCGGCGAGCCTGACCGACCCGGCGGCGCGTACCAGCCATGAGCTGGACCTGGTCGCACTCGGCGAGCCGGAACTGGGCGGCGGACCGCGTTCGGTGCTGGCCATCGGCGAGGTGAAGTGGGGCCGGACCCTGGGGCAGCCGGATCTCGACCGGCTGGCCCGGGTACGCGAGTTGTTGCGGCAGCGTCCGGGGGTGGCCGCCGAACAGGCCCGGTTGCTGCTCTGTAGCGCGATCGGGTTCACCGACCAGTTGGTCGCGACGTCAGCAGGCAGGCAGGACGTGTTGCTGCTCGACCTGGAGCGGTTGTACGGCGGCTACTGACCGGCGAAGCAATCTAGCTGTTGACAAGATGCGTGGCGGGCGCCAATCTTGACAGTGACAAGGTGAGTTGAACTCGTCTACCGGGAGCCTGCCGTGACACCGGAAACCCGTACCACCGCCGCCATCCTGATCATCACGGTCGGCACCATCGCCTTCGGTGGACTGTCGCTGCTGATGCACCTGGTCCGCCGCATCCCCGGCTACCTCGACAACCCGGTCCGGCGGGCACTCTGGACCGCCGGACACGCCCATGCCGGCGTACTCGTGCTGTTCGCCCTGGTCGCCCTGCTCTACCTCGACCGGTCCGACTACGGCGACGGAATGCTGACCCTGGTCCGGGTCCTGTTCGTGGCCGCGCCGATCCTGATGCCGCTCGGTTTCTTCCTCTCCGTCGTCCGCCCGACCGACACCAAACCGAACAAGCTGATCCACCTCGTCACGCTCGGCGGGGCCAGCCTGACCGCCGGCACGCTCCTGCTCGGCATCGGCCTGCTGTGACCCCCGCCGCACGGCACCCCGGCTGCGGCAACCGGCCCGGCGGTACGGGAGACTGGCAGGCATGGCTGCCCGTGGCTTCCCGTACGCCGATCTGAAGGACTTCATCGCCGCCCTCGAAAGCGCGGGTGAGCTGCGCCGGGTGACGGTGCCGGTCGACCCGACGCTGGAGATCAGCGAGGTGGTCACCCGGACGGTCCGGGCGGACGGCCCGGCACTGCTGTTCGAGCGCCCGACCCGGGGCGAGATGCCGGTCGCGATCAACCTCTTCGGCACCGAGCGCCGGATGGCGATGGCGCTCGGCGTGGACGGCCTCGACGAGATCGGCGAGCGGATCGGCGCCATGATCAAGCCGGAGCTGCCGGTCGGCTGGTCGGGCATCCGGGACGGCCTGGGCAAGGTGCTGCAACTCAAGTCGCTGCCGCCGAAGAAGGTCAAGACCGCGCCCTGCCAGCAGATCGTCTACCGGGGCGCGGACGTGGACCTGAACCGCCTGCCCGGCCTCCAGGTCTGGCCCGGCGACGGCGGGATCTTCCACAACTTCGGGCTGACCCACACCAAGCACCCGGAGACCGGCAAGCGCAACCTCGGCCTCTACCGGCTGCAACAGCACTCGCACAACACCATCGGGATGCACTGGCAGATCCACAAGGACTCGACCGCGCACCACGCGGTCGCCGAGCGCCGGGGCGAGCGGCTGCCGGTGGCGATCGCGATCGGCTCCGACCCGGTGGTCAGCTACGCCGCCTCCGCCCCGCTCCCCGGCGACATCGACGAATACCTGTTCGCCGGCTTCCTGCGCGGCGAGCGGGTGGAGATGGTCGACTGCCTGACCGTGCCGCTCCAGGTGCCGGCGAACGCCCAGATCGTGCTGGAGGGCTACATCGAGCCGGGCGAGCGGCTGCCGGAGGGACCCTTCGGCGACCACACCGGCTTCTACACCCCGGTCGAGCCGTTCCCGGTGATGCACATCGAGGCGATCACCACCCAGCGCGACCCGATCTACCACTCGATCGTCACCTCGCAGCCGCCGCAGGAGGACCACGGCCTGGGCAAGGCCACCGAGCGGATCTTCCTGCCCCTGCTCAGGATGCTCATCCCGGACATCGTCGACTACGACCTGCCGTCCGCCGGGGTGTTCCACAACTGCGTGATCGTGTCCATCCGCAAGCGCTACCCCAAGCACGCCCAGAAGGTGATGAGCGCCATCTGGGGCGCCCACCTGCTCTCCCTGGCCAAGCTGATCGTGGTGGTGGACGAGGACTGCGACGTGCACGATTACTCCGAGGTCGCGTTCCGCGCCTTCGGCAACGTCGACTACTCACACGACCTGCTCATCACCCAGGGGCCGGTCGACCACCTCGACCACGCGTCGTACCAGCAGTTCTGGGGCGGCAAGGCCGGGGTCGACGCCACCCGGAAACTCCCCACCGAGGGCTACACCCGAGGCTGGCCGGAGGAGATGACCATGTCACCCGAGATCCGGGCCCTGGTCGACAAGCGCTGGAAGGAGTACGGAATCCAGTGACCACCACCACTGCCGCCGTTGCCGGACGCCCCGGACCGGTGAAGTCGTTCCTGAAGCTCGTCGCGATCGAGCACTCCGTCTTCGCCCTGCCGTTCGCGTACCTCTCCGCGTTGGCGGCGATGTTCGTCAACGGCGGGCACGTGCGCTGGCTCGACCTGCTGCTGATCACCATCGCCATGGTCGGCGCCCGTACCTTCGCCATGGCGGCGAACCGGATCATCGACCGGCGGATCGACGCGCGTAACCCCCGTACGGCCGGGCGGGAACTGGTCACCGGGGCGGTGAGCGTCCGCACGGCCTGGACCGGCGCGATCGTCGCCGTGGTCGTCTTCCTCGGCGCCGCCGCCGCACTCAACCCGCTCTGCTTCGCGCTCGCCCCGCTCGCCGTGGTGCCGCTGGTGCTCTACCCCTACGGCAAGCGGTTCACCGACTGGCCGCACGCCATCCTCGCGCTCGCCCAGGCGGTCGGCCCGGTCGGCGCCTGGCTGGCGGTCACCGGCAGCTTCAGCGGCTCCGGCCCGGCCTGGCTGCTCGGGGCGGCGGTCGGGCTCTGGATCGGCGGCTTCGACCTGATCTACGCCTGCCAGGACGCCGAGATCGACCGCGAGATCGGGGTACGCAGCGTGCCGGCCCGGTACGGGAAGCGCTTCGCGCTGCACCTGTCGACGGCGACGCACGTGGTGACGTTCGCCCTGTTCGGCTGGTTCGGCGTGTTGATCGGCCTCGGCTGGCTGTTCTGGATCGGCCTGGTGCTCACCGCGGCGGCCTTCACGTACCAGCACGTGGTGGTCTCGCCGACCGACCTGTCCAAGGTCAACCGGGCGTTCTTCACCGCCAACGGGTTCGTCGGCATCGCGCTGTTCCTGTTCGCCCTGCTCGACCTGGTGTTCCGGCTCAACCTGCGGTCCTGACCCGGTCCGCCGGCGCAACCCGTCGACGATGCCGCGCGGCGTGATGGGAGACGCGCGCTGCCGGGTCGGTGGTACGGACCCCGGCCGGACCGGGCAGGCTGGGGGTATGCGCAGGCCGTGGGTGGTGGGGGTTTCCGGAGCATCGGGTACGCCGTACGCGGCGGCGGTGATCGGCGGGCTGCTGGATGCCGGGGCGGGGGTCGACCTGGTGATCTCCCGGGCGGCCCGGCTCACCATCCTCGACGAGACCGGTACGGCGTTCCGGGACGCGCACTGGCGCGCGGACCTGGGCAGCTGGTTGGGGCGGGACCTCTCCGGTGCCGACCTGGTCTACTGGCCGGCGGGTGACCTGGCCGCGGGTCCGAGCAGCGGGTCGTACCCGGCGCTGGGGATGGTGGTGGTTCCGGCGAGTACGGCCGCCTGCGCCGGTATCGCCATCGGCCTGTCGAAGGACCTGTTGCAGCGTGCGGCCGAGGTGAACCTGAAGGAGCGCCGGCCGGTGGTCGTGGTGCCCCGGGAGACTCCGGTGACCCGCAGTCACCTGGAGCATCTGATCGCGCTGCACGACGCGGGGGCGGTGGTGCTTCCCGCCAGCCCCGGCTTCTACGGCGCGGGTGCCACCGCGTCGGCCGGGCAGCTCGTCGACTTCGTCGCCGGCAAGGTGCTCGACGCGCTCGGCGTACCGCACTCGTTGTTCCTGCGGTGGGCCGGCGAACTCGGCGCCGGCCGCGACCGGGGCCCGGACCGGGCCGGGTGAAGCCCCGGTTCGGGCCGGATCCCGGCCCGAGCCCGGGTGGTACCGGTGTTCAGTGCATGCCCATGTTGCCGGCGCCGGCCGAATTCGGGCTGGTCGGCGTTGCCGGACCGGTGTTGCGCGGCCGGTTGGCTATGCTGTCGTCGACTTCATCGAGCATGCCCTCGCCCTCAAGCAGGGCACGCACTTCCGATTCGCGGAACCGGCGATGCCCGCCCGGTGTCCGGATACTGCCGATCCGTCCGGCCGCAGCCCATCGGGTGACGGTCTTGGGGTCGACGCGGAACAGCGCAGCTACCTCGCCCGGCGTCAGCAGACGATCTCCAGTGTCCACAGCCCCCTCCTCGCGTCCACGAAGCCCCCGGACTGGTAAGACCGCCCCCGGGACAAAAGTGCCTGCCAGAGCCTTCGGTGGGGACGTACGGCAATTACAGCACCGCCAGAGTGTCGTGTCCGGCGAACGCGAAAACGCCCTGAGTGGGAAGTTAGGTTGGCCGATATGTGGTTTTTACGCGCTTTGAGCGTGAGCCACCACCCACCGGTCGTTACCCGTCCCATTCATCGGGATAGTGTCTACAGTCCGTGGACGCCATCGACCTGGTACTCGTCGATCTGCTGCAAACCAACGCCCGGCTGTCGTACGCCGAGCTGGCCCGGCAGGTCGGCCTCTCCGCGCCCGCCGTACACGAGCGGGTGGGCAAACTCGAAACCAGCGGAGTCATCCGCGGCTACCGGGCGGAGGTGGCCCCGGAGGCGGTCGGCCTCGGCGTCACCGCCCTGATCGGCATCGTGCAGGACTCCGGCGGCGACACCGACGACGTCCTGGCCACCTTCCGCGAGATGCCCGAGATCGAATCCTGCTACTTCATGGCCGGCGTCGAATCCTTCCTGCTCAAGGCGAGAGTCGGCACGATCGCCGAGCTGGAGCAGCTGATCGTACGGCTCAACCGGACCGCCGGCGTCGCCTCCACCCGGACCGGGATCGCCCTCTCCACCAAGTGGGAGAACCGCCCGCAGCCACGGGCTAAGGAGGCGTGAGCCGGCTCCTCCGGCGGCCCGGACCGCCGCGTCGGCAGCTTGTTACCGTCGTCGCATGAAACAACTGGACAGGTGTAACGACGCGGACCGGGCCTGGGTCACCGAGGCCATCGCCCTGGTCGAGGCGGACGCCAACCGGTCGGCGGACACCCACCTGCTCCCGTTCCCCCTGCCCCGCGAGTGGGGCATCGACCTCTATCTCAAGGACGAGTCGGTCCACCCGACCGGATCGCTCAAACACCGACTGGCCCGCTCGCTCTTCCTGTACGGCCTCTGCAACGGCTGGATCGGCCCGAAGACCACCGTCGTGGAGGCGTCCTCCGGCTCCACCGCCGTCTCCGAGGCGTACTTCGCCCGGATGCTCGGACTGCCGTTCATCGCGGTCATGCCGGCCGCCACCTCACCCGAGAAGATCGCCCTGATCGAGTTCCAGGGCGGGCGCTGCCACCTGGTCGCCGACCCCGCCGCGGTGGTGGTCGAGGCCCGCTGGCTGGCCGAGGACCGCAACGGCCACTACCTGGACCAGTTCACGTACGCCGAACGCGCGACCGACTGGCGCGGCAACAACAACATCGCCGAGTCGATCTACGCGCAGATGTCACTGGAACGACACCCGATCCCGAGCTGGATCGTCGTCGGCGCCGGCACCGGCGGCACCAGCGCCACCATCGGCCGCTACACCCGCTACCGGCGGCTGGCGACGAAGCTCTGCGTGGTCGACCCGGAGAACTCCGCGTACTACCCCGCCTGGCTGGCCGCCGACTGGTCCGCGTCGACCGGGCGCGGCTCACGGATCGAGGGAATCGGCCGACCCACCGTCGAGGCGTCCTTCCAACCGGCCGTGGTCGACCGGATGGTGCAGGTGCCGGACGCGGCCTCGCTCGCCGCCATGCGGGCCGCGAGCGCCGTACTCGGGCGGCGGCTCGGCGGGTCCACCGGCACCAACCTCTGGGGGGCCTTCAGCCTCATCGCGCAGATGCGCGCGGCGGGCGAGTGCGGATCCGTGGTCACCCTGCTCTGCGACGGCGGCGAACGGTACGTCGACACCTACTACTCCGACGACTGGATCGCCGGCCAGGGCCTCGACCTGCGCCCGTACCTGGCCGTCGTCGACGAGTTCCTCGCCACCGCCGCCTGGTCGGGATGAGTTCCGGGCCGGGCGGGGTCAGCCGCGTACCTCGGCACCGACCCGCTCGGCCAGTCCGGGGTAGCTGACCACGTAACCATCCGCGTCGAGCGCGAGGTCCGTCTCGAAATCGTCGTCGTGAAACCGTACGTTGCCGCCGGCCAGCGCCGTGTAGACCTGCTCCGACGGAACCACCAGCAGACTCGGCACCAGCACCCAGGCGACCGTGATCCGGTGCACCGTGCCCGGTACGGCGTCGCGCAGCCCGAGTCGGCGTACCGGCAGGGTGTTGAACAACGGTGCGCCACCGAGGTCGATGTCGAGCGCGTCGACCAGGCGGTCCGGTTCCTCGATCCCCGGAATGCCGGCCCCCGGCGCCCCGGCCACGGCCAACGCCCCGTCCAGGTCGCCCTGCTCGGCGGTACTGGCCCGCCAACGACCGGCCGCCCGCTCCAACCGCAGGCTGCGCAACCAGCCGGCGCCCTCGACGCTCACCTCCAGCCGTACCGCCGCCCACGTCTCGTCGGTGGTCAGCTCGTACCGGCAGGTGTAGGGAAGCGGGTCCACGGCCAGGGCCACGCCCCGGGCGAGCAGGCCACGGCGGTCGTCGAGCAGCACGTGGTCGGCGCCCGGGACGTCGGTACGGTTCCAGAGCAGCGATCTCGGCATCATCGGCATGGGCCGGACGTTACCGCCGCAGACGGCCCCCCGCCGGCCGTGCCGCCAGGACGAACGAAGGCGGGGGGGGGGGGGGGGGGGGGGGGGGGGGGGGGGGGGGGGGGGGGGCGCGTCGGTGGGGGGGGGGGGGGGTGTGTGTGTCGTATGTCGTTTGGTGGGTGCGTCTCGGTTGTTGCGCGTGCCTACGATCGC
>NZ_JBVJHT010000007.1:190395-207363 GCF_055586685.1 Micromonospora sp. NPDC049529
GTTCGTAAGCCGTACTGCCTCTCAACCTCGACAATCCCCCCTACGGTCCTCCTCCGACGGGGCGGAGCAGGGGGGGGGGGGGGGGTTTCGCCTCCCCCCCCCCCCCCCCCCCCCCCGCCTCAGCGCCGAAAAGCGAAAAAAATCAGTGGGTACGGGTCGGACGCCGCGCGCCGAACTGCCGGTCGCCACCGGTACGCGGACGATCGCCCTGGGCGTCGGCCGGCCGGTCGTGCCGGGCAGTGCTCTCGTGCCGGTAACCGCCGCGCCGGTCGTCGGACCGCCACTCGCCACCGCCGGCCCGCCACTCGCCCGCCGGACGCCCACCGGCAGCCCGGTCACCCTGCGGCCGGTCGCCGAAGCGGCGCTCGCCCTGGGGGCGGTCACCGAAGTGACGCTCACCCTGCGGTCGGTCACCGAAGCGGCCCCCGCCCTGCGGCCGGTCACCGTAACGGCGCTCGCCCTGGGGCCGGTCGCCGTAACGCCGCTCGCCCTGCGGGCGGTCACCGTACCGGCGCTCGCCACGGGGACGATCGCTGAAACGTTCCGGCTCCACGACCACCGGCACACCGCTCGGCGCCTGGGCACCGGTCAGCTCGGCCAGCACCGCGTCGCCCGGACGAACCCGGGTCTGGGCCGGCTCGACGCCCGCCTTCTCCAGCATCGCCAGGGTGGTCCGGCGCTGCTTCGGCAGCACCAGCGTCGCCACCGCACCGGACTCACCGGCCCGTGCCGTACGGCCGGCCCGGTGCAGGTAGTCCTTCGGGTCCTTCGGCGGGTCCACGTGCACCACCAGCGAGACGCCGTCGACGTGGATGCCCCGGGCGGCCACGTCCGTGGCGACCAGGACACTCGTCCGGCCTTCCTTGAACTCGGCCAGCGTGCGGGTGCGTACCCGCTGGGTCTTGCCGCCGTGCAGCGCACCGGCGCGTACGCCGACCGCCGCGAGCTGCTCGACCAGCCGGTCCACGCCCATCTGCGTACGGGCGAACATCATCGTGCGGCCCTGCCGGGCGGCGATCGACGCGGCGATGGCGAACTTGTCGTGCGGCGGGATCAGCAGCAGGTGGTGGTCCATGGTGGACACCGCCGCGGTGGCCGGCGAGGTCGAGTGCGTCACCGGGTCGTGCATGAAGCGCCGGACCAGCGCGTCGACGTCACCGTCGAGCGTCGCCGAGAAGAGCAGCCGCTGAGCGTTCGCCGGCGTCTTGGAGAGCAGTTCGGTGACCTCGGGCAGGAAGCCCATGTCGGCCATCTGGTCGGCCTCGTCCAGCACCGTGATCTCGATCTCGTCGAGCTTGCACACGCCACGGGAGATCAGGTCGCCGAGTCGGCCCGGCGTGGCGACGATGATCTCGACGCCACGGCGCAGCGCGTCGATCTGGCGGTCGTACGGCACCCCGCCGACGGCGGTCTTGAGGAACACGCCGACCGACTTGCCCAGCGGTACGAGCGCGTCGTTGACCTGCATGGCCAGCTCGCGGGTCGGTACCAGGATGAGCGCCCGGGGGTGCAGCGGCCGGGCCCGGCCGCCGGCCGCGACGCGGGCGAGCACCGGCAGGCCGAAGGCGAGCGTCTTGCCGGAGCCGGTCTGGCCCCGACCGAGTACGTCCCGGCCGGCCAGTGCGTCCGGCACGGTCGCCTGCTGGATCTCGAACGGGGTGCTGATGCCCTCCCGGTTGAGGGCCCGGACGAGCTGGTGCGGCAGGCCGAGCGCCGCGAAGTCACGGACCGCGACCGGTACGTCGGCAGCGGGGTTCACGGCCGCGAAGTCACGGACCGCGACCGGTGCGTCGGCAGCGGGGTTCACGGCTTCGGGTACGTCGCCTGCGGGGATTACGGCGTCGACCGGCTCGGCCGCGGGGGTCACGGCGTCGACCGGTCCGTCGGCGGTGGTCGGCTCGGTCGCCGACACCTCGTCTGCCGGCGGCACCTGGTCCACCGGGGAGTCCTGCGCGACGGGGGCGAGCTGTTCGGTGGTGTCGACCGAGTCGAAGACGGACGGGAACGTGCTGGGATCAGCGAAGGGCGTCAAGAAAAACCTCTCAAGCGGGGCGCATCTTCGCGAATGGCCCGCTGCGGCAACGTCCGCCGCTGAATCGCCCGCAAGATCGCCCAGGGGCGCGCTTTGTGCGCGCCAGGTCAGTAATCGCGTCAAGTGTACGGCTTGTCGGCGAGGCCGCCATCGACCGACCCCGGTCAGTGGGCAGGGTCACCCACCCGGCAACCGGTCGGATCCAACGCCACGGCCAGCGTGGATGCCCCGCCGGACCCCTGCTCAGCTCCCGAGAAGCCCGCCGAAGATGGCGCTGAACGTGTCCCCGGCGGCGAACACCACGAGCAGACCGATCGCCACGAGTACGGCGAGACCGGCGGCCAGCACCCCGATCATCTTCCCGGTGCCCGCGTTCGACGCCGGTGAATCCGTCCAGCCCTGGGCCAGGATGTGCCCGGTCAGCGAACCGGTGTTCTCCACCGGGTTGCCGATCGGGATGGCGACCGTCATGTCCGCCGGTGGCGGGCTGTCCGGCCCGCCGTACACCGTCCCCCGGCCGCCGCCGCGCTGGTCCGGTGCCGTCCTGTGGTCCGTTGCCGGCAGCCGGATCACCTGGGTGGCGTCGCTGGGTGGTGCGGTGGTGATGACCTGCGTGGCCTCGGTGGGTGGTGCGGTGGTGATGACCTGCGTGGCCTCGCTGGGTGGTGCGGTGGTGATGACCTGGGTGCCCTCGGCGGGCGGTGCGCTGGTGATGACCTGCGTGGCCTCGGTGGGTGGTGCGGTGGTGATCACTTGGGTGGCCTCGGTGGGTGGTGCGGTGGTCGGCTGGGCGGTGAGCGCGGACGGCGTGACGCTCGACGGGCGGGCGGTGCTGGTCGGCTGGCTGACTGCGGGCGGCGCCGACGCCGGGTGCGACGGGGCGGTCATCGCGGGCGGTGGCGGAAACGGCGGCACCGGTGCAGGTACGGGCGGTCCGGGCGGTACCGGTGGAGCCGGCGGTACCGGACCCGGTCCGGGAGGCGGCGGCGTCGGTAGGGGCGGCGTCGGTCCCGGTAGGGGCGGCGTCGGTGCGGGGACCGGGGGCGTGGGAAACGGCGCCGGTACCGGTCCGGGGCCGGGCGGACTCGGCGGCGCGGGCTTGGGCGGCTCCGCGGGCTTGGGCGGCTCCGCCGGGTCCGGCGGCCGGGGCGGGGTGGGCGGTTCGACCGGCCCGGCCTGCTCGACCACCGTGGCGTCATCCGGTACGCCCTGCTCGCCCGCTACGGCGTTGTCCGACGCGGCCTGCTCGACGGGAGCGCCTTGCTCGACCGAAACGGCCTGCTCGACCGGAACGGCACTTTCGGACGGGGCCGTTGCTTCGGACGGGTTCGATGCTGCTTCGGACCGCGTTGGTGCGGCTTCGGACGGGGTTGGTGCGGCAGACTCGCCGGCCCGGTACACCTTCGCCCGGCCGCTGGGTGTCGAGACGTCACCGGCACGCTCGTCGGCCGGAACCGGGGCCGCGTCGGGCACGGCGGCACTGGCCCGCACGCTGCCGTCGCCGAGCAGCCCGGATCGCTGCGGCGGGATCACGTACCGGACCGTCGGGCCGGGCTTCGGCGCTGCGGCGGGAGCGGGCGGGGTGTCCTTCGGCTCCGGCTGTTGCCGTGGGCCGAACGCCGACCAGGGCACGTCCTCCTGCGGTGGCTTCGGCGTACGGCGTTGCAGCGGTGTGCCGGCCGGAGCCAGGCGTACCGGGGCGGGTTGCGCGGCTGCGGTATCCGTACCCGCCGGTTCGGCCGCCCGGTACGTGGTGCCCGCCGGTACGGCCACGCTGTCCCGCGCGGCCGCCGGTGGGGGCGCGGACTCGTCGGGCGCCGGTTCGGGCACGGCGCGACCCACCGGTGACGGAGGCGGTGTGCTGGTGTCCTCAGCCGCGTCCGGTGGTGTCGTGGTCAGGGTCCCGCTCCCCGAACCGATCGAATCCACCGTTGGCGGTGCCTGCTTTTCAGCCATCGTTGCCTCCCGCGCCCGCACCCGCGCCCGGACCGGTGGCGCCGGACCGGGTGTGCCCTCGATCCTCACCGTGCCACATCCGGGCACGAGCGGACAGTCGGAGCCTGTTGTCCGGTTCGAACCGACGCGAGATCAGGCCGTTCGCCCGGATTCTGGCGAACCCGCCGGGCGGCGGGTCCAACGGAATCCGGGCTCGGTCGGATCGGCCCTAGTTGGTGCTCGGCGTCGCACCGGCCGTTGCCGGTGGTGTGGTGCGTGCGGGTGTGGTGGGCGCCGGCACGCTGGCCGTGGTCGCCTCGGGAACGTCCGGCTCCTCCGGGGTGGTGTCCGGCGGTTCGGACGTCGGCGGCGGCGGGGTGGTGGGCGGCGGCGGTTCGCTGGTGGGCGGCGGCTCGGTGGGCGGCGGCGGGGTGGTGGCCGGCGGGGTGGTTGCCGGCGGTGTCGTGGCCGGTGGGGTGGTCGCCGGTGGGGTGGTGGCCGGCGGGGTGGTCGGTGGCTTCGTGGTCGGCGGCGGGGTGGTGGCCGGCGGAGGCGTCGTGGGGCTGGTGTTCGGGGCGGCCACGGCGGGGAAGACCCGGGTAGCGGCGTAGAACCGGGACCACCAGACCGTGGACACCTTCACCACGTCACCCGAGTTCGGGGCGTGCACCATCTTGCCGCCGCCGATATACATCGCGACGTGGTGCACCGTGGTCCAACTCGTGCCGGACGCAAAGAAGATCATGTCGCCGGGGAGCAGCGAGTAACGGTCGACCGACTGGCTGCGGGTGGTGTAGTACTGGTCCTTCGCCACTCGGGCCAGGGTCGTGCCGACGCTGCGGTACGCCGCGTACATCAGGCCGGAGCAGTCGAACTGGTCCGGACCCTCGGCCGCCCAGACGTACGGGTCGCCCCGCTGGGCGAGCGCGTACTGCACCGCCTTCAGCGCGTTCGGGTTGGCGACCTTGCCGGCCACGCTGTCGCCGGTGCCCACGCCGCTCGGGCTGAGTTGCTGCTCAGCGGCCTCCCGAACCCGCTCGATCTCGGCGAGCTGGTCGGCGTTGTCCCGCTTCAGCTTCAGCAGGTCGGTTTCGAACTGCTTGTAGGCGGCTTCCTTCGTGGTGAACAGGGTCGCCGCGTTCGCCGCCGCGGTCGTGGCGGCCAACTGCGCTTCCCGCGCGGCCTGCTCCCCGGTCCGGGCGCGGGCCAGCTCGCGGGCGGGCGCGATGCTGTCCGCACCGGACTGCTCGCCCTTCTGCAACCGGCTGAGCGCGCCCAGGCCGTGCAGGTCGGAGCCGAGCGCGCCCGGCGGGAGCCCGGCCGCGTCCTTGAACGCCTCGGCCGCCGCCGCGTCGGCCGCCGCCTGAGCCAGGGTCAACTGCTCGTGCGCGGTCTTCCACTCGGCGTCCGCCGTGACCAGTTGGCCGGCGGCGGTGTCGCGATCCGCGCGTAGCTGGAGTAACTCCTCGCCCATCAGGGCGAGCTGGGTCTCCTTCGCCTGGATCTGGGTGGCGAGCGGGCCGTTCAGCAGCGGCGGCAGCGGGGTCTGGGGGCCGGTCGAGCCGGGCGCGGTGGCGCCGGGCAGCAGCAGTGCGCCGGCAACCGCCGGCCGGGAGCCGATGTCGGGGACGTTGGTCGGCCGGGCCGGATCGGCGTAGACCGGACTGGCGAAGGCGAACGCGACCGCCGCGCTCAGCAGCGCGGACCAGGCCAGCGGCCGTAGTACCGGACTGATCAGCGGTCGTCTGCGTCGCCTCGGTCGGATGCCCGTCTTTTTTGCCATTCCGCTCCCCATCCAGCATCAAGGGCCCCGCAGCGTTGGCTCCGGTGCCCTCGTGTCCGGCGATGTGCCCGGCGTCCCACTTTTGTCTACCGCACCGCAGCAAGGAAGTCGATTGGAGCGGGGGTAACAAGAGCCTGAGAGTCTGGTGACAGCCGGACATCCGGTGAACTACGTCGCTGTCGGCCGGCCGTCCGGGTGACGGCGCCGGGACCCACGTAGGCTCGATGCCGGATCGCAAGGGAAGGGACGGGCCCCGACATGGACGCCGGACGCAAGCGCGAGCTGGAAGAGAAGGTCTACGCCGGGGAGCGGCTCAGCCGCCAGGACGGCGAGGACCTCTACGACAGTGACGATCTGGCGTGGCTGGGCCGGCTGGCCCATCACCGCCGGACGGAGAGCAACGGCGACCGGGTGATGTTCAACGTCAACCGGCACCTGAACCTGACCAACGTCTGCAGCGCCTCGTGTGCGTACTGCTCGTTCCAGCGCAAGCCGGGCGAGAAGGACGCGTACACGATGCGGATCGAAGAGGCCGTACGCAAGGCCAAGGAGATGCAGGACGAGCAGCTCACCGAGTTGCACATCGTGAACGGGCTGCACCCGACCCTGCCGTGGCGCTACTACCCGAAGGTGCTGCGCGAGCTCAAGGCCGCGCTGCCCGACGTGAAGCTGAAGGCGTTCACCGCGACCGAGGTGCAGTGGTTCGAGAAGATCAGCGGGCTGCCGGCGGACGAGATCCTGGACGAGCTGATCGACGCCGGGCTGGAGTCGCTCACCGGCGGCGGCGCGGAGATCTTCGACTGGGAGGTCCGGCAGCACATCGTGGACCACGCCTGCCACTGGGAGGACTGGTCGCGGATCCACCGGCTGGCCCACTCGAAGGGCCTGCGTACCCCGTCGACCATGCTCTACGGGCACATCGAGGAGCCCCGGCACCGGGTCGACCACGTCCTGCGGCTGCGCGAGTTGCAGGACGAGACCGGTGGCTTCACGGTCTTCATCCCGCTGCGCTACCAGCACGACTTCGTCGACTCCGCGGACGGCAAGATCCGTAACCGGATCCAGGCGCAGACCACGATGGCGTCCCCGGCCGAGTCGCTGAAGACCTTCGCCGTCTCCCGGCTGCTCTTCGACAACGTGCCGCACGTGAAGTGCTTCTGGGTGATGCACGGGCTGTCGGTGGCCCAGTTGTCGCTCAACTTCGGCGTGGACGACCTGGACGGCTCGGTGGTCGAATACAAGATCACCCACGACGCCGACTCGTACGGCACTCCGAGCACGATGCACCGCGACGACCTGCTGCACCTGATCTGGGACGCTGGATTCCAGCCGGTCGAGCGGGACACCCGGTACAACGTCGTCCGCGAGTACGACCGCCCGCCGACCCTGGCCCAGCGCCGGGCGGAGCCGCAGCAGGTCTGGGCCTGATCCCACCCGCGTTCCGCCGTTCACCTGTTGTGTGTCCGGCGCGTGGATGTGATTGCTCCGGCGGTCGCCCCGGCTGAATAGACCCGTCGGTGTGAATCGACCCCGAACCCGCCTCGTATCCGCTGCACTCTCGACGGTCGTGGCGACCGTGGCCTGCCTGCTCTCGGCCGGGCCGGCGGTCGCCGCGCCGCTGGGCACCGTACGGCTGTCGCAGAGCAGCGGCACCGTCGACGCGACCCCGATCTTCGCCAGCGCCACCGCCTCCGCCGCCTGCCCCACCGGCTACGGCACCAACGCCCAGGTACGGATCGGTCCGCCCGCCGGTCCGTTCGCCAACGTGGTCAAGCCGCTGAGCGCCGGTGGCTACGACCGGAACGCGGTCACCGCCCAGCCGAACCGCTCGTTCCTCACCGCGCTCGGCAACACCCCGCCCGTCGACGGCGAGTGGTGGGTGGTCGTCGAGTGCTTCAGCGAGACCCTCGGCATGCACCCGGACCGGTTCGTCACGCCGATCACCGTCTCCGGCCGGCAGTGGCGGGTCGGCCCGCCGGCCGGCGGCGCACCGGTGAGCACCCCCACGCCGTCGGCGTCGGGCCCGGCGGTGCCCACCGACCCGGCCACCGCGCCACCGGCCGCCCCGGCGGGCGCCGATCCGACGCCCACCGGATCGACCGAGCCCCGGCTGACCGGTGGCTTCCGGATCGGGTCGGCGTCGTTCGCCAACGTCTGGTGGATTCTGGGGCTGGTCGGCGTACTCGCGGTTGTCGGTGCCGTCTCCCTGGCCGCCCGTCGCCGCCCCTCCGGCGGTACGCGCAACCGGTAGCGATCTGGCGACTTCTTCCTATTCGCGCCGTAAAACATTTGCGGTGGGATTTGTTCGGGGACCTAATCGGTCTTTATCCGTCCGCGATGCCGACCGCTCCGCCAATCGGTGTTCGATCTTGGACGAAAGCATGACATGGAAATACGTGTTGTTCACGTGCTGCACGTCTGGCGTGAGCGGACGGCTGCTTACGCGGTCACCGGTCGTGTCGACGCTGTCCCAACAGCTGGCCTTTGGGGAGGCGGTCAAGGCGGCAACCGTACGCGGACCTCGTGTACCGGCCCGTCAGCAGCTATGGAAGGGATCAGGGTGCAGCGTCCACGCTTCGTGTTCCTTGCCGCGCCGATGCCCGAGAGTCAGGGCGGGCCGACGGTGGAGGGCATCCTCTGGATGTTGGTTTCGCCCAACAACCGACAACTGGGTCGCGGGACCAGATATCACGAGGTCTACGCCGATTGTCGGCAGTCGGTGCTCGACCTACAGGGCAATTTCCACCGGATCACCACCACCGAAACGTCGGTCGAACGGACCGGACAGTGGATCTGGCGCATCGACGTCGACCGCATCACCATCGCCGTCTCCAGCCGGTCGTACCTGCGCGCCCGTGAGTGCACGTACAACCTGGACCGGTTCCTGGAGGCCGTGCCGCAGGCCGAGATCGTGGCCGGGGCGCGCAGTGCCCGACGGGGTCGGCCCCGGCCGGTGGCGGCGGAACCGCTGCCGGAGGCCCGGGTCCGCTCGCTCGGCTCCCGGCTGGCGCCCGGACCGGTCACCCCGACGTACCGGCCGACCAACCGGGTTGCCGGCGGAATGCGGGACGCGGGCTGATGGTGGTCACCGTTCCGCCCCCGCCGACCACCCGACCGCCCCGGTCGGAGGGGCCGCAGGACCGTCCGCGCCGGATCCGGTTGCGGCGCGGTCCGTCGGACCTGGTGTTCCGCGGGATCGCCCGGACCGGCGGCCTGGTGGTACTGGCGATCATGCTGCTGGTCGGGACCTTCCTGACCATCGAGGCGCTGCCCGCCGTCCGGCTGGCCGGGTTCCGGTTCCTCACCACCCAGGCCTGGGATCCGGCGGGCAACAACTTCGGGGTGGCCGGCGTACTCGTCGGCACGGTGCTGATCGGGCTGGTGGCGGTGAGCGTCGCGGTGCCACTCGCGGTCGGCACCTCGCTCTACATCTCCGAGTACGCCCCGCGCCGGATCCGGCCGGTGCTGATCAACCTGGTGGACCTGATGGCCGCCGTGCCCAGCGTCGTCTACGGCATCTGGGGGCTCTACCTCCTGCAACCGCGCCTGCTCGTCGACGGTGACCAGGGCAACGGGCTGCCCCGCTGGCTGACCACGTACTTCGGGTGGATCCCGCTGTTCCGGGTGGACGGGTACGACCCCCGCGACCCGATGTCCAGCCCGACCGCGCTCACCGCGTCGACCTTCGTCGCCGGGCTGGTGGTGGCGATGATGGTCACCCCGATCGTCGCCTCGGTGATGCGCGAGGTGTTCTCCCAGGCGCCGGTCGGTGAGCGGGAGGGTGCCTTCGCCCTCGGCGCCACCCGGTGGGGGATGATCCGCGCGGTCGTGCTGCCGTTCGGCCGTGGCGGCATGGTCGGCGGCACCATGCTGGGGCTCGGCCGGGCGCTCGGCGAGACGATCGGGGTCTTCCTCGTCATCTCCATGGTCTACGTGATCCAGCCGCACATCCTCCAGAACGGTGGCGGGTCGATCTCCGCCCTGATCGCGCTGCGCTACTCCGAGGACGCGGGCGTCGGTCTCGCCGGCCTGATGGCGGCCGGGCTGGTGCTCTTCGTCATGACCCTGATCGTCAACTTCGGCGCCGGACTGATCATCAGCCGCAGTCGATCCGGCGCGTCGAGCGACGCGTGAGGAGATCCCGGTGAGTACCAGATCAGCGGCGACCGTCGACCGGGACACCCCGGTCGCCGCCCCGACCCCCGCGACCACCCTTCCGGTACGCCCCGACGACCGGCCGCCGGCCGAACAGCGGCGCGGCACGGGCGGCGTACGACGTACCGATGTGTTCGCCGGGGTCGGCGCGGCGGTCTCCGCGCTCAGCCTGACCACGGTGATCTTCGCCCAGTTCGCGCCGTTCGACGGGGTGCTCGGTTTCGTGGCGCTCGCCTACGTCACGTTCGTCGCCAGCTACCTGCTGCTGGTCTCGCTGGACGAGTCCGGCCCGGCGGTACGCGACCGGCTGGCCGGCGTCTTCGTGCACAGCCTGGCCCTGCTGCTGCTGTTGGCGCTGGTGGTGGTCGTCGGGTTCACCTTCTGGCGGGGCCGTGAGGCGTTGTCCTACTCGAACTTCTACCTGGAGGACCTGCGGCTGACCGGCCCATTGCAGCCGCTGAGTGTCGGCGGCATCCGGCACGCCGTGGTCGGCACGCTGGAGCAGATCAGCATCGCGCTGACGATCACCGTGCCGCTCGGCGTCGTCGCCGCCGTCTTCCTCAGCGAACTGCCCGGCCCGTTCAGCCGGTTCGTCCGGACCATCGTCGAGGCGATGACCGCGCTGCCGTCGATCGTCGCCGGCCTGTTCATCTACGCCACGGTCATCCTCAGCCTCGGGGTCAAGCTGTCCGGCTTCGCCGCCGCGCTGGCGCTGAGCGTGATGATGCTGCCGATCATCATCCGGGCCGCGGACGTGGTCATCCGGCTGGTGCCGGGCACACTGCGGGAGGCGTCGCTGGCGCTGGGCGCGTCCCAGTGGCGCACCATCTGGCACGTCGTGCTGCCGACCGCCCGGTCCGGCATCACCACCGCGGTCATCCTGGGCACCGCGCGCGGCATCGGCGAGACCTCACCGGTGCTGCTCACCGCCGGTTTCACCGCGAGCACCAACTTCGACCCGACCAACAACCCGCAGGTGTCGCTGCCGCTGGTCACGTTCGAACTGGCCAAGCAGGGCGACCAGGGCATGATCTCGCGGGGCTTCGGGGCGGCCGCCGTACTGATGGCGCTGGTGCTGTTCCTGTTCGTGCTGGCCCGGCTCTTCGGCGGCCGGGCCCCCGGCCAGCTCAGCCGCCGCCAGCGCCAGCGCCGGGCCCGGACCTCCCGGCGGGACGCGCGGCGGTTCGCCGCCCGCCAGCGCGACCGCGAAGCCCGTGCCGGCGAAGCCCTCCGTGCCGAACCGGTGGACGTGCCGGTCGGTGATCTCGTCGAAACCCTCGGCAGCGACAAGAGGTTGGATCAATGACAGGACGCATCTTCGGCCGCCGGCCCGGCGTGACCCGCCGGTTGGCCCGTGCCGTCGCCGCCACCGCGGCGACGGTGCTGGTCGGCCTCCTCACGCCGGCCGTGCCGGCGGCGCCCGCGATGGCCAGGGCCCCGCAGTACGTGCAGATCAACGGCGGTGGCTCGACCTGGAGTGGTCGGGCGATCGACCAGTGGCGGCGGGAGATCCTGGTCCGCAAGGGCATCAACGTCAGCTACGCGCAGTCCGGCTCGACCACCGGCCGGTCCACCTTTGCCGAGGGCACCGTCGACTTCGGCGTCTCGGAGATCCCGTACGGGACGAAGGACTCGTTCCAGACCCCGGACATCGCCCCGTCGCGGCGGTACGCGTACATGCCGATCGTCGCCGGTGGCACCTCGTTCATGTACAACCTGAAGATCGGCGGCCGTCGGGTGACGAACCTGCGGCTCTCCGGCGAGGTGATCGCGAAGATCTTCACCGGTGTGATCAAGCGGTGGAACGACCCGGCGATCAGGGCCGACAATCCGGGGCTCAACCTGCCGGCCCGCGCCATCGTCCCGGTGATCCGGCAGGACAGCTCCGGCACCAGCGCCCAGTTCACCCTCTGGATGAGCAAGCAGTACCCGGAGATCTGGAACGCGTACTGCCGCAAGTGGAACAAGCCGTTGCCGTGCAGCCCCACCAGCAGCTACCCGATGAACGCCAGCGAGGGCTTCATCGGGCAGAGCCTCTCCCAGGGCGTCGCCGGGTACGTCTCGCAGAGCAACGCCGAGGGCGCGATCACCTACGTCGAGTACTCGTACGCCAAGGACGCCCGGTTCCCGGTCGCCAAGGTGCTCAACCAGGCCGGTTACTACGTCGAGCCGACCGCCTCCAACGTGGCCGTCGCGCTGACCAAGGCCCGGATCAACCAGAGCCGGGGGCCGGACTTCCTGACCCAGATCCTCGACGACGTCTACAAGTTCAACGACCCGCGTACGTACCCGCTGTCGTCGTACTCGTACATGGTCCTCCCGGTCGACCAGGTCCAGCTCCCGATGACCGAGAACAAGGGCTACACCCTCGCCGAGTTCGCCTACTACTTCCTCTGCGAGGGCCAGCAGCAGGCCGAGGACCTCGGCTACTCGCCGCTGCCGAAGAACCTCGTCGACGCCGCCATCAACCAGGTGCACCGGATTCCCGGCGGAGTGGACCGGAACATCGACGTGGTCGGCTGCAACAACCCGACCTTCGACCGCAGCGGCACCAACACCCTGCTCACCAAGGCCCCCCAACCGTCCGCCTGTGACAAACGCGGCCCGACGCAGAATCCGGCCGGTACCGCCGGAGCCCGCGACGACACCCCGGTCCTCCCGGCCGCCGCCTGCAGAGGAAACGCCGGCACCGGCACCGCCGGGCCGGGAGCCACCACCGGTCCGACGGCCAGCGCCGGCCCCACCGCCTCGGCCGTACCGGTCGACCCGGCCACCGGTACGGGGACCGACACCGGCAACGGAAGCGGCGATGGTGGCGACGGTGAGCAGGTGCTGGCGGTGCCGGTGTCGCTCGACGGCGAGGGCGGTTGGCGGCTGCGGCACACCATGATGCTCCTCGCCGGAGTGCTGCTGGTCGGTCTGGTCGTCGGACCGCCGCTGCTGGCCAACACGCTGCGGCGCGGGCACGACTCGGACACCGGGGGCGACCGGTGACGCCGCCCGCCCGCCCGCTGTCCCGGCGGGTCACCGCCCTTGCGGTGCTGCTGGTCGCCGTCGGCGCGCTCTGCGTCGTACCGCCGACCGCCGTGCCGGCGCGCGGTGCGGTGATCACCGACGCCACCGGGGACGACGACGGCTCGGCGGTCACCGTGCACGGCCGCAAGCAGGGCTACGAGGACTTCAGCGGTCTCGCGATCACCGTGTCCCAGACCCGTGACCTGGCTAACCAGGCGATCACGGTCTCCTGGTCGGGGGCGACGCCGACCCCGCAGCGGCCGCTCGGGGTCGACTTCCTCCAGATCATGCAGTGCTGGGGGAACCCGAACGACCCGGCGGACCCGAGCGGCGCCCTCTTCCGGGAGACCTGCCAGTTCGGCATGAACATCGACGCGCCCGCCCGACCGGGCTCCGAGGGCGGCACCCAACCCACCAGCAACCTCGCCGGCCGGCGCAGTCTCGAATGGAGCGTCCCCAGCGACTACCCGCCCCGCGACCGCGACGGCGAGATCCTGCCCACCGACGCCCGAATGGTCCCGTTCCGTACGGTGACCGGCGACCGCAGTCGCGACGGCAGCGCCGGCAGCGAGTACGAGCAGGTGCCGGTCCCGAACAACCCCGACCTCACCCGCCCCGAAACCGATGTCGACGTGCTGCGGGAGTACTTCTCCGAAGCGTCGACGAACGAGTACCCGTACGCGGTGACCGCCGCCGACGGCACCGGTCGGGCCGTCTTCGAGGTGCAGAACGCCAACCTCTCCCCGCACCTGGGCTGCGGCACCGGCTACGTCGTGAACGGCGAGAACCGGCCGTCCCGACCCTGCTCACTGGTGATCGTCCCGCGCGGGCACCACCAGCCGTACACCGGTGAGGACGTCTCCCGCACCGGCTCGGTGCACGGCAGCCCGTTCGTCCCGGCGCTCTGGCAGCACCGGATCGTCGTACCGCTGGAGTTCCAGCCGGTGGGGGAACCCTGCTCGGGTGGCCCGGCGGCCCGGCGGATCAACGGCGCCGAGGTGGGCGCCCAGGCGCTCACCTCGTGGCGGCCCACCGTCTGCGCCAACGCCGGCCCGAACTTCAGCTACACCGTGGTCGGCGACTTCGAGGCGGCGGACCAGTTGCGCAGCGCCTCGGAGTCCGCGCCCGGCCTGGTACTCAGCGGCGACCCGGTGCCGACCACCGAGGCCGAGCCGGCGCTCGTGCACGCGCCGGTGACACTCAGCAGCATCGTCATCGCGACGAACGTCGACGTCAACCTGGTCGACCCGAACGAGGCCAGCGGGCCGATCCCGCCCGAGGTGGCGACCCAGCGGGGACTGGCGCTGAGCGATCTGAAACTCACCCCGCGCCTGCTGGCCAAACTGCTCACCCAGAGCTACCTGCTCGATGCGAAGTCCGGTGTGCCCGCGACCAATCCGCAGAGCATCCGGTACGACGAGGAGTTCCTCACCCTGAACCCGCTGTTCCGCTACTGGGACGCGAAGAAGTCGGCCACGTTGAACGGCCTGATGTTCTCGTACGGCAGCACGGTCGCCGCCCGCGAGGTCTGGCGCTGGCTGTGGAGCGATCCGGAGGCACGGGCCTGGCTGGAGGGGAACGCCGACGAGGACGACATGGTGATCAACGAGGCGTACCGGGGGGTGTTCGCCGCCGGGCTGCCCGAGTCGTTCCCGAAACTCGACTCCGCCTGCACCTCCGAGATCGACCCGCTCGGCGAGGAACACACGCACTGCGGGATCGACCTGCGGCCGTACCTGACCTCGATGAGCGAGTCGGCGTTGCAGACCCTGCGGGCGGACGTGAAGGGGACCAGTTCCTTCTTCAACCGGTTGAGCACGTCGACCAGCTACGGCTACGAGAAGATCCCCCGGCAGTCGGTCGGCACCCGGTTCGCGATGTCGGTGACGGACTCCGCCTCCGCCGGCCGGTACGGGCTGGCCACCGCCCAGCTCTGCAAGCCCCGGCGAGACGTGATCGGAACCCTGCTGCCGTCGACCGACTGCCGGGGCGCGAGCAACGCGGCGATGACCACCGCCGCGTCCACCGCCGTGGACAGCCGCGTTACCGGCGTACGCGTGATCGACCCGATCCGGGCCTGGTCGACGGCGGGCGCGTACCCGTTGACGACGATCACGTACGCGATCGGCGACACCAGTGACCCGGCCGAGGCCCGGCGGGACTACGCCCGGCTGCTGCGGTACGCCGTCGGCTCCGGCCAGCAGTCGGGACCCGACATCGGGCAGTTGCCCGCCGGTTACGTACCGCTCCCGGCCGACCTGCGCGAGCAGGCGATGGTCGCCGCCGATCGGCTGGAACGCCCGGTGGCGTCGACCACCGCCACCACCCCGGCGCCGTCACCGACCGGCGCGAGCGCCACCACGCCGGCCACCGTGCCGAACGCGGGCAACCCGCCGTCGGCCGTCGCCACACCCGCGCCGACGCCACCGCCGGCCGCGTTACCGGCCGCCCAGTCGACGCCGGGCAGCCCGCTCGGGTCGGTCCGTTATCTGCTCGTCGCCGTTCTGCTGCTCGGTCTCGTCGGCGGGGTGGCCGGTCCGATCCTGCAACGACTCGCCACCCGGGCGAAGCCACCCGGCGGCGCGAAATGACGGGGGAAATCGCGGCACCAATTCGCGGGTTTCTGTTCATCCGGCCTAAGTGTTGGCGAGAGGAAGAACCGCAAAACGTTTGTCTGGGCGCGGTTTCGCCGCTCCGGTCGGGAACGCCACGATGATCGCGGCCCGCCTGGCATGGAGGCGAGCTTGAGTATCTTGCCCGCAGAAAGGGACAACTCATGAAGGTCAATACCATCGGCAAGGCGATGGCGGTCGGTTTCGCCGTCGCCGTGGCCATGGCCGCGATCGCCGTTCCGGCCTCCGCCGACCCGACCACGGCGGACGACTACCGCCTGCTGACCGGGGTCGGCTCGGACACCACCCAGGACGCGGCGAACGCCCTGGGCAACGTCATCGTCTCCAACGGCTCGAAGGTCGTCGCGTCCTGGGACGCGCGCGGCACCAGCCCGATCAAGACCAAGGCGGCGGCCTGCTCGTTCGTCCGGCCGAACGGCTCCGGCGCCGGCCGGCAGGCGCTGCGCGCCTCCGAGGGCGAAAACCTCGGCGGTACGCACGGCGGCCCCGGCTTCTTCAACGGCGTCGACGTCCGCGGCTGCGTCGACTTCGCCCGCTCCTCCAGCTACGGCGGTTCGAGCCCGTCGCCGACCGGCACGTACACCTACATCCCGATGGGCGTCGACGCGGTCGCGCTGGCGATCAACGCCAACAACCTCGACCTGCCGCTCAACATGTCCCTGTCCCAGGTCCAGCGGGTCTACAAGTGCTTCAGCAACAACGTCGGCGGCAACCGCGTCACCCCGCGCATGATCCAGGCCGACTCCGGCACCTGGCAGTTCTGGATCGGCCCGACCCGGATGGCGATCACCGAGGCGGAGATCAACCTCGGTGACTACCCCTGCCTGGCGGCGGACACCGACAGCAACCCGGCCACCCCGGCGGTGCCGGTGTTCCCGCGCGAGCAGGAGCACGACGGCACCCCGCTGGCCGGCAACCTCAACCACGTCATCCCGTTCTCGGCCGCGCAGTTCATCGCACAGACCAACCGCGCCTCGATCCAGACCCTGACCGGGGTGGCCGTGGCCGACCGGCGCGGCCCGGCGCTGCTGACCGGCATGAGCACCACCACCCAGTCCGCCACCCAGCCGATCGTCGGCGGGCGGCTGAACACCAACTTCCCGATGCGGCGGGACGTCTACAACGTCGTACCGACCGCCGACCTGGCCAACCCGCTGATCGCCAGCACCTTCGTCGGTGCCGGCTCGGCGGTCTGCACCGCCAGCGTGAACGACGGCGGCACCCAGCGCAACGTGGTCGAGCTGCTCGGCTTCGGGCAGCGGGCCACCACCGTCAACGCCCTCGAAGCGGCCTGCGGCTACACCGACCTGCGGGCCAACAGCTAGTTCCGGCACAGCCCCGGGGGGGGGGGGGGGGGGGGGGGGAGGGGGGGGGGGGGGGGGGGAGGGGGGGGGGGGGGGGGGAGGGGGGAGGGG
>NZ_JBVJHT010000007.1:207373-266163 GCF_055586685.1 Micromonospora sp. NPDC049529
AAACACTCGAAGCGAACCCAACAAACACCTACAGGGGAGCCACCCACCCCCCCCCCCCCCCCCCCTTTCCCCGCCCCCCCCCCCCCCCCCCCCGGACCGCTCGGCACCTGACCAGAGGAAGTGATCAATGAGCAGGCACAGGTTTGCCCGCGCGCTCGCCCTGCTGTCGGCGGGCCTACTCTCGGCCGGCGTACTCGTGGCCGGGGTGCTCATCGGGCCGGCGAGCCCGGCGCAGGCCGTGTCGCTCGGTGCCGTCACGCTCTCCGAGCAGACCGGCGACGTGAACACCACCCCGATGTTCGCCACCGCGAGCACCGCCACACCGTGCCCGACCGGTTTCGGCGAGACCACCAACCTGCGGATCGGCCGCCCCGGCGGCCCGTACGCGAACCTCGCCCGCGCGCTGAGCGCCGGCGGCTGGGACCAGAACCCGCTGGAGTTCGCGGCCGACCGCTCCTTCACCAGGGCGGTGGAGGCCATCGACCCCCCGGTCGTCGAACGCGACGGCGAGTGGTGGGTCATCGTCGACTGCTACAGCCTCACCGCCGGCCGCAGCCCCGACCAGTTCCAGACCTCGATCGAGGTGTGCGGCGACCTCTGGACCACCGCCGACAGTTGTACCGCCGCCACGGCGACGAGGACCGCGCTGGCGGTCGACCCGAGCCCGGTCCCGGCCGCGACTCCGGTCACCCTCACCGCCACCGTCTGCGTACCCGGTACGGGAGACGAGTGCGCCCCGCTGCCACCGACAGCCACCGGGAACGTGGTGTTCAGCCGCAGTGAGCCGATCACCTCCGACCCGGCGGTCGAGCTCGGCACGGTCGCGGTGACCGAGGGCCGGGCGGTCCTGATGGTGATCGCCCTGCCACCACCCGAGGGCGCCATCACCTCGCGTACGCACCGGATCACGGCGCGGTTCGTGCCGGACGGGCCGGCGTACGTCGGATCGGCCGCCACCCTGGACGTCGCCGTGTACGTGGGCGAGGCCCCGACGCCGGAAACCGAGACGAGACTGACCGTCGCCCCGGCCAGTCCACTGCCGGCCGGAACCGACCTGGTGCTGAGCGCGACCGTCCGGCAGCGCACCGGCGTGACCGCCCCCGTCGGCCGGGTACGGTTCGAGCAGCGCCTCACCGGGACCACGGTCTGGGTGGTCCTCGGCACCTCCGACCTGGCCGACGGCAGGTACACCCACACCGTCAGCCCACGTCTCGCCGACGGCAACTACAGCCTCCAGGCGGTGTTCGTACCGGCCGACGAGAACGACTTCGTGGGCTCGACGGACACGCTGAACGGCTACCTCGTCGGCACCCCGCCGACCGGGCCCGTGGCGACCACCACCACGCTCGCGGTCACGCCGGCCTCGCCCCAGCGGGAAGGGACCGAGCTGACCCTCACCGCCACCGTGAGCCCGTCCGCCGCCACCGGCACGGTGAAGTTCCTGGACGGCACCACCCAGCTGGGCTCGGCCACGGTCAGCAACGGCCAGGCCAGCTTCAAGACGTCCACCCTGACGGCCGGCACCCACCAGCTCCGGGCGACCTTCACCCCGACCGCCACCAACGCCTACGGCTCCTCCCAGTCGGCGGTCAACTCGTACGTGATCACGTCCGGCGACCCGGCCGACGGCGGCGGGGACGAGGGCGGCGGCGACGAGGGCGGGGACGGTGGCGGGGGCGGCGACACGCTGCCGCGTACCGGTGCCCCGCTGATCGCGGTGGGTTCCGCCGGCCTGCTGCTGGTCGCCCTCGGCGGCGGCACCATGCTGGTCAGCCGGCGCCGGACCGAGCCCCAACCGGTCGCCTGGCCGGACGCCCACTGATGAGCGTGACCGAGGCGCCACCGGCCCGGCCGGCACCGACCCCGGCTCCGGCCGGGCAGGTGCCGGCCGCGCGTCCGGTCAAGCTCGCCCTCCAGGTGCCGGGCGTGGCGCTCAGCACCCTGGCCTGCCTCGCCCTCGGCCTGGTGATCCACCTGACCCTGGTCTCCCAACTCCAGTACGCCCGCAACCAGCAGACCGCCTTCGCCGACTTCCGCACCGAGCTGGCCCAGGGGACCGCACCGGTGGGGCAGAACCGGCTGGACTTCACCGACGGGGGCGCGGGGCGGGAACGACTGGTCGAACCGGGCTCCGCCGTGGCCGTACTGCGCATCCCGGCGGTCGGTCTGCAGGCGGTGGTCTTCGAGGGCAGCAGCGGCGAGGTGCTGCGGTCGGGTCCGGGTCACCGGCGGGACACCGTACTGCCCGGACAGCCGGGCACCAGCCTCGTGCTCGGCCGCCGGGCGGCGTACGGCGGCCCGTTCCGGGACCTGGACCTGCTGCTGCCCGGCGACATGATCACGGTCACCACCGGCCAGGGTGAACACTCCTACCGGGTGACCGGGCTGCGCCGACCCGGCGACAACGCGCCACCGGAACCCTCGGCCGGGGCGGGCCGGTTGACCCTGATCACCGCCGACGGGGACCCGTTCGTGCCGCAGGACGTGCTCCGGGTCGACGCGGACCTGGTGTCGCCGGTTGCGCCGGCACCGAAACGCACGTTCGGCGCCGCCTCACTGCCGCCGCCGGAACAGGCGATGGCCACCGACCCGGACGCCTGGACCCCGCTGATGCTCTGGGGCCAGGCCATCGTGCTCGCGGCGCTCGCGCTGACGTACCTCCGCTCGCGGTGGGGTCGCTGGCAGGCCTGGATCGTCGGCACCCCACTGCTGATCGCGCTGGGCCTCGCCATCGCCGACCAGGCCGCCCGTCTCCTGCCCAACCTGCTCTAGCGCCCCTGCTCCGGTACAGAAAGGATCGCCGTGTCCACAGTCGAAGACGCGACCCTGGTCGATCTGCCACCCTCCGCCCCCGCCATCCCGTCGATCTACGGCAGCGCCGACCTGGCCACCCTCGAAGCCCGGTCGATCTCCGCCTGGTTCGGTGACCACAAGGTGCTCGACCGGGTGTCACTGACCATGCCGGCCGGGCAGGTGACCGCGCTGATCGGGCCCTCCGGCTGCGGCAAGTCGACCTTCCTGCGCATCCTCAACCGGATGCACGAGCTGGTGCCGAGCGCGTCACTGGCCGGGGAGGTGCTGCTGGACGGGCGCGACCTCTACTCGGCGGAGCGCCGGATCACCGACGCCCGGCGTCAGGTCGGCATGGTCTTCCAGAAACCGAACCCGTTCCCGGCGATGTCGATCTACGACAACGTGATCGCCGGACTGCGGCTGACCGGCACCCGGGTCTCCCGGCGCGGCCGGGACGACCTGGTGGAGGAGACGCTCACCAAGGCCGGGCTCTGGAAAGAGGTACGCGACCGGCTCCGCGAGCCCGGTGGAGCCCTTTCCGGCGGCCAGCAGCAGCGGCTCTGCATCGCCCGGTCGCTCGCCGTACGACCACGGGTGCTGCTGATGGACGAGCCGTGCTCCGCCCTGGACCCGACCTCCACCCGGCGGATCGAGGAGACCATCGCCGAACTCGCCGACGAGGTGACGATCGTCATCGTCACGCACAACATGCAGCAGGCCGCCCGGGTGTCCCACCAGTGCGCGTTCTTCCTGGCCTCGCACGGCACCCCCGGACTGATCGTCGAGCACGGCCCGACCGGGGCGATGTTCGACAACCCGCAGGATCCGCGTACGCACGACTACGTGAACGGCCGGTTCGGCTGAGCCCGCTCCGCCCTTTCGCCAAATCATTTGTCGAGCCGGTCGAAGCCATTCTGTTTTCCGTTGTACGGGCACCCAGAATTCGCTTTCCGCACGTCCGGCGGTGACGTTGGCCTGCCTACCGGGTCACAGCTCCTGTGGAGCCTGATTGCCGGCCGGGTCAAGAGGATCCAGCCGAGCATCACCCTCAATGAGAGGAAGTGATTCATGAGCAAGCGGATGTTCGCTCGCGCGGGCGCCACGCTGGCCGCCATGGCGATGACGACCGGCGTACTCGTTGCTGTCTCCGCTCCCGCCCAGGCCGCGTCGCTCGGTGACGTGGTCCTGTCGCAGCAGAGCGGCAGCGTCACCGACACCCCGATGCTGGCGAACGCGACCAGCGCGGCCTGCCCGACCGGGTTCGGCGAGAACGCCTCGCTGCGCATCGGTCGGCCGGGCGGCGAGTACGCCAACATCGCCCGTTCCCTCGGCGGCGGCGGCTTCGACCAGGCCCCGCTGAGCTTCGCCGGGGACCGGTCGTTCTCCCAGGCGCTGGGGAACGTCGCCCCGGCCAACGGTGAGTGGTGGGTCATCGTCGAGTGCTACAGCCTGACCCTGGGCCGGCACACCGACGAGTTCCGTACCTCGATCGTGGTCAACGGCAGCAGCTGGCGGGTCGCGGTGGCCTACAACACCACCACCGCCCTGGCCATCAGCCCGGCCAGCAACACGGCGACCGAGGGCGACGAGGTCACCCTCTCCGCCACCGTCGCCGCCACCGAGGCGGGCGCCCCCGCCGTCGCCGGTACGGTCGAGTTCCGCCGTGGCGCCAGCGTCATCGGCTCCGCGCCGGTCGCCGCCGGCACCGCCACCCTCGCCACCACCGCCCTTCCGGCGGGCACCTTCAACTACACCGCCGTGTTCACCCCGGCCAACTCGGCCGACTTCAAGTCCTCCACCTCGGCGGCGGTGTCGTACCAGATCATCCGCCGGGCCGGCGGCACCCCGCCGGTCGACGTCGAGATCACCGCCGACGTGGCGCCGGGCGCGTTCACCCTCGCGGTGGCCGCCCCGAACACCAGCCTCACCGGCGGCACCGTCGGTGGCACCGCGACCGGTGCGCTGCCGGCCGCGACCGTCACCGACCTGCGGGGCACCGGAACCGCGTGGAACCTCACCGGCCAGCTCGGGGACTTCAACCAGGGCACCAGCACCATCTCGAACAGCGCCCTGACCTGGACCCCGAACGCCGCCAAGACCAGCGGTTCGGGTGCGGTCGCGGCCGGCGGCAGCGCTGCCCTCGGCGACACCCGCACGCTCTGCTCGGCCGTCGCCGGCACCAACGCGGGTGTGTTCACCTGCGGTGCCGACCTCCGCCTCGCGATCCCGGACAACGTGGCGCCGGGCGAGTACACCGCGACCCTGACCCTGACGCTGGCCTGACCGACAACCGGTCGGGTCCGCCCCTCGGGTGACCCAGGCGGAGGTGCCGTCGGCGAGAGCCGGCGTCACCTCCGCCACACGCCGTTCTTCCCGACCTCTTCTCGCAGCCGGACCTCTTCTCGGAGCCGGACCTCTTCTCGGAGCCTGTGCCATGACCCTCGCCCACCCCGTACGCCCCCGTCGGGCCACCCGCGCAGCGGTGCTGCTCGCCGTGGCGGCGGTGCTGCTGACCTCGATCGTGCCGACCTCGGCGGCCGGTGCGGCGCGGGACGACGGCTTCCGTTGGACCATCGTCCCGTCCAGCCCGAGCGGTCCGAAGGGACGCAAGCAGCTCGACTACGAGCTGGCGCCCAGGGAGGAGATCACCGACTGGATCTCGGTGACGAACCTGAGCGACCAGCCGCTCACCGTCGACCTCTATCCCACCGACGCGTTCACCGCCGTGGACGGCGGCTTCGCCCTGCTGCCGCGCAGCCAGCCGCCGGACGGCGTCGGTTCCTGGATCACGCTGCCGACCCGGCAGCTCAAGGTGCCCGTGGGTAAGCGCGCCGACCTGCCGTTCCAGCTGCGGGTGCCGGACGGTGCCGCGCCGGGTGACCACATCGGCGGCATCATCGCCTCGGCCACCGAGGCGCAGACCGACTCCAGCGGCCAGCGGGTCGACGTCGAGCGGCGGATCGCCGCCCGGGTGTACCTCCGGGTCGCCGGGCCGCTCACCCCGCTCGCCGAGATCGGCGACGTGCGCGTCGACTACGACAACCCACTGGTGCCGTTCGGTGGGGCCGAGGTCGCGGTGACGTACCGGCTCGTGAACCGGGGCAACACCCGGCTGAGCGGGAAGGCGCGGATCCAGGTGACCGGGCCGCTCGGCGTACGGCTGGCCAACAGCGAGGTGATCGACATCCCGGAACTGCTGCCCGACTCGGAGGTGGAACTGCGCGGGACCCTGCCGGGGGTCTTTCCCGCCGGTCGGCTCACCGCCACGGTCAGCGTCAACCCGCAGGCCGGTCCCGGCACACTTCCCGCGCTGACCGGGTCGGCGTCGGTGCCGGCCGTACCGTGGCTCCTCCTCGGTGTCCTGTTCCTGCTCGTCGCGGCCCTGGTCGGCTGGTTCTGGCGGCGCCGGATGGTGCGCCTGCGGGACCGGGACGACGCCGATATCTTCCCCGCCGACCCGGCGCTGCCCCGGGCCGTGCCGGTGGCCTCCTGATGGCCCGGCCGGCATCCGGGACGGCCGACCGACGCCGTTCGGCGCCCGGACCCGCCGACCCACCGCCCGCCACGACGATCGGGTCGCCGCCCGGCGTGGCGAATGGGTCGCCGCCCGGCACGACGATCGGGTCGCTGCCCGGCGTGGCGAATGGGTCGCCGCCCGGCACGACGATCGGGTCGCTGCCCGGCGTGGCGATCGGGTCACCGCCGGTATCGGCCGTGAATGACGAGCGGAGAGGGTGGTGACAGTGGCCGAACGCAACATCCGCCGGCTCGCCGTGGTCCTGGTCTTCCTGGTCGGGGCCGCCGGTGCGGTCACGGCCTCCTGGACCCCGGCGGTGAACGCCGCCGGACTTGGGCCGGTGCGCGCGGTGGTCACCCCGTCCGGTACGCCGGCTCCCGGCGGCGATCGCGGTGCCTCGGTCGAGTTGGGCGTGGTGATCGCCCCGAAGCCAACCGGCACCGTCACCCAGACTCCCGTCACGCCGACACCCGTCACCCCGTCGCCGACGACCGTGACGCCGAGCACCACCGCCCCGACGGATCCACCGGGCGACGGTGGCGACCTGCCCCGTACCGGGATGGCGGTCGGTGCCTTCGTCGTGGTGGGCGCGGCGCTGGTCGGCGGCGGCGCCGCAGTGCGGCTGCTCGGCCGACGACGCCAACGCCCCACCTCTCACCCGCCCTCCCGTCGTTGATCATGAAGTTAGGCACAGGCGCCAGCCCGAAATGTCCGCGTTAACTTCATGATCAACGACGGGGGGGCGCGTACGAGTACGGCTGGTGGCGCCCGCTGGGGCGGTGGAGCGGGCAGCTCACGTACCCTCGACGTGTCATGAGCGAAGCGCAGAGCAGTTTTCCCCGGCGGGACGCCAACGGCCGGATCACCGGACTGGCCGATCTGGGCGGGCTGGTTCTCGCCGGCCTGGTGATCGGTGTGCTGGCGCTGGTCGCGTTCGACTGGGCGTTCGAGTCGATCGGCCTGGCCGACTTCGGCAAGACCAACGGCTGGCTGGCGGTGATTCTGCCTGCCTGGCTCTTCCTGGAGGAGTACCGGGCGTGGGGGCCGGGTCCGGCCAGGGCTGCGGCAGCGGTGGTGGGCGCCGGGGTCGGGCTGACCTCCGGGCTGCTCGCCGCCGGGCTGGCCGCCGGAGCGCCGCCGCTGGTGTCGGGCGCGGCGGCAGCCGGGGCGTTTGCGCTGGTATATACGCTGATCTGGTATTTCGGCGTCCGGTGGCTGGTCCGCCGGACGGGTTGATCGGAGATGAAATCGTGAGTCCCGCCGTGAAGTACACGCTGGGCCGGATCGGGCTGTTCCTGGTGGTCATGGCCGCGCTGCTGCCGGTTCCCATGAGCATCTTCCTCAAGCTCATGCTGGCGGTGGTGTTCTCGGCGGCGGCGTCCTTCTTCCTGCTCAAGACCTGGCGTAACGAGATGGCCGAGCAGGTTGCCGGTGCGGTCCAGCGGCGGCAGGAGGAGAAGGCACGGCTGCGCGCCGCGCTCTCCGGTGACGACCAGCCGGCCCCGACCTCGCCGGCCGGCTCGACCACCCCGCCGGCCGAACCGGACGCCACCCGCTGACCGACCCGGACACCACCCGCTGACCGAGCGGGAGGAGGGGAGGCCTCGGCTCAGCCGTCCAGGCCGCGTCGCCGGGCCAACCGGTCCAGGTCGTCCATCAGACCGTCCAGCCGGCGCATGCCGGCGTCCAGGTTCTCCAGCGAGCCCTCGCTCGGCGCCGCCGCCAGCACCGGCGTGATGATGCTGTTGGCGCGGTCGGCGTACTCCCGCTGGGCGGCGCCGATCGCGGCGGTCACCTCCGCCGCCACGTCCTCCGCCGACAGGCGCAGGGCACCGGGTTCGATCCGCAGCTCCTGCACGGCACCACCGGGACCCGTACGGGCCCGCACGTAACCGCGCGGCGACTCGCCGGTGCCGTACTGGTCCGCCAGGTCCTCCTGCATCCGCTGGATCCGTGCCACCTGCTGGTGGGCGTACTCGGCGAGGTCCTCCAGGTTGCGGATGTCGGGCACGTCAGATCCTCTCGGCCGGTGGCGGCGGGTCAGGGTGGACAGGATAGCGACGGCCCACGGACCGATGGCATTCTTGCCCGGTGGCCAAGGATGACACGCTCCACATCGAACCGGCGCTGCGTCCACTCCTCGCGCCCGGGGAGCGGTTGCTGACCGCCGCGATGCTGATCAAGGACGTCGGTACGACCGACGACGTCTCCATCTCCGACGAACTGAAGAACCTGCTCGACCCGAGCATCCTGCTCGGTCTGGGCAGCCATCCCGGAAGCCTGTTGCAGCGGGCGACCTTCGGCCGGGCGGTGATCGGGCCGGAGGACAGCCCGGCCCGGCGCCTGTACGGCGCGATCGCCACCACTGTCTCGCCCACCCTCGCGGTCACCGAGACCAGGTTGCTGATCGCCGACCGGAAGACGGTCGACCGGAAGGGTGGAAGTTGGACCGACCGCTGGTTCGGTCCGGTGGAGTACGTCGCGACGTTCGTCCACGAATCGCCCCGGACCGCTATCGTCGGGGCGATCAAGGCGCCGGCGGGTGTGCTCCGCCGGGGACGGTTCCTGGTTGTCTTCACCGACGGATCGGTCTGTGCCCTGATCGGCGGACCGCCGGACGCGGGTCGGCGGGCGGCGGAAGCCATCGGCCCGCCCCGGCCGGCGGCACAGACTCCTGGGGAGGAGCGGGAATGACACAACCGGTGAAGGTCTATCTCGACGCGATGACCAGGTACGCGGAGGCGATGCAGGACCTCGGTACGGCGTTCGGCAACACCCGTTCGCTGCTGGTCGACGCCGACGTGACCGACGACAGCTTCGGGCTGCTGCCGGAGTCGCGGGAGGTGGCGAGGGTCTACGAGCAGCGCACCACGGACGGGCTGGAGGTGCTGCGTACCGGCGAGGACGTGTTCGGCGAGCTGGCGGTGGCGTTCCGCCAGATGCGGGACAACTACCGGGGCACCGACGAGGCCGCGGGCAAGCGGCTCGGGGGAGGGTCGTGACCCGGCCGCCGAGTGGCGCGGAGCAGATCGAGAACTGGCTCGCCCCGGCCGGTGCCGCGTACGCGATCATCAAGCCGATCGTCGAGTTCCTGGCCCATCCGATCGACCAGGTGACCGGCGACCCGGACGCGTTGACCGCGCAGGCGAGGGCGTGGCGGGACGCGGCGGCCCGGCTGGACCGGTACGCGACGGACGAGTTGGGCGCGCGGACCGACCTGCTCTCCTACTGGGAGGGTGCGGCGGCCGAGTCGTTCAACGACGAGATGGCCCAGCTCAACCGGTCGTTGACCGAGATCGGCGACCATTTCGAGGCCACCGCCGAGTTGCTGGAGGGCTCGGCGGAGGGCGCCCGGCAGGCGCGGGAGCTGGTCGAGCAGATCGTCCGGGAGCTGATTGCCTGGGCGATCATCACGATCATCGTGGCGCTCGCCTCGGCCTGGATCACGGCCGGGGCGTCGGCGGTGGTCGGTGGTGCGGCGGTCGGGGTGGAGTCGGCGCTCGCCGCGACCCGGGCGGCGGCGGTGGCCGCGAAGCTGGCCCGGATGCTGGAGAAGGTGGCTCTCTTCCTGAAGAAGATGAGCGACTTCGCGCGGGCGTACAAGCTCACCAGCATTCACAAGGTCGGGGTGCAGAACTGGGCCAGCGCCCGGTACGCGAGCACCGCCGGTTACCAGCTGCTCGCCACCAACTGGGTGATCAAGCAGACCATCGTGAAGCCGGTCCTCGGCCCGACAATCGACAAGGTGACCGGCGCCGACCAGGCATGGGACCTGCCACAGGTGCTCTGAGCGACGGCTGACCGCCGGGCCCGCCGCTGATCGCCAGGTCGGGCCCGGCATCGCCGTCGCGGGTGATTCGGAGTTGATGTCGTTCGCTCCAATGGGAAGCGTGCCCACAGTCCGCAACCGCTTCGCCGCTGCCCTCGCCGCTCGGGCCGATGATCAGTGCCGGTCGGCCGTTGAAGAGAATTTCCATCCGATCTGACAGGGCCGGCGCTTTTCGCCGGTGTGACGATGATGTTGAGATGGAACGGAGAGTGATCCATATTGATATGACCATGTAAGGGGTGGTGCAGTGTGCGGTACAGCGGGAATCTCCGCACCCCCAGGAGGTTTTGCATGCCCTTCCGTACCCCCGTACCCCGTCGGTCGTCCCGGCGCCGAACCATCGCCCTCACGGCGACCGTCGCGGTGGGACTGTTCGCCGTCGTCACCAGCCCGGTCTCCGCCGATCCGAAGCCGGGCGTGATCAGCGCCGCCACCAGCGCCGAGTACCGCGTACTCGGCCCGCGTACGCTCGACGACCGCAACGCGGTCGCCAAGACCGGCGTGGCGATCAACTACAGCGAGCACGGCATCCTGAACGTCACCGCGACCGCAGCCGAGGTGAAGGCGATCACCGCGCTCGGCTTCACCCTGGAAGCCGTACCGGCACCGCCCGCACGGGGCGCGACCGACGGGGTCGGCACGATGGCCTTCCCGCCCGCCGACTCGAACTACCACGACTACGCCGAACTGACCGCGGTGATCAACCAGGTGGTCTCGGACCACCCGACGATCGCCCGCAAGTCCAGCATCGGCAGCTCGTACGAGGGTCGGGACCTGCCCGTCATCAAGATCTCGGACAACGTCGGTACGGACGAGGCCGAGCCGGAGATCCTGTTCAACTCCCAGCAGCACGCCCGTGAGCACCTGACCGTCGAGATGGCGATCTACCTGCTCAACCTCTTCACCGACAACTACGGTTCCGACTCCCGGATCACGAACATCGTGAACACCCGGGAGATCTGGATCGTGCCGACGGTCAACCCCGACGGCAGCGAGTACGACATCGCCACCGGTTCGTACCGGTCCTGGCGGAAGAACCGGCAGCCCAACGCCGGTTCGTCGAACGTCGGCACCGACCTGAACCGCAACTGGTCCTACAACTGGGGCTGCTGCGGCGGATCGTCGGGCAGCACCTCGTCGGAGACGTACCGTGGCCCGTCCGCCTTCTCCGCCCCGGAGACCCAGGCGCTGCGCAACTTCGTCAACAGCCGGGTCGTCGGCGGTGTGCAGCAGCTCAAGGCGAACATCGACTTCCACACGTACTCGCAGCTGGTGCTCTGGCCGTACGGCTACACCACGGCGAACACCGCACCGGGGCTCGACGTCGACCAGGAGGCGACGTTCCGGACCCTCGGCCAGCAGATGGCTGCCACCAACGGCTACACCCCGGAGCAGTCCTCCGACCTCTACATCACCGACGGCGACAGCATCGACTGGATGTGGGGCCAGCACAAGATCTGGGCGTACACCTTCGAGATGTACCCCGGATCGTCCGGCGGCGGCGGCTTCTACCCGCCCGACGAGGTCATCCCGGCGCAGACCTCCCGCAACCGGGAAGCGGTCCTGATCCTCAGCGAGTACGCCGACTGCCCGTACCGGGTGATCGGCAAGCAGGCGCAGTACTGCGGCGGCGGTGGCGGCACCACGGTCTGGTCGGACACCTTCGAGACCGCGACCGGTTGGACCACCAACCCCTCCGGTACGGACACCGCCACCTCCGGTGCGTGGGCGCGGGGCACCTCGCAGGCGACCAACTCCAGCGGCGCCAAGCAGCTCGCCCCGGCGGGCGGCAGCAACGACCTGACCACCGGTCCGCTCGCCGGCACCGCCGCCGGTGACTACGACCTCGACGGCGGCTCGACCAGTGCCCTTTCGCCGGTGGTGGCGTTGCCGGGCAGCGGCACGTTGACGCTGTCCCTGTCGTGGTACCTCGCCCACGGCGCCAACTCGTCCTCGGCGGACTTCTTCCGGGTCAGCGTGGTGCACAACGGCGGCACCACCGCACTGCTGACCCAGGCCGGGGCGGCGAGCAACCGCAACGGCTCGTGGGCGAGTGCCAGCCTCAACCTCACCCCGTACGCGGGGCAGCAGGTCCGGATCCTGGTGGAGGCGACCGACACCTCCACCGCCAGCCTGGTCGAGGCGGGCGTGGACAACGTGACCATCACCAGCTCCTGACGGTCCACTCACGACGCTGCCCCGTCGACCGGTTCCCCGGTCGGCGGGGCAGTGCGCTGTCGGACACCGGTCAGCTGAACCGGCGCCCCTCGTCCCGCCGGTACGCCCAGCCGGCGGACAGGGCCAGGACCACCACCCAGACTCCGAGCATGACCAGCGCTGTCGGGTCGGGGCGGAAGTCACCCACCGCCGCCCACATCAGCTCGACCGCGCCCCGGGTCGGCAGGAAGGGTGCGATCGTCTCGATGAAACCGGGCGCGTCGCCGGGCGCGGAGAGCAGGCCACCGCCGAAGGCGAGCGGGAAGAAGATGATCTGGGCCGCCACGATCGCCGCCTTGCTCGGCAGCGCGTACCCGATGGTCAGCCCGAGCAGGGTGAACGGCACCGCGGCCACGACCACCGCGCCGAGCGCGAGCACGAACCCGGCCGGCGTGATCGTCGCCGGGGTCGCCACCGCCGCGATCACCACCACAGGGATCAGCGAGACGAAGGTCAGCGCGAGGCCCGCGAGGATCCGGCCGACGAAGCGCGGCGCCGGCCCGGCCGGCAGGGTCCGGGTGTACGGGTCCCAGGGCTGCGCCCGATCCTCGGCCACCCCAATGCCGTACTGGAAGATGTTGCTGCTCATCACCGCGAAGGTCACCATCGAGGCGGTGGCGAAGGTGGCCCCGGTCGCGTCGTCGCCGGTGAACGGCACCACGAAGAAGAGCATCGAGGCGGCCGGGAAGAAGGCGCTGCCGATCACCGCGATCGGGATCCGGATCGTCTCCAGGAGCTGGTACCTGGCATGTACGAGCGCGAGCTGCATGGCTGTTCCCCCGTCAGGCGGTGATCGGTGCGGTGGCGGTCGTACCGGCCCCGACCAGACGGTCGCCGCCGGCGGTCAGGGTCAGGAACGCCTCCTCCAACGAGGTGGGCCGGATCTCCAGCCCGGAGAAGCCGACCCCGCTCGCCACCAGGTCCCGGACCAGTTGGTCCGCGTCGGCGGTCAGCAGGTGCGTACGCCCGTCGGTGTGTTCGGTGCCGAGCACACCGGGCAGCGCCGGCAGGTTCTCCGCGACCAGGCTGACCCGGCGTACGCCGACGATGCCCCGGATCGCGGCGACACTGTCGTCGGCGAGCACCCGGCCCCGGCCGAGCACCACCACCCGGTGCGCCAGCGCCTCGATCTCCTCCAGGTAGTGGCTGCTCAGCAGCACCGTCCCACCGTCTTCGTGGAAGGACCGGATGGCCGCCCACAGGCTGTGCCGGGCCTCCACGTCCAGGCCGGTGGTCGGCTCGTCCAGGATCACCAGCTGAGGTCGGCCGAGGAAGGCCAGCGCCACCGCGAGCCGCCGCTTCTGCCCGCCGGAGAGCCCGCCGGTCTGCCGTTTGGCCAGGTCGGTGATGCCGAACCGGTCGAGCAGTTCCCCGCGCGGCACCGGGTCGGCGTAGTGCGCGGAGACGAAGTCGACCACCTCGCCGACCCGCAGTGTGGGCGGCAGGCCGGTCTCCTGCGGGGTGACCCCGAGGCGTTGTCGGTGCGCGGGGTCGCGCGGGTCGCCGCCGAACAGTTCGACCCGGCCGGAACTGACCCGGCGTACGCCGACCAGCAGGTTCAGCAGCGTGCTCTTGCCGGCCCCGTTCGGTCCGAGCAGCCCGACCAGTTCGCCGGTACGGACCTCGAAGCTGACCTGGTCGAGTGCGGTGACGTCGCCGTACCGGCGGGTGGCCTTCACGGCGCGAGCGAGGATCATGTCGTCTCCTTGGCGGGGGTGGCTGCCTCGGGCGGGTCGAGCAGGGCGCGCAGCGCTGCGGTGTACTCCTCGAAGGCCAACCGGCCGCGCCGGCTCAGCCGGACCAGGGTGGCCGGCGTACGCCCCTGGTGCGTCTTGGTGATCTCGACGTACTGGGCGTCTTCGAGTTTGCGCAGGTGGACCGAGAGGTTGCCGGCGGTCATCCGCAGGATCTCCTGCAACCGGGGGAAGGTGATCCGGTCACCCTCGGCGAGCGTGGCCAGGGTGGACACGACCCGCAGCCGGGCCTGGGCGTGGATCACCGGGTCGAGCTCGGGTGGGCTCGTCATGGCCGCTTCCGGCGGTTGAGCCAGGCGACCGTTCCGCCGAGCAGCATGCCGCCGCCCCCGGCGACCGCGACGATCAGCGCGTGCCAGCCGGGTCCGACGTACACGCCGACGATGTTGATCACGCTGAGCCAGATGCCGAGGCGGAACAGGTTGCGGTCGAGCCAGATCGCCCCGCCGGCCACGTGCAGCACCCCGGTCAGGCCGACCGCCGCGGCGGCCCAGAGCAGTCGGGCCAGGTCGTCCGGCTGACTGTCGGTGACCCGGCCGAGGATCATCCCGTAGCTGACGAAGCCGAGCAGCCAGGCGATGCCGTACCACTGGCCGCGCCGGGCCGAGTCGCCGGTGATCTGGCCGTACGACCGGGCGCCGGTGATCGCGGAGAGGATGCCGGCGGCGCCGAGCAGGACGAAGAGTGTGGTCAGCGGCAGCCACTCGGGCAGGTTGACGTAGACCCGGTCGTCCGGCCCGAACCGGAGGAAGAACAGCCCGAACCCGATCAGCCAGGCGATTCCCCACGGCCAGTAGATCAGCCGGGGGTCGGGGTTGAGCTGCCGGGCCGCCTCGGCCTGCTGCTGCCGAATCAGCAGCAACGTCTCCGCCGGACTCGCCGGCAACCGCTCGTCGTCATCCTCAAGTCCCACGCAAACTACTTTACGCCACAAACCCAAACCCCCCAGGCCGGGGCCCTCTTGTAGAGAAAGAGTGGTTTCCCGCGCCGAAATAGGGACTCTTTTCTCTACAAGAGTGGACCTGGAGGGTGGGGGTAGGGGGTCAGCTCACGCCGGTGCGGGTGCGGACGCCGGTGCGGTCGAGTTTGTTCCAGCGCATCGGGGCGTTGCGGGCCTCCAGCCAGAGCGCCCGTACGGTCACCACGCTGCTGAAGACGGAGAAAATCGCGGCGGCGGGCAGGACGTAGAGCAGCCGCAGATCCCGCCAGGCCCGGTCGAGGGTGATCGCGACCAGGGTGTGTGCCGCCGCCGCTCCGAGCCCGATCCACAGCAGCAGCGCCGGTACGGTCGCCGCGCTCGGCAGTCGACCCAACGCGGCCAGCAGCAGCACCAGTCCGAGGGTGAACAGCTGGACCGGTGGCACCGCCAGCATGGTGACCAGGTTGTAGACCAGGTACCAGCCGAGCCGGCCGTGCCGTCGGCTGCCGATCAGGTCGCGGTGACGTCGAGCGGTCTGCACCAGTCCACGGGTCCACCGGATCCGCTGCCGCCAGAGCCCGCCCACCGTCGACGGCACCTCGGCGTAGACCATCGCCCGGGGCTGGAAGTTGATCCGGTACCCGGCGGCGCGTACCCGCCAGGTCAGTTCCAGGTCCTCGCCGAGCGTCCCGGTCTCGAAGCCGCCGACCTCCTCCACCACCCGGCGGCGGAACGCGCCGCAGTTGCCGGAGACGATGGTCAGGCAGCCGATCTGCGCCAATCCGCGCCGGACCAGCGCGGTGGCGTGGGTGAGCAGTGCCAGCAGGCGGGTCTGTGGCCGGTCGAGATTGACCGGCTCGTCGTTGCCGCAGACCCCGCCGACCGAGGCGCTGTCGAAGCCGCGCAGCAGTTCGCCGATGGTGTCGGCGGTGAAGACCCCGTCGGCGTCGACGAAGCAGCAGATCTCGCCCCGGGCCAGTCGGATGCCCAGGTTGAGGGCGCTGGCCTTGCCGCCGTTGCGCTGGGTCAGCGCCACCACGTCCGGGTGGTACGTGAACTGGCGCATCACCGCCAGCGTCCGGTCGGTCGAACCGTCGTCGACCAGGATGATCTCCTTGCGTGGGTACCGGGTCGCGATGATCGACTCGATGCAGCTGGCCACCACCCGCTCCTCGTTGTACGCCGGCACGATCACCGACACCAGCGGCAGCACACTGTCGAAGACCGGCTGCCGGCGACGGCGTACCTCGGCGAGCACGGCCAGCGGGTAGTAGGCCAGCTCCAGCACCCCGATCAGCAGCAGCGGCACACTGAGCAGCACGATCACGGTGGCGAGCAGGTCGATCACGAGAGTGCCCCGGCCCGGTACCCGGCCAGCAGCGCGTCGAGCACCTCCGGCGCGTGCCGGCTGTGCGCACCGAACCGGGCGTTGACCTCCAGCACCACCGGGGTGCCGTCCCGTCGCCGCCGGATGTCCAGGTCGGCCGGACCGGTCACCCCGATCGCCTGTACCGCCGCCACGGCCAGGTCGGCCACATCGGCCAGATCGGACGAGTTCTCACGGAGCACCCGTACCGCGTTGCCGACCCGGCCCTGGGCGAGCGTGGTCTTGCGGAGCACCACCACCGCCCGCATCCGACCGAGCCGGTCGGCGAACAGGTCGACGGCGTACTCCGTACCGGGAATGAACTCCTGCAACACGTCGCCCGGATCCGGCGGCGGCGTCCCGACCCGGTCGTGCACACGGACGCCGCGCCCGCCCCGCCCCCGGCGCGGCTTGCTCAGGTACGTCGACCCCAGGTAGCCGCGCAGTGCCGCCGGGCTGAGCACCCCCGGTAGGACCGAACGCGGTACGGCGACCCCGGCCGCCGCCAACACCTGCGCGGTCTGCCACTTGTCGTCGGCGATCGCCACCGCCGACACCGGGCTCACCAGCACCGCCGGGTGACCGGGCCGGGTGGCGAGCGGGGCCAGCACCGGCAGTTCCTCGGTGACCGTGGGCACGATCAGGTCGACCTCGTGCCGGTCCGCGATCCGCAACAGTTCCGGCAGGAAGGACTCGTCGGTGGCGGCCGGCACCCGCTCGATCCCGTCCGGCCCGATGTCCGGTGTCCGTCCGATCCCGTCCGGCCCGGTGCCGGCGGCCCGTCCGATTCCGTTCCCGTCCATGGTCGCGCCCGCGCCCGCTTGCGGCCCTCGTCCGGTGACCGCAGCGGGCGCCATGTCGACGCCGACGACCGGGACTCCCCGGACGGCGAGCGCGTGCAGCAGTGCCCGGCCGGCGGGACCGGCCGCGCCGGTCACCAGCAGACGCGGCATCAGTGCTGCTCCTCGATCAGCGGCACCGTCATCCGGACCGGTTCGAAACCCTCGGCCAGCGGCACCCGGGCCTGGCCGCCCCGGAACACCGCCAGGCCGCGTACCTGCCGTTCGCCGACGTACGGCTTGGCCCGCTGATCCTGGTGGGTGGCGACCGCGCAGACCTTCGCGTCGAGTTGGTCGGAGATGTCGACGAAGACGCTCGGCCGGAACTCGGCGGTGACCGACGGGCTCTCGTAGCAGAGCACCGCCGGGTGTTGGCGGGCCGCCCGGAGGGTGGCCAGGTGCACCGCCCGGTGGTCCTGGTGCTGGTCGTTGCCGGAGTGGGTGAACACCAGGTCCGGCCGGTGGCGCCGGATGGTTCGCTCGATCGCCTCGGCCATCTCGTTCTCGTGCCGGGCGAGCCGGGTGTCGGGCAGGTCGAGCACCTCGATCCCGGTGGCGCCGAGGAACCGGCCCGCCGACTCGGCCTCGCCGGCCCGTACGTCGCCGTCGCCGCCGCGACCGCCGTGGCTCATCACCATGACGTGCACCTCGTGTCCGGAGTCGACCAGCCGCAGCAGCGTGCCGCCGCAGGCGAGTTCGAGGTCGTCCGGGTGGGCCCCGATGGCAAGGACCCGCCGGGGCAACCGGGTCGGTGCCGGGGTGACCCGGAGCACGACGCAGAGTCCGACCAGCACACCCAGCACAACGAGGCTGGCCACCTGTACGCCGGCGGCGGTCCCGCCCGCCGTCGGGCTCGCCCCGGACCGGCTCGCCAGACCGTAGGCGATGTTGGCGGGTACCAGCACCAGTGCGGCGCCGACCGCGAGCACCTGGATCAGCCGGGGTCGGCGGAAGCGGCGGCGTAACGGCCGGTCGGCGCCGGCAGCGGCGGTCGCCGCCGCCAGCAACGCGACCAGTAGTGGTGCGGACAGGGAAACAGTCACGGCAACCTCGCTCGGTACGGCCGCGACGGCGTAACTCGTACGGACGCGGCTGCCTTGTCGGTCAAACCGCAGCCTGCCGCTCCTTGATGAGCCCTTCCTGAGCCGTCGATGAGAGCGTCCTCACGGCTGCCGGTTGCGGCCCGGATGGGAGGAACGCCCCGGTTCCGTCCACCCGATCCCGGCTGCGCGTTGTGGCCCGTGGCGAAGAAAATTCATCTCCGAGCGGGGCATACCAGCAGCCCGTACGGGTAGCCGCACGCCGCCAAAGGGTACAAACCAGTACCCCGCTGAGCAGTGGAGGTTTTCCGTGTCGAACAACCGAAGCAAGAGCATCCTGGCCCGTATCGGTCTCGGAGTCGCCGGAGCGCTGGCACTCGCCGGTGCCGGAGCCGGCGGTGGCGCCGGTATCGCCAACGCGGCGGACGACGGACCGCCGTACTGGCACGACGGGGGCAAGGACGGTGACGGGAAACCGGTCTCGATCGAGATCCTCACCCCGGTGTACGGCGACAACGTCGGCGTCGGCGGCCTGGGATGGATCGTGAACCTGGCCATCGACTTCCCGGGCGGGCCGGACGGGCTGGAGCGGGCCGGCTTCACCGCTCCACAGCTCACCGGTCCGGCCGGGCACGACAACATCCCGCCGTTCCCGGGCACCTTCGGCCCCGGCCAGGACGACCGGCTGCCCGGCCTGGTCGTCCTCGTCACCACCAACGTCGCCGGTGCCGGACAGAACGTGGCGAACCTGTTCAACCTGACCGGGGTGACCAACCGTTCGGAGCACGTCACCCAGATCACCGACGACTGGATCGTCGGCGCGGAGAACTTCGGCTCGAACGTCGAGTCCGAGGTCCTCACCGCCGTCGTGAAGGACCTCGACGGCAACGGCATCTTCGACGACGCCCCGGACGAGGTGCCGGACGCCAACGGCGACGGAAAGATCGATGAGCACGACCTGGAGTCGATCGGCCTGGCCTCCGAAGTCGAAAAGGTCAAGTTTCGCATCAACGGCAACGCCTGACGCTCCCCGGCCGACGCCGCAGAGAAGCGCACGCGACGAGGCTTTTGTAGAGAAAGAGTGGCTATCCGATCCGGGGTGGCCACTCTTTCTCTACAAGAGTGCCGGTTCTGTTGTTCTTCGGGGTTGTGGTGGGGGAGGACACTTGTCGCAAGGGTGGATCGGAGGCGGTCGATGCGACGGGTGTGGTTGGTCAAGGTGTTCGGCGGTGCGGTGTGAGGTGGTTCCCGGCCAGGTGTCCGGTCACCCCCGAGGAACAGCAGTGGATCGAGGACTCGCTGGACTGGCTGGTCGGTGAGTTCGGCACCGGGATTCTGCGCCGTCCGGTGGTGCTGCCCACCCCGGACTTCTTTCCGGACGCCTTCACCGGAACCGAGACCGACGTCCACCGTGTCGTCCGATCGCTCTGCCGCCGGACCGGTGTCGACCCCGACCGACTGGAGATCGAGTTCTTCGACGACGGCCTCGGTGCCGACCTGCTCTCCAGCCTGCCGTCGTTCGCCGGTTCCTGGTCGGGTGCGGCCGGTCACTACCAACCCCGCGGCGACCGGGCCGTGATCTCGATCAACAGTGCCGAGGCGGGCGACCCGACATCACTGGTCGCGACGATCGCCCACGAACTGGGGCACGTACTGCTCCTCGGCGAGCAGCGAATCGCCCCGGAGCGGCGGGACTCGGAACCCCTCACCGACCTGCTCACCGTCTACTTCGGCTACGGGGTGTTCAGCGCCAACGCCGCATTCGAGTTCTCCACCCACGGCAGCGGCTGGCGGACCCGGCGTACGGGTTACCTGACCGAGCCGATGTTCGGCTACGCGCTGGCGACGTACGCCTGGTTGCGGGGCGAGCCGGACCCGCAGTGGGCCCGGCACCTGGACACGAACCCGCGTGTCTACCTGAAGAAAGGGCTGCGTTACCTGCGCCAACGCGGCTGAGACCGCAGCCGTCCGCCGGTAGCCCGGTGGAGTGGTCCGCCCGGGCTAGGCGAGGGCCATGGTCACTGCCTGGTGCAGTGTGGTGGGTGGGCGACCGAGGACCCGACGGAGATCGTCGGTCTGGCGTTCGAGCGCACCGGATCGGGCCAGGCCCATCAGCCAACCCATCGGGCCGGGCACCGGTTCGGTGGCCTCGCGGTATTCGACCGCCCGCCCGGTGGCCTCGGTCAGCGCGTCGGCGAGCTGCGGGTACGTCCACAGCGGCCCGGTGAGGTCGTACCCGTGGCCGAGGTGGGTGTCGTCGACCAGTACGTTCGCGGCGGCCTCGGCGAGGTCGAGCCGGAGCGCGGTGTTCAGACCACGTCCGCCCGTGCCGCTGGACAGTTCACCGGACTCGACCGCCACCCGCAGGCCGGCGTTGACGAACGCGTCGCCGTAGAACGGGTTGCGCAGCATCGTCCAGGCCAATCCACTGTCCATGATGGACCGCTCGGTGGCGTGGTGCGCCGCGTTCATGCCGTCGCCGGAGCGGTCGGCGCCGAGGAAGCTGGTGTAGGCGATGGCGCGTACGCCGTTGTGCCGGGCCGCCTCGACCGCGTTCAGGTGTTGCCGGATCCGCCGGTCCGGGTCCAGTTCCGGGGAGGAGATCAGCAGCAGCCGGTCGGCACCGTGGAACGCCGACCGGAGGCTGTCCGGGCGGTCGTAGTCGCCGTGCCGGACGTCGACGCCGAGCGCGGCCAGGTCGGCGGCGCGTTCCGGGTCACGTACGGCGGCGGTGATCCGGTCGGTGGGCAGCCGGGTCAGGAGCGAGCCGATCACCAGCCGGCCGAGCGCGCCGGTTGCGGCGGATACAACGATCATGTGGTTCCCCAGGGGTAGCGGGCGGTTCGGCCGCCGTGTGGATCAAGCGGTGTCAGGTAAACCCGAGGCGCGACCGGACGCCACCGAATTTCCGCGCCCGAGCGGGCCCGGAGCACCGCCACCGTCGCTACGGCGTGGCGGCGAGTTGATCCCGCAGCGGGGCGGGGAGTGGTTCGTGGTGCAGCACGGCCAGGCGGGAGACGGCACGGGTCAGCACCACGTAGAGCCGGTGCAGCCCGCGTGGCTCGGCGGCCACGATCTGGGCCGGTTCGACGACGATGACGTGGTCGTACTCCAGGCCCTTGACCAGGCTGGCCGGGACCACGGTGACCCGCTGCGGCGCCTCGACGTCGTCGGCGGTCGAGGTGCCGATCCCGGCGTCGGCGAGGGCGCCGGCCAGCCGGTCGACCGCCGCGTCCGCGGCGATCACCGCCACCGATCCCTCGTACGCCAGCGCCGCCCGCACCTCGGCCACCGTCGCCGCGTCCAGGTCGGTGACCGTACGCAGGTCGAGCGCGCCGTCGCGGCGCAGCGACTCGGCCGGGGGCACGTCGACGGCGAGCGCCGGCAGGAGCCGGTTCGCGAAGGCGACCACGGCGGCGGGGACCCGGAACCCGATGGTGAGCGGCACCACGGCGGCGTCCGGCTTGCCGAGGTGGGCCAGGGACTGCCGCCAGTCGGTGGCGGCCCACGGCGCGGTGCCCTGGGCGAGGTCGCCGAGCAGGGTGATCGAGCCGTGCACGCTGCGCCGGGCGATGGCCCGGCACTGCATCGGGGAGAGGTCCTGCGCCTCGTCGACGACCACGTGCCCGAAGCTCGCCACCCGTTCGATCAGTCCGGCCGCCTCGTCGATCAGGACCGCGTCGGCGGCGCTCCACTTCGCGACCCTGGCCGTCCTGGGCGGCTTCGCCCAGATCAGCGACGCCTGTTCGGTGTCGGTGAGCAGGTCGGCGGCGGCGGTGGCGAGGATGTCCGGGTCGCTGAGCAGGTGGTGGACCAGCCCGTCCGGGGTGAGTGCCGGCCAGGCCGCGTCGAGGAACTCGGTGACCGGCTTGGTCTTGCCCATCCGGCGCAGCCAGGTGTCGTTCGGCGACTCGCCCCGGCGGGCCTCGGCCTGTCGTTGCAGGAGCCCGACGACGCGGGCCCGGACCCGTTCCCGGCCGGTGCCGTACGGGAGTCCTTCGCGGCGGGCCTCGTCGACGATCCGGCGCAGCACCTCGACCCCGATCCGCCAGCGGAACGAGCCGTCGGAGACGGTGATCGGCTGCTCCGGTTCGCGGATGTGGGCGTTCACCGCGCGGTGCAGCACCTCGGCCATCCGCGCGTCGTGCTTGATCGCGGCGGTGGCTGGGGCGTCGGTGCCGCGTACGGCGATGGTGCGCGGCCGCTCGGCGCCCTCGGGTCGTACGGTCGCGGCGGTGACCAGGTCCTCGACCGTGGCCTGGGCGACCTCGACCTCGCCCAGGGCGGGCAGTACGGCGGCGATGTACGACATGAACGCCCGGTTCGGCCCGACGATCAGTACGCCGGAGCGGCGCAGTCGTTCCCGGTGCAGGTAGAGCAGGTACGCGGCCCGGTGCAGCCCGACGGCGGTCTTGCCGGTGCCAGGCGCCCCCTGGACGCAGATCGACGTCTCCAGGTCGGCCCGGACCAGTTCGTCCTGTTCGGGCTGGATGGTGGCGACGATGTCGCGCATCGGGCCGACGCGGGGGCGTTCGATTTCGGCGGTGAGGATCCGGGAGGCGGTGCCGAGTTCCTCGCCCCGGTCCAGGTGCTCGTCCTCGAAGCTGGTCAGCACCCCGGCGCTGAAGCCGAACCGGCGTCGGACGGTGACGCCCTGCGGGTCGCGCACGCTGGCCCGGTAGAACGACCGGGAGACCGGGGCCCGCCAGTCGAGCACCATGGGTTCGCCGAGGTTGTCGGTGACGTGCCGCCGGCCGATGTGGTAGTCGACCTCGGGGAAGGTGAGCCGGCCGAAGAAGAGCGGGGTGGTCGGGTCGTCGGCGAGTTCGGCGACCCGCCGGGAAAGCGTCCGGCCGAGCATTTCGGCGGTGTACGAGTCCCCGGCGACGTTCGCGCCGGTGCTGAAGAGGGCTTCGGCATGCTCGCGCATCCGGTGCAGTGCGGCACGGGAGGCGTCCAGGTGGGCGCGTTCGCCGTGCAGTTCGGTGTCCAGGTCGGGTGCGGGCATGCTGACTTCCTCGGAATCATCTGCTGCTCGCTCGCGTGTCCGGGGCGGATGGCCGGCACCCGGCGCGACGACGTCCGCTGCGGTGCGTGTTCACCTCGGCCGTCAGGCGGTCAACCACGGTACGCGCCCCGGACCGACCGTTCCACCGATATACGCCGCTCGGCTGCTGCGGAACCGACGGACGTACGCCTGCGGGTCCGCACCACCCGGTGTCGTCGACCACCGGTGGTCGGATTAGCGCTGGCCACGCCGGGGGCGGAATCATGGTTGCATGAGCGAGGAGCGTGCCGAGCCGCGGTGGACGACGGTCAGTGACCCGAGGGTGATGCGGGCACTCGCCCATCCGGCCCGGATTGCGATCATGGAGCACCTCGGGTCGACCGGGCGGGCGGTCACCGCGACCGAATGCGCCGAGGTCGCCGGGCTGTCGCCGAGCGCGACCAGTTACCACCTGCGCGAGCTGGCCCGGTTCGGGTTGGTGGAGCAGGCGCCGAGCCGGGGTGACGCACGGGAGCGGCTGTGGCGGACCGCGCAGCCCTCGTTCAAGGTCGACGCCGGGCAGGGCGCCTCGCCGGAGTCCCGCGCGGCCGAGTTGTCGCTGGTGGAGGCATTTGCGGCGCGGGACTTCGAGCGGATCCGCGACTGGTTCCTCCGCTCGCACGAAGAGCCGAAGCAGTGGTACGACGCCGCGATCATGAACGGCACCGTGCTGCTGCTCACCGCCGAGGAGTTGACCCGGCTGAACGCGGCTGTGCTGGATCTGCTGGAGCCGTACCGGCGGCGGCACCGGCAGGCCGATCCACCGGCGGGGGCGCGTCCGGTGGCGGCCAACTACTGGGCGTTGCCGATGGAGTGAGGGTGGCGGGCACTTGTGCCGAACAGATGTGAAGGATTATTTTCGAAAGATGTCCTTCACGTCTGCTCCGGTCCGTGGTCCCGCCGTACGGTCGGGCGGGCAGTGGCGGGACGTGTACCTCGCCGCCACCGCCAAGGGCATCTCGGTCTGCGGTGACTTCCTCGCCGCCACCACGCTCGTACTCACCCTCCAGTCCGCCGGTGCCGGTGGGCTCGCCGTCGCCGCCCTGCTCCTCGCCTCGACCCTGCCGCTGGTGCTGCTCGCCCCGGTCACCGGCCGACTCGCCGACCGGGTGGACAGCCGTACGCTGCTGATCTGGGCCGGAGTCGGCCAGGCCGCCATCTGCGTGACGCTCGCCCTGGTCAGCCAGCCGCTGGTGGTCATCGGGCTGGTCTTTCTGCTCTCCTGCGGACTGGCGGTCACCCAACCGGTCCTCTCCGCGCTCATCCCCGCCATGGTCGGGCGCGCGGACCTGCCCCGGGCCGGTGCGATCAACCAGACCGCCGGCACAGTCGGCGCCCTGGTCGGACCGGCGCTCGCCGGCCTGCTGGTCGGCCAGTTCGGCACCACCGTGCCACTGCTCGTCGACGCCGCCAGCTACGGCGCACTGGTGGCGGCCGGGCTGCTCCTGCGTACCCGTCGGGGTGGCCGGACAACGGCCGGCGTACCGGTCCCGGCGGACCGCGCCGTCGACGGAGGTTGGTCGATCTGGCGGGACCCGCTGCTGCGGACGATGGTCGTCTCGGTCGCCGCCGTGATCGGGGTGGTCGGTGCGATCAACGTCGTCGCCGTCTTCTTCGTCCGCGAGACGCTCGCCGCCTCCGAGACCATGTACGGGGTGGTCGAGGCCGCCTGGATGGTGGGACTGCTCGCCGGTGCCTGGCTCTGCGCCCGGCTGGCCCGCCGCGCCCGCGACGACGCCGCCCTGGTCGGCGGGATCCTGCTGCTGCTCGGCGCGACCTGCCTGGTCCTGCCGGTGGCGGCGGTGGTCGGCACGGTCGGGTGGCTGATCCCGCTCTGGGTGGTCGGCGGGGCGTTCAACGGGGGCGAGAACGTGTTCGCCGGGGTGGTGGTCGGCAACAGGGTGCCGGAGGCGGTCCTCGGACGCGCCTTCGCCACCCTCGGCGGCGCGATCCAGGGCGCCAGCATGGCCGGCTACCTCGCCGGTGGCGTACTCGCCGACCGGGTGCCGATCCGGCCGCTGGTCGCCGGGCTCGGGCTGGCCGGGCTGGTGGTGGTGCTCGGGCTGGCCGTACCGGTGGTCCGGATCACCCGCCGGGAGCGGGACCGTGGGGCCGTGGCCGCAACCGGATCCGGTGCGGGCTTGGACACTTCTTCGGTGACTGGATGAGCGGGTGTCCGAAGCGTCGGTATACGGTGGAAATCATGGGTGATCTTCAGAGACCACGGGTCGGGCACATCCAGTTCCTCAACTGTCTGCCGATCTACTGGGGGCTGATGCGCTCCGGCGCCCTGCTCGACGTCGACCTGCACAAGGACTCGCCCGAGCGGCTCAGCGCCGCCCTGGTCGCCGGTGACCTCGACATCGGCCCGATCACGCTGGTCGAATACCTGCGGCACTCCGACGAGCTGCTGCTCCTGCCGGACCTCGCGGTCGGCAGCGACGGGCCGGTGCTCTCGGTCAACGTCGTCTCCACCCGCCCGCTGCCCGATCTCGACGGGGCGAGGGTGGCGCTCGGCTCGACCTCGCGTACCGGGGTGCTGCTGGCCCAGATGCTGCTCGCCGACCGGTACGGCGTACGACCCGACTACTTCAGCTGCCCGCCGGATCTGACCCAGATGCTGCTCGAAGCCGATGCCGGGGTGTTGATCGGCGACGTCGCGCTCCGCGCCCTGTACGAGGCACCGGGTCGGGGGCTGGAGGTCACCGACCTCGGGCAGGCGTGGCGGGACTGGACCGGCCTGCCGATGGTCTTCGCCGTCTGGGCGGTCCGGCGCGACTTCGCCGCGGCGCACCCGGGACTGGTCAAGGACGTGCACGAGGCGTTCCTGCGGTCCCGCGACCTGTGCCTGTCTGAGCTGGACGAGGTGGCCGAGGCGGCGGCCCGGTGGGAGTCGTTCGACGCGGCGACGCTGGCGTCGTACTTCCGGGTGCTCGACTTCTCCCTCGGCGAGCGCCAGGTCGGCGGCCTGCGGGAGTTCGCCCGGCGGGCGGCCGAGATCGGTGCCACCCCGGTCCTGCCGCCGGACGGACCGGCCTTCTTCGCCGGCTGACCCAGCCAGCCAGCGGCCGCACCGACCGTTGACACCGGCCGCGCCGACGCGTCAGTCGGCGCGGAGCTGTTCGGCCACCTGCTGGCAGATCTTGGCGCCGTACGTGTAGCCGAGGCCGATCGGGTACTTGGTCATCACGCCCATGGTCCAGCCGTCGCCGATGGCCAGGCAGCTCACGTGGTACTCCTGCTCGGCCTGTCGGTCGACCCAACCGTTCTTGATCGCGATCGTCTTCTGCACGGCGGCCGGGAACGCCTTGCGGATGCCGAAGTCGCCGACGCCGCGGACCGCCCGCATCTCGTCCAGCAGCCACTTGGTCCAGGTGGGGCCGGCGGCCCGACCGTCGGCGATGCAGGCCGCGAGCCGGGTGATGTCGCGCGGGGAGAGTTCGGTACGGCTCCAGCCGCCGCCGCTGGCCGCGCTGCTGTCGGTGAGCTTGCAGGTGCTGATCAGCCGCTGGATCGAGGCGGCCCGGCCGACGGTGTTGTACAGCGACTCGGCGGCGGTGTTGTCGCTGTCCCGGATCATCACCCGGACCTGCTGGAGTTGCGCGTCGGTCGGCTTCCGGTCGGCCTCGGCCGACCGGCGCAGGAAGTCCGCCCCGATCCACGACTTGATCAGCGAGGCGGTGGTGCTGGTCTCGGTCATGTTCTCCGAGCCGACGATCTCACCGGTCCGGGTGTCCTGCATCGACCAGGCCCACCAGCCCTTGGCGTCGATGGTGACGTCGGCCGCGCGGACCGGCAGCGGCGGCAGTTCCGGGGTCGGGGTCGCGCTGGGCGTCGACCGGCCCGACCGGCTGGCCGCCTGGTCGCCGGTGTGCGCGGGGGCCCCGGCGGACCGGTCGGGTTCGCCCCACTCACCGGCCGCCTTCGCCGCCAGCGGCGACCCCGGCAGCAGCCGGAGCGCGGCCAGGACCAGCACCAGGAGTACGCCCGTGATGATCGCGATCCGCAGCGGGGTCATGTCGGCGCCGTTGCGGCTGGCCCGTCGGGTGCCCGCCATCAGGAGGCCCCACCGGCGCGTACGGCAGTGTTGCCGATCGGTACGGGCACCTTGAGCGCGGCGCCCGGCTGCACGGTGACCAGTTGGGTGGCGACGCTGGAGCAGACGTCCGCGCCGTAGTCGAGGCCCTGCTTCTGCGGATAGCGCAGCAGTACGGCCAGCACCCACTTGTCCGCGACGGCGAGGCAGTTGACGTGCCACAACCCGTCCGCGTAGATCATCGTCCAGCCGTTCTTGATCGCGACCGGACCCTGGTCGGTGATCGCCTGCGGCAGGCCGTCGATGATGCCCCAGCGCCCGCCACCCCTGGTGAGCTGCTGGTCCTTGGCGGCGGTGCTGCCGGTGACCTTGGTCATCTCGTCCAGCACCCAGGTGGTCCACTTCGGGCCGGCGGCGGTGCCGTTCTTGACGCACTCGCCCATCCGGACCGCGTCCTCGGCCGAGATCCTGGTGTAGCTCCACCACACGGTCTTGGCGCCGGGTGGGATGACCGGTTCGGTTTCGGTCAGCTTGCACAGGTCGATCAGGCGGTCGATCACCGGCTTGCCGCCGCCGGCCTGGTACAGCGCCTCGGCCGCGTCGTCGTCACTGTTGATCAGTGCGGCGCTGGCCTGCTTCAACCGGGATGCCGGGGGCTGCTTGTCACCGAGCCGGCGCAGGTAGTCCGAGACCAGCCAGACCTTGATCATCGATTCGGTGCTGTTGGTCGCGGTCAGGTTGGGCGCGCCGGAGATCTTGCCGGTCTCGCGGTCGAGCAGCGCCCAGGAGAAGAACCCCTTGTCGACCTGCACGGAGACCGGTGCGGCCGCGAGCGTCGGCGGCGCCGGGGCGGCGAGCTTGGCCGCCGCCGCGCCCTGCGCGGATTCCGAGCCCGGTCCGGCTGCGGTCGAATCGTCGCCCTCGAACTGGGCGTACGCGGCCGGCACCAGCAGGACGCCGCCGGCGACGATGGCCGCGATGGCGAGCACCATGATCAGGCGTGGGCGCATGGGGGTAGAGCTCCAAGAAAGTCGGGGCCCGGGGGGACCGGGGCGTGCTGCGCTTGGGATGTCGATCTTCGCTCTGGGTTTGGGTTCGCGCTGGTTATCCTGTGCCGGCCGACCACTGCGGGGCGGCGACGCGGTCGCGGGCTGCCGGGGAATATGGCAGGCCGACCGATGAAAGCTTACGTGGCGGGGCTCGATGTGCCAGATCAGGAAGCCATCAAGTTTTCGTAAAGAGAACCGAAATAAGCCCTTATGTGGCAATGCAATCTTGGCCGATCACACTCTGTGATCGGGATCATTTGTCCAATTTGGAAGCATTTACGACGGTATGTAGGCGTACCGCTACTTACCGTGGTCGAGCTGATTTCTTGTGACACCCTCTGGCTTAGTCATCTCTGAGCTGTAACACTGGACGGGTGTACGGCAATGACTTCCCCGACGCGTCCGACGAGCCGACCGGCGGCCTGATCGACCAGGTTGAGGCGGCCGAGGCGGCACTGCGTGCCGCGGCCCTCCAGGCGCGCCCCCGGGCCGCCGTCGACCTGGCCGGGGCAGGCGAAAGTGATCTAGGCGACTACTTCACGGCCGTGATCGAGGCGGACCAGAAGATCGAGCCGCGAGACTGGATGCCCGACTCCTACCGGAAGACGCTCATCCGGCAGATCGCCCAGCATGCCCACTCCGAGATCATCGGGATGCAGCCGGAGGGCAACTGGATCAGCCGGGCGCCCTCGCTCAAACGCAAGGCGATCCTGCTGGCCAAGGTGCAGGACGAGGCCGGGCACGGTCTCTACCTCTACGCCGCCGCCGAGACGCTCGGGATCAGCCGCGACGAGCTGGTCGACATGCTGCTCGAAGGTCGGCAGAAGTACAGCTCGATCTTCAACTACCCCACCCTGACCTGGGCCGACGTCGGCGCCATCGGGTGGCTGGTCGACGGCGCGGCGATCGTCAACCAGGTGCCCCTGTGCCGGTGCTCGTACGGTCCGTACGCCCGCGCCATGATCAGGGTCTGCAAGGAGGAGTCGTTCCACCAGCGGCAGGGCTACGAGATCCTGCACACCCTGGCCCACGGCACCCCGCAACAGCAGGCGATGGCGCAGGACGCGATCGACCGCTGGTGGTACCCGTCGCTGGCGATGTTCGGCCCGCCGGACACCGACTCCACGCACTCCGCCCAGTCGATGGCCTGGAAGATCAAGCGTTTCTCCAACGACGAGCTGCGCCAGCGCTTCGTCGACATGTGCGTCCAGCAGGCCGCCATCCTCGGCCTGCGGCTGCCCGACCCCGACCTGCGGTGGAACGAGCAGCGCCAGGCGCACGACTACACCCAGCCGGACTACGCGGAGCTGATGCGAGTGATCAAGGGCGACGGGCCGTGCAACCGCCAGCGGATCGACCACCGTCGCAAGGCACACTCCGACGGTGCCTGGGTACGCGAGGCAGCCACCGCGTACGCCGCCAAGCGCACCGCCGCCGCCCGCACCATGGAGCCGGCCCAGTGACCGAACAGTCGCCACTGTGGGAGGTGTTCGTACGCGCCAGGCGAGGGCTGTCCCACACCCACGTCGGCAGCCTGCACGCACCCGACGCCGAGATGGCCCTGCGCAACGCCCGGGATCTCTACACCCGGCGCCAGGAGGGTGTCTCCATCTGGGTGGTGCCGGCGAGCGCGATCACCGCGTCCAGCCCGGACGAGAAGGACGCCTTCTTTGACCCGGCGGCGGACAAGATCTACCGTCATCCGACCTTCTACGAGGTGCCGGACGGGGTGGCCCACCTGTGACCGTCTCCGTGGAACACCTGCTCGGGCTCGGTGACGACGCCCTCATCGCCGCCCAGCGGCTCGGTGAGTGGGCCGCCGCCGCACCGGAGATGGAAGAGGACGTCGCCCTGGCCAACATCGCGCTCGACCAGCTCGGCGCGGCCCGCCTGCTGCTGTCGTACGCGGGGGAGGTGGAGGGCGCCGGCCGGGACGAGGACGCGTTGGCGTACCTGCGCGACGACCGGCAGTACCGCAACTGCCTGCTGGTCGAGCTGCCCAACGGCGACTTCGGCGTGACCATGGCGAAGCTGCTCTTCCTCGCCGCGTACCAGCTTCCGCTCTACACGGCGCTGGCCGGCTGTGCCGACGAACGGCTGGCCGCGATCGCGGACAAGGCCCGCAAGGAGACGGCGTACCACCTCGACCACAGTTCACTGTGGACGGTGCGGCTCGGTGACGGCACCGAGGAGTCGCACCGGCGGATGCAGGCGGCGGTCGACCAGGTGTGGCCGTACACGCACGAGCTGTTCGTGGCCGACCCGGACGCGCCGGTCGACCCGGCCACCCTGCGCCCGGCCTTCCTGGCCACGGTGGACGCGGTGCTGACCGAGGCGACGCTGGTCCGCCCGGCCGACGGCTGGGCACCGGGCGGTGGCCGGACCGGGGTGCACACCGAGCACCTGTCCTACCTGCTGGCCGAGATGCAGGTGCTGCACCGCGCCCACCCCGGCGCGCGTTGGTGAGGCCGGACACGATGGTGAGCCCACGGGAGGCGGTCGCCGCGGTGGTCGATCCGGAGATCCGGATCCTGACCATCGACGACCTGGGCATCCTGCGCGGGGTCGACCGGGACCCGGAAACCGGCCGGGTCACCGTCACCATCACCCCCACCTACACCGGCTGCCCGGCGATGGACGTGATCCGGGCCGACATCCGGGCCGCCCTGCGCACCGCCGGGTACCCGGACTCCGAGGTGACGACCGTGTACGCCCCGGCCTGGAGCACCGACTGGGTGAGCGCCGCCGGCCGGGCCAAGCTCGCCGAGGCGGGCATCGCCCCGCCCGGACCGGCGGACCGGCGACCCGGCCCGGTGGCGGTGCGGCTGACCGTACGCTGTCCGCGCTGCGACTCGGCGGACACCGAGCAGGTCAGCCGGTTCGGCTCCACCGCCTGCAAGGCGCTCTGGCGCTGCCGCGCCTGCCGTGAACCGTTCGACCAGATGAAGGCGTTATGAGCAGCGTGACGATCACCCGACCGGTCCGCCGTCGGCCGGTCTTCCACCTGTTGCCGGTTCTCGCCGTGGACCGGCTCACCGACGACTCGGTGGCGGTCACCTTCGCCGTTCCGGCCGAACTGCGCGACACCTTCGCCTTCCGGGCCGGTCAGCACCTCACCGTGCGCCGTACCGACGAGCTGACCGGGGCGGAGGTGCGCCGGTCGTACTCGATCTGCTCGACCCCGGCGGAGCTGGCCGACCACGGCCGGCTGCGGATCGGCGTCCGGGAGATCCCCGGCGGCGCGTTCTCCGCCTTCGCCGGTCGGCTGCTGCGGGCCGGCGACGCGGTCGAGGTGATGCCGCCGCTGGGCCAGTTCAGCTCCGGGTTCCGGCCGGACCGGACCCGGCACTACGGCGCGGTGGTCGCCGGCTCCGGCATCACCCCGGTGCTCGCGCTGGTCGCGACCGCCCTGGCCGTCGAACCGGCCAGCACCTTCACCCTGGTGTACGGCAACCGCAACGCCCGCAGTGTCATGTTCACCGAGGAACTGGCCGACCTGAAGGACCGCTACCCGGCCCGGCTGCACCTGATCCACGTGCTCTCCCGCGAGCCCGGCGAGTCGGCCCTGCTCTCCGGCCGGGTCGACGCCGACCGGTTGACCCGGCTACTCACGCACCTGGTGCCGGCCGAGCGGATCGACGAGTGGTTCCTCTGCGGCCCGTACGGGATGGTCACCGACGCCCGTGAGGTGCTCGCCGGGCGGGGTGTGCCCGGCGACGCCGTACACACGGAGTTGTTCCACGTCGACGAGCCGCCGGTGGCGCCGGTCCGGCCGACCACGGCGGACACCGCCGGCACCGACGTCACCATCATGCTCGACGGGCGGGCGTCGTCGTTCCGGATGGGCCGCACCGAACGGGTGCTCGACGCGGCCCTCAAGGTACGCGGCGAGCTGCCGTACGCGTGCAAGGGCGGGGTCTGCTCCACCTGCCGGGCGAAGGTCGTCACCGGTGCGGTGACGATGGCCCGCAACTACGCCCTGGAGCCGGACGAGGTGGCCGCCGGTTACGTGCTCACCTGCCAGTCCAGCCCGGTCGGCGACACCCTTGTGGTCGACTACGACGCCTGACGGATCTTCGGGCAGTGCGGTCTTGACCGACCGGTGGCGCCCTGCCCTCACCAGCCCAACGTGCCGAGTTCGTCCTGGAATGTCCCCGTCGGGCCGTCCGCGCCGAGCGTGGCCAACCGCACGATGGTCTTGGCGCTTTCCGCCGGTGGCCGTCCGCCCCCGATGGCGGCCATCATGTCGGTGGCGGTGTAGCCGGGCTCGATCGCGTTGAACCTGATGCCCGGCTGGGACTTGGCGTACTGGACGGTGAGCATGGTGGCCGCCGACTTGGACGCCGAGTAGAGCGTGGCCGACAGACTGAACTCCGGCCGGTCGGGATTCGTCACCGCCCAGAAAGATCCCATGCTGCTCGACACGGTGACGACCGTGGGATTCGAGGACTTCCGCAGCAGCGGCAGCGCCGCCTCGGTGACGCGGACGATCCCGACCACGTTGGTGTCGAACACCCGCAGGGCCGTCGTTCCGTCGACGGGTCCGACTCCGAGCACGCCCGCGTTGTTCACCAGGACGTCGAGTCGACCCTCGGCCGATTCGATGCTGGCCAACGCGTCGCTCACCGACGCGTCGTCGGTGACGTCGAGCTGCACGAATCGTGCGCCCAGCGTCGCTGCGGCCTTCTCGCCCCGCTCGACGTCGCGTGCGCCGACGTAGACCGTGTGGCCCAGTTCGAGGAGCTGTTTGGCGGTCTCGAAACCGAGGCCCTTGTTGGCGCCGGTGATGAGGGTGACGGTCATGTGTCTCCTCCGGGGATGCGGTCGGGCGGGGCCGGCCAGTTTTTGTACCGATCGGTTGCGGGCCACCGTAGCAGATTTTGTACCGAACGGTTGGTGGCCGGGTCGCGATTTGTACCGAGCGGTAGGCTGGGTCCATGGGCACCGAGACGCAGACCGCCGGACGACCGCGGGCCTTCGACGAGGAGACGGTCCTCGACCGGGCCACGGAGGTCTTCTGGCGGCACGGCTACGAGGGAGCGTCGCTCAGCGCCCTCACCGGCGCGATGGGCATCAACCGGCCCAGCCTCTACTCCACGTTCGGCAGCAAGGAGCAACTGTTCCGCCGCGCCTTCGACCGCTACCACGAGACCCAGGTGGCCAAGGCCCGCGCCGCGATGGAACAACCCACGGCGTACGCCGCCATAGAGGCCTTCCTGCGCTCCAGTGCCGACGGCCTCACCGCCGACGATCACCCTGCGGGTTGCCTCTCCGTCCAGGGCGGCCTGGCCTGCTCGCCCGAGAACGCCCGGATCTCCGAGGTCCTGGCCGCCGGCCGGGCCGCCACCGAGTCCGCGCTCGTGGAACGGCTGTCCCGGGCGGCGCGGGAAGGGGACCTCCCGGACGGTGTCGAGGCCCGCTCGCTGGCGCGATTCGTGATGGCGCTCAGCGAGGGCCACGCGGTACACGCCGCGGCCGGTGCCAGCCGCGAAGAACTCCAGGCCTCCGTCGACGTCGCCCTGCGAGCCGTCCTCCCGCGTTGAGGGTGGGTCCCGGGTCGGGCTACCCGGAAACGGCGGCGCTCAGGTGGTTTCGGGGCTCCGGTTCGCGGCTGGCCGGGATGGCGACCGGGGGTGTGGCCGCCGGTCGGTTGGTCAGCCCGTGCCAGGCCAGCGCCGCCGCGATGGCCGACAGCGGCAGCGCCGGTAGCGCGTACCTCGGCTCGTACATGCCGACGGCGACGGTGAGCACGGTCAGGCCCGGTCCGGCGAGCAGCAACAGCACCAGATCGAGCCGGATCCGGCCGTCGACCCGGCGGCGACGCACGACCAGTGCCGCCAGCGTGAGCAGTACGCCGACCAGCAGCACGATCGGCACCACCCGGAGCAGTTCGCCGTACCGGTGCAGTCCCGTGGTCAGGGCCGTGCCCTCCGGCGCGGTGCCCGGCCAGGTCGCGCCGCCGCCGAAGTTGGCGGAGCCCTGGGCGGGTGGGCAGCGGTCCGGCAGCCGTTGCGTGCCCCGGAACGCGGCCGGCGGGACCAGGCGCTCGCGCAGGCACTCGTTCATCGGCCCCAGGTAGAGCCCCGGTACGAAGTGCGCCGCGCTCTCCCTGCCGACGATCCGGAGGTAGTCCAGCGGCTGCTGTCGGATCACCGTCACCGCGAAGTCGACCAGCCGATCCGCGCCGGCTTCGGTGTACACGTCGTTGAGCCGGGCCGGGCGGCGCCAGAAGAACGCGTCGGCCCGGTCCCAGCGCTGCCCCAGCGGCTGGTCCGGACAGGCGACCCGCTCCCGGTCGGTCAACCGGAGCCGGTCGCAGTCGGCGATGATCGCGGCGCGGCCGTACAGGGCGGTGCCGCTCTGGGTGCCGTACACGCTCTGCCGGTCGCCGATCCAGACGAGCAGCCCGACGTACGGCACCGTGAAGCCGAGCGCGTAGCCGACCAGCCGGCGCCAGCCGACCCGGCGGACCAGCAGGTAGAGCCCGAGCAGCAGGGCCACCGGGAGCGCGGTCGGTTTGGTGATCCAGGCCGCCGCGATCAGCAGACCGGAGCCGATCACCGCCGGGTGCCCCGGCGTGCCGGGCCCGAGCAGCAGTACGACGGCAGCGGCGAAGAGCACCGTGAAGAGCATGTCCGGCAACAGGTAGTGGCCCGTGGTCAGGACGAGCGAGTCGAACAGCAGCGGCGCCGCGGCGAGGCAGCAGAGCCGCCGGGACAGTCCCCGGCGGTGCAGCAGGAGGTAGACGGCGAGCGCGAGCAGGAGGCTGAGCAGGTGCTGGACGGCCACCACGGCCAGGTGCGTCCCCGCCGGCGAGAGCAGCTTGAGCAGTGCCGGATAGCCGAGCGGCCGGGTCGGGTGCGGTGCCGGTGTCGACCCGGCCAGGTTGAGGTAGACCCCGCTGTCGCCGTGGAACCAGAACGCGGGCCGGTACGCGATCATGAACAGCAGCCGGAGCACCACACCGACCCCGAGAAGCACCCCGATCCCGACATGTCGCCGCAGCACCCCGAGCCCGGCATCTCGCCTCAGCAGCCTGCCGGTCCGTCGCCGGATGCCGCCTCCGGCCCGCTGCCCGATCTCCGCTGACCTGCTGCTGGCTGCGCCCATGCTGCGTACAACTCGGCTCCACCGGGTGCGGGTGCGGGTGGGCCGGGTGTCCTCGGGTGTGATCGACGCCGGTCGGCGGCACCATCCGGGCGGCTGTCCGGGTCGGCCACGTACGCTCGGAGCTGTGACTGGGAGCAGCGAGATCCACGACATTCTCCAGCGCGGTGCCGACGGCGGGCGGATCACGCCCGAGGAGGCGCTGCTGCTCTACACCGAGGCGCCATTCCACGCCCTCGGTGAGGCAGCCGACGCGGTACGCCGCCGTCGGTACCCGGACAACATCGTCACGTACCTGATCGATCGCAACATCAACTACACCAACGTCTGCGTGACCGCGTGCAAGTTCTGCGCGTTCTACCGGGCGCCGAAGCACGCCGAGGGCTGGACCCACCCGACCGAGGAGATCCTGCGCCGCTGCGGCGAGGCGGTCGAGCTGGGCGCGACCCAGGTGATGCTCCAGGGCGGCCACCACCCCGACTACGGCGTGGAGTACTACGAGGAACTCTTCTCCTCGGTCAAGGCCGCCTACCCGCAGCTCGTGATCCACTCGATCGGACCGAGTGAGATCCTGCACATGGCGAAGGTGTCCGGTGTCACCCTCGACGAGGCGATCCGCCGGATCAAGGTGGCCGGGCTGGACTCGATCGCCGGCGCCGGCGCCGAGATGCTGCCGGACCGCCCACGCAAGGCGATCGCCCCGCTCAAGGAGTCCGGGCAGCGCTGGCTGGAGGTGATGGAACTCGCCCACCGCCAGGGGATCGAGTCGACCGCGACGATGATGATGGGCACCGGCGAGACCAACGCCGAGCGGATCGAGCACATGCGGATGATCCGCGACGTGCAGGACCGTACGGGCGGGTTCCGGTCGTTCATCCCGTGGACGTACCAGCCGGAGAACAACCACCTCAAGGGGCGTACCCAGGCGACCACCCTGGAGTACCTGCGGCTGATCGCGGTGGCCCGGCTCTTCTTCGAGACCGTGCCGCACCTTCAGGCGTCCTGGCTGACCACGGGCAAGGAAGCGGGGCAGCTCGCCCTGCACATGGGGGTCGACGACCTGGGTTCGATCATGTTGGAGGAGAACGTCATCTCCTCCGCCGGTGCCCGGCACCGGTCCAACCTCCAGGACCTGATCTGGATGATCCGCTCCGCCGGCCGCATCCCGGCCCAGCGGGACACCCTCTACCGGCACCTGGCGGTGCACCGTACGCCCGCCGAGGACCCGCACGACGACCGTGTGGTGTCGCACTTCTCCTCGATCGCACTGCCCGGCGGAGGAGTCGGCAAGCAGCTGCCGTTGGTCGAGGCGAAGTAGCCGGACGGCTGGCGCGACCACGCCGGTCGGCTGGACTCTCCTCCGGTAGGGCCGCAGGTCATAACGGATGTATCACTGGGGTAGCGGGGGGTCGGTGGAGATCGCTAACGTCCGTCGTAGCGCCCGCGTTCGCGGGACGACATCCAGACTTCCTGCCCTCCGCCGCGATCGTGTCGACCGCGCCGGTGGCTGATGTCGTACTCCATCGGCCCAGCGGGGCCGTCCACATAACGCACGGCGGTACGGGCGGGGTGCTCAGCACCCCGCCCGTACCGTATCCACTGCCAAATTTACGTTTTCCCAGGTGAAACGCGATTGGTCAGGCGCGTCGCGTCGGGTATTTGACTACAGTACGCAGTCATGCGAACACACCTTTTCCTTGCCGCTTCGGCCTGCGCGACCCTGCTCCTGGTAGCCGGGCCGGCCGTCGGCGCGCCGGTGTTCGCCGCACTGCCATCGGCCGGCACCGGGCCGGCCGAGGGGGCCAGGGCGACCCCCGGCGTCGCCCTGTCACCATCCGACCACGGCGTCGACCTCACCGTCTCCCTCGACGGCACCACATTGACCAACCGGACCTCGCGGCAGGTCGCCACCGCGACCGTGACCAACCGGGGCAGCGCCACCGCGCGGGGCGTCCGGCTGCACTACACCGGCCGGGTCGACAGCGAGGTCATCAACCCGCGCAGCGTCGCCTTCTGCCCACCGCCGGTCACCAGCCCCGTACCGGGCCCACCCACCTCGGCGCCGTCGCTGGAGGTGACGGTCGACGGCGAGTGCGGCCTGCCGGATCTCGCCCCCGGCCGGTCGGCCCGGCTGAACAGCACCATCGTCCGCTCGGCGCACGGCATGGGCACGGTCGGTGAGCTGACCGTACGGGTCTCGCACGCCGGTATCGACCCGGTCCCGGCGAACGACTCGGTGACCTCCCCGATCGGGTTCGCCGAGGGCGCCCCCGACCTCTACGCCCGCGCCTGGGACGGGCCGGCGGATCCGACCGGGACCATCACCCCGGCCCTGCCCGGAAGCGTCGGCGACCTGCGGTTCGAGATCGGCAACCACGGAACGGAGCCGGTCAGTGGGATGGTGGTGACCGTTGGGCTGCCGGTCCACGTGACGTTCGCCGGGGACCGGCCGGGGTGCACGTACGACATCGGGCGGCGGAACGCCACCTGCGCGTACCCCGAGTTGTCACTGGTCGCCGCGCGGGCCGACCGCGACCCGCACGACCGCGACTACTCGGCGCTACGATTCCGCCACTCGGTACGGGTGGAGTCGTCCGCACCCGCGCCGGCCCGGCTGGCCGGTGGTCGGCTCGACGTCGAACCCCTGCTGGCCGGTCAACTGCCGCCCGTGGCGGACCTGCCCGAGGACATCATCGGCCTGGTCGCCACCCGCCTCGACGGCACCGACGACTCCGACCGCTTCATCATCTCCACCGCCACCCGCACCGGCACCGCCGCCGGCGCCCCCGCCGACCTCCCCCTGACCGGCCCGCCCACCCCCCTCCTCACCACCCTCGCCCTCGGAACCCTGACCACCGGCACCACCCTGCTCCTCCTCACCCGCCGCCGCCCCACCCCCACCCCCACCCCAAGATCCGCCCTCTTGTAGAGAAAGAGTGGGTATTCCGTCGCGGATAGCGACTCTTTCTCTACAAGAGGCGCGCGGGGGCGGGGCGGGTGCGGCGCGTGCAGTGCGGGGCGGGTGTGGGGTGCGGGGAGGGGGAGGGCTGGTGGGTGGCAGAGTGGTGCGGCGTGACCCGTACCCCACACGGACAGCGCGCCAGCCTGGACAAGCAGCCGCACGAGGTGGCGGCGATGTTCGACGGCGTGGCGTCCCGGTATGACCTGACCAACACCATCGTCTCGTTCGGGCAGGACCGGGGCTGGCGCCGGGCCACCCGCGCCGCCCTCGGCCTGCGCCCCGGTGAACGGGTACTCGACGTGGGCGCCGGCACCGGTGTCTCCACCGAGGAACTCGCCCACTCGGGCGCGTACGCCGTCGGACTCGACCTCTCCATCGGGATGTTGCAGGCCGGCCGGCGGACCCGCCCGTACGTGCCGCTGCTCGCCGGTGACGCCCTGCGGCTGCCGTTCCCGGACCGTTCCTTCGACGCGGTGACGATCTCGCTGGCCCTGCGTAACGTGGTCGACAGCGAGGCGGCGCTGCGCGAGATGGCCCGGGTGACCCGTCCGGGTGGCCGGCTGGTCGTCTGCGAGTTCAGTACGCCGACGAACCCGGTCTTCCGTACCGTCTACCTGTCGTACCTGATGCGGTCCCTGCCGGCGGTGGCGCGGACGGTGTCGAGCAACCCGGACGCGTACGTCTATCTGGCGGAGTCGATCCGGGCCTGGCCGGACCAGGCCGGGCTGGCCGCGCGGATCGCCGCCTCGGGCTGGGGGCGGGTGGGCTGGCGCAACCTGACCGGCGGCATCGTGGCCCTGCACCGCGCCGTACGCGAGTAAGCGAGCCGATCGGGTCCGAGTGGGCAACTTCTCGCGTTTCGTCCTTTTCGGGACGTCTTGGGCGGTACGCTGCCCGCATGGCGGGGGCATATCGGCAGCCGAACGGCGATGACTGGTCGGCGGCGGCGGAGCACGGCGCGCCGGCCGACACGGACGCGGCCGAACTGATCGCGCAGATCCGGCAGTTGGCTGCCGACGCGGACCCGGCCGGCGTGCGGCAGGTGGTCGCCGAGGTGCTCAGCGCGCTCGACCGGGCGGCCGGCGGCGCGCTGCGCGAGCAGTTGCCGCACGGCAGGCCCGACACTCCCGGCCGGGGTTTGTCCGACACTCCCGGCCAGGGTCGGTCGGCCGACCGACTCGACCGGCCGGCCGACGCTCCGGGTGCGGCGCCCGGCGCCGGTGACGGGTCGAACGCCGACCGGACCGGTGGCGGGTCGATCGCGGATCGCGCCGGTGCGCCGGACGGGGCGATGGCGGGACCGGCGGAGCCGCCGGTCGATCTGCCCGACGGGTACGAGAACGCGCCGGTCGATCTGCCGGCCGGCGACGAGGAGGCGGAGTCGGACGCGTCGGCGAGTGCGGACGGGCCGCCGGCCAACCGGTTGACGAGGGGCGACGAGCCCCCGGTGACACTGTCCGATCTGGAGGCGGCGGGGTCGGAGGAACGCCCCACCGGGTCGGGTTGAGCCGGCCGCGCTGCCACCGTACGGGGCTCACCGTCCCCACCTCGGTAACTTAGGTTCACCTAACCCGCTGGCACCCTTAACGCGGTCTTAGACTCCTCCCGAACTAGCTTGTGAAGCATTTCACGAGCACCTCGGGAAGGAGGCGCTGATGGCCACGGTCGAGTACGACGCGGACGTCATCGTCGTCGGCGCCGGACCGGGTGGTTCGACCACCGCATACCACCTGGCCCGGCACGGGCTGCGGGTGTTGCTGCTGGAGAAGACCGAGTTCCCGCGCGAGAAGGTGTGCGGCGACGGCCTCACCCCGCGCGCGGTCAAGCAGCTCGTCAAGCTCGGCATCGACACCTCGCCGGAGGCCGGCTGGCTGCACAACCGTGGCCTGCGGGTGATCGGCGGCGGGATGCGGCTGGAGCTCGACTGGCCCCATCTGGCGAGTTTCCCCAACTACGGCCTGGTCCGGACCCGGCTCGACTTCGACGACATCCTCGCCAAGCAGGCGGTGGGTGCCGGCGCCGAGCTGCGTACCGGCGTCAACGTCACCGCCCCGGTGCTGGACGCGACCGGCCGGGCGATCGGGGTCAGCGGCGAGGCGGGACCGGGCAAGGAGCCGGTGACCTTCCACGCGCCCCTGGTCGTGGCCGGCGACGGCGTCTCCGGGCGGCTGCCGCTCGCGATGGGGCTCGCCAAGCGCGAGGACCGACCGATCGGTGTGGCGGTACGCCGCTACTACAAGTCACCGGCCAAGCACGACGACAACTACCTGGAGTCGTGGCTGGAGCTGCGCAGCCGGGACTCCGGCGACAATCTGCTCCCCGGCTACGGCTGGATCTTCGGCATGGGGGACGGTCGGGTCAACGTCGGGCTCGGCGTACTGAACTCCTCGTCGGCGTTCGGCAAGACCAACTACCGCCGGATGCTCACCGACTGGCTGGCCAACACTCCGCCCGAGTGGGGGATGACCGACGAGACCAACGCGGAGGGCCCGATCCTCGGTGCCGCGCTGCCGATGGGTTTCAACCGGGTGCCGCACTACACCCGGGGTGTGCTGCTGGTCGGCGACTCCGGGGGCATGGTCAACCCGTTCAACGGCGAGGGCATCGCGTACGCGATGGAGTCCGGCGAGCTTGCCGCCGAGATCATCGTGCAGGCGCTGGCCCGTGCCGAGGGGCCGGACCGGGAGCGGGCACTGGCCGGCTACCCGGCCGAGCTGAAGGCTCGCTACGGCGGTTACTACCGGCTCGGCGGGATCTTCGTGAAGCTGATCGGCAATCCGCAGATCATGCGGATCGCCACCAAGCACGGCATGCCGCACCCGACCCTGATGCGGTTTGTCCTGAAGCTGCTGGCCAACCTGACCGACCCGCGCGGCGGGGACGCGATGGACCGGGTGATCAACGCGATGACCAAGGTGGCACCAGCGGTGTGAGCGGCGGCCCCCGGGCGAAGGTGCCCGATGGGCTGTGAATAGTGTGAATTTCGTTAACCGAGGGCAGGGAAGGACGAGCAGGAGAAGAGATGTCGCTCTCGCCTTACGTACCCATCATCGGGCTCATGGCCCTCGCCGCGGCGTTCGCGCTGTTCTCCGTCGGCGCCGCGCGGTTCGCCGGTCCGCTGCGTTACAACAAGGCCAAGCTCGAGGCGTACGAGTGCGGCATCGAGCCGAGCCCGCAGCCTCCGGGCGGCGGTCGGTTCCCGATCAAGTTCTACCTGACCGCGATGCTCTTCATCATCTTCGATATCGAGATCATCTTCCTCTTCCCGTGGGCGGTCGTGTTCGACTCGCTGCCCATCTTCGGCTTCGTGGAGATGGTGCTGTTCATCGTCGCGGTCTTCGTCGCGTACGCCTATGTCTGGCGGCGCGGCGGCCTGGACTGGGACTGAGGGAGGACGTCAGATGGGTATCGAAGAGAAGCTCCCCGCCGGTGTCCTGCTCACCTCGGTGGAGAAGCTGGTCAACTGGTCCCGCAAGTCGTCGGTCTGGGGCGCGACCTTCGGCCTCGCCTGCTGCGCCATCGAGATGATGGCGGCCGGCGGCCCGCACTACGACATGGGCCGCTGGGGCATGGAGGTCTTCCGGGCCTCGCCGCGCCAGGCCGACCTGATGATCGTGGCCGGCCGGGTCAGCCAGAAGATGGCCCCGGTGCTGCGCCAGATCTACGACCAGATGGCCGAGCCCCGCTGGGTGCTGTCGATGGGCGTCTGCGCCAGCAGCGGCGGCATGTTCAACAACTACGCCATCGTGCAGGGCGTCGACCACATCGTCCCGGTCGACATGTACCTGCCCGGCTGCCCGCCCCGGCCGGAGATGCTGATCGACGCGATCCTGAAGCTCCGCGAGAAGATCATGCACGAGCCGCTCGGTCCGAACGGCCGCAAGATGCTTGAGGCCCGCATCGCCCGTGGTGACGTGCCGGTGGTGCCGTACGGCTCGATGCCGTCGTCGTACCGGTCCGACAAGGCCCGGCGGGCCGAGTGGACGCAGGCGGTTCGCGAGGGCCGCGAGGAACAGCTCCGGATCGAGAACTGGATGAACGCACAGAACCACATCACCGGGGGTGTCAAGCCGTGACCACGCCCAGTGACAAGCCCGGTAACGGCGTACCGGTGGCCGCGCCGCCGGTCGGTGCGACCAGCGGTGCCCCCGCCGAACACCCGCCGGCCAGCCCGGCCGGGCAGGGCATGTTCGGCATCCACGGCTCGGGCGACACCTCCGGCTTCGGTGGCCTGGTCCGCCGGCACGTCGGCCTGGTCGACAGCCCGCGCCCGTACGGCGGCTACTTCGACGAGGTACGGGACGCGCTCGAAGAGGCGTACCCGGCGTTCGCCGACGCGATCGAGAAGATCGTGGTCGACCGGGGCGAGCTGACCCTGCACGTACGGTCGGAGCGGATCGCCGAGGTCTGCCAGGTGCTCCGCGACGACCGGGCGCTCCGGTTCGAGCTCTGCTCCTCGGTCTCCGGCGTCGACTACCTCGGCACCGACGACCGCCGGCTGCACATCGTCTACGAGCTGACCTCGATGACCTACCGGCGGCGGATCCGGCTGGAGGTCGCCGTGACGGCCGAGGAACCGCACCTGCCCAGCATCACGTCGACCTACCCGACGGCCGACTGGCAGGAGCGCGAGGCGTACGACATGTTCGGCGTGATCTTCGACGGGCACCCCGCCCTGACCAGGATCCTCATGCCGGACGACTGGGAGGGACACCCCCAGCGCAAGGACTACCCGCTCGGTGGCGTGCCGGTCGAGTACAAGGGCGCCGAGATCCCACCGCCCGACAAGCGGAGGAGTTACCAGTAATGACCACTCCCGGATACGCGGCTGAGCGCGAGACCACCGAGGGCCGGGTCTTCACCGTCACCGGTGGCGACTGGGACACCGTGGTGGCCGGCCACGACCCGATCGCCGACGAGCGGATCGTGGTCAACATGGGTCCGCAGCACCCGTCCACGCACGGCGTGCTGCGGCTGGTGCTGGAGCTTGAGGGCGAGACGGTCCGCGAGGCCCGCACCGTCGTCGGTTACCTGCACACCGGCATCGAGAAGAGCCTGGAGTACCGCAACTGGGTACAGGGCTCGACCTTCGTGACCCGCATGGACTACCTGGCTCCGATCTTCAACGAGACGGCGTACAGCCTGGCGGTGGAGAAGCTGCTCGGCATCACCGACCAGATCACCGAGCGGGCGACCACCATCCGGGTGCTCATGATGGAGCTGAACCGGATCGCCTCGCACCTGGTCTGGCTCGGCACCACCGGGCTGGAACTCGGTGCCATCTCCATCATGCTGTACGGCTTCCGCGAGCGTGAGTACATTCTCGACATCTTCGAGATGATCACCGGTTTGCGGATGAACATGGCGTACGTCCGCCCCGGCGGTGTCGCCCAGGACGTGCCGGACGCGGCGATCGTCAAGATCCGCGAGTTCCTGAAGATGATGCCGCAGCGGCTCAAGGAGTACGAGGACCTGCTCTCCGGGCAGCCGATCTGGATCGAGCGGACCAAGAACGTGGCCGTGCTCGACGTGACCGGTTGTGTCGCGCTCGGCGTCACCGGTCCGGTGCTCCGCTCGGCCGGACTGCCCTGGGACCTGCGCAAGACGATGCCGTACTGCGGCTACGAGACGTACGAGTTCGACGTGCCGACCTCGACCGACGCCGACGTGTGGGGTCGCTACCAGGTCCGGCTCGGCGAGATCCGCGAGTCGCTCAAGCTGGTCGAGCAGGCGCTGGACCGGCTCCGGCCCGGCCCCATCATGGTGGCCGACAAGAAGATCGCCTGGCCGGCGCAGCTGGCCATCGGCGTCGACGGCATGGGCAACTCCCTCGAACACGTGGCGAAGATCATGGGTCAGTCGATGGAGTCGCTGATCCACCACTTCAAGCTCGTCACCGAGGGCTTCCGGGTGCCGCCGGGCCAGGTCTACGTCGCGATCGAGGCGCCCCGCGGCGAGCTGGGCGTACACGCGGTCTCGGACGGCGGGACCCGGCCCTACCGGGTGCACTACCGCGAGCCGAGCTTCGTCAACCTGCAGGCCATCCCGGCGATGGCCGAGGGTGGTCTGATCGCGGACGTGATCGCGGGCGGTGCCTCTCTGGATCCGGTGATGGGTGGGTGTGATCGCTAGTGGCCTTCAGTGAAGAGACGTACGGGCGGGCGCGGGAGATCATCGCCCGCTACCCGGCCGACCGGTCCCGCTCGGCGCTGCTGCCGCTGCTGCACCTGGTCCAGTCCGAGGAGGGTTACGTATCCCCGGCCGGCGTGTCGTTCTGCGCCGAGGTCCTCGGCCTGAACAAGGCGCAGGTCGGCGCGGTGGCGACCTTCTACACGATGTACAAGCGCCGGCCGACCGGGGACTACCTGGTCAGCGTCTGCACCAACACGATGTGCAACGTGCTCGGTGGGCAGAAGGTCTACGACGCCCTCTCCGAGCACCTCGGTGTCGGGCACGACGAGACCACCGCCGACGGCACGATCACCCTGGAACACGCCGAGTGCCTGGCAGCGTGCGACTACGGCCCGGTGATGACGGTCAACTACGACTTCTTCGACAAGGTCGACCCGGACAGCGCGGTCGGCGTGGTCAACGAGCTGCGCGCCGGGAACCGGCCGATGCCGACCCGTGGGGCCCGGCTCTGCACGCTCAAGGAGATGTCGCTGCAACTCGCCGGCTTCGCCGACGAGCGCGAGGGCGCGGTGGCCGACGGACCGGCCGGTGACGCGACACTGCGCGGGCTGCGGCTGGCCGAGCAGCACGGCATCTCGGTGCCGGGCTTCGACCCGAACACCCCGATCAAGAGCACGAAGGCCGCGGCCGCACCGGCCCCGGCCACCACCCGGCCGGCCGCCGCCACCGGCACCACCGCGCCGGATCTGCCGGCACCGGACCAGAAGTCGCCGCAGTTGCGTACCGCGGAGACCCGCGCGCCGGACGCGAAGACGCCGGCACCGGACGCGCCGGGGGTCGCCACCCCGGTCGACGGCGAACCGCCGGTACCGGCGGACGCCCAGGCCGCCGCCGAGGCCGGCGCCGCCACCAACAAGCCGGCCAGCGATGGCAAGCCGGCCGGTGACGACGCCGAGCAGCAGCAGCGTTCGTTGAAGGAGGCTCAATCATGAGTACGCCTCGGCCGGAGACGCTGGCGAAGCTGACTCCGGTGCTGACCAAGCGCTGGCTCTCGCCGGACGCCTGGAAACTCGACGTCTACCAGAAGCTCGACGGTTACGCCGCGATGCGCAAGGCGCTCGCCGCCCACCCGGACGACCTGATCCAGCTCATCAAGGACTCGGGTCTGCGGGGGCGCGGCGGTGCCGGCTTCCCCACCGGACTCAAGTGGGGCTTCATCCCGCAGGGTGACGGCAAGCCGCACTACCTGGTGGTCAACGCGGACGAGGGCGAGCCCGGCACCTGCAAGGACCTGCCACTGATGACCCACGATCCGCACTCGCTGATCGAGGGCGTGATCATCGCGTCGTACGCGATCCGGGCCAGCCGTGCCTACATCTACATCCGGGGCGAGGCGGTGCACGCCGCCCGGCGGCTGCGCAACGCGGTCGCCGAGGCGAAGCGCGCCGGCTACCTCGGCACCAACATCCTCGGCACCGGGTTCGACCTGGAACTGGTGGTGCACAGCGGTGCCGGGGCGTACATCTGCGGCGAGGAAACGGCACTGCTCGACTCGCTTGAGGGCTTCCGGGGCCAGCCCCGGCTGCGCCCGCCGTTCCCGGCCACGCACGGCCTCTACGCGGCGCCGACCGTGGTCAACAACGTCGGCACCATCGCCAGCGTGCCGTACATCGTGCTCGGCGGGGCCGACTGGTGGAAGAGCATGGGTACGGAGAAGTCGTCCGGCCCGATGATCTACTCGCTCTCCGGTCGGGTGGTCAACCCCGGCCAGTACGAGGCCGGTCTCGGCATCACCCTGCGCGAGCTGATCGAGCTGGCCGGCGGCATGCTCCCCGGTCATCAGCTCCGGTTCTGGACCCCGGGTGGCTCGTCGACGCCGCTGCTCGCGGCGGAGCACATCGACGTGCCGCTGGACTTCGAGGGAGTGGCGGCCGCCGGTTCGATCCTCGGCACCACCGCCACGCAGATCTTCTCCGACCAGGACTGCCCGGTCTACGCGACCTACCGGTGGCTGGAGTTCTACCACCACGAGTCGTGCGGCAAGTGCACCCCGTGCCGGGAGGGCAACTACTGGATGGTCCGGGTCTACCGCCGGATCCTCTCCGGAGCGGGCACCCAGGAGGACCTGGACACCCTGCTCGACACCTGTGACAACATCCTCGGCCGCTCGTTCTGCGGTCTGGGCGACGGCGCGACCAGCCCGGTGACCTCGTCCCTGCAGTACTTCAAGCAGGACTACCTCGACTACATCGAGGGGCGCACCGCGCCGAAGCTGTCGGACAAGCAGTTGGTGGGGGCGCACTGATGACCGACCTGAAGGCTGTCAACCCGGCCGGTGCCGTCGCGCCGGTGGAGACGGTGACGCTGACCATCGACGGCATCGAGGTGACCGCGCCCAAGGGCACGCTGCTCATCCGGGCCGCCGAGACGCTCGGCATCGAGATCCCCCGGTTCTGCGACCACCCGCTGCTCGCGCCCGCCGGGGCGTGCCGGCAGTGTCTGGTCGACGTGGAGGGCCAGCGCAAGCCGGTCGCCTCGTGCACCCAGACGGTCGCCCAGGGCATGGTGGTCAAGACCCAGCTCACCTCCCCGGTCGCCAAGAAGGCGCAGGAGGGGATCATGGAGCTGCTCCTGGTCAACCACCCGCTGGACTGCCCGATGTGTGACAAGGGCGGCGAGTGCCCGCTCCAGAACCAGGCGATGTCGACCGGCCGCCCCGAGACCCGCTTCCACGAGACCAAGCGGGAATACGAGAAGCCGATCAACATCTCCTCCCAGGTGCTGCTCGACCGCGAGCGCTGCGTGCTCTGCCAGCGCTGCACCCGGTTCTCCGAGGAGATCGCCGGGGACAAGTTCATCGACCTGATGGACCGCTCCTCCGGCGAGCAGATCAACGTCTACCGGGACGAGGTCTACGGCGGCGAGGGCGACGGCAGCGGCCGCGACTCCGGCGGTGCCGGTGACGTCCCGTTCAACTCGTACTTCTCCGGCAACACGGTGCAGATCTGCCCGGTCGGCGCGCTGACCGGAGCCCAGTACCGGTTCCGGGCCCGCCCGTTCGACCTGGTCTCCACCCCGAGCGTGTGCGAGCACTGCTCCGCCGGCTGCGCCCAGCGCACCGACCACCGCCGCGGCAAGGTGCAGCGCCGGCTGGCCGGCGACGACGCCGCGGTGAACGAGGAGTGGAACTGCGACAAGGGCCGCTGGGGCTTCCGCTACAGCACCGCCACCGAACGGCTCACCAACCCGCTGATCCGGGACGCGAAAACCGGTGAACTGCGGGAAGCCTCCTGGAGCGAGGCGTTCGCCTTCGCCGCCGAGGGGCTGCGGCTGGCCCGTGACGGCGCGTACGGCATCGGCGTGCTCACCGGCGGCCGGCTCACGGTCGAGGACGCGTACGCGTACGCGAAGTTCGCCCGGGTGGCGCTGAACACCAACGACATCGACTTCCGGGCCCGCCCGGTCTCCGCCGAGGAGACCCAGTTCCTGGCGAGCAACGTGGCCGGCGTGACCGACGTGACGTACGCCGACATCGAGGCGGCGCCGACGGTGGTGCTGGCCGGGCTGGAGCCGGAGGAGGAGTGCCCGATCCTCTTCCTGCGGCTGCGTAAGGCGTACCAGAAGAAGGGCCTCAAGGTCTACGCGCTGGCGCCGTTCGCCACCCGTGGGCTGGAGAAGCTCGGCGCCAAGCTCGCCCGGGTGGTACCGGGTGAGGAGGCGCAGGTGCTGGCCGAGCACGACACGGTCGCCGAGGCGCTGAGCCAGCCGGGCGCGATCCTGTTCGTCGGCGAGCGGCTCGCCTCCGTACCGGGCGGGCTCTCCGCCGCCGCGGCGGTCGCCGAGCGTACCGGTGCGAAGCTGGCCTGGGTGCCGCGGCGAGCGGGCGACCGGGGCGCGGTCGACGCCGGCTGCCTGCCCAACCTGCTTCCCGGCGGACGCCCGGTGAGCGACCCCGGCGCGCGGGCCGAACTGGCCGGCTCCTGGGACGTGGCCGCCGGGGTCATCCCCAGCCAGACCGGTCGGGACACCGACCAGATCATCGCCGCGGTCGCCGCCGACAAGATCGGCGCGCTGGTGGTGGCCGGGGTCGACCCGGCCGACCTGGCCGACCCGCGACTGGCCGAGGAAGCCCTGGAGAAGGTGCAGTTCCTGATCAGCCTGGAGATCAAGGGCGGACCGGTCACCCGCCGCGCCGACGTGGTCTTCCCGGTCGCCCCGGTGGTCGAGAAGGCCGGTAGCTTCCTCGACTGGGAGGGCCGGCTGCGCACCTTCGACGCCGTGCTCGACACCACCGCGATGACCGACGCCCGGGTGCTCGACGCGCTCGCCGCGCAGCTCGGGGTCACCCTCGGTGCGGGCGATGTCAACAGCATCCGCCGCGAGCTGGGCGGACTGCCGGTGACCCGGGCGCAGCGCCCGGCCAGCCCGGCGGTCGAGCCGGCCGCACCGGCGACGGTCGGCGCGGACGAGGCGGTGCTCGCCACCTGGCACCACCTGATCGACCTGGGCACCCTGACCGAGGGCGACGCGCAGCTCGGCGGCACCGCCCGCCCGCCGGTGGTCCGGCTCGGCAAGGCCGCTGCCGAGGCGCTCGGCGCGGTCGACGGCGACGCCGTCACGGTCGGCACCGACCGGGGCGCGCTGACCCTGCCGCTGGAGATCACCGACATGCCCGACGGGGTGGTCTGGCTGCCGACCAACTCGCCCGGCTCGACGGTCCGGCGCAGCCTCGGCGCCACCTCCGGCGCGATCGTCCGGCTGTCCACAGGCAGTGGAAGAGGTGCACAGTGAGGCTCGACTATCTGGCCCAGGATCCCACCCTTGCCGACTTCGGCAAGGACACCTGGTGGCTGGTGCTGCTCAAGATTGTCCTCGCCTTCGTCTTCGCGGTGCTCGCCACCCTGCTCGGGGTCTGGTTCGAGCGCCGGGTCGTCGGCCGGATGCAGGTGCGTCCGGGCCCGAACCAGGTGGGCCCCTTCGGTCTGCTGCAGACCCTCGCCGACGGTCTCAAGATGGCCTTCAAGGAGGACATCCTGCCGAAGGCGTCGGACAAGGTGGTGTTCTTCTTCGCGCCGACCATCTCGGTGATCAGCGCGGTGACGGTGCTGTCGGTCGTCCCGTTCGGACCGATGGTCAGCATCTTCGGTGAGCGGACGCCGTTGCAGGTCACCGACGTGCCGGTAGCCGTCCTGGTGATCCTGGCCTGCTCCGCGATGGGCGTCTACGGCATCGTGCTCGGTGGCTGGGCCTCCGGCTCGACGTACCCGCTGCTCGGCGGTCTCCGGTCCAGCGCCCAGATGATCTCGTACGAGGTGGCGATGGGGCTCTCCATCGTCGCCGTCTTCATGAGCGCCGGCACCATGTCGACCAGCGGGATCGTCGCCGCCCAGGCCGGCAACTCGGCGGCGAGCTGGGACATCTTCGGCTGGCACCCGACCGCGCCGAGCTGGTACGCGCTGCTGCTCTTCCCGAGCTTCATCATCTTCTTCATCGCCGTGGTCGGCGAGACCAACCGGGCGCCGTTCGACCTGCCCGAGGCGGAGTCGGAGCTGGTCGCCGGCTTCATGACCGAGTACAGCTCGCTGAAGTTCGCGCTCTTCATGCTCTCCGAGTACGTCGCCATGGTGAGCATGTCGGCGGTGACCGTCACGCTCTTCCTGGGCGGCTGGCGGGCGCCGTGGCCGATCACCTTCTGGGACGGGGCCAACTCCGGTTGGTGGCCGCTGCTCTGGTTCATGGTCAAGGTGATCCTGCTGGTCTTCGTCTTCGTCTGGCTGCGTGGCACGCTGCCCCGGCTGCGGTACGACCAGTTCATGCGGTTCGGCTGGAAGGTGCTGCTGCCGATCAACCTGGTCTGGATCCTGGCGCTGGCCGGCATCCGCTCGGTCGACGGCCGTGGTGCGACCGACCGCTGGATCATCTTCGGTGTGGTGCTGCTGGTCCTGCTGCTGATCGTGCTCTTCTGGCCGAGCCGCAAGCCGGAGCCGACCGAGACCCTGCAACAGCAGGTGCGTAACCGGCCCACCGGCAGCTTCCCGCTGCCCCCGATGGACCTGCAGGTCCCGCCGAGTCCGCGGCTCAAGCGCGCGGTCGCCGAGCGGGAGCCGGCCAACGTTGTTGCCGGCGCGGACGAGAAGGAGGTGTGACGTGGGCGCGATCTCGGGCACGTTCAAGGGTTTCGGGGTCACCTTCTCGCACATGTTCAAGAAGGTGGTCACCACCGACTACCCGTTCAAGCCACCGGTCTCCGCTCCCCGCTACCACGGGCGGCACATCCTCAACCGGCACCCGGACGGGCTGGAGAAGTGCATCGGCTGCGAGCTGTGCGCCTGGGCCTGCCCGGCGGACGCGATCTACGTGGAGGGTGGCGACAACACCGAGGAGCAGCGCTTCTCGCCCGGTGAGCGGTACGCCAGCACCTACCAGATCAACTACGCCCGGTGCATCTTCTGCGGGCTCTGTATCGAGGCCTGCCCGACCCGCTCGTTGACCATGAGCAACGAGTACGAGTTGGCGCGGGACAACCGGCAGGACCTGATCTTCACCAAGGAACAACTGCTCGCGCCGCTGCTGCCGGGCATGGAGCAGCCGCCGCACCCGATGCGGCTCGGGGACACCGAGAAGGACTACTACGTCGGTGCGCTGACCAACCCGGGTACGTCGGCCGGCGCCGAACGGGCGCCCTGGTCCGAAACCGGCACGGTGGACGGCTCCGGCGCGACTGGAGACAAGTGATGACGACGCAGACGGTGCTCGCCGCGGCCGGTGACGTCTCCACCGGCGAGGCGGTGACCTTCTGGATCCTCGCCCCGCTCGCCCTGATCGGCGGGATCGGCATGGTCGCGGCCCGCAACGCCGTGCACTCGGCGCTCTGGCTGGTGCTGACCATGCTCTGCCTGGGCGTGTTCTACGTGCTCCAGGCCGGGCCGTTCATCGGCATGGTGCAGATCATCGTCTACACCGGCGCGATCATGATGCTGTTCCTGTTCGTGCTGATGCTGGTCGGCCGGGACGCCTCGGACTCGCTGATCGAGACGCTGCGCGGCCAGCGGGTCGCCGCGATCGCCCTCGGCCTCGGCTTCGCCGCGCTGGTGGCGACCGGGGTCTACCGGGCCGTACACGGCACGACAGTGGTCGGGCTGGACGAGGCGAACGCCGACGGCAACGTCCAGGGCATCGCCGCGCTGCTGTTCACCAAGTACGTCTTCGCCTTCGAGATCACCTCGGCGCTGCTGATCACCGCGGCGGTCGGGGCGATGGTGCTGGCTCACGTCGAGCGGCGCAAGGGCGAGCGGATGGACCAGGTGGCGACCATGAAGGCCCGCTTCGCTCCGGGTAACTACCCCGGCCCGAAGCCCGGCCCCGGTGTCTTCGCCACCTCAAGCTCGGTCGCCACCCCCGGCCTTCTGCCGGACGGAACGCTCAGCGAGCGCAGCGTGCCCGAGATCCTCCCGACGCGGGAGTTGTCCGCGTCGGAGACCGCGCTGAAGGGGACCGAGAAATGAGTCCTGACTACTACCTGGTCCTCGCCACGGTGTTGTTCACCATCGGCGCGGTCGGGGTGCTGATCCGACGCAACGCGATCGTGCTGTTCATGTGCGTCGAGCTGATGCTCAACGCCGCCAACCTGGCACTGGTCACCTTCAGTCGGATCAACGGCGACCTCAACGGCCAGATCATGGCGTTCTTCGTGATGGTGGTCGCCGCGGCCGAGGTTGTGGTCGGGCTCGCGATCATCATGTCGATCTTCCGGACTCGACGCTCCGCGAGCGTCGACGACGCCAACCTGCTGAAGTACTAAAGGGGCCCTGGAGTGGAAGAGACTGTGGAGTACGCCCAGGCCACGGGGCTACTGAGCAGCGTGTGGCTGCTGGTGGCCATCCCGCTGGCCAGCGCGGCGATCCTCCTGCTGCTCGGCCGGCGGGCCGACCGGTGGGGTCACTGGCTGGGGGTGGCGAGTGTCGGTGCCGCCTTCGTACTTGGCCTGACCTATTTCTTCCAGCTGCGCGGCCTGGACAACAAGTCCGTCGAGAGCAGCCTCTGGGAGTTCATCTCGGTCGGCAATTTCAAGGTCGACTTCGGCCTGCTCTTCGACCCGCTGTCCGGGGTCTTCGTGCTGCTGATCACCGGCGTGGGTTTCCTGATCCACGTGTACGCGGTCGGTTACATGGAGCACGACCCGGGCCGGCGCCGGTTCTTCGCGTACTTCAACCTGTTCGTCGCCGCGATGCTGATGCTCGTGCTCGGCAACAACTACGTGATGCTCTACTTCGGCTGGGAGGGCGTCGGTCTGGCGTCGTACCTGCTGATCTCCTTCTGGTACGGGCGGCCGTCCGCCGCCACCGCCGGTAAGAAGGCGTTCCTGATGAACCGGGTCGGCGACGCCGGCCTGGCGATCGCGATCTTCATCATGTTCGCCAGCTTCGGCACCACCCAGTACAACGAGGTCTTCAACGGGGTGATCGGCGGCATCGACGCCGGCAGTCTGGCCGGCGGCACCGTACTGGCGATGGGGTTGCTGCTCCTGCTCGGCGCGGCCGGCAAGTCCGGTCAGTTCCCGCTCCAGGCCTGGTTGCCGGACGCGATGGAGGGCCCCACCCCGGTCTCCGCCCTGATCCACGCCGCGACCATGGTGACCGCGGGCGTCTACCTGATCGCCCGGTCCAACCCGATCTTCTCCGCCGACCACACGCTCCAGACCGTGGTGGTCAGCGTCGGTGCGCTCACCCTGCTGATGGGCTGCATCATCGGCGCGGCCAAGGACGACATCAAGCGGGTCCTCGCCTGGTCGACGGTGAGCCAGATCGGCTACATGTTCCTCGGCGTCGGGCTCGGTGGCGGGGCGTACGCGCTGGCCATCATCCACCTGCTGGCGCACGGCTTCTTCAAGGCCAACATGTTCCTCGGCGCCGGTTCGGTCATGCACGGCATGAAGGACCAGGTCGACATCCGCCGCTTCGGTGGTCTGGCCAAGTACATGAAGATCACCTGGCTCACCTTCGGGGCCGGCTGGCTGGCGATCATCGGCATGTTCCCGTTCTCGGGTTACTTCTCCAAGGAGCCGATCATCGCCGCCGCGTTCGAGCGGCACGGCTGGACCGCCTGGCTCTACGGTGGTGCGGCCCTGCTCGGCGCCGGTCTGACCGCGTTCTACATGACCCGGCTGTTCGTGCTCACCTTCCACGGTCCGAAGCGGTGGACCGAGGACATCGAGCACCCGCACGAGTCGCCGCCGCTGATGACCATCCCGCTGATCCTGCTCGGCATCGGTTCGCTCGGCGCCGGTGCGCTGCTCGCCACCTCGGTGCCGGACTGGCTCGCCCCGGCCGTGCTGCCGGAGGCCGAGGAGGGCGTGCACGGCGTGCTCTCGCACGGTGTGATCACCGCCCTGTCGCTGATCCTCACCGTGCTCGGCGCCGGCCTCGCCTGGCTGCTGTTCCGCAACGGCACCGCGCTCACGGAGCAGCCGGTCGGCCCGGTCGTACGGGCCGCGCGGCGCAACCTCTACACCGACGCGTTCAACCAGGCCGTCTTCGAGAAGCCCGGCATCTTCCTCACCCGGGCCCTGGTCTACCTCGACAACCGCGGCATCGACGGGCTCGTCAACGGGCTCGCCGCGGCGGTCGGCGGCGGCTCCGGCCGGCTGCGCCGGCTGCAGACCGGGTTCGTCCGGTCGTACGCGATGTCGATGCTCACCGGCGCCCTGCTGGTGGTGGCGGCGTTCCTGGCCCTGCAGATGGGATGGCTGGCATGACGAACGTTATTCGGTCCGTCGCCTCGCACGGACCGTGCGCTAACAACGCAGGAAAGGCCGAATAATGTTCGCCGGGGACTTTCCCTTCCTCTCCGTACTGACGGTGGCGCCGCTGGTCGGTGCCGTGATCGTGGCGTTCCTGCCACGTAGCCAGCCGGAGCTGGCCAAGCGGGTCGCGCTCGGCTGGTCGGTCGCCGTACTGGTGCTCTCGATCTTCATGTGGGTGGCGTTCCAGGCCGGTGGCGACCGACTCCAGTTCCGCGAGTCCTACTCCTGGATCCCGCGCTGGGGCGTCAACTTCACCTTCGCCGCCGACGGCATCGCGTTGGTCATGCTGATGCTGATCGCGCTGCTGGTGCCGGTGGTGATCCTGGCTAGCTGGCACGACGCGGACAAGTCGAAGCGCTCGGTGCCGGTCTACTTCGCCCTGCTGCTGCTCCTCGAATGCACGATGATCGGCGTCTTCGCCGCCGCCGACGTGTTCCTGTTCTACGTCTTCTTCGAGGTCATGCTCGTCCCGATGTACTTCCTGATCGGAAGCTACGGCGGGCACCAGCGCCAGTACGCCGCGGTGAAGTTCTTCCTCTACTCGCTGGTCGGCGGCCTGTTCATGCTCGCCGCCGTGATCGGCCTCTGGGTCGTCGGCGGGAAGACGTTCGACTGGGCGACCCTGATCCAGACGCTGCCGACGATGGACATCTCCACCGGCGTCGAGCGCTGGCTCTTCCTCGGCTTCTTCATCGCCTTCGCGATCAAGGCACCGTTCTTCCCGTTCCACACCTGGCTGCCGGACGCCGGTGGCGCCGCCCCGGTCGGCTCCGCCGCGCTGCTGGTCGGCGTGATGGACAAGGTCGGTACGTTCGGCATCCTCCGGTACTGCCTGCCGCTGTTCCCCGAGGCGTCCCGCTGGTTCGCCCCGTACGCGATCGCGCTCGCGTTGATCGGCATCATCTACGCGGCGCTGCTGGCGGTCGGCCAGAACGACCTCAAGCGCCTGGTGTCGTACACCTCGATCGCGCACTTCGGCTTCATCGGCGTCGGCATCTTCGCCTTCACCAGCCAGGCCGGCACCGGCGCGGTGCTCTACATGCTCAACCACGGCCTCGCCACCGGCCTGCTCTTCCTGGTGGTCGGCATGTTCGTCGCCCGCCGCAACTCGGCGCTGATCAGCGACTTCGGCGGGGCCGGCAAGATGGTCCCGGTGCTGGCCGGAGTGTTCTTCTTCGCCGGTCTGGCCTCGCTCGCCCTGCCCGGAACGGCCCCGTTCATCTCCGAGTTCCTGGTGCTGATCGGCACCTACACGGTGAACAAGCCGGTCGCGATCATCGCCACCCTGGGCATCATCCTGGCCGCCGCGTACGTCCTCTGGATGGTGCAGCGCACCACCCAGGGCACCCTCAACCCGGCGCTGGCCGGGGTGGAGGGCATGCGGCGTGACATCACCCTGCGGGAGAAGGTCGTGGTCGCGCCACTGATCGCGCTTCTGCTGCTGCTCGGCTTCTACCCGAAGCCGGTCACCGACGTCATCAACCCCGCCGTACAGGCCACGATGGAGAACGTCGGCAAGACCGACCCCGCTCCGACGGTCGGGCACCTTCCGGAGGCCGCAAAATGAACACGCTGCAGTTGCCCTCCATCGACTACGCGGCGCTCGCGCCGATCCTGATCCTGGTCGGCGCGGCCTGCGTCGGGATCCTGGTCGAGGCGTTCGTCCCGCGCCGCCTCCGGCACCTGGTGCAACTCGTCCTCGGGCTGGCCGCCCTGGTCGCCGCGCTGATCGTGGTGGTGGTCGAACGGACCACCCAGACGGTCACCGCCGGTGAGGCGATCGCGGTCGACGGTCCGACCCTGTTCCTCCAGGGCGCGATCATCGTGCTCGCCGCGATGGCGCTGCTGATGATCGGCGAGCGCACGCTGGAGCACGGCGGCCCGTTCGTCGCCCACGCGGCGGTCACCGTCGGCTCCGAGGAGGACCGTCGGCAGGCGGCCGAGGAGGGCGGCTCCACCGAGGTCTTCCCGCTCACCCTGTTCGCCGTCGGCGGCATGCTGCTCTTCGTCGCCGCCAACGACCTGCTCACCATGTTCATCGCGCTTGAGGTCTTCTCGCTGCCGCTCTACCTGCTCTGCGCGCTGGCCCGTCGCCGCCGGCTGCTCAGCCAGGAGGCCGCGCTCAAGTACTTCATGCTCGGCGCGTACGCCTCGGCGTTCTTCCTCTTCGGCATCGCGCTCACCTACGGCTTCACCGCCGGCATCACCAACGGCCAGCCGGGTGACGAGCCGGGCGGGGTCGACTTCGCCACCATCAGCGCCGCCGTCGCCGACTCGAACGCCAGCCGTACGCTGCTGGTCGCCGGCATCGCCCTGATCAGCATCGGCCTGCTCTTCAAGGCCGCGGCCGCGCCGTTCCACGTCTGGACCCCCGACGTCTACCAGGGCGCCCCGACGCCGGTCACCGCCTTCATGGCCGCCTGCACCAAGATCGCCGCGTTCGGCGGGCTGCTCCGGGTCCTCTATGTGGCATTCGCCGGGGCCGCCTGGGACTTCACCCCGATCCTCGGCACCGTCGCGATCCTGACCATGCTCGTCGGCGCCGTACTCGCGGTCACCCAGACCGACATCAAGCGGCTGCTCGCGTACTCGTCGGTGGCGAACGCCGGCTACCTGCTCGTCGGCGTACTCGCGCTCACCCGCGACGGCCTCTCCAGCACGATGTTCTACCTCGTCGCGTACGGCTTCACCGTGCTCGCCGCGTTCGGCGTCGTCAGCCTGGTCCGGGACGCCGACGGGGAAGCGACCCACCTGTCCCGCTGGGCCGGCCTCGGGAAGCGTTCCCCGCTCTTCGCCGGGCTGTTCACCTTCCTCCTGCTCGCCTTCGCCGGCATCCCCCTCACCAGCGGCTTCACCAGCAAGTTCGCGGTCTTCGGGGCGGCTCTCGACGGCGGCCAGACCTGGCTCGTGATCGCCGGTGTGCTGACCAGCATGATCCTCGCGTTCCCGTACCTGCGGGTCGTGGTGATGATGTGGCTCTCCGAGCCGAGCGAGTCCACCCCGACGGTGTCGCTCCCCGGCGGCCTGACCTCCGCGGCGCTCACCATCGGCGTGGTCGCCACGCTCGCCCTCGGGGTGGTTCCGGCACCACTGCTGGACCTCGCCAACGGCGCCGCAGAATTCGTGAAGTGATCGGCACCACCGCCCAGGCCCCGTACCAGCGCACGAAGGTCGCCGACCGCCCCCGGCCAGGGGTGGTCGGGCCGGTGTGGCATGGTTGAGAGCGTGGGGAGACCGGCTGACGGCCTGACGGGGATTGGGCTCGACTTTGTCGACGCGGAAGTGGAAGCGTCGGCCCTAGCGGTCCTGGCGTCGGTCGAGACCGAGCTACGGGCCAGTGTGGCGAGCGCGGATCCGCTCGTGACCGAGGCCGCCCGCCACCTGGTGGAGGCCGGCGGCAAGCGGTTCCGCCCGCTGCTGGTCGCCCTCGGCGCACAGTTCGGCGACCCGACCGCGCCGCTGGTGGTCCCGGCCGCCGTCGTGATGGAGCTCACCCACCTGGCGACGCTCTACCACGACGACGTCATGGACGAGGCCGCCGTGCGCCGTGGCGCACCGAGCGCCAACTCCCGCTGGACCAACTCCATCGCGATCCTGGTCGGCGACTACCTCTTCGCCCGCGCCGCCGACATTGCCGCCGACCTCGGCCCGGAAGCCGTACGCCTCCAGGCGCGCACCTTCGCCCGGCTGGTCCACGGCCAGATCGCCGAAACCGTCGGCGTACGCGACGGCGACGACCCGGTCAGCCACTACCTGCACGTCATCGGCGAGAAGACCGGCTCCCTGATCGCCACCTCGGCCCGGTTCGGCGGCATGTTCGGCGGCGCCATCCCGGCCCACACCGAAGCCCTCGCCGGCTACGGCGAAACCATCGGTGTCGCGTTCCAGCTCTCCGACGACCTGCTCGACATCGCCTCGGAATCCGTGCAGTCCGGCAAGACCCCCGGCACCGACCTCCGCGAGGGCGTACCGACCCTGCCTGTGCTCTACGCGCTCGCCTCCGACGATGCCGACGCCGCCTCCGTACGCCTCCGGGAGATCCTCTCCGCCGGCCCGGTCACCGACGACACCCTGCACGCCGAGGCCCTCGGGCTGCTTCGCGAGTCACCCGCCCTCAAGCGCGCCCGCGAGACCGTACGCAGCTACGCCGAGGACGCCCGCGAACGACTCTCGCCCCTGCCGAACTGCTCCGCCCGCCTGGCCCTCGAATCCCTCTGCGACTTCATCGCAGACCGTACTAGCTGACTGGCGACGGCTTCGCCGTCGCGGCTCGCTCCGCTTCGCGCCGCCCAGTGGGGGGGGGGGGGTGGTGGGGGGGGGGGGGGGGGGGGGGGTGGGTGGTCCGAGAGAAAACGAACGGAGGGGGGGGGCGGACTCAGCT
>NZ_JBVJHT010000007.1:266173-266750 GCF_055586685.1 Micromonospora sp. NPDC049529
TTCCCTAGGACGAGTGGGGGTCTTGGGCTGTGCGTGCGGACGGTCCCTCCTCCCCCCCCCCCCCCCCCCCCCCCCCCCCCCCCGGCGGCGCTCGGTCGACTCGCGACGTGGTTGGGGTTACTACGGACCTTCGCTTTCTTCGCCGTTCGGTTTTTCTGGTCGGGGTGCCGGCTTGATTCCGGCGTACGCCGGGTGCGGCGGATCGGCATCTGTGGCGCCACGCGGCACGGCTCCGGTACCGACATCTGCCCCACCGCGAACCAGCCCGATCCCGAACAGCCCTGCGGCGGGGACCAGCCCGATCCCGAACAGCCCTGCGGCGGGGACCAGCCCGATCCCGAACAGCCCTGCGACGGCAACGAGCCCGGGCCCGCACCAGCCCTGGGCGAACCAGCCGCTATCGCCGGTCCGGTGCCCGTCCCAGGCTCACCGGACGGCGAAGAAAGCGGAAGTCCGTCCTAACCGCGACCAAGGTCGCGAGTCGACCGAGCGCCGCCGGGGGGGGGGGGGGGGGGGGGGGGGGGGGGGGGGGGGGGGGGGGTACGTTAGTAGAGACGACCCCACCCACGGGGATAGG
>NZ_JBVJHT010000007.1:266760-297354 GCF_055586685.1 Micromonospora sp. NPDC049529
AGTGGGGAAACGGGGGGGGAGGGGGCGGAGGTGGGGAGCGAGGAAAAACAAACAGTCGTGGCGACGACCACGCAAAACACGCCGCCCCGGCACGCCCACCCCCCCCCCCCCCCCCCCCCCCCCCCCCCCCACTGGGCGGCGCGAAGCGGAGCGAGCCAGCGACGGCGGAGCCGGCGCCAGCTAACGGGGCACCGGGTCGTCGTATTGGCCGGAGCGGCCGGCGTAGAACCTGCCGTTCAGGAGGGGGTACGGGTTTGGGGTGCAGCGGTGCAGGGAGAGGGTCTGCTGCTGCATGACGGGGGCGGGTTGGCCGGGGCCGGGGCAGAGTTGGTGGCCCTGGCCGAGGCGGTGGCCGACCTCGTGGTTGATGACGTACTGCTGGTAGGTGGCCAGCGGGGCGCCGTAGTCGGGGACGCCGTGGGCCCAGCGGGCGACGTTGATGACGACCTGGTTGCCGTTGCGGCAGGAGGTGTAGCGGTCGTAGCCGTCGTCGCAGAGCTTGTCGCGGGTTGCCGGGGTGGCGAGGTAGACGGTGAAGGAGGCGGCCTCGTCGGGGCCGACCCGCTGGAGTCGCCGCTGACCGGTACCGGTCCAGCTGCGCGGGTCGCCGAGGGTGGTGACGACGGCGTCGGCGAACGCGTCGGGGGTGATGCCGGCGATGCCGTTCTCGACGGCGACCCGGAAGCGCAGCAGTTGGCCGGCGCGGCCGAGGACGGGGCTGCGGCCGTCGACGGTGTGCCAGGTACGGGGACCGCTCTCCGGGTACGTCACCGGGGCTGTGACGGCGGTTTCCGGTGCGGGTGGGCTCTGGTGCGGGGCCGGCCCGGATGGCGAGGGCTGGTTGGCCGTACCCGTTGTGTCGGGGGTGGAGCTGGTTGTCGTACGGGTGGTGGTGGGGTCGGGTTTGCCTCCGGCCTCGCCGGCGAGGCCGAGCAGGGCGATGACCAGCCCGATCACCACGGCACCCACGGCGGGTAGCAGCAGTCGGCGGCTGACGGCACGCTGGTTGGCTCCGGTACGGCGGGCGGACATCGGTTGCTCCTCGACGGGTACGGCGGACCGGTTGCGGCGGGGCCGTGGGCGGTGGTGGGCGTACGGGACCGGCCGGCCCGGTTGGTGCGGCTCGGGTCGGTGCGGTGGTGGTGCCGGGGTGGGACCGGTCAGTCCGGTCGGTGCGGTCTGCTTCGGGCGGTGGTGGAGCCCCCTGGGCGGTGGGACGGGTGCGGGGAGGGGTGGGTCAGGGGAGCAGCCTCGGGTTGGCGGCCAGGTCGGCGAGTTTTCGGTCGTCCAGGACGGCGCGGCCGAGTCCGTACACGCCGGGGCGGGGGCGGCCGGCCTGCTGGACCGTGACGATGACGCCGTTGACCACCCGGGTGGCCTCGTCGACCGGGCCGGTGACCGGATTCCAGCTGGCGATGCGTACGGGGGTGCCGTCGGTGGCGAGCACCGTGCGGCAGCTCTGCTCGTTCGGGTCGATCCGGACCGCGCACAGGTCGGCCGTCGGCAGTGGCTCGGCCGGGAGCTGTTCGTCCACCCGGGCGGTGAGTACGGCGGCTCGGCCGTCGAGCTGCACTTCGAGCAGTGCCGTGTAAAGCGCCTTCGCGGGCTGGTCCAGGCTGTGTCCGGGCTGGTCCGGGCTGCGCCAGCTGATGTCGTGCACCGCGTACGTGCTGCCGCCGGGGCCGGGGGCCTGGTCGCCCTTCGGCACCCGGTACCCGGCCGGTACGGCGGCGGTGAGCAGGTCCATGGCGGTGTTCGCCCGGCGTTCGTAGTCGACGGTCGGGGTCGGTGTGACAACCGCCTCTCGGGTGGCGGTCGGTCCCGCCGGCAGGGGCGACGGTGGTCGTCCGGGGAGCAGGGCGGTGAGTCCTGCGGCCCCGGCCAGCAGCAGCGCGGCGACGGCTACCCGGTTGATCCGGCGGTGGCGCAGCACCCGCCCGTTGCGGGCGAGTACGTCGTCGACCGGCAGTTGGACGCCCGGTGGTGGTCCGGCCTCGACGGCGCGGGCCATCAGTTCCCGGATCGAGGTCTCGGTCATCCGTTCTCCTCCGCCGGTACCAGGGCCAGTGAGCCCAGCCGGGTGCGTAGTGTCGCCAGCGCCCGGGACGTGTGGGTCTTGACCGCCCCGTTGGAGATTCCGAGCAGGTCGGCGGTCTGCTCGACCGACATGTCCTCGAAGAAGCGCAGGACGAGGGTGGCGCGCTGCCGGTCCGGCAGGTCGGCCAGCGCTCCGATCAGGACGAGCCGGTCCTCGGTGCCGCCGGTCGCGGCGGCGGTGTCCGGGGTGGCGGGGAGTTCGCGTACGGGGTCCTCCCGTCGCCAGGAGCGGCGTCGTTCACTGAAGAAGGTGTTCAGCAGGGTGCGGTGGGCGTACTGGTCGAGGTGTTCGTAGCGGTAGATCCGGGGCCAGGCGAGGTAGAGCTTGGTGAAGGTGGCCTGGACGAGGTCTTCGGCCAGGTGCCAGTCGCCGCAGAGCAGGTATGCGGTGCCCCGCAGCCGGGTGCCGCGCGCCAGGTAGAAGGCCCGGAAGCCCTGGTCCCGCGCGGCAGCCGGGTCCTTGGCCGTCGTCATCCGTGCTCCCTCCCGCCGTACCGGGATAGAACGCGGGCGGGGCGGCGGCAGGTTGACGTGATCCGGGACACGAGGGCGCCGGAGCGGAGGGAAAGGGTCCGTCAAGCCGAGCGGAGGAACTTACCGTGTCTGTCGCTGCACGCACTGTCGCCGTAGATCTGGCATCCTCGATCCGAACGGGCATTTCGCAGTCGGCCGATTTTTCATATGGTGTAAGCCCCAGCGGCGGAGGTGGTTGTGCGCGACCCTCTGGCGGAACCTTCGGACCTGATCCGTAGCGTGTCGCGTGCGCTACGTGTCCTCGAAGCGGTCGGACGTGCCCCGAAGGGCCTGACCGTGAAGCAGATCGCGCGGCGCTGTGAGCTGACCGTGGCCACCACGTACCACCTGGTACGCACGCTGGCGTACGAGGGTTACGTGATCCGGCGCGAGGACGGCACGTACATCGTCGGGCTGGAGATCGCCGACCGGTACCGGGAGCTGGTGACGGCGTTCCGGGGGCCGCCGGTGGTCGGCGAGGCACTGCGCCGGGCCGCCGTCGACACCGGCTACAGCCACTTCCTCGGCCGGTTCGTCGGCGGGCAGGTGGCGATCACCGCGGTTGCCGAGGGCCCGCGCTCGCCGTACCTGGAAGATCTGGTCCCCGGCTTCGACGAGGGCGCGCACGCGACCGCCCTCGGCAAGGCCCTGCTGGCCACGCTCACGCCCGAACAGCGCTTCCGCTACTTGCGGGAGTACGGCATGCGGCCGTTCACCACCGCGACGCTGACCGCCACCGACACGTTCGAGGCCGACCTGACCGCCGGTGACCGGCGCGGGATGCACCTGGAACTCGGGCAGTACCGCCAGGGGGTTGCCTGCGCCGCCGTGCTGGTCACCCCGGACAAGGACATGGAACGCCGGGTGGTGCTCGCCTGCGCACTGCCGGCGGCGGAGATGATGACCTCGGCGCGGGTGGTCCGGGCCAAGCTGCTGACCGTGGCGCGCACGGTCGCCGACGGCCTCGCCACCGAGGGCTGATCGGGGGCCGGCGGCCGGCCGGGGCGCGGAGCTGACCGGCGTACGCCCGTCCCGTGAGGACCCGTCCTGTTCACCGAACACGACCACCCCGATGGTCCCCACGACGACGGGGCGTACGCCGGTGCCGGACGCAGACCCGCCCGGAGCCGGCGGTGGGCCGGTCCGGGCGGGTCTGGCTGGATGGGTCAGCTACCCACGGGGCCGCCGTCGAGGCGCCAGGTGACGACCACGCCCGGCTTGGCGAAGTCGCCGTCCGGCCAGTTCGATGCCGGGTTCTCGATCGACGCGCCGCTGATCTCGCCGGGGTGCTGGACGGCGACGAAGACCGAGCGGTTGTCGGTGCTGATGAACGGGCCGCAGGTCTCGGCACCGATCGGTACGGTCAGGAACTGCTTGAGGTGACCCTTCTCCGGACCCTCGACCGGGGTGGCGAAGAGGCCGTCGTTGCTGCCCAGCGCGTTGCCGTCGGTGGAGATCCAGAGGTTGCCGGCGCCGTCGAAGGCCACGTTGTCCGGGCAGGAGATCGGCGAGACCTTGGTCTTGTCGTACCCGGCGAAGAAGGTCGACGGGTCGGTCGGGTCGCCGCAGACGATCGGCAGCGACCAGGCGAAGTTCTCGCCGATGTGGTCGCCCCTGTCCTCGACGATCTCCAGGATCTGCCCGTGCTTGTTGGCGTTGCGCGGGTTGGCCTCGTCGACGGCCGGGTTCGTGCCGACACCCCGGTTGGTGTTGTTCGTCAACGCGACGTAGATCTTGCCGGTGAGCAGCGACGGCTCGACGTCCTCCGGCCGGTCCATCTTGGTCGCGCCGACCGCGTCACCGGCGAGCCGGGTGAAGGTCAGTACGTCCGCGGCGGTCATCCCGGGCACGTACGAGGTGTTGCCCCGGACGAGCTTGATCCAGCGGCCCCGGCCGTTGAACGCGCCGTCGCTCGGGAGCTTGCCCGAGCCGTCGATCTCGTCGGCGCTGGTGTAGTCGAGCTTGGCGACGTACAGGGTGCCGGACTCCAGCAGGGTGAGGTTGTGCTGCCGGGCGGTCCAGGAGTTGCCCTTGATGTACTTCTTGTCGGAGACGAACTTGTACATGTAGTCGAACCGCTCGTCGTCACCCATGTACGCGACCACGTGGCCGGACTTGGCGATGATGACGTTCGCGCCCTCGTGCTTGAGCCGGCCGAGCGCGGTGTGCTTGCGCGGCTTCGCCTCCGGGTCGAGCGGGTCGACCTCGACGACCCAGCCGAACCGGTTCGCCTCGTTGGGGTGCTTGGCCAGGTCGAACCGCTCGTCGGCCCGGTCCCACTTGCGGCTGCCGGACGGGTAGCGGCTGGTGGTGGGGATGCCGTAGCGGGCCAGCTTCGGCTTGACCGCCTCGGGCGCGCCGTCGCCGCCGACGAAGTACTGGTTGAAGTTCTCCTCGCCGGAGAGCACGGTGCCCCACGGGGTGACGCCGCCGGCGCAGTTGTTGAGCGTACCGATGGCGACCATGCCGCGCGGGTCCGCCGCGGTCTTCAACCAGGCCGAGCCGGCCGCCGGGCCGGTGAAGTCGAACCGGGTGTTCAGGGCGGTGATCCGGCGGTTGTACTGCCGCTTGCCGGTCCGGACCAGCTTCCACTCGCCGGTGTTGCCGACCCGCTCCACCTCGACCACGGACAGACCGTGGGCGGCGATGGTGGCCCGGACCTGCTCGACGGTGAGCGCGTCCAGCGAGGTGAAGCCGGGGAACATCAGCTCCTCGTTGGTGTACTCGTGGTTGACGACGAGCAGCGCCCGGTCCCCCTTGTTGCTCAGCGGCAGCACGGCGACGAAGTCGTTGTTGTAGCCGAACTGCTTCGACTGCCGGGCGGCCGTCTGGTGGTGGACGTCCAGCACGGGGGCGTCCGGCACCACCGGGTCGCCCCAGCGGATGACCACGGAGTGGTCGTAGCCGTTCGGCACCACCAGGGTGTCGAGCCGGTTCGGCGGGATCGCCTTGAAGGTCAGGGCGCCGTTGCCGGCCGGGGGCTTGCGAGCGGTGAACGACTCGACGTCCGGCAGGGCCGGGGCCGCGCCTTCGCCGGGGGCGGCGAGCGCGGGGGCGCCGACCAGGGCACCGGCGGCCGCGCCGCCGAAACCGAGGACCAGGGCGCCGACGGCACCGGCCCGGACCACACCGCGACGGGTGACCTCGGCCTTGACCACGTCACCGAAGTACTCGTTGTCCGACGCGTTGGGGGCCGGGTGGTCGCAGGCGTTGCCGCAGCGGTAGAGGCAGGTCATGGAGTCGCGGCTACCGTGCGGGCCGCTCTGGCCGAGCAGGGGGAGCAGCCGGGGACGGTCGCTCATATGGGATGGCCTCCTTGGCTGGATCAGGTTCTTGTCGCGAATCGTGCTCTTTTGCGGCTGATGTGCTGGTTCCGTACCCGCGCCCGGGGGCAGCGCGCGGGTGGGATGAGCCGCACGCTAGGAGCGCGCTGTGAGCGCACGTCGGCGCTGTGGTGAACCGAACATGAACAAGTCCAGCCGGGAGGCGGGGTGAACCGATCGGCCGGGGCGGGTGAACCGATCGGCCGCTGGTTACGTGAAACAGTTTGCAAGGGTGTCGGGAGCGCCGACGCCGGGTGCGGCACCGAGGAGGTTGCCATCAGCGACCGGGACGCCGAACTCCTGCGCGCGTTGCACGACGAGCACGCCGAGGCGCTGTTCGCGCACTCCCTGCGTCTGGTGAACGGCGACCGCCAGCGGGCGGAGGACCTGGTCCAGGAGACCCTGCTGCGGGCCTGGAGCCACCCGGAGGCACTGGACCCCGAGCGGGGCTCGGTCCGGGCCTGGCTCTTCACCACCGCCCGCAACCTGGCGATCGACGCCTGGCGGCGGCGCAACTCGCGGGTCGGCGAGGTGGTCACCGACGAGTTGCCCGAGCCGCCGCAGCTGACCGACGAGGCGGACCGGGCAGTGGAGGCATGGATGGTCGCCGAGGCGCTCGCCCGGCTCTCCTCGACCCACCGAGAGGTACTGGTGGAGTGCTTCTACCAGGGGCGGTCGGTGGCGGAGGCGGCGGCGCGGCTGGGCGTACCGCCGGGCACGGTGAAGTCGCGGACGCACTACGCACTGCGATCCCTACGGTTGGTGCTGGCGGAGATGGGGGTGACCCAATAGATGAGCGAGCACGACGAGCGGTGTGACTTCGCCTTCGACGACGGCGCGTACGTACTGGGCGCGCTCTCCCCGGCCGACCGTGCCGCGTACGAACGTCATCTCGCCAGCTGTCCGTCCTGCCGTCAGGCGGTCGCCGAGATCGCCGCCCTGCCGGGCCTGCTCAGCCGGCTCGACGCCGACGGGTTGGCGTTGCTGACCGAGCCGGCGCCGAGCGTGGAGTCGCGACTGCCGGCGCTGCTGACGGCCGCCCGGACGGCGCGGCGTCGGCAACGGCGGGTCACCCGGTTCCGGTACGCCGGTGTCGGGCTCGCCGCCGCCTGCCTGGCGGTGGTGCTCGGGCTGGGCGCGGATCAGCTGGTCGGCGGCGGTTCGCCGGACACACCCGCCGCGCTGCCACCCAGCCCGACCGCCACCGGTGTGCAGGTACGGATGGTCGCCATGGAGCCGGTCGCGGGTGCGGTGCCGGTACGCGCCGAGATTGGCCTGAACGGCACAAAATGGGGCACCGAGGTCACCATGCGCTGCGAGTACGTCAGCAGCGGCAGCCACCCGAGGACGTACACCTACCGACTGGTGGCGTACGGCCCGGACGGTACGGCGGAGCAGGTGGGTTCGTGGCTGGCCGCTCCCGGCGAGGAGGTCACCTTCACCGGGGTGACCCGGTTCTCCGGCGCGGACCTGGTCCGACTGGAGGTGCTCCGGGCCAACGGCGTCCCACTGCTCGGCTACGACGTGCCCTGAGGCAGCCATCCATCGGGGCCGGGCAGCGGATCGGACATCGGGGCCGGGCAGCAGGCTTCCATCGGGGCCGGGCAGTGGGTCAGACGGGTTCGGCGACCGGGGTGATCGGGGTGACGGACCGGGTGGGGCGGCGGGCGTGCCGGATCGCGTCGACGGTGAAGACGATCAGCGCCAGCCAGACCAGGGCGAAACCGGCCAGCCGGGCCGGTGGCATCGGTTCGTGGAAGACCAGCACGCCGAGGCCCAGTTGCAGGACCGGCGCGGTGTACTGGAGCACGCCCAGGCTGGTCAGCGGCAGCCGGTTCGCGGCACCGGCGAAGAGCAGCAGCGGGATGGCGGTGGCCGCACCGGCGAACACCATCAGCAGGGTGTGCCCGGTCGAGTCGCCGAAGCTCGACTCGGAGCGCCAGGTGAGCCAGCCGAGGTAGAGCAGTGCGGGCAGCGCCAGCAGGGCGGACTCGACGAACAGCCCCTCGGCGGCGGGCAACCCGAGCCGCTTCTTGAGCAGGCTGTAGCCGCCGAAACTGAGCGCCAGGGTGAGCGCGATGTACGGCGGCCGACCGTAGTCGATCGCCAGGACCACCACCGCCAGGCCGCCGATGCCCAGCGCGGTCCACTGCACCGTACGCAGCCGCTCGTTCAGTACGGTGACGCCGAGCAGGACCACCACCAGCGGGTTGATGAAGTACCCGAGTGCGGTCTCCACCACCCGGTCGGAGTTCACGCCGTAGATGTAGGTGCCCCAGTTGACGGCGATCAGCGCGGCGGCGGCGGCGATCCCGGCCAGCAGTCGGGGCTGGCGGACCAGCCGGCGCAGGAACGCCCAGTGCCGGGTCACGGCGAGGACCAGCGCGACGAACACCACCGACCAGATCACCCGGTGGGCGAGGATCTCCACCGGCCCGGACGGTCGGAGGAGTTTGATGTAGAAGGGGAAGAAACCCCAGAGCACGTACGCGGCGAGTCCGAAGACATAACCCAGGCGGAGCTGGTTCACCCCCACACCGTAAGGGGTCAACCCTGCGCCCCCTCCTTATCGGTGACCGGCGTCACCCGATCGATGTCGATGGAATCCGCGCCGTCGACGTGTTGCGGCCGGATCAGTTCCATCATGGTCTCCGGCGTGGCCGGCGGGGTGAAGCCGAGCCGCGCGTACACGCCGTGGGCGTCGTTGGTGGCGAGCAGGATCCGGTACACCCCGAGCTCGGTCACCGCGTCCCGCGCCGTCTCGGCCAGCCAGCCGCCGAGTCCCCGCCCGCGATACGCCGCGTCGACGAAGACATCGGAGAGCCAGGCGAAGGTGGCACCGTCGGTCACCATCCGACCGAACGCCACCTGGACCCCGTCACCGGGCCGGTAGACCCCGAACGGCATCGAGCCGGCGACGGCCCGGACCGTCACCTCGTACGACCGGCCCTTGGCCCAGTAGGACTCGGTCGACAGCCACCGGTGCACCCGGTGCAGGTCGAGCCGGTCGGGATCGGTGGAGAGTTCGTAACCGTCGCTGCGGGTGATCGTCAACACCGGCCGACGGTAACTCCACCACCCGTGATGCGCGCCAGGCCAATTCCCGAACTCTGGTCACCGGGACCGGGCTCAGTCCCGGTTGGTCACCAGGCCCAGCACCCAGGTCACCACGCTGACGAGGAGCGCACCGAGGACGGCGGACGGCCAGAACCCGTCGACCGAGAACGGCAGGTCCAACTGGCCGGCGATCCAGCTGGTCAGCAGGAACAGCAGCCCGTTCACCACGATCGCGATCAGACCCAGGGTGAGCAGGTAGAACCCGCAGCCCAGGGTCTTGATGACGGGTTGGAGCACCCCGTTCACGACCCCGAAGATCACGGCCACCAGGAGCAGGGTGAACACCGCCTCGCCGATCGAGTCGGTACCCAGGGTGATGCCCGGAATGACCAGCGTCGCCAGCCAGAACGCGAAGGCGGTGGTGGCGAGCCTGATCAGCAGCCCGGTGACGAAATTCATGCCGGGGATAGTGCCACGACCGGCTGTGAACCGCAGCCCCGCCCCGGTCGGGACCCGGCGGTCAGCTCCGGGTCGGTGGGCCGATCAGCTGGACCTCGATCGGGGTCGCCGAGAGCAGCGCCCAGCGCAGCACCCGCCGGTTGACCACGCCCACCATGTCGCCCCGGATCCGGGTCAGCCACTCCGCCGAGTCGCCGAGCCCGAGCGCGACGCCGGCCAGCGCCGCCTCGTCCGGTCGCAGCGGCTGCAACACCACCAGGTCGGCGCGGGAGACGGCATCGGTGTCGGCCGGCGTCAGCTCGTCCCGGACCACCAGGTTGGCCTGCCAGCCCGGCCCCGGCTGGGCGTCCGCGTTCACCGGTCCCACGTCGACCACCACCAGCAGCGGGTGCAGCGGGGTGGCGGCCGGGCCGCCGACCTGCCGGCCCGGCGGGATCAGCGGGATCGTCCCGCCCGGCGCGCTCACCGCCCGGACGAACGGCTCCCACGCCCTCGGCCTGGCCGTCTGCACCACCACCCGCGCACCCAGAGCCATCGCCCGCAGCGCCACGAGCTGCGCCGCCGCCACCCCACCGATCAACATCACCCGGGTCGCCTCGGCCCGGAACAGCCGTACGGTCACCGCCGCGCCGTGCCGGTTCGCACCGATCATCAGCCCGGCCGTGCCGAACGGCAGTTCGAGGACGTCCATCATGGCGTTCGGCGACTGCGCGGGCGGCCCCGTCTCGGCCGTACCGAGCGGCAGGGTGGCGGCGAAGCCGTCCAGGTGTTCGCCGTCGAGCCGCCGACCGGTCGCGTTCTCCGCGGCGAGCAGTCGACGCATCGCCTGCATCGCGGTGGACAGACCGGCGGCGTTCTCGGCGGCCAGCCGTACGGTGAGGTCCAGCGGGAGCGGGCCGGTGGTGGTGCCGACCCGCGGACCGGCGCTGACCGAGACCGTGGTCGCGGTCGCCGGCAGTGCGAGCAGGCGCGGCACCAGCCGGCGGGCGGTCTCCGACCGGGGGTCCGGCCAGCGCCGCAGCCGGAAGGTCGTCTGCAACAACCCGCCGAGGCGCACCGCCTGCCAGCTTTCCCGGGCCGGTGACGCGCCGTCGTGGTGGGCCAGTTCCCCGAGTACGCCGAGCGCCGCCCGGTCCCCGAGCGGGCGTGCCGGCACCGGGGCGAGTCGACGCCGCACCTTGCGGACGGTGCTGGACAGGGCCCGTTGCAGGTCCGGTTCGGACCACCCCTCGGCGCGTTGCACCCGGATCGCGAGCAGCGCCCGTTCCTGCCCGAGCAGCCGCCCGTCGGTGAGCTGCCGGTACGACGTCGCCGGGGTGCCGCCGCCCGCGCGCAGGGTAGGTGCCGGTGCACCGGCGAGGACGAGCTGGATCCGGATCGGCGGGGTCTGCGCGCCGGCCGCCGGCAGCAGGCTCGCCGGGTTGGGCAGGGACAGGGGCGCGTCGGCGAGCAGCCCGCTCGGATCCCCGAGTTCGAGTACGGCGGTCAGCCCGTACCCGTCGCTGATCACCGCCGCCGCGTCACCGGCGAGCTCGGCCGGGAACACCCGGGCGCCCGGCACCAGCAGGTCGAGCAGGGCCGACGGTTCGGCGGTCGGGGCGAGGGCGTGCCGGCGCAGCGCGTACCGCACACCGATCCGGATCCACTCGAACAGCCACCGGCGGCGCAGCCGCAGCCACGCGGTGAGCACCAGTACGGCGGCGCCGAGCACGGCCCCGGTCATCACCAGTGGACCGCGTCCGGCGGCGGCCAGCAGCAGCGCGACGGCGGTCTGGGCGGCGACGACCTGACCGGCGCGGACACCGAGCGCCCGGCGGCGGACCGGGCCGGGCGCGGTGGCGGTGCCGACCGGGCCGGCCGCTCCGGGGTCGGCACTCCAGCCGACCGGTCCGGACTGGTCGGACCGGGCCACGTCACCCGCCACACTCACCGTCACCGCGATAGCCTCCCGTGCATGGGCCCGCCCCACGGGCGTCCCCCCGCGACACTCGCGCAGGGGCCTATCGTATGGGCCGGACACACCGGGGAGGGGCCCGCATGCCGTCTCGGCAGGACCAGTTGCACTCTTACCAGTTCATGGTCCAACGCGTGGTGGCCGCACTGGTCATGCGGGAGACCGACCCGGCGCAGTCGCCGTTCCGGCGGGCGGCCGGGGCGACCCTGGCCAGCGTCCTGATCGCGGCGATCGCGCTCGGCGGGGTCACCGTCTACGGTGCGATCGTCGGCGGCGGTGGGAAGAGCTGGCGCGATCCGAGCGTCGTGATCGTGGAGAAGGAGTCCGGCGCTCGGTACGTCTTCCGCGACGAGAAGCTGCACCTGGTCCTCAACTACGCGTCCGCGTTGTTGATCGTCGGCGGCGCGCAGCCGAAGACCGTGCTGGTGTCGCGTAAGTCGATCGAGGGTGTGCCGCGCGGGAACACGCTCGGCATCAGCGGTGCCCCCGACTCGTTGCCGGCCGCCGCCCGGCTCTCCACCGCACCGTGGACGGTCTGCTCGGCCCTGGTCACCACCGACGGCCCGGCCGCGCCCCGCTCGGCGCTGCTGGTCGGCGCCGACGTCACCGGCGGTACGCCGCTGGGCGAGAAGGCGGTGCTGGTCCGGCACCCGGACGGCAGCCTGTTTCTGATCTGGCACAACCGCCGGCACCTGATCCGGGACACCGACCTGGTGCTGCCCGCGCTGACCTGGGCCAGTGAGCGCCCGGTGCCGGTGGCGCCGGCACTGCTCAACGCCCTGCCGGCCGGTGCCGACCTGGGCCGGGTGCCGATCGCCGAGGCGGGCCGGCAGTCGCTGCGGGTGGACGGTGCCCGGGTCGGCGAGGTCTTCGTGGTGGAGAGCCAGGGCGGTGGCCGCCAGTACGCGGTGGCCAAGCGGGAGGGTCTGGCCGGGATCACCCAGGTGCAGGCGGACCTGCTGCTCACCGCCGGGCGGCAGGACGATCCGACGCCGATGTCCCAGGGCGAGTACGCGCGGGTGCCGAAGGAGGCGCCGCTGGTCTCCGAGGATCCGGGTGCGCCACCGGCGAACCGGCCGGAGCTGGTGCCGGCGGAGAACGGGGGGATCTGCGGTCAGGTTCGCGACGACGGTGGCGTACAGCAGATGCTGGTCGGGGCGGAGTTGCCGGACCTGACCGACGCGGCGCGTACGGCGGCCCGGTCGGCGCAGGGTGCGGCGCTGGCCGACCACATCCTGGTGGAGCCGGGCCGGGGTGCGGTGGTGGAGGCGGTGGCGGCACCGGGGCTGGGCGGCGGGGCCATCTCGGTCGTCACCGACCTGGGCCGGCGGCACGCGGTGACGGGCCCGGACGTGCTCGGCATGCTCGGCTTCGGTAACACGAAACCGCTGCGCCTGCCGGCTGGTCTGGTGGCGCTGGTGCCGGCCGGTGAGGCGCTGGACCCGGCCGCCGCCCGGTCACCGGCCACTCAGGACTGATCCGTCCATCAGGGGGCTGTGGCGCGGTCGAGCAGCGCCGGAGTTTTCCACAGGGCTGGTGCGGGGGCTACCGGGTATGGTCCCGGCCCGCTACGGTCAGCGACGGAGTTTGCCGCACCGGCACCGGTGTGCCGGGTCGATGGGTGAACCGATACCGCCTCGGTGTCCACAGTGGTTGCCGGGGGCGCGACGATCGAGGGAGCGGGGTGACGTCCGGGGTGTCCCAGACGCAGGCAGAAGCCGCGGTGATGCAACAGACCGCGAAGAAGTTCGAAGAGGTCGACCAGTCCCTGCAGTCGATGCTCAACAGCCTGATGGGCGAGCTCGAAGGGCTCCAGCAGGCCTGGCGCGGCGCGGGTGGCCGCTCGTTCGAGCAGGTCAAGCAGCAGTGGGCGAACGACCAGACCAAGCTGGGGCGGGCACTGCGGGAGACGGCCGGTGCGATCCGTACCTCCGGCCAGCAGTACGACGCGTCCGACAGCGAGGCGGCCAGCCGGGTTGCCAACACCAACCGCGGCATCACGCTGCCGCTCTGATTTTCGGGGGAGGACGAATCCGATGAACGATGGCGTACTTGTCGTCAGTTTCACCGCGTTGCAGCAGGCGAGCGCGGACATCCAGCGGGCGCTGAACACGCTCGACTCGCAGCTCGGCCAGCTGGAGCGCGACGCCGCACCGCTGGTGGCCACCTGGAACGGTGAGGCGAAGGAGGCCTACGAGCAGCGCCAGGCCGCCTGGCGTTCGGCCTCGCAGGACCTCAAGAGCATGCTCCGGGACATCAAGATCGCGGTCGACGACTCGGCGGCCGACTACCAGAGCACCGAGAAGAAGAACACCAGCCTGTTCCAGTAGGCGGCTCGGCGGACCGGCCGGCGTCGCTACCCGCGCCCGGCCGGCTGCCAGCCCCGCCGCATGCCCCGGGGCACCACCACGGCCAGGAACAGGGCGAGCACGGCCAGGCCGCCGGCCACCCCGGCGACCCAGAGCGACCGCTCGCCGGCCTCGTCGCGTCGCTGCCGCGCCGCGACGGCCACCGGATCGGCCTGCTCCGCCGGCAGCGCCGCGGCCGTCGGCGCCGCCCCGGCGGGCCGGGTGTCGGTGAGCGCGCGGTACGGGTTGAGCACGCCGCTGCCGTACGCGTCGCCCCGCCCACCGTCCGGTGCCGGATCGGTGCTGGCGACGATCCGGGCGACCACCTCGGTCGCCGGCAGTTGCGGCTGGTACTGCCGCAGCAGCGCGGCGGTGGCCGCGGCGAACGGTGTCGCGTAACTGGTGCCGTCGTGCCGGCTGTGTCCTGGGCCGGCGGTGGCGGCCAGCACCCCGACGCCGGGCGCGACCAGGTCCACCCACGGGCCGGTCTGCGAGAACGGGGCCCGTACGCCGTTCTCGTCGATCGCGCCGACGCCCAGCACCCCGTCGTAGGAGGCGGGGTACGGGCGCGGGTTGCCCTCCTCGTACCGGTTGCCCGCTGCGGCGACCACCACCACGTTCCGTTCGATCGCGTAGGCGATCGCGGCGCGTACGGCCGGGTTGTCCTCGTAGAGCACCACGGAGAGGTTGAGTACATCGGCGTCGTGGTCGACCGCCCACCGGATCGCCTGGGCGAATCCCTGCTGGGTGACCGTGCGTTGCCTCTGACTGTCGCCGAGGTCCTGCTGTTCGCTGATCCGTACGGGCAGGATCCTGGCCTGTGGGGCGAGTCCCCGGAAGCGGACGCCGTCGCGCGGGGTGGCGGCGATGATGCTGGCCACGGCGGTGCCGTGGTAGACACAGTCGTCGGTCCCGTCCCCGCCGGAGTCGAGCAGGTCATCACCGTCGGCGACCCGTCCGCGCAGCTGGGGATGGTCGGCGTCGACCCCGGAGTCGATGACGGCGACGGTGACCCCGGCGCCGGTGGCGAGCGGGGCGAGCCGATCCGGCGGGTAGCGCCGCTGGGCCCACGGTTCGTCGGGCACGAAGGTGGCGGGGGTGGCCCTGGTCTCGCAGTCGGGTGCGGCCCGACGGGTCACCGACAGCGGTGCGGCCGCTGCGGCGGGGCCGGCGGGCAACACGATCGCCGCCAGGGCCGCGTACGTGAGTGCGAGACGTAATCTCCGGCCCGGCATCGTCCGCCTCCGAATGTGTGTCGGTTTCGCGACCGGATGTTATCCGTGTGCCACCGGGTACGGCACCCACCGCCGGCCTGACATCGTGATCTTGTTCCAACCTTGTAGGTTGTACGCGATGCCTGTGGCCTCTTCGTGGAAAGGAAGGTGGCCGTGACGGAATGGGAGCCGGCCACCGAGGCCGAGGCGGCAATGCGGGACGCGCTCCGCGCGAATGACCAGGAGCGCTACTTCCGGATTCTCGCCCGCACCGAGCTGCTGTTACCCGTATCCGCGAACGCGCTGGCCGGGCACGCGCCGATGGGTTGGGGCACCTGGACCACCAGCGGTCGCACGCACGTACTCGCGTTCACCTCCGTCAACGCGTTGCGCGCCTGTCTCGGCGAGAACGCGGGTTCGACCCGGCGGACGCCGTACCACGAGTTGGCCGGTAACTGGCCGAACCTGGAGTGGTGGCTGGCGGTGAACCCGGGCCTGCCGGTCGAGGGATATCTGCCCGCCTGGTTCGTCTCGCAACTCGCCCGGGGCGACGTCCGGTTGCCGGGGCGCACCATCGGTGCCCGCGCCCGGTTGGAGCGGGCCGAGAGCGCCGCACGGGCTCGGGCGACGGCGGTCGTGCCGGGTCGCCCGCCACACGAGCAGGCCACCGAGGCGCTGCCGGCGGCGGCTGCGGACCCGCAGTCACCCCTTCCGGTACGGCAGCCGACCGCCGACGGTGCGAACGGCGGCCACCCCGGCCCGCGTCCGGAGTACGGCGGCTTCGCCCCGGCGTCGGCGTACGACCCGAGCGGTGGCGTCGGTGCCGGTCACGGCCCCACCGGTCCCGGTAACGGGCGCGGGGCAACGGCTCCGGAGGGGCGACCGGACTTCTTCACCGCCGCCCCCCGTCAGCCCAGGGTTCCGCCCGCAGCCCTGACGACGCCCCCCGCCGCTGCCGCCGTGACCCAGGAACTCTCCGGCTGGTACGCCGCCGCCGCGAAGTCGACCGGTCAGGCCCTGTCGCCGGACGCCGGCACGACCAGGTTGCCGGCGATCACGCCCAACTCCGGTCAGTTCGTCGAGGCCGAGGCGACCATGGCGCTCCCGCCGCCGGCGGCCGCTCCGGTCGACTTCGAGTCCACACTGGCCGGCCCACCCACCTTCGCCCGACCGTTGCCGACCCGGTCCGGGCCGGTCGAGTCGCCGGTCGAAGCGACGCCGGCCCAGTACGCCCCCACCGAGTCGACCTTCGCCGAGCTGCCCGCAGCCGACCCGGCCTTCGCTGACTACGCCCCCGCCGACGACCCGGTCACGAACCATCCCCCCGCCACCGAACCGGTCGCTGCCTACGCACCTGCCGCCGATTCGGTGACGGACTACGCGCCCGCCGACGATTACACCTCGGTCGGCCACGGTGCCGCCGACTACGCCCCGGCCGAGCCGGCGGTGCAGCAGGTGGACCCGGCCGCCGCCTACACCCCGACCACCGCCGGCTACCCGCCCGTCGAACCGGTGACCGGGGACTACGCGCCGGTCACGGAGCAGTCGGCGTACCCCGACTACGCGCCCGGCACGGAGTCGGCAGCCGCGTCGGCGTACCCGGACTACTCGTCGGCGTACCCCGACGTGGTGGCGGCGGAACCCGAACCGGAGCCGGTCGCGGCGAGCCCGGCCCTGCCGCCGGACTTCATTCCCGCCAACGACGTCGAGGAGAGTCTGCTCGCCGCCGCCGGTGACGGCAGCACGGACACCTTCCTGTCCACGCTGCTGCTGGCCAGGGTGCTGCTGCCGGTCTCGGCCGCCGCCGTACCGGGCAGCCGACCCGGTGACGAGGGATTCGTCTGGAACACCGAGCGGATGGACGGCGAGACGTACGTCGTGGTGTTCACCTCGCCGGAGCGGATCGCGGACCACCTGGTGATCCCGATCGAGACGATCAGCGTCAAGTTCGTGCAGGTGATCCGCAGATGGCCGGACATGGAGTGGTCGTTCGCGGTGAACCCCGGCACCCCGGTCGGCGCCAAACTGCCCGGTACGCAGATCGTGGCGCTCGCCAACTGGGCGGCCGAGGTGGGCCTCGGTGACGACACCGGCGTGGTCGAGCCGACGGAGTCACCGGTCGAGGAGACTCCCCGAGTGACGTACGCGCCGGCACAGGAGGATCCGGGCCGGCCGACGATGATGCAGAAGACGATCGCCCCGAGCCAGGTCATCTACTACCTCGAACGCGGCTACGACCGGGTCTCCGGTTTCGTGCACCGGGCCCCGGAGGTGGCACACCTCAACACCCCGGCCAAGCTGCACGCCGCGCTCGGGCTCGGGTACGCCGGCTCACCGTTCGCCCGCGACGCCGACGAGATCTACGTGCTGCGCTGGCCGGCGTACCGGCCGAGTCTGTACCGGATCCCGTACGGCGGCCAGAACGAGGCGGCGATGCGGGCGATGGAGGGCTGGGTGATCGAGCGGGCGCCGTTCCGGGGCAACGGCTTCGCCCCCGGTGAGAGCAGTGACGTGGTGGCGGAGTTCAAGGTGGACAGTGCCCGGCTGCCGCACGGCGCCGAGCTGTGGCGGCTCGGCTCGGACGGCACCGAAACGCTCGTCGCCACCTTCGACGGTGACGCGCCGAGCTGGCAGCGGGTGGAGGCACCGTGATGCGCGACGGGTACGTCGCCCGGTGGCGCGGCCACGAATACGAGGTCAGCCCGGACCAGGACGAGGTCCGGCTCTACCAGGCCGGACCGGCGGACGGATTCACCGAGGTCAGGCCGGGGCGGTTCGTCCGGGTGGTGCCGGCGGTCGAGGTCGAGGAACTGGCGTACGTGCGTACCACCTGCTGGTGGAAGGGCGAGCCGTTCATCGTGCTGGCCCAACACGACAGTTGGCTGCGGGTGGAGTACACCGGTGGGCGCTGGCCGGTCGCCGAGGCGATGGGCCTGGAGGCGTTCGACTTCGGCGTCTACCAGGGGTGGGCGCCCGCCGCCGAGGTCACCGACCTGCGCGAGCAACGCGCCTGATGGCAACCGCCCCCGGTTCGGTCCAGGAGCACGCCGGTGTGCTCCTGGTGGACCCGACCGGGGCGCTGCTGATGCAACTGCGCGACCAGTACGCCCCTCGGCATCCCAACCAGTGGGGTATCCCCGGTGGACACGTCGAGCCGGGTGAGACACCCGAGCAGGCGGCCCACCGGGAGTTGCTGGAGGAGACCGGCCTGCGGGTCGACGACGGCGCGTTGCGGCTGTTCTGGAGCGGGCCGGCGCTGAACGACGACGGCTACTGGTACACCTTCTATGCCCCCACCCTGGCCCGGCAGGACCAGGTGGTCCTCGGCGAGGGCGCCGCGATGATGTTCCTGTCCCCGGCCGAACTGGACGACCGGCAGATGCCGCCCGGCGTCGCCGACGTCGTCGGCCGTTTCCTCGCCTCCCCGCAGTACAGCGCGCTGATCCGCTAGCGCAACGACCCACCGGCGCTGTACGGGATTGTCCCGTACAGCTTTTCGATTGCCCGACGGTGCGGTACGCGACCAAAATTCGTCTCATCAACTCGATCGAGAATCCTCGATCGGGCATCTCGTGCGCCCTTGACGTATGAATCGTGTCTGCCAGTGCAAGCCATCTTGTCTCGGGCGCCACTCATGATCGCTACCCGCGATCGAAAGGTGGCAACATGGAAAAGAGACTGCCCGCAGTCCGTGCACTGATCGCGCCCGACGCTTCCGTTCCGTCCGGGCGGCGTCACCTGGGATCGACGATGCTCCGGATCGTCGTCGGAGTCGTGTTCGTGGCGACGGCCGTACTGGTCGCCCCGTCTGCTGCCAGCGCCGCCACCTGCTGGACGGGATCGACCAGCGTGACGAGCCCGACCGGTGGACTCGGCGCGACGGCCGGGGCCAAGATCTGCTACGAGAATCTGAGCTACCGCCTGGACACCAGCTACTACAACTACGTCAAGGACCAGAAGGCGGATGGCTATGCGGCCCGCGCCTGGGCCACCTATTACATCGGCGTGGACAGGTACGAGTCGGGGCACTACGCCACCGACGACACTTCCACCTCCACGGGAGCTTCCATCTCTCAGCCGTCATGGGTGGGTGGCAGCTCTCCCGCCGTGTGGGTGTGTCTGGGTTGGGCCACTCCGAATACCAACCCGAGCAGGTGCTCGCTCATCGTCGGCTGATCCACCCCGTTGTTAGTGCCGCGTCGCCTCATGATCCCGGAGAGGTCGGCTCGCTATAGCCGGCCGAACTCTTCGGGATCATGGTGGCCCGACAACTTCGAGCAGCTTTATTGCTGACAGTCTCCTATGGATACGCCCACCCTCGGATGGCAACGGGGTCGCTGCCGCGCGATCAGGAGTACGCGCGCGGTGGCGTGAATAGTTGACCTCATGGTTTGGGGCAAGCTGAATGACTGACGTACCGGGTCCACTTGCCGAATTCATCGTTGGGGAGTTGCGCCCGGGGCGAGCTGCCGCCGGTTGGTGAAGCCAGGGACCTGCCCGGCGCCGCCTGGCGTAGGTCCACCCGCAGTGGCACCGGCGGCGACGACTGCGTCGAGGTCGTGGACAGGCCCGGCGTCGTGGCGTGTGGGACAGCAAGGACCCGTCCGGCCCGGCCCTGAGCTTCGGCCCCGGGCGTGGCGCGCGTCCGTCAGCCTGGCAAAGCAGCACTAACGACGACTACGAGAAGACGTCGTCCTCCGAGTGCTCCCCGAGGTGCACTCCAGAGGATGACTCCTTCTTGTGGGACGTCGTTCAGGACTTGGCCCAGCGGAGGATCTCCCCGAGCACCAGGTCCGGCGCCTCCAGGTGCGGGAAGTGACCCACCCCGTCCAACAGGCGCCACTCGTACGCGGCGGTCACGTATCGGCCGGAGCCCTGGGCGGTCCGTGGCAACACGCCCCGGTCGTCGGCACCGTGCAGCTGGAGAGTCGGTGTGACCAGCGGCTCCTGCATCAGCCGGACGAACCGGTAGCCCTGCAACCGCAGCACCGAACGGAACGCCCAGCGGTAACCCTCCAGGGCGCAGAACGCCGCCTGCGGGATCCGCATCGCCTCCCGGCAGCGGTCCGCGTACGCCTCGAAACCGGCACTGGCCACCCACCGCTCGCCGCCCCACCGGCGCAGGAAGTGGCCGACCAGGGCCGCGTTGTCCTTGGTCAGTATGTGCTCGTAGCGGGGGAGCTGGAACTTCAGCGTCGGCGTCGCCGCCCGGAACTGCCCACGCGGGTCGGCGAAGACGGCGGTACGCAGCCGCAGCGGGTGCGGTGCGCCGAGCACCACCAGCCGGCGGACCAGACCAGGATGGAACGCGGCGGTGGTCCAGCCGACCATGCCGCCGAAACCGGCGCCGACCACCACGGCGGAACGTTCACCGAGCCCCCGGATCAGGCCGGCGACGTCGGCGGCGAGCGTGTAACCGTCGTACCCCCGGGGTGGTTTGTCGCTCGCGCCGTAACCGCGCAGATCGACCGCGACCGCCCGGTAGCCGGCGTCCGCCACGGCGGGCAGCATCTCGTGCCAGGCCCACCAGAATTCCGGGAAACCGTGCAGGAAGAGCACCAGCGGGCCGCTGCCCGCCTCGACGACGTGGAACCTGCTGCCGTTGGCGCCGACGAAGCGATGCGTCCAGGGGCCGTCCACCAGCACACGGGATTCGTCGACGGCCGGCTCCCGGCCACCGCCTCGCTGATCGCTCATTCGCACAGCCTAGGCCCCGGACCTGCACCTGCGTCCCGTACGGCGGCACAGATCAGGGGATCGTCGGGGATGTCACGGAAACGGCGTCGAATTTTCCGGGTGAACCTGTTCGACCGGTGCGGATATGGTGCGGGCATGATTTCCGCCGACGACGGAACCTTCGCCTACCTGCCGGTGCCGGTGATCCGGGTGCAGGGCACCCCCGAGCGCTGCGGCTTCGAGTACGGCGTCGCCGCCCGCACACTGATCGCCGCGAACCTCGACCTCTACCTGCGCCGCTTCCGACTGGAGGCGGGACTCGACCGGGCCGCCGTACGGGTGGCCGGTGAGGCGTTCCGGCGTACGACCGTGCAGTTGCACCCACGGGTCGCGCAGATGCTCGACGGGGTGGCCGAGGGAGCCGGGGTCGAGGTGGGCGAGATCTACGCGCTCAACGCCCGGACCGAGCTGATTTTCGGGAGCACGACGGCGGGCGGCCCGGCGGCCACGGCGGCGGTGGACGGACGGGACGGCGGCTGCACCGTGGCCGGGGTCCTCGGCACCCACACCGCCAGCGGCAACCTGCTGCTGGGGCAGAACTGGGACTGGCATCCGGACCAGCGGGAGGCGATGGTGCTGCTCGCCACCCGCGACGAGCGGGGACTGACCGTACTCGCGCTGGCCGAGGCGGGCATGCTGGCGAAGACCGGGCTCAACTCCGCCGGGGTCGGGGTCTGCGTCAACATGCTCGGCTGCGACCGCGACGGCCTACCCACCGACGGTACGCCGCCCGGTGTGCCGTACCACGTGCTGCTGCGGGCGGCGCTGGAGGCGGACAGCCTGGCGGGGGCGTTCAAGGCGGCGATGCGGGGTACCCGGAACAGTTCCATCAACCTGCTGCTCGGGCAGGCCGGCGAGGCCGGTGGCGAACTCATCGACCTGGAACTCGTACCCGGTGACGCGGGCTGGCTGCACCCGGCCGACGGCCTGCTGACGCACGCCAACCATCTGGAGTCCGGGGTACGGGTGCACGACACCATGAAGGACTTCGGCGGCTCGTCGATGTTCCGCTCGGCGCGGGCCCGGCGACTGCTCACGCCGGCCGCCCTTCGGCAGAAGGTGACCGAGAACGACCTGGCCGAACTCTTCGGTGACCACGCCAGTTTCCCGCACGCCATCTGCCGGCACGTGGACGAGCGCGACGCGGTGGCGGACCGGTCCGAGACCGTCTACTCCGTCCTGCTCGACCTGGACGACCTGCGGCTGGGCATCGCCGCCGGGCCGCCGTGCGGCCACGAGTACGGCTGGCTGAGCCTCACCCGCTGAGGTCCGACCAGCGAGAGGGGCCGGTGCCGCAGTACGCGGCACCGGCCCCCTTGTGCTCACCAGTCAGGTGTCAGCCTCTCGGCGTGCTCACCTTGATCAGGCTGGTGCCGATCGGCAGACCGAGCTCCAGCACCACCTCGATCTTGGTGCCGGTGCCGGCGACCTTGACCGAGCCGGTCGGGTTCGCCGCGGACCAGTAGCGGTTCGGGTCCGAGTCGTCGAACGTCGGGATGCCCGGCTTCGACGGGATCGCCAACGGAACGCCGAGCCGGTGCAGGGTCAACGCGTCGGTCTTCTGCCGACCGAAGGTCGCGTCGAACGGCTGCCGCCGGTTGGCCAGCAGGCACAGCCCCTGCGGGTTGTACGGCGTCACCGCGCAGGTGCCCGGCCAGGCGATCGGCGTCGGCCGCGCGTCGATCGGCAACACCAGACCCTGACCCGGGTGGGACGAGGTGTTGTTGTCCTCCTGGCTGTAGTCGACCTGCCAGATCAACAGACCGTCCTGGTACGGGAACCGCTCGACCCAGTCCGGCTTGGTGTTCGTCCAGCCGTAGTTGTACGGGCCGACCTTGAGCCCCTTGTCGTACCCGACGTACTGCCGGTTCTCCGCGATGTAGAAGCGCGGCACCTGCTCGTCCACGGTGCCGCCGAAGCGGCTCCAGCCGGCGGGCGTCCAACCGTTGTCACCGGACTCGACGTCGTCGCTCCACGCCACCGCGCCGTTCTTCAACAGCTTGATGTCGTCGAGGAAGGCGCCCGCCAGGTGGTAACCGCCGTCGGTGTAGTAACGGAACCGGAACTTGACGTTCTGGCCGGCGTACGGCGTCAGGTCCCAGCTCAGGTCCTGCCAGCCGCCGGAGTTGCCGTCGATCCGGTCACCGACCTGGATCCACTTCTGCCCACCGTCGACCGACACCTGGGCGAAGAGGAAGTCGTAGCCCTCCTCGATGTCGTACCACGCCTTGGTGGTCACCGCCGCCGAGGTGGCACCGGTCAGGTCGAGGTCCCTGGTCAGCTTGATGTCCAGGTCGTCGGCGCTGCCGGTCCACCACTCGTTCACACCGGAGGTGGGGGTGTTGTACTCGATGTACTTGCGGGCGGTGGGCAGGTTGACCACCACGGCCTGCGACAGCGGACCGTTGTTGTCACCCGCCGGGCCGAGGATCTCGTACTTCGTCCCCTCGCCCTGGTTGACCACCTTGTAGTCGAGCCAGCCGAGGAACAGCTTCTCCCACGGGCCCATGTAGCCCGGGGTGGAGCCGATGTTGTCGCCGCCCTTGTTCAGCCACGAGCCGCCGGACATCACCGACCAGAATCCGGTGCCGTTCTCGGCGCGGTTGGTGGTGTCGTACAGGTCCGGCAGACCGAGGTCGTGGCCGAACTCGTGGGCGAACACACCCAGGCCACCGTTCTCCGGCTCGGTGGTGTAGTCACCGATCCAGATCCCGGAGTCGCCCAGCGGCACGCCGCCCCGCTCGTTGTACGACGGGCCGGTGTCACCCATCCGGGTCGGGTAGGCGTACCAGCGGTGCGACCAGATCGCGTCCTCACCCTGGGCACCGCCGCCGGCCTCTTCGCCCTCACCGGCGTGGATCGCCTGGAAGTGGTCGATGTAGCCGTCCGGCTCGTTGAAGTTGCCGTCACCGTCGAAGTCGTACCGGTCCCAGATGTCGAACTGCTTCAGGTACTCGGTGATCTGGGCCTTGGTCTTGCCGGCCGCGAGCTGCGAGTCGTACCACGCCTGCGCGGTGTCCTCGACGAACGGCCAGTAGACCTCGCCCTCGCTCTCCACGACGTTGTTGCTGCCGTAGCGCGCCTCGTTGTACGGCACGGTGACCCAGTCGCTGACGTCGCCACCGACGGTGTACTTGCCCCCGGACTGGTCCAGGTAGAAGGAGGCCATCGACTCCTTCGTCTTGGAGTACATCAGGTCCAGGTAGCTCTGGCGGTTGAAGTTCTCCTGCCAGACCGTGGTGTTGTTGTCGGTCGCGTCCCCGTTCCAGTTGCGGTCCGGTTCCTCGATCTGGTTGTGCTTGGGGCCGGCGTCGCCGCCGTAGAGCGGGTTCACCTGGTCGCCGAACTCCACCAGGATGGAGAAGATCGGGTCGACCTTGGCCGGCTTCTTCTTCACCTCGACCCAGCGGTTGCCCTTGACCCTGACGACCTCGGAGCCGTTGCGCTGCTGCGGGGCCGACTTGCCGGAGAGCAGGTCGGCGATCGCCTCGCGGCGCAGGGCGTCCTGCTGGTCGCCGAGCGGGTGGGGCAGGTTGTCCTCGCGGTGCACCGCCGTGGGGTCCTGATCGGCGCCGGTGACCCGTGCGGACGTGGGCGACGGCTTGGGGGCGCCGTACGCCGGAACGGAAACGAAACCAGCCGCCAGGACGGCTGCGGCAACGCTCGCCATGCCTGCTTTGACGTCTCTCCTCAAAGGGTCCTCCTCCCTTCGTGGAATGTGACAGGAACTCGGCGCAGGGCACGACACCTGTCACTCATGATCGTGACTACCTTTGCAGATAGATGCGGCGATGTCACGAGTCACGGATCGATGGTGCTGCGATGTTTACCCGGACTCAGGCCAGGTGGGGCAAGCGTCGGAATATTCAGCGACGCGGAATCGGCCGTCTTGACAGCGATCGGTCCCGATGGTCACCGAACGCAGTCGCGGGTACGCAAATGGGCGCGGCTCCTCGGGGAGCCGCGCCCATCGGGTCTTTCGTGGTGCCGGTATCAGTCCTCGTCGGACTTGCCGGACTGCAGGCCCGACGAAATCATCTCCATCACCGACGAATCCTGGAGCGTGGTGACGTCACCGAGTGAACGGTTTTCGGCCACGTCCCGTAGCAACCGACGCATGATCTTGCCCGACCGGGTCTTCGGCAGCTCCGGTACGAGCATGATCTGCCGAGGCTTCGCGATCGGCCCGAGCGTACGGGCGACGTGGTTGCGCAGCTCGGTGATGAGCGCCTCGCCGGCCTCGCCCGAGGTGTCGACGTTGCCGCGCGGGATGGTGAACGCCACGATCGCCTGCCCGGTGGTCGGGTCGGTGGCACCGACGACCGCCGCCTCGGCCACCGACGGGTGCGAGACGAGCGCCGACTCGACCTCGGTGGTGGAGATGTTGTGCCCGGACACCAGCATCACGTCGTCCACCCGGCCGAGCAGCCACAGGTGCCCGTCGGCGTCCTTCTTCGCCCCGTCACCGGCGAAGTACATCCCCTGGAACCGGGACCAGTACGTCTCGACGAAACGCTCGTCGTCGCCCCAGATGGTGCGCAGCATCGACGGCCACGGCTCACGCAGCACCAGGTAACCGCCACCGCCGTTCGGCACCGACTCGCCCTGGTCGTCGACCACGTCGGCGCTGATGCCCGGCAGCGGGGACATGGCGCTGCCCGGCTTGGTGGCGGTCACCCCCGGCAGTGGCGAGATCATGATGGCGCCGGTCTCGGTCTGCCACCAGGTGTCGACGATCGGGGACGTGCCCCGGCCGACGTGCTCCCGGTACCACATCCACGCCTCGGGGTTGATCGGCTCACCGACGCTGCCGAGCACCCGCAGCGACGACAGGTCGTAACCCTGCGGGATGTCGTCGCCCCACTTCATCATGGTGCGGATCAGCGTCGGGGCGGTGTAGAGGATGCTGACGCCGTACCTGTCGACGATCTCCCAGAACCGGCCCTTGTGCGGGGTGTCCGGGGTGCCCTCGTACATGACCTGGGTGGCGCCGTTGGCCAGCGGGCCGTACACGATGTACGAGTGTCCGGTGACCCAGCCGATGTCGGCGGTGCACCAGTAGACGTCCGTCTCCGGCTTCAGGTCGAACACCGCGTGATGGGTGTACGCCGCCTGGGTCAGGTAACCGCCGGTGGTGTGCAGGATGCCCTTCGGGCGGGCGGTCGTACCGCTGGTGTAGAGGATGAACAGCGGGTGCTCGGCGTCGAACGCGGCGGCGGTGTGCTCGGCCGACGCGGTCTCCACGGTCTCGTGCCACCAGTGGTCCCTGTCGGTCCAGGCCACCTCCTGGCCGGTCCGCCGGACCACCAGCACGTGCTCGATCGTCGAGGAGGCGGCGACCGCCTCGTCCACGGTCGGCTTGAGCGCCGACGGCTTGCCCCGCCGGTAACCGCCGTCGGCGGTGATCACCACCTTGGCGCTGGCATCCTGGATCCGGTTGCTCAGCGCGTCGGCGGAGAAGCCGCCGAAGACGACGCTGTGGGTGGCGCCGATCCGGGCGCAGGCCAGCATCGCGACCGCGGCCTCCGGGATCATCGGCAGGTAGATCGCGACCCGGTCACCGGCGGTGACGCCCAGGTCGGTCAGGGCGTTCGCCGCCTGGCAGGTCAGCCGGTGCAGGTCGGCGTAGGTGAGGGTGCGGGTGTCGCCGGGCTCGCCCTCCCAGTGGATGGCGACCTTGTCGCCGCGACCGGCCGCCACGTGCCGGTCGAGACAGTTGTAGGCGACGTTGAGTTCCCCGCCGACGAACCACTTGGCGAACGGCGGGTTCGACCAGTCCAGGACCTCGTCCCACGGCTTGGCCCAGTCCAGCCGGTGGGCCTGCTGCGCCCAGAAGGCGAGCCGGTCGTCGGCGGCCTCGGCGTACGCGGCGGCGGTGACGTTGGCGGCGGCGGCCAGCTCCGCCGGGGGCGGGAACTCCCGCGTCTCCTGCAACAGGTTCGCCAGGGTCTCGCTCATGCGCGGTGCTCGCTCATCTGTTCGCTCATCGGTGGGGCTCCTCGGGGTCAGCGTGAGATGCGTCTCGGTAGGAGGTTAACGGCGCCCTCACCATGGGTGCGAGCGCAGGTTGGGTCGCTGGCCGGTCCGGCGCGCCGAGTGAACGCCGCCGCGCGCCGGCCGGTCCACCCCGGCCGCGGGTGCTGCGCCGGCTGCCGCCGACGGGCGGCCGGCGGGTCGCTAGCGTGAGGGGCGTGACCACCGATCCGCTCGCCCCGCTGCTCACCCTCGCCGACGTCGGGCCGGCCGTCGACCGGGCCCGCGAGCGGGTCGACCAGGCGCTGCGCCACCGCGCGCTGCGCCGGCACGGCGGCCAGGTCGCGGCCGAGATCAGCCTCCGGTCCGCGGTGGCCAGCGCCGCGCTGGAGGGGTACGAGCACGAGCGCGAAGCCGTACGCGGCGGCACCGTCACCGACCCGGTGCTCCAGGGCGCGTTGCGGGTCGCCGGTGCGCTGCCCGGCCTGGCCGACCTCTGGACCCGGGCACCCCGACAGGTGCTGGCGAAGCTGCACGTGCTCGCCGCCCGGGACGTGGTGCCGGAGCACGAACTCGGCCGACCGGTCGCCGACCCGTCGACCGGTGCCCGGCTGGACGGCCTGGCCGGGCTGCTGACCGGCGGCACGAAGGTGGATCCGCTGGTGCTGGCCGCCGTGGTGCACGGTGAACTGCTCGCCCTGCGCCCGTTCGCCGGCCCGTCCGGGGTGGTGGCCCGAGCCGCCGCCCGGCTCACCCTGCTCGCCAGCGGGTTCGACCCACGGGGCCTGGTGGGGGTCGACGTGGGTCACCAGGAGCGGTCCCCCGAGTACGTGGGCGCCGCCGGGGCCTTCGCCACCGGTACGCCGGACGGGGTGCGTTCCTGGCTGCGGCACTACGCGACGGCGGTGGAGCTCGGGGCCGAGCAGGTCACCCTGGTCGGCGACGAGGTGCTCGCCGCCGCCTGAGCGTCGGCCCTGCCGCCGCGGTCAGCTCTTCTGTGCCGTGGTGGTACGGGTGCGGCGGTGCCGGCCGTACCAGGCGATGCCGATCGCCACCCCGACCCCGACCCCGAGCGCGGCGGCGGCCACCGGCACCGCCGGTCGCTCCCGCAGCCGACGGCCGAGCGGGATCGGGTGCCGGAACTCCAGCACCGGCCAGCCGTTCTCGGTGGCGAGCTTGCGCAGTGCCCGGTCCGGGTTCACCGCCGTGGGGTGCCCGACACACTCCAGCAGTGGCCGGTCGCTGATCGAGTCGGAGTACGCGTACGACTCGGCGAGGTCGTAACCGCGCGTTTCGGCGAGTTCCGCCACCCCGCTGACCTTGGCCGCCCCGGCGGCGTAGAACTCCACGTCGCCGCTGTAGCGCCCGTCGCGCACCGCCATCCGGGTGGCGATCACGTCGGTCACGCCGAGCAGCTCACCGATCGGCCGGACCAGTTCCTCACCCGAGGCGGAGACCAACACCACGTCCCGACCGGCCGCCTGGTGCTCCTCGATCAGGGCGGCGGCTTCGGCGTACACGTAAGGGTTGATCAATTCGTGCAGGGTCTCGGCGACGATCTGGCGGACCTGGTCCACCGACCAGCCCTTGGTGAGCGCGGCCAGGTAGTCGCGGGTACGCGCCATCGTCTGGTCGTTCATCCCGCCGAGCCGGAACATCAGCTGGGCGTACGCGGACTTGACCACGTCCCGGCGCGAGATCAGGCCGTCCCGGTAGAACGGCTTGCCGAACGCCAGGGCGCTCGACTTCGCGATGACGGTCTTGTCCAGATCGAAAAAAGCGGCACTTCGGCCCACGGCGCGCAAGTCTAGCCGGATGGTCTATGGTCGGCGGGTGCGCGGGGTCACCCCGGCCGGCTGTGGCCCCGGACACCCCGGCCCCGCAGCCGGTGGTGGGGGGCGTGCTCGCGTCGAGCGGCCGTGGTTTTTGCGGTGAGTGGAGAGTGCGCCACTCGACGTATACAGGTCCGCTCAGGCATGCTTGTCTTCGCGACACACTTTCATATCCCGTGTGCTCGGCAGGCTCTCGGCGGTTGCACCCCCCGTGACCGCTGAGTGGGTTCGGCTCGACCCCCCCGGAGCCGAACCCCCCAGACGACCCCCGTCTCCCCCCGACGGGGGTCGTCGCCTATCCGGTGCCCGGAAACGAGGTGTGCGGGGCGCCGCCCCGGTCGTCCGGCGGACCGGGGCGGCGCCTGCGTATCTAGCGGTCAAGGGCCGTCGTGCAGTGCCGTACGCAACGTCTGGGCGCCCTGCGCGGTGGCGGCGCGGGCGGCGCTGGTCGCCGCCAGCGTGTCGAGCATGACGAAGTCGTGGATCATGCCCTGGTAGCGGACCTGGGCGACCGGTACGCCGGCCCGGCGCAGCTTGGCCGCGTACGCCTCGCCCTCGTCGCGCAGCGGGTCGGCCTCCTCGGTGACGATCAGGGCCGGCGGCAGGCCCCGGAGCTGGTCGATGCTTGCCCGTAGCGGTGCGGCCATCGGGTCGTCGCGCCTACCGGTGTCGGGCAGGTACTGGTCCCAGAACCACATCATCTGGTCCCGTCGCAGGTAGTAGCCGTCGCCGAACTCCCGGTAGCTGTCGGTGTCGAAGTTCGCGTCGGTGACCGGGTACCAGAGCGTCTGGTGCCGGAACTGCGGGCCGCCCCGCTGCCTGGCCAGCAGAGCGATCACCGCGGCGATGTTCGCGCCGGCCGAGTCGCCGGCGATCGCGATCCGCGCCGGGTCGAGGCCGAACTCGGGCCCCTGTTCGCCGATCCAGTCGGCGACCGCGTAACACTCCTCCAACGCCGTCGGGAACTGTGCCTCCGGCGAGCGGCTGTACTCCGGGAAGACCACGGCCGCGTCGGCCTGGACCGCGATCTCCCGGATCAGCCGGTCGTGGGTGAAGGAGTCGCCGAAGACCCAGCCGCCGCCGTGGATGTAGAGGATGACCGGTATGGCCCGCTGGGTGCCGCGCGAGCGCCTCATGTCGTGCGTCAGGCCGCGTACCCGATCGGTCAGTCTGCCGCCGCCGTCCGATCCGCCGCCGTGTGGTGGACGCACGATGCGTACCGGCACCTGGCCGGCGGGGCCGCCGGGGACCATCAGGTTCTCCGAGTCGACCGCCGGGCGGGCGATGCCACCGGACTGGAGATCGGTGAGCTTGGCGCGGCCTTCGCTCGGTGGGATCTGGTGCAGGAAGGGCGGCTGCGAGGTCATCCGGGCGAACTCGTGCGCGGCGGGCTCCAGTACGACGGCGCTGACTGCCTGAGCCATGGTCGCTCCTCTCACGCAGCGCGAACCTGCTGCGGTGGCGGCTGCTCCCGACGCGTACCCGAATCCGACCGGTCTACCGGCCGGGCGATCGATATCCGGGTGCCCCGCCGATGGTTGGGTTCGCTCCGCACCAGCTTGTGGATCAACCGGGCTCGGTGTCCGTTTTGAGGCCCGAAGTCCGGGCTTTCATAGCAGATCAGCCCCGGTTCCGGACGTTTTCCACAGGCGGGACAGTTATCCACAGGCGGCGCCGGAGGTGGGGACGATGATGGCACGGGCGTTCCAGGGTGTGCCGGTCAGCCTGTACCGACGCCGCCGCTGGAGACCCCGATGCCACCCCGTACCCCGGTCCATCCCGGACCCCGCCTGCCGCTGGTCCTGACCTCGGACGGTGACCTGCTCGACGAACTGCTCCGGCTCGCCGCAGCCGGCGGCACGGAGGTCGAGGTGGTAGCCGACCCGGCGGCGGCCCGCCCCCGCTGGGCCGCCGCGCCCCTGGTCCTGGTCGGTGCCGACCAGGCGCAGTCCTGCCTGCGGGCGCGGCTGCCGCGCCGCCCACGGGTGGTGCTGGTCGGGGGGGGGGGGAGGGGGGGGTGTGGGACGCCACAACGGACGAGAATACTGCGTGGGCGGTCATGGACCGGTGGGTCGCAATGGTGCCGGA
>NZ_JBVJHT010000007.1:297364-389547 GCF_055586685.1 Micromonospora sp. NPDC049529
CCGCCCCCCCCCCCCCCCCCCCCCCCCCCCCCCCCCCCCCCCCCCCCCCCCCCCCCCTGCCCCCCCCCCCCCCCCCCCCCCCCCCCCCCCCCCCCGGCTGGGAACTGGCCGAACTGATCGGGGCCGAACACGTGGCGATGCTGCCCGCGGCGCAACCGTGGCTGGTGGACCGGTTCGCCGAGGGCGTACCCGGATCGGCCGGTGCCGCACCCGGCCGGGTGGTCGCGGTGATCGGCGGGCGGGGCGGCGCCGGCGCGAGCGTACTGGCCGGTGGACTCGCCGTCACCGCCGCGCGGGGCGGGCTGCGCACCCTGCTGGTCGACGCCGACCCGCTCGGCGGCGGACTCGACCTGGTGCTCGGCTGGGAACAACTCGACGGACTGCGCTGGCCGGCGCTCACCGAGGCCGACGGCCGGGTCGACGCACCGGCGCTGGTCCGGGCCCTGCCGAGCCGGGGTGACCTGGTGATGCTCTCCTGGGACCGGGGTGAGCTGTTCAGCCTCCCGGCCGAGGCCATGGCGGCCACGATCGACGCCGGCCGTCGGGGCCGTGACCTGGTCGTCGTCGACCTGCCACGCCAGCTCGACGACCCGGCCGTGATCGCCCTGCAGGCCGCCGACCGGGCGCTCGTCGTGGTGCCGGCCGAACTGCGGGCGACCGCGGCGGCCGCGCGGGTGGTAGCCGTCGCCGGCCTGCACTGCGCCGACCTGGCGGTGATCGTGCGCGGGCCGGCGCCCGGCCGCCTGAAGGCCCGCGAGGTCGCCCGCGCACTCGGCCTGCCGCTGGCCGGCACACTCCGCCCGGAACCCGGACTCAGCCGTGGCCTGGAGCGCGGCGAGGCGCCCGCGTCCAGCGGCCGGGGCCCGCTGGCCACCCTCTGCCAACGCCTGCTCACCGAGCTCGACGACCAGCCGATCACGGGCGCGGCATGACCGGCCGCACCGGCCCGGGTCCGACCGACAACCGGCCCCCGACCGACAACCGGCCCCCGACCGACAACCGGCCCCCGACCGACATCCGGCCCCCGACCGACATCCGGCCCCGGACCGCCGGCCGTGGCACCGTCGCTGTCGGCGGGGAGTTGGCCGGCCGGGTCCGCCGACGGTTCGCCACCGAGGGTACGGCGATCACCCCGGCCGCCGTCGTCGCCGCCGTACGCGACGAGCCCACCGCCGCCGTCCTGGGCGACACCACCGTGCTCCGGATGGCCGGTCGGGTGCACGACGACCTCGTCGGCGCCGGTCCGCTCGCCCCGCTGCTCGCCGACCCCGAGGTCACCGACGTGCTGGTCAACGGCGCACGGGTCTGGGTCGACCGGGGACGGGGACTGCAACCGGTGACGATCGCGCTGGGCGGCCGCGACGACGTACGACGGCTGGCCCAACGGCTCGCCGCCGGTTGCGGCCGGCGCCTCGACGAAGGATCACCGTACGTCGACGGGCGGCTGCCGGACGGGACGAGACTGCACGCCGTACTGCCGCCGGTGGCGGCCGACGGGCCGTACCTGTCGCTGCGTACCTTCCGGCAGCGGCCGTTCACCCTCGACGAACTCGTCCGCCACGGCACCGTGCCCCGGTCGGCGGCACCACTGCTCGCCGCCGTGGTGGCCGCCCGGCTGGCGTACCTGGTCGTCGGTGGCACCGGGTCCGGCAAGACCACCCTGCTCAACACGCTGCTCGGACTGGTCCCGCCGACCGAACGGATAGTGCTGGTCGAGGACGCGGCCGAACTGCGCCCGGTGCACCCGCACGTGGTCGGCCTCCAGGCGCGTACGGCCAACGTGGAGGGAACCGGCACGGTCGGGCTCAGCGACCTGGTCCGCCAGGCGCTCCGGATGCGCCCGGACCGGATAGTCGTCGGCGAGTGCCGGGGCGCCGAGGTGGTCGACCTGCTCGCCGCGCTCAACACCGGACACGACGGCGGCGCGGGCACCCTGCACGCCAACGCCCCGGCCGACGTGCCGGCCCGGTTGGAGGCGCTCGGTCTGCTCGGCGGCCTGCCCCGAGCCGCCCTGCACGCGCAGGTCACCGCCGCCCTCCAGGTGCTGTTGCAGGTACGCCGCACCGAGCGCGGACGGGTGCTGGAAGCCGTCTGCCTGCTGCTGCCGAGCGGGCCGGAACGGCTCGTCACCGTCGTACCGGCCTGGCGGCGTGGGGAAGGTGCCGGACCGGCCGCCACCGCGCTCGCCCGGCTCCTCGCCGACCGGGCGGTGCCCGTACCGGCGGTGCTGCTGCAAGGCGCGCAGCCGAGCCGACCGCCCCTGCCGTCGTCGGTGCCGTTGTCCGGTACGGGAGGTCGGGCGTGAGCGGCGGATGGTGGCTCGTCGCGGCCTGTCTGGTTGTCGCGGCGGGGCTGGTGGCCTGGTCGCCGGTGCGCAGTCGGGCCCGCTGGCGGGCGATTGCCGGACCCTCCTCCGGAGCCGGCCGCCGGGCCGAGACCACGGACACCGGCGCCGGACCCTCCTCCGGGGACACCAGGCGGGCCGGGACCGGGGACACCGGGCGGGCCGGGACCGGGGCCAGCGGGCGGGCCGGGACCGGGGCCAGCGGGCGGGTGGTGTTCGGGTGGCGGGTCCCGGTGCCCGGCTGGGTGGACGGTGCACCGAATCGGGTCGTGGTGGTTGTCGCCGGCCTGGCGGCGGTGGCCGGAGCTGTGCTCGGTGGACCGGTCGCCGGCTTCGCCGCGCTGGCGTACGGCGGACTCGCCGGACGGGCCGCGCTGCGACGGCGTACCGGACGAACGGCGGAACAGGCACGCCGCCGGCAGCTGGACAACCTCTGCGCGCTCGCCGCCGACCTGCGTGCCGGCCTGCCGATCACCAACGCGTTCACGGCCGACGCGGCTTCGGCGGCGACCGCCGGTGCGCCCCCGACCGGGCGCATCACAGCGCCGGTGACCGGTGCGGCCGAGCGGATCGACGGGCTGGCCCGGGCGGCGGTCCGGCTCGCCGAGCAGACCGGCGCGCCGTTGGCCGATCTGTTGGAGCGGATCGAGGCCGATGCCCGCGCGATGGACCGGGGACTCGCCGCTGCCGCCGCCCAGGCGGCCGGTGCACGGGCGACCGCGATGCTGCTCGCCGGGTTACCCCTCGGCGGCATCGCACTGGGCTACGGCATCGGCGTCGACCCGCTCGCCGTGCTGCTGCGTACGCCGATCGGGGCCGGCTGCGCCGTCGGTGCCATCGTGTTGCAACTCGCCGGCCTGGCCTGGGCCGACCGACTCGCCGGCAGCGCGCTGCGAGCGGCCTGATGTCGACCTCGACGACGCTGGTCCTCGCCCTGACCGGTGCGGCCGGACTTGTCCTCGTTGCCCGCCGACGCGGCGGACGACGCCCCCGACGTCGTCTGCTCCGGCTCGACCTGACTCGGGGTGACGAGCGTGGCGGCGGCGGTCGAGGGCCGCTGGATCTGATCCGGTTCGGGGCCGTGTTCGGTGGACTGGCCGTGGCCGTCGTGCTCGGCGGCTGGACCGGAGCGATGGCCGGCATGCTGGTCGGGATCCTGGGCGACCGGCTGCTGCGTCGCCTCGAACCGGCCGGCGCCCGCCGACTGCGGTTGCGCGAGGTCGCCGACCTGCCGCTCGGTGCTGATCTGCTGGCCGCCGCGCTGCGGGCCGGCGCTCCCGTCGACCGGGCGGTGGTCTCGGTGGCCGAGGCCCTCGGCGGTCCGCTCGGCGAGCGGCTGCACCGGGTCGGTCGGACCCTGCGCCTCGGCGGCGAAGCGGAAGAGGCCTGGTCCCACCTCGGCACCGTCGCCGGAGCGGACCGGCTCACCGCCGCCGCGGTCCGTACGTCCACCAGCGGTGCCGCGCTCGCCGGGGCGCTGACCCGCCTCGCCGACGACCTGCGCGCCGACCGGGCCACCACGGTCGAGGCGGCGGCGCGGCGGGCCGGCGTGCTGATCGTGCTGCCACTCGGGCTGTGTTTCCTGCCCGCCTTCATTCTCGCCGGCCTGGTGCCGGTGATCGTCGCCGTGCTCGGCGACGTGCTTTGAGTCCGTACGAGGAAAGGGACAACCATGATCCGCAAACTGAGGGCCCGGCTGCGCGGCGACGCCGGGATGAACACCGCCGAGTACGCCGTCGGCACGCTCGCCGCCGTCGCGTTCGCCGGCATCCTGCTCAAGGTTCTGACCTCCGGAAACGTTCAGTCGGCGTTGACCGCCGTGATCGACCGGGCGCTGAAGTGATCCGGTGCCGGTGGGCCGAGGACGACCGGGGCTCGTTCACCGCCGAGTTGGCGGCGGGCCTGCCGGCGCTGGTGATGCTGCTGCTCGTCGGGCTGGCCGCCGTCGGTGCGGTGACCATGAAGGCCCAGTGTGTGGACGCGGCTCGGGAGGCGGCACTCGCCGCCTCCCGGGGCGAACCGGGAGTACCGGCCGGAGCCGGCTCCGCACCACCCGGCGCCACCGTGTCGGTCACCGTCGAGGGCGAGCGAGTCGTCGCGACCGTACGCGCACCGATCCGCGCCTTCGGCACCCGACTGCCTCGACTGACGGTCTCGGCGAGCGCGGTGGCCGCCGTGGAGCCGGGCCATCCGGAGCCGCTGAAGTGACCGGATCCGTGTTCGGCCGCCGGGATCGGGGCAGCGCGTCGCTGTGGCTGCTCGCGGCCGGGTTGACGCTGGTCATGGCCGGTCTGGCCGGGGCAGCGGTGGGGGCGGCCAGGGTTGCCGGGCACCGGGCGGGGGTGGCGGCCGACTTCGGCGCCCTGGCCGGCGCCGCCCGTACGCTCGACGGCCCGACCGTGGCCTGTGCTCGGGCCGGCGAGCTGGTCACCGCCAACGGTGGCCGAATGGTCGACTGCACGGTGGACGGACTCGACCTGCAACTCGTGGTCGAGGTCGCCGTCACCCCACTGCCGGGCCTGAACCGGGTGGCCCGAGCGGCCGCCCGAGCCGGCCCGGCACGCGGTTGACGAAGCGAAGTGGCAGACCTGCCAACCGGCAGGTCTGCCACTGGACGGCTCCGGATCGGGTCGCCCGAACCGATCAACCTCGGGTCGTGCCGACCCGCGACGCCGGGTCGTCGACGACCGGGTGCGGTTGGGGGTCCACGTGGATCGACAGGTCCGGCCGGCGACGACGCTGCACCGCGAGCAGCGCGATCGCGACGACAACCTGCACCGCCAGGATGGCGGTCTGCGTGACGGGTGACTTGACGGTCAGCAGCGCCATGGTCATGTTGACGCCGAGGTGGACCGCGATCGAGGCCACCACCCCGGCAAGCTCGTAGGCGTAACCGGTGAGCAGCGCCATCGGGAACACGCTCAGGGTGAACAGCAGCCCGCTCCAGCTGAACAGCCCGAATTCCGACTGGAGAGTCCCGTCGATGAAGAACAGCGGCAGGTGCCACACGGCCCACGCGGCACCCAACAGCAGGCCGGCCTGAAGGCGGCTCAACGACGCCAGCAGGCGGGGATATGCGGTGCCGCGCCAACCGGGCTCCTCGGCCAGCGGACCGGCGATCAGCATGCTGACGAAGAACGGTACGGGCCCACCGACGGTCGCGATGAGATCCCGCCCCTCGGTCAGGCTCACCACCGGGCCACCCAGGAGTTCTGCGAGCAGCGCGGCTCCCACCACGGTTGCCGAAGCCAGGATCAGCATGGGCAACGCCCAGAACAGTCGTACGTTCAGTCGGGTCCGCACCGTGTGAGCGGGAATGGGCTCGCGGCGGCGTGAGCGGCGTACTCGGAGCACGATCGCGCCGACCACCGGGCCGAAGCCACCGAGCAGGTAGGGAACGGCGGTGGGAGAACTCGTCGGCGACCCACCGAGAGTGATCGCGGCAATCCAGAAGACGAGGGTCCACGCGAACGTCACAGCCCAGAAAATGGCAAGGCCGCTGTGCTGGCGAACGGGGGTTGCGATAGTCACGCCGGTTTCCCTTTCAAGGGTGTCGCATGGAGGAATTTCGATTTCCTTCATGCCGGGGGCGAGCGGAAGCTGCAACTGGGGCATTCGATGGAATGAGCGGGCCGGTGGCCTCCGGTGGTGACTTCCCCTCCCCTCAGGGAGAGTCCGTCCGTCGTGCTGCGGGAAGCTCCCGCGAGGTGTCCCCGAGCCGGTGCGCGAGCCAGCCGCTCACCTGTGCGAGCAGGTCGGCGTCGACCGGCTGGCGCAACAGCCGTGGATAGGAGCGCAACGACGCTTGACCGGGGTCGCGGCGCAGCAGGTGGGTGAGGTCGGGAATCCGGTGGACCTGGACCTCACCGCGGACCAGTCGGCCGATCTCGTCCAGGTCCGCGGGGTCGACCTGGATGTCCTTGCCGCCGGTGATCGCCAGGACGGGAACCTCGATCTTCGACAGGTCCGGGCGCGGGTCGTGGTGGAGCATCTCCCGCATCCAGCGGGCGTTCATCGGCCTCCCGGCGACCCGCATCACGTCCGCGCCGCTCGCCTTGATCCGAGCCAGTTGCCGGTTGGCCAGGGCGCGCAGGGCCGGCAGCAGCAGCCGTACGGGGGCGGGCAGGTCACGGGCGATCATCCCGGCCTGCCAGCGCAGTGCGTCCTCTCCCAACCGGGCGAACCCGGCCAGTAGCACCACCGCGCTCACCTGCGGGGCGGAGCCGAGCGACATCGCGTGGACGGCACCCTCGCTGTGCCCGATCACGCCGATGGCGTCTGCCCGGATGTCGGGACGCTCGGCCAGGGCGCGGAGCGCGGCGGCGGCGTCGAGCCGGTTGTCGCCGAACCCGGTCGTACGCCAGTCACCGGAGGTGGCTCCGACGCCGCGCCGGTCGTACCGCAGGGTCGCGATGCCGTTCTCCGCGAGTGTTGCGGCCAGCGGCGGTCCGAGTTCCATGCGGGACCGGCCGGTGGTGTTGCCGTCGCGGTCCAGCCGTCCCGAGGCGTGCACCAGCAGGACGGCCGGGTGTGGGCCGGAACCCGAAGGCAGGGTCAGTGTGCCGACCAGGGGCAGTCCGTCGTCGGCGGTGGCGGTCATGTCGACGTTCCGCATGTCCCACCTCCCATCATTCTCGGCTTTGCGAACATTATCAGCGCTGGGAACATTATCGTATGTGGGAACATGGGGGCATGGCAACTGCGGACCTTCTCCTGCACCCCGTGCGGATGCGCATCCTGCAAGCGCTGTTCGACGCCGACCCGTTGACCACCGCACAGCTGCGCGACCGCCTACCCGACATCCCGGCTGCGACGATGTACCGGCACATCGCCGTGCTGGCCGACGCAGGCGTGCTTGAGGTGGTGGACGAGAAGCGGGTCCGCGGCACGGTCGAGCGCAGCTACCGGGTACGCAAGGAGCAGGCGGTGATCGACCCCGCCGCGCGGGCGACGATGACCCGCGAGGACCACCTGCGGGCGTACACGACGTTTTCGGCTTCGTTGATGGGGGATTTCGACCGCTACCTCGCCCACGAGAACGCCGACCCCACCGTGGACGGGGTGGTCTACCGGCAGGCGGCGGTGTGGCTGACCGAGGAGGAGTTCGCCGCGCTGGTCGGGGAGATCGAGAGCGCCGTGCTGGCCAGGGTCGGAAACGCCAGGGGAGATGGCCGCATACGTCGGGTCGTCAGTCTGGTTGTCGTACCGGATGAACCCAGGGCGGAAGCCGGCCCGGAAGCCGGGACCGAGCGGCGGGCCGAGTGAACCGCTCCGGTGCCGGCGGCGCCCACTGGGCCCGGCCGGTGGTGGGTCGGGGTGGCTGTCGTATCCGGGTCGGTCACCGTCGCGGGCGAGCGGGTCGTCGCGGGCGTACCCGCCAGACCGGCCATGACCAGCGTCAACCCGACCGCGAGCAGCCACAGCGACGCGCTGCCCCGATCCCGGCGGCCGAACACGGATCCGGTCACTTCAGCGGCTCCGGATGGCCCGGCTCCACGGCGGCCACCGCGCTCGCCGAGACCGTCAGTCGAGGCAGTCGGGTGCCGAAGGCGCGGATCGGTGCCCCGGGGCAGCGGTGGGGGCGGCCAGGGTTGCCGGGCACCGGGCGGGGGTGGCGGCCGACTTCGGCGCCCTGGCCGGCGCCGCCCGTACGCTCGACGGCCCGACCGTGGCCTGTGCTCGGGCCGGCGAGCTCGTCACCGCCAACGGCGGCCGGATGCTCGACTGCACGGTGGACGGACTCGACCTGCAACTAATGGTCGAGGCGGCGGTGACCCCACTACCGGGCTTGGCTCGCGTCGCGCGGGCCACTGCCCGCGCCGGCCGTCCGAGGTTGAGCCGACCTGTTCCGACATACGTCCCGTGACCGCCGGGTCTCCGCCGGAGTTGTTCCTTCTAGGACAAACCGGAGGAGAACAGCCATGAACGACGACATCACCGGACAGCGAGTGGACGTCACCCTGACCCTGGACGTACCCCGGCCGCGGCTGTGGGAGCTGATCACCGACGTGTCGCGGATCGGCGAGTGGAGCCCGGAGTGCGTGTCCGCCCGCTGGCTCGACCCGATGGCGCCCGGAGCCCGGTTCGAGGGACACAACCGGTACCCGAACGGGCAGGTCGCCTCGGCGACCTGCGTGGTCACCGAGGTCGTACGGCCGAGCGTCTTCGCCTGGGTCGTGCTCGACGGCAGCGGGCACCCGGATCGCCCCGCCGCCATCTGGCGGTACGAGTTGCTGCCCGGCGACACGCCGGAGCAGACCGTGGTGCGGCACAGTTTCGAACACGGACCGGGTGGTAGTGGCGCTCGTGCGATTGCCGCCGAACGGGATCCGGGAATGGTCGGCCGGCTGGCCCAGTTGCGTCACAACATGATTACCACTCTCACCGCGATGGCGGCCTCCGCCGACCTGGTCCGGGAGAGATCGTGAACTGCCCGCTGACCTGAGACGCGGTCAGCGGCCGGTGCCGTCGGCAGCGGCGCGCAGCGCCGAGGCGCTGAGGATCTGGTGGATGCCGTGCAGTTGCTCGTTCATCCGGTGCAGCTGCTCGGCCTGGGCCAGTGTGGCGTACGCCTGACTGAGCGAGATCTGCTGGTCCACCGTGAGGTTGTCCTGGTCGACGCCGTAGAGCAGGTCGACGGTTTCGGCGATGGTGTCGGCCACCTCGTCCTCCTTGGGCATTGCTATGGAAGCGCTCCCAAGCAGGGTACCCGTACGGGTCGTCATCCATACAGATGAATCAAGCCGATTCCTCGGCCAGGTTTGCCAGCACCACGTCCAGCACCTTCACCGCCTCCGCCTTGGCCAGCGGGTTGTTGCCGTTTCCGCACTTCGGTGACTGCACGCAGGACGGGCAGCCGGACTCGCAGCCGCACTCGCTGATCGCGTCCCGGGTCGCCCGCAACCACTGGGCCGCCGCGTGGTACGCCCGCTCCGCGAAACCCGCCCCGCCGGGGTGTCCGTCGTAGACGAACACCGTCGGCGCCCCGGTGTCCGGGTGCAGCCCGGTGGAGAGCCCGCCGATGTCCCAGCGGTCGCAGGTCGCGATCAGCGGCAGCAGGCCGATCGCGGCGTGCTCGGCCGCGTGCAGCGCACCCGGTACGTCGGCCACCTCCACCCCGGCCCGCCCCAGCGCCTCCAGCGACACGGTGAACCAGACCGCGACCGTACGCAGCTCGCGGGCGGGCAGGTCCAGCGGTCGGGTGTCGATCACCTCGCCGGTGGACAGCCGTCGCCGCTGGTACGACACCACCTGGCTGGTCACGTCCACCTCACCGAGGAAGAGCCCGACCGGCCCGGCGTCCCGGTAGGAGCGGACCGACGCGACGGTGAGCGAGGTGACGTCCCGCGCGTGGGTGGACCAGTCAGGCTCCTGTGCGTGCACCAACGCGCAGGCGTCGTCCAGATCGAGGTCGTCGACCACGTACGACACGCCCTGGTGCAGGTAGACCGCGCCGGAGTGGAGCATGAAGTGGGACGAGGCCGGGTCGACGGTGCCGAGCAGCCGGCCGGTGGCCGTCTCGACCACCGAGATCGGGGCGCCGCCGGTGCCGCGCAGGTCCACCTCGGGGCGCCCGGTGTGCCGCCAGTACCAGCCGGTCGGGCGTTGCCGCAGCGCGCCCGCCTCGACCAGGGCGGCCACCGCCTCCCGCGCCCCCGGCCCGAACAGCGACAGGTCGGCCTCGGTCAGCGGGGCCTCGGACGCCGCGCAGCACAACTGCGGCCCGAGCACGTACGGGTTCGCCGGGTCGAGCACGGTCGCCTCGACCGGGCGTCCGAACAGCGCCTCCGGATGGTGCACCAGGTAGGTGTCGAGCGGATCGTCGCGGGCCACCAGCACAGCCAGTGCCTCGCCGCCGGAGCGCCCGGCCCGCCCGGCCTGCTGCCAGAGCGACGCCCGCGTCCCCGGCCAGCCGCAGATCAGCACCGCGTCGAGTCCGACCAGGTCGACGCCGAGTTCGAGCGCGTTGGTCGAGGCGAGCCCGAGCAGGTCGCCGTGGAGCAGCGCCCGTTCCAGTTTGCGCCGGTCCTCGCGCAGGTAACCGGCCCGGTACGCGGCGACCCGGCGGCCGAGGCCCGGCACCGCCTCGTCCAGTGACCGGCGCGCGGTGCTGGCGACCACCTCGGCCCCGCGCCGGGACCGGACGAAGGCGAGCGTGCGCACTCCGGCGGCGACGGTGTCGCTGAGCAGGTCGGCGGTTTCCCGCAGGGCGGAGCGGCGGATGGGTTCGGCCTCGCCGACGTCGACCGCGTCCGGTGGTGGCGGCAGCAGCGGTGGTTCCCAGAGGGCGAAGGTGACCCCGCCGCGCGGGGACGAGTCCTCGGTCACGGCGGTCACCGGCAGGCCGGTCAACCGTTGCGCCGCGTTCGCCGGGTCGCCGGAGGTGGCCGAGGCCAGCACGAAGACCGGGGACCGGGGTACGCCGTCGATGGTGGGGCCGTACCGGGCGGCCTGGCGGCGCAGCCGGCGCAGCACGTGCGCGACGTGCGAGCCGAACACTCCACGGTAGGTGTGGCACTCGTCGACCACCACGAACGCGAGCCGGCGCAGGAACGTCGCCCAGTGGCCGTGTCCGGGCAGGATGCCGTGATGCAGCATGTCGGGGTTGGTCAGCACGAACCGGGAGTGCTTGCGGATCCACTCTCGCTCGGCGCGCGGGGTGTCGCCGTCGTAGCTTGCCGGGCGTACGCCGTCGAGGTCGAGGGCGGCGATGCTGCGTAACTGGTCGGCGGCGAGCGCCTTCGTCGGGGCCAGGTAGAGCACGGTCGCGCGCGGGTCGGTGAGCAGGGTCGCCAGCGCCGGCAACTGGTACGCCAGCGACTTGCCGGACCCCGTACCGGTGGCGACGATGACGTGCTGGCCGCCGTACGCCAGGGTGGCCGCCTCGGCCTGGTGCTGCCAGGGGGCGACCACACCGCGTCCGACGAGCGCCGCCCGCAGCGGCTCCGGCACCCAGCCCGGCCACGGTACGGCGTGCCCGTCGCTGGCCGGCACTCGTTCGACGTGGGTGACCGGATCGTCCCGGGTTCGGGCCCGGAGCCGGTGCAGCAGTTCGGCCGGGGTCGGGGCGGGGCCACCGGCCGGGCGGGGCCGGTCGGCCTCGGCGGATACGCTGGCTGCGGTGGTCACGCCCTGCACTCTCGCATCGACCCGCCGGGATCCGAAAGCGGGGGGCGCGGCAGGCGGGCGGGGGCCGTGGGTCAGGTAGGCGACGCTCCGGCTCGGTGCGGCGCCGGCCGGACGATGGTTAGATGCCCATGAGCATTCTCGGCGGGAGCTGGCCGGTCGGGCCGGCATCAGCCGGAGAGGTAGTCGAGGAGGACGGATGGAGCTGTCGCTGACGACCCGCACCATCGCCGATCACGCGGTGCTGGAGGTCGGTGGCGAGGTGGACGTCTACACCGCCCCCCGGCTCCGGGAACGCCTGATCGAGATGGTCGACGGTGGTGCCCGGCAGGTCGTGGTGGACCTGCGCCGGGTGGACTTCCTCGATTCCACTGGTCTGGGTGTGCTGGTCGGCCAGTTGAAGCGGCTGCGCGCGGTCGGCGGCACCTTCGGGCTGGTCTGCGACAAGGAACCGCTGCTCAAGATCTTCCGGATCACCGCGCTGGACCAGGTCTTCCCGCTCTACCCCACGATCGACGCGGCGACGGCGCCGGACGCGGCGAACCCCGGCGCGTGATGTCGACCGTCCGGTTGTCCTTCTCTCCGGCGCCGGTGCACGTCCGCACCGCGCGCCTGGTCGGGGTCGCGGTCGCCCGCCGGGCCGGCGTCGCCGAGGAACTGCTCGACGAGGTACGCCTGGCCATCGGCGAAGCCTGCACCCGCGCGGTCGCCCTGCACCGCCAGTACGGTCTCAGCGACCTGGTCCGGGTGGAGATGTCCGACGGTGGGTCCTACACGGTCCGGGTGACCGACCGGGCACCGATCGAGGCCGGGCTCGGCCTGGCCGCGCTCCCCCCGGACGAGCTGGCCGACGAGTCCCTGACCGACGAGGCGCTCACCGTCGGAGTGGGCTTCGCCCTGCTGGCCGGATTCGTCGAGGACCTCCAGGTGCGCCCGGTGGACGAGGGCATCGGCACCGAGGTGCGCATGGTCTGGCCGGTCGGTCGCTGACCGGTCCCGACCGACCTCGCGTCCGGGTCGTGACCCGTCCACCGTGCACCGCGTCGCCATAGCAGATCAACTCCACTAGTACAGCGACGAAGATCATTGCGACACGGTGGGTGGTAACTGTGACCTCCAACACTGCGGGCCGATAGAGTACCCGGGGTTATCAGCAAGTGCCCTGGTCCCGCGCTCGCGTGACCGGGTGGTCACCGCTGAGCTGAAGCCTTGGCCCGGCGGGGACGCTTGCGAACCGTCGCTCCACGTGTGGAGACGCCGAGCCGGTTCGTCCGCCGGCCGGCGCGAGTGTTGGGTACAGGAGGACATAGATGTCCACGACCTTCGCCGCCGAAAGCGGCGGGTTGTCCCTCAGCAGTCAGAACCTGTCGTACGTCATCATCGCCGCGGTCATCGCGTTGGTGGCGCTCGGCTTCGCCGCCACTCTTACCAGAGCGGTACTGGCGACCGGTAGGGGCACCACAAACATGCAGGAGATCGCGGCAGCGGTCCAGGAAGGCGCATCGGCGTACCTCTTCCGGCAGTTCAGAACCCTCGCGGTCTTCGTCGTACTGGCGGTGGTGCTGCTCTTCCTGCTGCCGGTGCACGCCACCGACAACGAGACCCTGGTGAAGATCGGTCGCTCGGCCTTCTTCGTCGTCGGCGCGGTGTTCAGCGCGTTCATCGGCGGCGCCGGAATGGCCCTGGCCACCCGGGCCAACCTGCGGGTGGCCGCCGCCGCCCGGGAACGCTCCGGAGGCCGGGAGAAGGCGATGCAGATCGCCTTCCGGACCGGTGGCGTGGTCGGCTTCCTCACCGTCGGGCTCGGCCTGTTCGGTGCGGCGCTGGTCGTCGTCCTGTTCCGGGCCGACGCGCCGACCGTGCTGGAGGGCTTCGGCTTCGGTGCCGCGCTGCTGGCCATGTTCATGCGGGTCGGCGGTGGCATCTTCACCAAGGCCGCCGACGTCGGCGCCGACCTGGTCGGCAAGGTCGAACAGGGTATCCCCGAGGACGACCCGCGCAACGCGGCGACCATCGCCGACAACGTGGGTGACAACGTCGGCGACTGCGCGGGCATGGCCGCCGACCTGTTCGAGTCGTACGCGGTGACCCTGGTCGCCGCCCTGATTCTCGGCCGGGCCGCGTTCGGCGAGGACGGCCTGGTCTTCCCGCTGATCATCTCCACCATCGGGGTGATCGTGGCGATCGTCGGGGTCTTCATCACCCGGCTGCGCGCCTCCGACCGGTCCGGGCTGACCGCGATCAACCGGGCCTTCTACGCCTCCGCGGTGCTGTCGGCGATCCTGGTCGCGGCGATGTCCTTCGTGTACCTGCCGGCGACCTGGGCCGAACTGCTCGGCGACGAGTGGCGTACGCAGCTCGGCGTCGAGGGCGACCTGCCGCTCGGCCCGCAGTGGGTGGCGATCGGCGCGGTGGTCATCGGCATCGTGCTCGCCGCCGCGATCCAGGCGCTGACCGGCTACTTCACCGAGACCAACAAGCGCCCGGTGCAGGACATCGGCAAGAGCTCGCTGACCGGCCCGGCCACCGTCGTGCTCGCCGGCATCAGCATCGGGCTGGAGTCGGCGGTCTACTCCGCACTGCTGATCGCGGCCGGTGTCTTCGGCGCGTTCCTGCTCGGCGGCACCTCGATCACGGTCTCCCTGTTCGCGGTGGCGCTGGCCGGCACCGGCCTGCTCACCACCGTCGGAGTGATCGTGGCGATGGACACCTTCGGCCCGATCTCGGACAACGCCCAGGGCATCGCCGAGATGTCCGGCGACATCGACGAGGACGGCGCCCGTACGCTCACCGAGCTGGACGCCGTCGGCAACACCACGAAGGCGATCACCAAGGGCATCGCGATCGCCACGGCGGTGCTCGCCGCGACCGCCCTGTTCGGGTCGTACACCGACACGCTGCGCTCGGCGTACGCCGAGGCGGGTGTGGGTGACGTCGGCACCGAGATCCTGAACGCGCTGAACGTGGCGAACCCGCGCAACCTGGTCGGCCTGATCATCGGTGCGGCGGTGGTCTTCCTATTCTCCGGGCTGGCCATCAACGCGGTCTCCCGTTCGGCCGGTGCCGTGGTGATGGAGGTACGCCGCCAGTTCCGCGAACTGCCCGGCATCATGGACCGCACCCAGCGCCCCGAGTACGGCAAGGTGGTCGACATCTGCACCCGGGACGCCCAGCGTGAGCTGGTCACCCCCGGCCTGCTGGCCATCCTCGCCCCGATCGCGGTCGGGTTCGGACTCGGGCCCGGCGCGCTGGCGTCGTACCTGGCCGGGGCGATCGGCGCCGGCACGCTGATGGCGGTCTTCCTGGCCAACTCCGGTGGGGCCTGGGACAACGCCAAGAAGCTGGTCGAGGACGGCGCCTACGGCGGCAAGGGTTCCGCCTCGCACGAGGCGACCATCATCGGCGACACCGTCGGTGACCCGTTCAAGGACACCGCCGGTCCGGCCATCAACCCGCTGATCAAGGTGATGAACCTGGTCTCGCTGCTGATCGCGCCGGCCGTGGTGGCGTGGAGCATCGGGGACGACCGGAACACTCCGTTGCGGATCTCCGTCTCGCTGGTCGCCGTACTGATCGTGGTGGCGGCGGTGGTGTGGAGCAAGCGCAAGCCGGTCGCGATGTCGGACGACAGCTCCGGTCCGGGTGCCACCGGCAGCTCGGAACACCGGCCGGAGACGATCACCGCCTGATCGGTCCGCTGCAACGGGTCGGATGGTGCGGTGGGCCGGTACGGCTGTCCCACCGCACCATCCGATCCAACCCGTACGCTGCAACGCATGCGTACGCCCCGCGCACCGGCGGCCGGGATTGTCCCGGCGGTGCTGTGCATCCTCGTGTTGCTGACCGGCGGATGTGGTGGGGGCCCGACGGCACCGGCCTGGGCGGCCACGGTCTGCCGGGCGTTGGCTCCCTGGCGACTGGAGATCAATGCCCTGACCAGCAGCGCCCAGCAACAGATGACGGCGCGGACGACACCCGCACAGGCCAAGGAGAACCTGGTCCGGATGATGGCCGGCGCGGAACAGGCGAGCGAGACCGCCCGTCGGGGGGTGGCGGACGCCGGTGTGCCCGACGTGTCCCAGGGCGAGGAGGTGTCGCGGGGGTTCCTCGACTCGCTCACCGAGGTCCGGGACGCGTACGGCCGGGCCAAGCGGACCATCGACGGGCTCGGGACCGGCCAGTCGGGTGCCTTCTACGACGGGGTGAAGGCGGCGGTGGACACCCTCAACGAGGAGTACGACGCGAGCGCGCTGGACACCAGCAAGCTCGATTCACCGGAGTTGAAGCAGGCCTTCGACGAGGTTCCGGAGTGTCGCTGACCTCGCCGCCCCCGGACGCACCGCCGACGGAGTCCCCCGGACCGTCGGCGGCGCAGGCGCCAGCACTGCTCCCGCCCGATCCGCCCGATCCGCCACCCGTTCCACCGGCTCCGCCCGATCCGCCCGCTCCATCCGATCCACCGGGTCCATGGGAGCCGCCCGTTCCACCCGATCCGTCGGTTCGGCAGCTTTCGCTGTTCGGGGTGGAGGCGACCGAGCCGTCGCCGGCCGATCTCACCGGTCTGCTCGTCGGCCCCGGACAGGTGGTCCGGATGGGTGGGACGGCCAGGGTATCGGTGGTGGTCGACGCAGCCTGGCGGGTGCACGTGCTCGTGGCCGAGCTGGCCCAACGCGGGTTGCCGGCCACCTGGGAGCCAATTGAGGACCAGCGGCACGAGGTACGCACGGCGTACGCGACCACGCTCGCTCCGCTCGCCCGGACCTGGTTGCGCGGTACGGCGAAACGGCCCCCGGCCGGCCTGCACCTCAACGGGCGCCGGCTGCGGCTCTGGGTGGCGGCGGCGGGCAGCCCCGAACCGCCCGGTTACCTGCTCGGGCTCGGCGATGCCGAGGAGAGCTGCTGGGAGGCGGTCGGCGCCGCGCTCGCCGCGATCGGGCTGCCGGCCGTACTGCTGGTTCCCCGGGCCGGGGGTCCGGCGTACCGGATCACCGGCCGGCGCCGGCTGGCCCGGCTGGTGGAGTTGGTGGGCGAACGACCGCCGACCGCCCCGCCCGCAACCTGGCCGCCCCCGGCGCCCTGACCGCGCCCGCCGACCTCGTTGATCATGAAGTTAGCGCAGCCTCAAGTGCCCGAGCCCTGCGCTAACTTCATGATCAACGAGGCGACGAGGACGGGAGGTGCTTCGGCGGTTTGATGCCATTAAAGGCCATTCTTCCGCTTTAATACTTTCAACGCTAATTCAGGAACAATCCGATCTACTGTCTGATGGCGGACAGCCGACCGGTAATTTGGGAGATAATCCACCAACTGGTGGCATTCAGAGGAGATCGTCGTCGCCAATGGATCCGGGCCGATTCATCGTCGGTGTACGGTGTCGCCGTCCGGGATGAACACCGGGCCGGCTCCGGGGTCCCGCGTTCGCCCTGCTCGACGGGCCTCTTCGCGGCCCGCGCAACCCGGACGCCGCGCAGCGCGTTACGTTGGACGTTCAACGCCACGCTCCGGTGTGGCGACCCGGTGGAAAGGCGGACCATGGTGGTCCGCGGGGCGAGTTGTCGTGAGTGAGGTCGGGGAGAGACGTGCCGAGTAACGCCAAGAGCACCCGTCTGGTCATCGTCGAGTCACCGGCGAAGGCCAAGACGATCTCGGGCTATCTCGGCCCGGGTTACATCGTCGAGGCCAGCCTGGGGCACGTCCGTGACCTGCCGCGCAACGCCGCCGACGTGCCCGCCAAATACAAGAAGGAACCGTGGGCCCGGCTCGGCGTCGACGTCGACCACGGCTTCACCGCGCTCTACGTGGTCTCCGCCGACCGGCGTCAGCAGATCGCCAAGCTGACCAAGCTGGCCAAGGAGGTCGACGAGGTCTACCTCGCCACCGATGAGGACCGCGAGGGCGAGGCCATCGCCTGGCACCTGGTCGAGACGCTCAAGCCGCGGGTTCCGGTCAAGCGGATGGTCTTCCACGAGATCACCCGGCCGGCGATCCAGGCTGCGGTGGCCAACCCCAGGGAGATCGACCAGGACCTGGTCGACGCCCAGGAGGCCCGCCGCATCCTCGACCGGCTGTACGGCTACGAGGTCTCCCCGGTGCTCTGGAAGAAGGTCATGCCGCGCCTGTCGGCCGGCCGGGTCCAGTCCGTGGCGACCAGGATCGTGGTCGAGCGGGAACGGCAGCGGATGGCCTTCCGCACCGCCGAGTACTGGGACATCCTGGCCACCCTCGCCGTACGCGAGGCCGGCGAGGGACCGCGTACCTTCCACGCCACCCTGATCGGGCTCAACGGCGACCGGATCGCCACCGGTCGGGACTTCGAGCCGACCACCGGCCGGGTGAAGCCGGGTGCCGGGGTCACGCACCTCGACGGCGACGGGGCCCGTGGGCTCGCCGCCCGCCTCGACGGGCGGCCGTTCACCGTCACCCGGGTCGAGGAGAAGCCCTACCGCCGCCGGCCGTACGCGCCGTTCATCACCTCCACGCTCCAGCAGGAGGCGGCCCGGAAGCTGCGCCTGTCGTCCCAGCAGACGATGCGCACCGCCCAGCGGCTGTACGAGAACGGCTACATCACCTATATGCGTACCGACTCGGTGAACCTGTCGGAGACCGCGATCGCCGCCGCCCGCCGCCAGATCGCCGAGCTGTACGGCGAGCGCAACGTGCCGCCGGAGCCGCGCCGCTACACCGGCAAGGTGAAGAACGCGCAGGAGGCGCACGAGGCGATCCGCCCGGCCGGCGACCACTTCCGCACTCCGGGCGAGGTGGCGAACGAGCTGTCCGGCGAGGAGTTCCGGCTCTACGAGCTGATCTGGCGCCGGACCATCGCCTCCCAGATGACCGACGCGGTCGGTTCCAGCGTCTCGGTCCGGATCCGCGCGGTCACCACGGCCGGCGAGGAGGCCGACTTCGGCGCCACCGGCAAGACCATCACCGATCCGGGCTTCCTGCGGGCGTACGTGGAGTCCTCCGACGACGAGAACGCCGAGGCGGAGGATGCCGAACGGCGGCTGCCGAACCTGGTCAAGGACCAGCCGCTGACCGCCGAGCAGCTCGCCGCGACCGGGCACACCACCCAGCCGCCGGCCCGCTACACGGAAGCCTCGCTGGTCAAGTCGCTGGAGGAACTGGGCATCGGCCGCCCGTCGACGTACGCGTCGATCATGCAGACGATCCAGGACCGGGGGTACGTGTTCAAGCGCGGTCAGGCGCTGATCCCGTCCTTCCTGGCGTTCGCCGTGGTCGGCCTGCTGGAGCAGCACTACCCGCGCCTGGTCGACTACAACTTCACCGCCGCGATGGAGAACGAGCTGGACGAGATCGCCGGTGGCGACCACGCCGCGGTGGACTTCCTCACCTCGTTCTACTTCGGCAGCGACGTGGCCGGCGACGACTCGGTGGCCCGTTCCGGCGGGCTGAAGAAGATGGTGACGGAGAACCTGAGCGAGATCGACGCGCGCAGCGTCAACTCGATCCCGCTCTTCCGCGACGACGAGGGACGCGACGTCGTCGTCCGGGTCGGCCGGTACGGGCCCTACCTGCAACGCACGCTGCCCGGCCCCGAGGTGGAGAAGCCGGCGGTGGCCGAGACCGGTGCCGAGGACGGCGGTCAGCCGGAGGACGGTGGCTCGGCCGGGGACCGGGTGTCGATCCCGGAGGGGGTGGCACCGGACGAGCTGACCCCGGAGAAGGTCAGCGAGTTCTTCCTCGGCGGTGGCGGCGAGCGCAAGCTCGGCGAGCACCCGGAGACCGGTGAGCCGATCCTGCTCAAGTCCGGCCGCTTCGGCCCGTACGTCTCCAGCGGTGACCGCAAGTCGTCGCTGCTCAAGTCGCAGTCGCCGGACGACGTTTCGCTCACCGAGGCGCTGCGCCTGCTCAGCCTGCCCCGGGTGGTCGGGCTGGCGCCGGACGGCGCGGAGGTGCTCGCCGCCGCCGGCCGCTACGGGCCTTACGTCAAGCAGGGTGACGAGTTCCGTTCACTGGACTCCGAGGAAAAGATCTTCACGGTCACGTTGGACGAGGCGTTGGCGCTGCTCGCCGCGCCGAAGGCTCGGCAGCGGCGGGCCGCCGCACCGCCGTTGCGGGAGATGGGCGCCGACCCGTTGACCGAGAAGCCGTTGGTGATCAAGGACGGCCGGTTCGGCCCGTACGTCACCGACGGGGAGGTCAACGCGTCGCTGCGGCGGGGCCAGACCCCGGAGGCGCTGACCCTGGAAGAGGCGTCGGAGATGCTCGCCGAGAAGCGGGCCAAGGGGCCGGCGCCGAAGAAGAAGGCGGCGGCGAAGAAGGCTCCGGCGAAGAAGGCGACGGCGGCGGCCGGGGCGGACACCCCGGCGAAGAAGACGGCCGCGAAGAAGGCGACGCCCCGCAAGGCCGCGCCCCGGAAAGCTACCGCCGCCAAGGCCACCGCCGCCGCGAAGTCGACCGGTGCCGCGAAATCGACCACCGCCGCCAGGGTGACCAAGAAGGCCGCTCCGGCGAAGGCGACCGACCGGGCCGAGTAAAACCGGGGCCGGGTTACCGCCCGTGGGTGGGTAACTGAACGGGTGAATGGCCGCCGGATCGGATTTTCCGGTTCGGCGGTATGCCTTACGCTCGCCCGATGGTCGGACGGGGGATATTGGGCGGACAACGGCACACAATGCTGTTGTTTTCGGCCATGGTGGCGGTGGTGCTGATCGGTGTCGGCATCGTCGGTCACGTCGCCGACTGGTGGGGCGGTTCGTCGGCGCGTACGTCGACCTGGGTGAGCACCCCGTCCGGTGCGGTCGGTGCACCGTCCGGCGGTGCGGCGGCGGCGTCCGGGGTCCGACTGGACGCCCAGGGCCGGCGGCTGTTCACGGTGCTCGGCGCCGGCGACGTGCTGGTGCACCCGGCGGTGTCGGAGCAGGCCCGCCGGGACGCGACCCGGACCGGTCGGCCCGGCACCTTCGACTTCCTGCCGATGTTCGGTTCGGTCGCGCCTGCCATCACCGCCGCCGACCTGGCCATCTGCCACCTGGAGATCCCGCTCGCCCCGGCCGCCGGGCCGTTTCTGGGTTACCCGTCGTTCAGTGCCCCGCCGCAGGTGGTCGACGGGCTGCGCCGGGCTGGCTTCGACGCCTGCTCCACCGCCTCGAACCACACCCTGGACCAGGGCGCGCAGGGGGTGGAGCGGACCCTGGACGCGCTCGACGCGGCCGGGCTCGGCCACTCCGGGAGCGCCCGCGACGCCCGGGAGGCCGGCACGCCGAGGATCTACCAGGCGGCCGGGGTCAGGGTCGGGCACCTGTCGTACAGCCTGAACTTCAACGGGCTGCAACGGCCGGCGGGCAAGCTCTGGATGGCCAACCTGATCGAGCCGGACAAGATCCTGGCCGACGCGGGCCGGCTCCGCGCGGCCGGCGCCGAGATCGTCGTGCTCAGCCTGCACTGGGGTACGGAGTACCAGCATCTGCCGGACGCCGACCAGCTGAGCTGGGTGGGGCCGCTGATCGACTCTCCCGACATCGACCTGATCCTCGGGCATCACGCGCACGTGGTGCAGCCGTTCGAGGAGTTCGGCGACAAGTGGGTCGTTTATGGCATGGGTAACCAATTGGCCCGGCATTCCGAACCGGTGAACGACAATCGTGAGGGTGTGATGGCGAAGATTACCTTCACGGAAATTGCCCCGAAAAAGTGGAAGATAACCGAGGCTGCGGCAATTCCGATCTGGACCGACCTCGCGCCCGACATCCGGCTGGTCGATCTCGCCACCGCGCTGGCCGATCCGGCGCTGCCGCCGGCCCGTCGTGAGGTCTACCGGTCGGCGTACGAGCGGATCACCGGTTACCTGAACGCCCGTGGTGCCGCCGAGGACGGGTTGAAGGTGCTGACCCGCACCGGCTGACGGGTGCGCGTGCGCTCAGGGGCCGAGGACCCGCTCGGTGTAGGCGTTGGCGAACACCCGCGCCGGATCGAGCCGGTCCCGTACGGCCACGAAGTCGTCGAACCGCGGGTAGACCGGCCGCAGCGACGCCGCGTCCCGGTAGTGCAGCTTGCCCCAGTGCGGCCGACCGCCCCAGTCGGCCACCAGCGCCTCGAACGCCCGGAAGTACGGCTCGTACGGCGCACCGGCGTACTGGTGGATCGCCAGGTACGCGGACTCGCGCTGGTAGCCGTGCGACAGCCAGATGTCGTCCGGCGCGGTGAACCGCACCTCGACCGGGAACTGCACCTTGAACGGCAGCCCGTCGACCACCCGGCGCAGCGCGGCCAGCGCCTCGGGCAGGGCGGCGCGGGGCAGGCCGTACTCCATCTCGGTGAACCGGACCCGGCGCGGGGTGCAGAAGACCCGGTCGGAGCGGCCGGTGTAGGTCCGGGCGGTGAGGGCGCGGGCGGAGATCGCGCTGATCGGCGGCACCAGTGCGGGCACCGCCCGGCCGAGCCGGCAGGCCCCGGCGAAGACGGTGTTGGCCAGGAACTCGTCGTCCAGCCAGCCCCGGAACCGGGGCAGTGGCCGGTCGTCGGCCGGCACCCGGTTGTTCGTCTTGACCTGCACCCGGTCGGTGTACGGGAACCAGTAGAACTCGAAGTGGTCGTTGCCGGCGATCAGGTCGGGCAGGTCGGCCAGCACCCCGGCCAGTGGGGCCGGTCGCTCGTCGGCCCGGAGCACGAACGCGTCCACGCAGCGCAGGGTCACCTCGGTGATGATGCCCAGCGCGCCGAGCCCGACCCGGGCGGCGGCGAACAGTTCGGGGTCGGTGGCGGGGGAGCAGTGCCGGACCTCGCCGGTGCCGGTGACCAGGCGCAGCGCGGTGACGAAGGTGGCCAGGCAGCCGTAGCCGGCCCCGGTGCCGTGGGTGCCGGTGGAGATGGCTCCGGCGATGGTCTGGGCGTCGATGTCACCGAGGTTCGGCATGGCCAGCCCGTGCCCGGCCAGCAGGGCGTTGAGCTGGCGCAGTTCCAGCCCGGCCGGCACGGTGACCAGACGCCGTTCGGGGTCGACCCGGACCGGCCCGGTCAACCCGGTCAGCTCGACCCGCCGGTCCTCGGTACGGGCGATGTCGGTGAAGGAGTGGCCGCTGCCGACCGCCTTGATCCGGTGCCCCGCCGAGGCAGCGTCCCGTACGGCGTCGACCAGCTCGTCCACGCCCGACGGTCGCAGTACGGCGGCGGCGGTGGCCCGCTGGTTGCCGGCCCAGTTGCGCCAGGCGGGGCCGGACGCGGCGGACGATGGCGTCGCGCCGAGCGGCGACGCCGCGCCGGACGGCGATGGGGTGCTGGCCATGCAGCCTCCAGAGCCGAATATGAGTAGCATTCATATCAGGCTTCGATGCGATGAGTAAACATCGCACACCAGGTCCGATCGTTAATCCAGGTAACGTTTCGAACTCGCGACGTACAGACACATCTCATCCGTCGAAGGGGGAGTGGCGACGCGTGTCCACATCAACCGCCACGAGTGGTCCACTACGCCGCGTCCCGGTGCAGGGTCGCAGCGTTGCCCGGGTTCAGCGCATGCTCGACGCCTGTGCCGAACTGGTCGACGAGGTGGGCTACGAGGGGCTGACCACGACCCTGCTCGCCGAGCGGGCGGAGGTGGCGATCGGCTCGGTCTACCAGTTCTTCCCGGACAAGCGGGCGATCGTGCAGGCGCTCACCCTGCGCAACATGGAGGCGTACCTCGAACGGCTGGCCGACCGGTTCTCCCAGGGCGATCTCGCCCACTGGTGGGACGGGGTCGACGCCGGCATCGACGAGTACATCGCCATGCACCGGCTGGTTCCCGGCTTCCGTACGCTGCACTTCGGTGACGTGGTCGACGTGCACCTGCTCGACGACCAGCGGGACAACAACGGGGTCATCGCCGAACAACTCGCCCGGGTGCTGGTCGAGCAGTTCGGCATCACCGACGGGCCGCCGCTGCGGTTCGCGTTGGAGATCGCCGTCGAGGCCGCCGACGCCCTGATCAAGCTTGCCTTCCGGCGGGACTCCGACGGGGACGAGCGGGTCCTCGCCGAGGCCAAGGCGTTGATCCGCGAGTACCTGCACCGGCAGGTCGGCGCGGTGCCCGCCGTACCGGGGAAGGCGGCGGCGGAGAAGGCCGCCGTACCGGGACAGGCCGGCGGTAGCGACGGCGTTCCGGTTCCCGTCGGGGTCACCGACCCGGCCGACGGCCCGACCGGCTGACCCGACCGGGGCAGACCGCAGCGGGTCAGAGGAACGCCTGGCCCTCGCCCCGGTAGCTCGGGACCGTCGCCACCACCTGCTCACCCTCGATCAGGTGCAACTCGTTGACGTGCTCGCTCAACTCGCCGGCCTTGGCGTGGCGGAACCAGACCCGGTCGCCGACCGCCAGGGCGTCGGCCGCCGACCCGGCCAGTGGCGTCTGCACCTCGCCGGCCCCTTCCGAACCGGTCAACCGCAGCCCGGCCGGCAGCCACGGCTGCGGCAGCCGACTCGGGTCGGCCGGACCGGAGGCGATCCAACCGCCGCCGAGCACCGTCGCCAGGCCCGGTGCCGGGCGACGGACGACGGCGAGGGCGAAGAACGCCGCCGGAGCCGGTCGCCACGCGCGGTAGCCGTCGAACAGGGTCGGCCCGTACAGCCCGGAGCCGGCGGTGATCTCGGTCACGGCCGGATCCGCGCTGGTCGCGGCCACACTGCCGGTGCCGCCGCCGTTGACGAAGGCCAGGTCGGCGTGCTCGCGTACGGCCGCGACCGCCGCGCCGCGCCGGGCCAGCAGTTCCGGGTACGACCAGTGCTGCAACGCCCGGATCGCCACCCCGCGCAGCGCCTGTCCGGGCGGGGCGTCGCCGAGCCCGGCGATCTGTGCCTCATAGGACATCAGTCCGACCAGCCGGAACCCGCGACGGCCCGCCACCCGTGCGGCCAGCGTGCCGGCGGCGGTGGCCGAGTGGACCGGGGAGCGGCGCACCCCGATGTGCAGCCGACCGCCGGCCGGCCGCCACGAGGCGTCGAGGTCGAGGCAGACCCGGATCGGCTCCCGCCGGTCGGCCGGGACCACCGCGTCGACCAGGTCGAGTTGGTCCGGGCTGTCCACCATCAGGGTCACCGCCGAGGCCAGTTCGGCGTCACCGGCCAGTTCGGCCAGCGCGGTCCGGTCCGCGCTCGGGTACGCCACCAGCACGTCGTCGGTCACACCGGCCCGGACCAGCCAGTTCGCCTCGCGCACCGTGTACGCCATCACCCCGTGCCAGCCCGGCCGGGCGAGCGTACGGGTGAGTAGGTCACGGCAGCGGACCGACTTGCTCGCCACCCGTACCGGCTTTCCGGCGGCGCGTGCGGTGAGCGCGTCGGCGTTGGCGTCGAAGGCGGTCAGGTCGACTGCCGCGAACGGCGGGTCGAGGTGCGCGGTCGCCCGGTCCAGGCGGGCGCGCAGGGCGACTCGGGCGATTGGTTCCTCGATGGGCACCTGTGCACGCTAACCGGCCGGCCGCCAATGCGAAACACCCTCGCGTCTTGCCGGTCGGGTTGACCGCTTCCGCCCCGGCGCCCCCGCCGATCAGGGGAATGTCGGGGTGGGGCCTGTTCGGGCCGCGATTAGAGTGTGTCCGGGGGAGCCCAGCGATGGGCCGGCACTGGGAGGTACGGCCATCGACACGAACCGCAGCGACGAACCGGGAGCGACATCCTCGGCAGCGTCGCCCACCACCCAGGTCGACCGGACGGGCTACCAGGCGCTCCGGTCGGTGCTGCGGATCCGACCCTTCCGTCGGCTCTGGCTGGTGCTCGGTGCGGCCTCGTTCGCCGACTGGCTCGGCCTGCTGGCCACGTCGATCTTCGCGGCCACCCAGGTCAGCGGCGACACGGCGAAGGGCCTGGCGTTCGGTGGTGTGATCGCGGTCCGGCTGCTGCCGGCACTGCTGCTCGGCCCGGTCGCCGGGGTACTGGCCGACCGGTTCGACCGGCGGCTCACCATGGTCGTCTGCGACCTGCTGCGCTTCGTCCTGTTCGCCTCGATCCCGCTCGCCGCGCTGCTCAACATCGGCGGCGGCCTGGTGGTCGGCTGGGCGGCGGTGGCCACCTTCCTGATCGAGGCGATCACGCTGATCTGGATCCCGGCCAAGGAGGCCGCGGTCCCGAACCTGATCCCGCGCACCCGGCTGGAGGTGGCCAACCAGCTCACGCTGATCACCACCTACGGGGTGACCCCGGTCCTGGCGGCGGTCAGCATCGCGGTGCTCGACCGCAGCGTCCGGGCCGTCTCCGGCGGGCCGCCGCAGGGCTGGAACGACCCCACCCAACTGGCGCTCTACTTCAACTCGCTGAGCCGGCTCGCCACCGCACTGGTCGTCTTCTTCGGCATCCGCGAGATCAGCGGCCGGGCCGGCGCCCGCGAGGGCGGCGGCCAGGAGAGCGTGCTGCGGCAGTTCGTCGACGGCTGGAAGTTCATCGGCAAGACCCCGCTGATCCGTGGCCTGGTCCTGGGCATCTTCGGCGCCTTCGCCGGCGGCGGCGTGGTGATCGGTACGGCGAACTTCTTCACCAAGTCGCTCAGCGCCGGTGAGGCCGCGTTCTACCTGCTCTTCGGCTCGATCTTCGTCGGCCTGTCGGTCGGCATCGGCCTCGGCCCGATGATCGTCCGGGAGATGTCCCGCCGCCGCTGGTTCGGCATGAGCATCGTCCTGGCCAGCGCATCGGTGCTGGTGCTCGCCGCCGCCATCCACCTGTCGATGGCGATCCTCGGCGCGGTGCTGGTCGGCGCCGGTGCCGGCATGGCCTTCCTGGCCGGCACCACCCTGCTCGGCGGTGAGGTCCACGACGAGGTACGCGGCCGCGTCTTCGCGGTGGTCCAGACCGGCACCCGGCTGGTGCTGATCCTGGCCATCTCGGTCAGCAGCCTGCTCGTCGGCGTCGGCGGCTCCCGCCAACTGCGGATCGCCGACCTGGGCATCTCGGTCTCCTCCACCCGCCTGTTGCTGCTGGTCGCGGGCATCGCCGGGATCTTCGCCGGCATCAACGCGTTCCGCCAGATGGACGACAAGCCGGGCGTGCCGGTCCTGGCCGACCTCTGGGGCTCGATCCGGGGCCGCCCGCTCTCCCCGGCCGAGCCGTTCGCCTCGACCGGCGCCTTCGTGGTCTTCGAGGGCGGCGAGGGGGCCGGCAAGTCCACCCAGGTCAACGCCCTGGCCGAGGCGCTGCGGGAGGAGGGCCGGGAGGTGCTGGTGACCCGTGAGCCGGGCGCCACCGACGTGGGCGTACGGATCCGGTCCCTGGTGCTCGACAGTGTCGCCGCCGGTACCGTACCGCTCTCGCCGCGCGCCGAGGCGCTGCTCTACGCCGCCGACCGGGCCCATCACGTGGCCACCGTGGTTCGGCCGGCGCTGGCCCGGGGCGCGGTGGTGATCAGCGACCGGTACGTCGACTCGTCCCTGGCCTACCAGGGCGCCGGTCGTACGCTCCCGGTCGACGAGGTCTCCTGGCTCTCCTCCTGGGCCACCGGCGGACTCAAGCCCGACCTGGTGGTGCTGCTCGACGTCGACCCCCGGGCCGGACTGGCCCGGGTGGCCGCCCGGGGCGAGGGCGCCGACCGGTTGGAGGGCGAGTCGCTCGACTTCCACGACCGGGTCCGGGACGCCTTCCTCGACCTGGCCGCCGCCGACCCGAAGCGTTACCTGGTGCTCGACGGCTCCGGCACGGTCGACCGGATCACCGCCACCGTCGCCCAGCGGGTCCGGGGCATGCTCACCGACCCGGACACGATCGTGCACCCCGGCCCGGCGAAGTCGCTGGACCCGTCGGTGGAGCCGAGGACCCCGGAACCGGACCCGTCGGTGGAGCCGAGGACCCCGGAACCGGACCCGTCGGCGGAACCGAGGACCCCGGAACCGGACCCGTCGGCGGAACCGAGGACGCCGAAGCCGGGCTCGTCGGTGGAGTTGGAGCGCCGGTCCTGATGGCGGACGTTGTCGCGGACGTGGAGTGGCGGTCCTGATGGCCGATGTCTTCGCCGAACTGGTCGGCCAGGCCGAGGCGACCGCGACGCTGCGGCGGGCCGCCGCCTCGGCGGCGGAGGTGATCCGGGCCGGTGTCGTACCGGACCCGGCGGCGGTCACCAACAGCGCGATGACCCACGCGTGGATCTTCACCGGCCCGCCGGGATCCGGCCGGTCGGTGGCCGCCCGCGCGTTCGCCGCCGCGCTCCAGTGCGAGCGGGGCACCGGTTGCGGCGACTGCGCCGGCTGCCACACCACGCTCGCCGGCACCAACGCCGACGTACGGTTCGTCGTCCCCGAGGGCCTCTCCATCGGCGTCGGCGAGATGCGGGCCCTGGTGCTCCGGTCGGCGAGCACCCCGTCCGGCGGGCGCTGGCAGGTGGTGGTCATCTCCGACGCCGACCGGCTCACCGAAGCGGCCGGAAACGCCCTGCTCAAGGCGATCGAGGAGCCTCCACCCCGGACGGTCTTCCTGCTCTGCACCCCGTCCACCCACCCGGACGACATCTCGGTGACCATCCGGTCCCGGTGCCGGTTGGTGCCGCTGCGCCAACCGCCGGCCGAGGCGGTGGCGGCGGCCCTCGCCGAGCGGGACGGGATCGCCCCGGACCTCGCCGGTTGGGCCGCCGCTGCGGCGCAGGGGCACGTCGGTCGGGCCCGCCGGTTGGCCCGCGACCCGGAGGCGCGCAAGCGGCGGGACGCGGTGCTGGCCGTGCCACGGCGACTGACCGGCGTCGGAGCCTGCTTCGACGCCGCCGCCACACTGATCGACTCGGCCGAGGCGGAGGCCGAGGCGGCGGTGGCCGACTCGGACGCGAGCGAGCGGGCCGCGTTGCAGACGGCGCTGGGTGCCGGCGGGACCGGCAAGGGTGCCGCCGGTGCGGCGCGGGGCTCCGCCGGCCAGATCAAGGACCTGGAACGCCGGCAGAAGTCGCGGGCCACCCGGGCGCAGCGGGACGCGCTGGACCGGGCCCTGGTCGACCTGGCCGGCTTCTACCGGGACGTACTGGCGGTGTCGCTGGGTGCCCCGGTCGCGCCGGTGCACACCGACACGGCGCCGTTGGCGAGCGCGGCGGCGGCGAAGTGGACCCCGGAGGCCACCCTGCGGCGACTGGAGGCGGTGCTCGCCTGCCGTACGGCGATCGACACGAACGTCAAGCCCCGGATCGCCGTCGAGGCGATGATGCTCGCCCTCTGGCGCGGCTGAGCGAGGCCGCCTCGACGGGGTTCCGTTCGGGAGATCCAACCGGTACGGTGCTGAGCTTGGTGCAACAGCGACGGCACATTCAGTAACCGGTCGCCGGGAGGAGCTCATCGATGTCGCGGGAGATCGACGAGGCCTGGGTCGAGGAGGCGGTCGAGCGCTACCGCCGGATCGAGTCGTTGCAGGCCGAGTTCGACCAGGCCGTACGCGCGGTCGAAGTCAGCGTACGGTCACCGGACGGGCTGGTCGAGGTGCTGGTGACCGCCGCCGGGACGATCACCGACGTCCGCTTCCTGAGCCCGGTGCAGAACCGTGGCAACACCGAACTGGCCCGCGCGGTGCAGGCCGCGGTGACCGCCGCCGAGGATGCCGCCCGGTGGGCGCGGGAGAAACTGCACACCGAGACGTTCGGCGCGTACCGGCGGCTGACGGAGGTCTGACGTGGAGAGCCTGCGCGAACTCGCCGACAAACTGGACACGGTGGCCGGATCACTCACCACCGCCGGCCGTGCGCTGACCCGTACCGCCGGTGTGGAGCCGGCGCTCGGCGGCGACGGGCCGGGGCGGCTGACCGAGACCGCCCGCGCGCTGGCCGAACAGTGGCAGATCGCGACCGGGGCGCGGGCCACGGAGGCGACGCTGACCGCCGGCCGGGTCGCCGACCTCGCCGACACGCTTCGGGTGGTGGCCGACGGCTACGCCGACACCGATGACCACGCCCGGCGCCGGCACGCGCGGGAGGTGTGAGATGGACCCGCTGGACCGGCTCGCCGGAGCCGGCACCGACCTGCTCCGCCGGGTCGACGACCTGCTCGCGATCGCCGGTGCCCCGGACGACCACCGGATCTGGCCGCTGCTGCGCCACCTCGGGACGCTCCCCGGCGCCGCGCTCGGCGCGATCGTCGCGTTGCGACCGGCGCCGCTGGCCGCCGCCGGCCACGCGCTGCGCACCCTCTCCGGGGAGTACGACCACGCGCGCGCGAACCTTACCGGCGACGACCCGTGGCAGGGGGCGGGTGCGCAGGCGTACGCCGCCCACCGGGACGCGCTCGCGGCGTACCTCGACGGTGATCCGGAGAGCCTGACCGGGCGGCTCGACACGACCGCCGCGTACGCCGACGCGGTTGACGACTGGGTGGCCGACAGCCGGCGGGCACTCGCCCGCACCCTCGCCGACGTGCTCGGCTCCGCCGAGGCGGTAGCGGTCGTCACGGCCGGCACGACCAGCGCCCCCGGCAGCGTCGCGCTGGCCGCCGCCGAGATCGGTGCCCGGGTGTTGGCCACGGTTGCCGAGGCGGAGACGCGGGGACGAGCACTGCTGCACCGGTGGGCACCGGACCTGGCCGAGCTGCCGTACCGGGGTCCGAGGGACGCGACGCCGAGCCGGCTCGACGCGACCACCTGGATCGCCGGCTGACCTGCGGTGCGGAAAATGGGTGGGTAAGGACCCGGTGTTTTGGACGTAGGGTGGGCACATGGGGATGCTGTGTGCGGTTAGTTTCACCCGGTACGGGCGCCTCTACTACCTGGATCCGGGTGACTTCCGGCCCACGGTCGGGGACCGGGTGCTGGTCCCCACCGACGACGGCACCGAGGTCGCCGAGTGTGTCTGGGCCGCCCAGTGGGTCAGCGACGACACCAGCGGGTTCCCGCGCCTGGCCGGCCTGGCCGACGACGGCGACCTGCGCCGGGACGAACTCCAGCGCAAGCGCAAGGCGGAGGCGAAGGTCGCCGCGAAGCGGCTCATCCGGGAACACGGCCTGCCGATGAAGGTGATCGCCGTCGACCACGTGCTGGAGTCGCCGGGCGGCACCTCGTCCGGCTCCCGGACCACCGTCTACTTCACCGCGCCGCACCGGGTCGACTTCCGGGCGCTGGTCCGCGACCTCGGCGCCACCCTGCACTGCCGGGTCGAGCTGCGTCAGCTCTCCGCCCGTGACTCGGCGCGGGTCCAGGGCGGCATCGGTTCCTGCGGACGGGACCTGTGCTGTGCGACCTTCCTGACCGACTTCGAACCGGTCACCATCCGGATGGCCAAGGACCAGGATCTGCCGCTGAACCCGCTGCGCATCTCCGGTGCCTGCGGCCGCCTGATGTGCTGCCTGAAGTACGAACATCCGCTGTACGCCAACAGCAGCAACTACCCCACCTCCGGTCAGCGGATCGAGACCTCGGACGGCCTGGCGAAGGTCATATCCCGGCACCCGCCGAGCGAGACGGTGACCGTACGGCAGATCGAGGACGGAACCGTCCGGCGGTGCGCCGTGGCCGACGTCTGCGGATCGCGCCGCGCGTACGAGGGCGCCGACCCGAGCTAGGAAGACCAACCCCGAGACGTCCGGGGTCCGGCCTGTCGCGGAAACGAACGCGGTGCTTGTGCGTGGTTCCGCACAAGCACCGCAATCCGTCATTCCGTATTACGCCGCGAGCTAGGCGGTGTCACGCCTCCGTCCGGTCAGCCGGTGGTGACTGATCGCGATGAATGCCGCGCCGAGGCCGATCGTGGTCAGGGCGATGGTGACGTAGGCCGAGGATCGGAATCCGGTGACGGGCAGCTTGCCCTTGCGGACCGTGATGCTTGCCGAGGCGGAGGAACCCGGGCCGGTCTGGTCCGAGGTGACGGCACCCGTCGTGTTGACCTTCGTACCGCTGGTGGTGCCGGTGACGTTCACCGAGAAGGTGCAGCTCCCGTTCCCCGGCAGGGTGGCACCAGCCAGGCTGATGCTGCTGCTACCGGGAGTTGCGGTGATCGTGCCACCGCCACAGGAACCGTTCACACCGCTGGGTGTGGCGACCACCAGTCCCGCGGGAAGGTTGTCGACGAAGCCGACGCCGGTCAGCGGTGTGCCGGCATTCGGGTTGGTGAGAGTGAAGCCCAGCGACGTCGTCCCGTGGAGGTGAATGCTGCCCTTCCCGAAGGCCTTGGCGATTGTCGGTGCCGAGACGGCCGCCGGGCTGACGACGACGGTTGCCGAGGCGGGCGTACCCTGGCCGCCCTCGTTCGAGTCCACCGGGCTGGTCGTGTTGACCTTCGTTCCGCTGGTGGTGCCGGTGACGTCGACGGAGAAGGTGCAGCTTCCGTTGGCCGGCAGAGTCGCGCCGGCGAGGCTGATGTTGCCGCTGCCGGCGGTGGCGGTGATGGTGCCGCCGCCGCAGGTGCCGGTCAGGCCGTTGGGTGTGGCGACCACCAACCCCGCAGGCAGCGCGTCAGTGAAGCCGACCCCGGTCAGCGCCGTACCCGTGTTGGGGTTGGTGAGAGAGAAGTCGAGTGTCGTCGTCCCGCCGAACGGGATGGTGCCATCGTCGAACGCCTTGGTGATCGTCGGTGCCGATACGACCGCCGGGCTGACCGTGACGGTTGCCGAGGCGGGCGCGCCCGGGCCGCTTTCGACCGAGGTGATCGGGGCCGTGGTGTTGACCTTTGTACCGGGCGTGGTGCCGGTGACGTTCACCGACACCGTGCAGCTTCCGTTGGCCGGCAGGGTCGCGCCGAACAGGCCGATGATGCTGCTACCGGGAGTCGCGGTGAGCGTGCTGGCGGCGCAGTTGGTCTGCGCGGCACTCGGGGTGGCGACCACCAGTCCCGTCGGAAGGTTGTCGACGAAACTGACGCCGGTCAGCGGCACGTCGTCATTGGGGTTCGTGAGCGTGAATCCCAGTGTCGTCGTCCCGTTGAGGGGGATCGTCGTGTCCGCGAAGGCCTTGGTGAAGGTCGGTGGTGAAGCGACAGCAACCGTGACGCTCGCCGCAGCGGGGGTACCCGGTCCGCTTTCGTTCGAGTCGACCGGGCCGCTCGTGTTCACCTTCGTGCCGCTGGTGGTGGCGGTGACGTTGACCGAGAAGGTGCAGCTTCCGTTGGGTGCCAGGGTCGCGCCGGCCAGGCTGATGATGCTGGTGCCGGCGGTGGCGGTGATCGTGCCGCCGCCGCAGGAGCCGGTCAGGCCGTTGGGTGTGGCGACCAGGAGCCCCGCAGGCAGGGAGTCACTGAAGCCGACCCCGGTCAGCGGCGTGATCGTGTTCGGGTTGCTGAGGGTGAACGTCAGCGGCGTCGTCCCGCCGGCACCGATGGTCGTACTCCCGAAGGCCTTGGCGATCGTCGGTGGTGTGGCGACGGCGACCGTGACGGTTGCCGACGCGGGGGCACCGGGTCCGCTTTCGTTCGAGTCGACCGGGCTGGTGGTGTTGAGTTTGGTGCCGCTGGTGGTGGCGGTGACGTTGACGGAGAAGGTGCAGCTTGCGTTGGCTGCCAGGGTGGCGCCGGCGAGGCTGATGTTGCCGCTGCCGGCGGTGGCGGTGATGGTGCCGCCGCCGCAGGTGCCGGTCAGGCCGTTGGGTGTGGCTACGACGAGCCCTGCGGGCAGTGCGTCAGTGAAGTTGACGCCGGTCAGTGGTGTGGCGTTCGGGTTGGTGAGGGTGAAGTCGAGTGACGTGGTCCCACCGGAGGGGAGGGTCGCGTCGGCGAAGGCCTTGGCGATCGTCGGCGGTGCGATGACCGCTGCGGCGACGGTGACCGTTGCCGCAGCCGGGGCACCCGGGCCGCTTTCGTTGGAGTCGACCGGGCCGCTGCTGTTCAGCTTTGTTCCGCTGGTGGTGGCGGTGACGTTGACGGAGAAGGTGCAGCTTGCGTTGGCTGCCAGGGTGGCGCCGGCGAGGCTGATGTTGCCGCTGCCGGCGGTGGCGGTGATCGTGCCGCCGCCGCAGGAACCGGTCAGGCCGTTGGGTGTGGCGACCACCAGTCCCGCGGGCAGCGCGTCAGTGAAGTTGACGCCGGTCAGCGCCGTACCCGTGTTGGGGTTGGTGAGGGTGAAGTCGAGCGTCGTCGTCCCGCCGAAGGGGATGGTCGCGTCCTCGAAGGCCTTGGCGATCGTCGGTGGCGCGATGACCGGTGCGGCGACGGTGACGGTTGCCGACGCGGGGGCACCGGGTCCGCTTTCGTTCGAGTCGACCGGGCTGGTGGTGTTGAGTTTGGTGCCGCTGGTGGTGGCGGTGACGTTGACGGAGAAGGTGCAGCTTGCGTTGGCTGCCAGGGTGGCGCCGGCGAGGCTGATGTTGCCGCTGCCGGCGGTGGCGGTGATGGTGCCGCCGCCGCAGGTGCCGGTCAGGCCGTTGGGTGTGGCTACGACGAGCCCTGCGGGCAGTGCGTCAGTGAAGTTGACGCCGGTCAGTGGTGTGGCGTTCGGGTTGGTGAGGGTGAAGTCGAGTGACGTGGTCCCACCGGAGGGGAGGGTCGCGTCGGCGAAGGCTTTCGCGATCGTCGGCGGTGCGATGACCGCTGCGGCGACGGTGACGGTTGCGGAGGCGGGCGCACCCGGGCCGCTCTCGGTCGAGTCGACCGGGCCGCTGGTGTTGAGTTTGGTGCCGCTGGTGGTGGCGGTGACGTTGACGGAGAAGGTGCAGCTTGCGTTGGCTGCCAGGGTGGCGCCGGCGAGGCTGATGTTGCCGCTGCCGGCGGTGGCGGTGATGGTGCCGCCGCCGCAGGTGCCGGTCAGACCGCTGGGTGTGGCGACGACGAGCCCGGCGGGCAGCGCGTCAGTGAAGTTGACGCCGGTCAGCGCCGTAGTCGTGTTGGGGTTGGTGAGGGTGAAGCTGAGCGATGTCGTCCCGCCGAAGGGGATGGTCGCGTCCCCGAACGCCTTCGAGATCGTCGGTGGCGCGATGGCTGCGGCACAGAACGGTCGCGTGATGGTGTTGTGGATCAGCGTGACGGCGCCGTTGCGGGCCAATACCCGTCCGGCAACTGTGGCTCCCTCTCCGAGGGTCGCCGACTGCAACGCCAGGATGCTTCCGGTGAAGATCGTTCTGGTATTCAGGGTCGCCGAACTGGTCACCTGCCAGAACACGTTGCACGGTTGCGCGCCACGGATCAGGCTGACCCGGCTGTCGGTCGCGGTGATCAGGTCGGATCCCACCTGGAAGATGAACACCGCATTGGGATCGTTGCCCCCGTCCAGCGTGACGGTGCCCGTCAGGGACATGGTGGCGGGCGACCGGTAGACGCCCGTGGGGAGAGTTTGGCCGCCGAGGTCGGAGCTGATAATGGCAGTCGTCGGTTCCGCTGCGGCAAAGTTGTACGCCGTGGTCAGGTCGGCCTGGGCCTGCATCGCCGCGGTGTCACCGACGTGGGTGGCGCCGTTCACGACAGGGGAGCCGGTGACCGAGGTGCCCGGCCAGACCCCCAGGTCCCCGTTGATGACCGAAGGGCCGACGGGAGGCGGAACATCGGTCACCGCCTGGCCGGCCAACACCCCGTAGGTCTCGGCAGTCCCCAACGGGACCTGGGTCTGGGCCCACGCCGTCGGTGTCCCAACAAGCCCGACAAAGATCGTCGCGGAGACGACTGCTCCCGCCATCACCATCGCAGTAGACCGACGGTGTCTCAGACACGCGCGGGCCAAACGGATCACCGACACAGGATTTCCCTCACCAATCAAGATCCCGCCCCCCGGCGAGATGCAGAGCGCGAAGGCGTCAACCGGGGCGCCGTCAGGTGAGGGCGCCCAAAAGCCTTCTGGCGTGAGGTTATCCGTGCAAAGTGGCGCAATGACGCCAAATGCCGCATAAGGCGGTAGAGAAGGGTGAAGTCCGTCGTTCGCCGGCCAGGCGCACGCTACGTGAGCTGGGCTCGCCTTCCGGGCGTACGACCAGCGTCATCGGCCGTGGGGTGGTCGCCCCGGCAGGGCTCAGCGCAGGACGACCGGAGGTTCGGCGAGCCGGGCGGCCAGTGGCTGCTGCGGCACCAGCCATGAGGCGTCCGGTCGGCGGTCGTCCGGGTTCACCCGCCACTCCCGACTCACCCGGTCGACGGCGACCGGGTAGATGGTCAGCGAGCCGTCCGGGGCGAACCGCATCCGCAGGAAGCTCTTCGCGTCCTCGATGCCCTGCCCGGCGAAGAGTTCGTTCAGGTTCACCCCGAAGAACCCGGCCACCAGCAGGTACGCGGCGGTGAGCTGGCTGGCCACGAGCCCGGCGACCGGGGCGTAGAGCAACGCGGCGGCGGCCACCGGCAGCGGCCACGGCCAGTCCCGGAACGGCAGTTGCAGCCAGAGCCAGGCACCGGCCGCACCCAGCGCGATGTGCGCCAGCCCGTGGATCACGCCGAGCAGGTAGTGCCGGATCTGCCGCTTGCCGCTCGCGGTCGGCGGCTTGGCGAAGAACGCCGCTCCGACGAGGACGACCGCCAGCATCAGCACCAGCGGGATGCTGAACAGCCCCTGGTCGGTCGAACTGGCCCGTTGGGTCGCCACCCCGGCGATGGGCAGCATCAGCAGCACGTGCAGGGCGCCGAGCAGGGTGATGAAGCCGGTGTTGCGCAGCGGTAGCCGACCGAAGATGCCCCACGCGTAGCGGCGTGACCTGGCCGCCTCGGGATAGCGGCCGGCGAGGTCGTACTCGCGGGTCTGGCTGGCGCGGCGGGCCAGGGTGTCCCGGGGCGGGACCTCGATCCGCTCGGGCAGGTGATGGGTCGGGTAGAGGTACGCGCCACCGCCACCGCAGTGGATCAACTGGCGCTCCGGGTCGGCGTAGCGGGCGTAGTGATGCAGATCACCGGAGATGATGAGTCGGACCTTGGCGCCGGTCGGATCGAGAACGGTACGGACGAAATAGTCGACCGACTCGTACGCCTGCGGGTTGTCCACCGCCTTCACCCAGGTCGGAGCCGGCACCGACACGATCACCCGTGACTCCGGTCCGAGCTGCTCCGCCGCCTCCTCGAAGTACCGCAACTGCGGATCGTCCAGGTACGTGCCGGACTGCTCGTCGAGGGCGAACAACCACCAGTCCGACGGCAGCCGCACGGCAAAGTAGGAGCGGGACTGCGGGGTACGCCAGCCGCCGATGTTGTCGTCGCGGGAGCGGGCGAACAGGCGCAGGAACGCGGTCAGTCCGTCGTACCAGTCGTGGTTGCCGGGAATCGCGTACAGCGTCGGTTGTGGCCCGTCGGCCGGCGGGCACGGCAGCGCCGCCTGGTACGGCCCCTTGAACCGCTGCTCGTACGCGCCGCTGCTGGCGGTCGGGTAAACCTGGTCGCCACCCATCATGAGCATCTGTCCACGGGGCAACCGTTGGCCGTCGAGGACCAGCTCCGGCTGCGCCAGCAGGTAGGCCACCGAGTAGGTCGCGTTGAACCCGTCGCCCAGGTCCGCCACGTAGTCCAGCCACAGCTCGCCGTCGGTGCCCGGCTCCCGGTAGACCTCGCTGGGCAGCGCGTTCTGTAGTTCTCGCTTGTCGAGATAGGCGCCGAACAGCAGCGCCAGCAACGTACGCACACCGGTGCTGATCAGCAGCAGGGGTGCCAACCAGGGCACCGGGCGGGCCGGCGTGAAGCCGAGTTCCCGGGGATCGAGGCTGCGTGGCCGTGCCGGCGTGACCGATCCCGCCCCGGCCACCTCATCCCTCTTCACCCGCCGGAGCCTACCCATCCCCGCTCAACCCACGCTGTCCACTACATGACCTCTGCCCCTCCTACCCCTCGCCTGCCCCTCCCTCGGGAGCCTCTCTCCCGCCGATCCAGGGCTAACGGGGAAGGGGAAACCGGGTGGAGGGGGTGCGGGGGGCGTGCCGTACACTCGACGGGCGTTGCCGCCTTAGCTCAGTCGGCTAGAGCGACGCACTCGTAATGCGTAGGTCGACGGTTCGATTCCGTCAGGCGGCTCCAGGGTGAGGCCCTGACCAGCAGAAATGCCGGTCAGGGCCTCATGTTTATCTATGTGGTTTCGAATCACCCCCCGAAAACCCCCCGATGACGATTGTGGGCGATCGGGGTCGGCGGAACTGGACATACCGGGCGTCTGCTGCTATTTGTCGCCTACGTGGCCCGGACCGGCCCAAGATCGCGACGGCCGGGATCGGTTGTGACCAACTTGGCACCGAGCTGTTCAAGGATGGTGGAGCTGTCCAGGGCGAAGGACGCGATCAAATCAGGTCCAACCAGGTGGATCAGGGCAGGTGGCTAGATCAGGTTGCCTGGCCGGTCGTGGCGGACAGTTCGTTCAGGAGTTGCTCGACGCGGGTGCGGATGGTGTCGCGGATGGGGCGTACGGCATGGATGTCCTGGCCGGCGGGGTCGTCGAGTTGCCAGTCGAGGTAGCGCTTGCCGGGGAAGACCGGGCAGACGTCGCCGCAGCCCATGGTGATGAGGACGTCGGAGGATTCGGCGGTGGCGTGGTCGAGCAGGCGCGGGGTGTTGGCGGTGATGTCGATACCGACCTCAAGCATCGCTTCGACGGCGACGGGGTTGATCCGGTTGGCGGGTTCGCTGCCGGCGGAGCGGACCTCGACGGTGTCTCCGGCGAGGTGGCGTAGCCAGCCGGCGGCCATCTGTGAGCGACCGGCGTTGTGCACGCAGACGAACAGGACACTGGGCTTGCTCACGGGCGTTGTCTTCCTTCGGTTCAGGATGGACGACTGGCAACGGCGGTAGCGGGGCTGACGGCCGGCGGATGAGCGACAGGCACCTCATCAGCGGGTTGGACGGGGCGCGGATAGAGGGCGAGGAGGAGGCCGACGCCGAGGAGGAGCCCGCCGAGTTGGGCGAGGACGAATCCGGGCACGGATGTGGGGTTGATGCCGGCGAAGGTGTCGGTGAACGCCCGGCCGAGGGTGACGGCGGGGTTGGCGAACGACGTTGACGAGGTGAACCAGTAGGCGGCGCCGATGTATGCGCCGACCGCTGCTGGTGCCATCGCAGAGCGGCCGGAGCGGGCGAGGGCGAAGACCAGCAGGATGAGCCCGGCGGTGGCGATCACTTCGCCGAGCCACAGGTGCCCGGCGGATCGTCCCTTGGTGGACCATTCGACGGCGGGCAGCGCGAACATCAGGTTGGCCAGGATCGAACCACCGATGGCACCGGCGCTCTGGGCGGCGATGTAGCCGCCCAGGTCCCGTGTGGTGAGGCCGGTACGGGTACGGCGGCCGATGAACCAGTCGGCGGCGGAGACGACGGGGTTGAGGTGCGCCCCGGATACCGGTCCGAAGATCAGGATGAGCGTGCCCAGGGCGAGGGCGGTCGCGACGGAGTTTTCCAGTAGTTGTAGGCCGGTGTCGTTGGGCGACAGGGTGGTGGCCATGATTCCGGAGCCGACGACGGCGGTGACGAGCAGTGCGGTGCCGAGGAATTCGGCGAGGAGCCGCCGCCAGGATGCTTCGGTGGTCATCAGGGTGGGTGCTCCGGTTCTGAGAGGTCGGCGGCCTGGTCCTGCGGCCTGGATGGTTGGTCGGCTGGCCTTGAACGAGGCCGGGGTTATCCGGCGGCGGGATGTCGAGCTGGCCGAGGCGCGAGTTGCTGGTCGACGGACAGGTCATCGCGCCGGTCGTGGGCGGTCAGGTCAGGCATGGGACGCTCCGGGTTCGAGGGCGGGCGCGAGGCGGTCGATGCGTCCGGCGAGGTCGGTGAACGCGGCCTCGAACGCGGCGTCACTGTCGGCCGGTGCGGGGTCGGGCACGGACCAGTGCAGCCGGGGCCGGACGGTCTCGGTGAGGTCTTCGTGCGCGTTGTCGCAGACCGCGATGACCAGGTCGCCGTCGTGAACGACATCGGCGACGTGCGCGGTACCGGTCGGGTTGAGCGTGAGGCCGTTCCGGCTCGCGACCTTGATCGCCCGAGGGTGCACCCGCGGGGCGGGTTGAGTGCCGGCGGAGGCGGCCGGGATGCGGGCACGTCGGGCCCAGAGCGCGGCGGCGAGCTGGGAACGCGCGGAGTTGTGGGTGCACACGAACACCACCCGCGCCACCTCGGCCAGCGGCGGGGGTGTCAGCACCGCGAGGGCCTCGGGTTCCAGACGCAGGTAGGTGCGCCGCCGGTCACCCTCGGACCGGGTCCGTACGACGAGCCCGGCGTCCTGCAGCACCTTCAGGTGGTGCGCGACGAGGTTCGTGGGCAGGCCCAGGGCGCGGGCGATCTCGCCGGGGGAGGCGTCGCCGACGGTGAGGGTGTCCACGATCGCGAGACGGGCCGGCTCGCCCAGGGCGGCGTGAACCCGCGCCCGGCGCGACAACAAGGAAGACTCAGTATTCATTGAGTCAATGATTGCTGAGGCATATTGCTCTGGTCAAGCCTCCCCGGGCCGTGTCCGTGAGCCCGGTCGGAAGCCGGTCGCGTCGTGGACTGGATCCGGCGAAAGGAGGTGATCGGGAAGGGGTGACGGCATGGTCTCGAACGCCCCGCGACGACAATCTTTCTCGCGTCGCGCGAGGGACCCACTGCCGTAGGTCGTCCTGCCGGTCTCGCTTGCTGCCTACGCAGACGCGGGGGCCTCGATCGCGAGGAGGCTCGCGAGTTGCCGCATGATGCCGGGCCGCGCCCGGTAGTAGACCCAGGTGCCACGCCGTTCGGCGTCGACCAGCCCGGTGTCCCGCAGGGTCTTCAGGTGATGCGAGATGGTGGGGCCGGTCAGGTCGAAGGCCGGGGTGAGGTCGCACACGCAGATCTCCCCGGACGGCGCTGAGGCGATCATCGACATCAACCGGAGCCGTATCGGGTCACCCAGGGCCTTGAAGGCGGGAGCGAGTGCGGCGGCGGTCTCAGCCGGGATCCGCTGCTCGCTCATCGGTGCGCAGCAGGGCACGTCGGCGTTGAGATCGGTGAGGCTGAGGGACGTCGACTGCTTCGACATATCTCTAGATTGACAGATCTCGAAACAGCGTGCAACTCTCTGATTCGAGCAACGTCGAGACAGCAACCGCCACACCCGTACGGAGGATGTGCCGTGCACCAGACGCGCATGACACCAGCCGACCGGCAGGATCGCACTACAGCGCCGACCGGCAGCCGGCCGCTGCGCGTACGCCCGTTGACCCCGGCCGACGCGGACCTGGTGCTGGCGATCTACCAGGCGGGCCTCGACGGCGGTCATGCCAGCTTCGAGGTCACCGCCCCTGACTGGGCGACCTTCGACACCGCCCGGCTACCTGAACACCGGTACGTCGCGACCGACGCGGCCACCGCGCAGGTGCTCGGCTGGGTCGCGGTGTCGGCCGTCTCCGCCCGCCCGGTCTACGCCGGGGTGGTCGAGCACTCCGTCTACGTCGACCCCGCCGCCCGCGGGCGGGGAGTGGGTCGCGTCCTGCTCGACACCCTGATCGCCTCGACCGAGACCGCCGGGATCTGGACCATCCAGTCCGGCGTCTTCCCGGAGAACGCCGCCAGCCTTGCGCTACACCAACGGCTCGGGTTCCGAATTATCGGCACCAGAGAACGCGTCGGCCAGCATCACGGTGCCTGGCGTGACGTCGTGTTGATCGAACGACGCAGCACCACCATCGGCTGACCGCGAGGCCCATCGGGGGCAGGGATCAGTCCAACCTCTTACTTCGAAAAGTGTCGAGACAAGGAGTTCGGAATGAGTACCAGCAATCCTGAGACCCTGCCCGTCGCGGTGATCGGCGCCGGCCCCGTCGGTCTGGCCGCCGCCGCGCACCTCGCCGAACGCGGCCTGGACTTCGTCGTCCTGGAAGCCGGCCCGCAGGCCGCCGCCTCGGTCGCCGGATGGGGGCACGTCCGGGTGTTCAGCCCATGGCGGTACGACATCGACACCGCCGCACGAAGGCTCCTCGACACCGCCGGTTGGACCGCACCCGACCCGGAACAACTCCCCACCGGCGCGGAACTCATCGACTCCTACCTGCAACCGCTGGCGAAGCTCCCGGCGATCGCCCCGCACCTGCGCTACGACGCCCGGGTCGTCGCGATCAGCCGGGTCGGTCTCGACCGGGTCCGCTCCCGAGGCCGGGAAGACGCCCCGTTCGTCATCCGGCTCGGGAGTGCTGAGGAGATCCTCGCCCGTGCGGTGATCGACGCCTCCGGCACCTGGACCACGCCCAACGTCCTCGGCGCCAACGGACTACCGGCACACGGCGAAACCGACGCCCACAGTGTGATCGAGCAGGCGCTGCCGGACGTGCTCGGCGCGGACCGGGACCGCTTCGCCGGTGCCCGGGTCCTCGTCGTCGGCGCCGGACACTCCGCCGCGAACACCCTGCTGAGCCTCGCCGACCTCGCCGCCGAGGAACCGGGCGCCACCGTGTACTGGGCGATCCGCGCCGCGAACGCATCCCGCGTCTACGGCGGTGGCGACAACGACGCGCTACCCGCCCGGGGCGCCCTCGGCACCCGACTCCACGCCCACGTCGAAGCCGGCCGGATCACCCTGCTCACCGGATTCTCCGCACACACCGTGCAAGCCACGTCAGGCGGCGTGGAAGTGGTAGCCCTCGACGCCGCAGGCGGCCGACGAGCGGTGACGGTGGACCGGATCGTGGCCGCCACCGGGTTCCGGCCCGACCACACCATCAGCACCGAACTGCGCCTCGACCTCGACCCGATCATGGAGTCACCCCGCGCGCTCGCCCCGCTGATCGACCCGAACCAGCACTCCTGCGGCACCGTCCCACCACACGGCGCCGACGACCTCGCCCACCCCGAGCGCGGCTTCTACACCGTCGGCATGAAGAGCTACGGCCGCGCACCCACCTTCCTCATGGCCACCGGCTACGAACAGGTCCGCTCCGTCGTCGCCGCCCTCGCCGGAGACTGGGAAGCCGCCCGGGACGTCCAACTCCAACTGCCGGAAACCGGAGTCTGCTCCAGCGACCTGGCCTTCGCCGACGACCCGACCACAGCCCAACCCGGCGGCTGCTGCGGCTGACCATGCCCAGCGGCGGGTCGACACCGAACCGCCGCTCGGTGTCGTACCCGACCCCTCCGATCGCTGGCGATCGGGTTTGTCCAGGTCACAGCCGGGTACGGGCCCAGCGCGGGACAGCCCGCCGAGCTGGGAGGCGACCATGGAAAGCCGGATCAAATCGCTGGGGCATCCGGTGCACCCGATGCTGGTCATGTTTCCGGTCGCGCTCTTCGTGACCGCGGTGATCTTCGACCTCGTCGACATCGTCGGCGGGCCGAGGTTCTTCGGGGAGGCGGCGTACTGGAACATCCTGATCGGGCTGATCGGGGGTGTGCTGGCGGCGGCGGTCGGCGCGGTCGACCTGCTGGCGATCCCGTCCCGTACCCGAGCCAAGCGGATCGGGGTGAGCCACGCGGCGGTCAACCTCGCGGTGATCCTGCTCTTCGCCGCGATCTGGGCGGTACGGATGGCGGCCGACGAGCGCGGTGCCGGCGGGGCCATCTTCGCTATCGAGGTGGTGGCGCTCGCCGGAGTTGGTCTCGGTTCCTGGTTCGGCGGCGAACTGGTCGACCGGCTCGGTGTAGGGGTCGACACGGACGCGGACCTGAACGCCCCCAGTTCGCTGAGTCCCGCTCCGGCGACGGACCGGATGGGCCGGATGGGAGACACCCGATGAGTCAACCGGTGCAGGCAGGGCTCGACCGTGGCCGTGAGGCGGTGACCGGGCTGCGCGCGTTCCGCGCCGAGCTGGGGCGGATGGTGAACTCGGCGCTGGCCGGTGCCGGGGGCGGCCCGCCGGACGTGGAGCTGGTGGCCAGCGACGACGGCTGGTACGTGGTCGCCCGGCTGCCCGGCGTCGCCCCGGAGGAGGTGGCGGTGGAGGTCGACGGCCGGGACCTGTGCGTACGGGCCAGGTCGGAGGAAGAGGTCAACGCCGACAGTGGGATGCCCGGTGCCGGCTCGCGGGTACGGGCTTTCGAGCACAGGGTCAGGTTGCCCGGTGAGGTCGACCTGGAGCGGATCGACGCGGTGATGGACCACGGCCTGCTGACGGTGGCGTTACCGAAGGCGAACGGGTCCGGCCGCCGGACGATCACCGTCGGCCGGCGTTACCCGTCGGGCCGGTCCACCCCGCCCAGAGGCAGCGGAGCCGCCAGGGCCGGGGACACCAGGACGGGGGCCGGCGCGAGCGGGGTCGCGACCGACGGAAGTACGGCCCTGCCGGCCGGTGCCGCCGCGCGTCGGGTCGGTGAGGCGGCGTTGACGGCGGGCAGTTCGGCCCGCTCCAGCGGCGGGATGACCCGGAGCACCGGTGATCCGGCCGCCGACCGGGAACTGCACCAGCCGGAGGCGGGGTCGAGTCAGCCCGCCCGGCGCCGCTTCGGCTGAACGGCGACTACGGGCGATGATCGGCCGGGTACGGGACCTGGTGCCGGATGTCGAGCGGATCGCCGTACTTCGGGCGAACGCGTTGGGTGACTTCATTTTCGCGCTGCCCGCACTGGAGGCGCTGCGGGCCGGCTACCCGCACGCCGAACTGGTCCTGATCGGTGCACCGTGGCATGTCGGCCTGCTCGCCGACCGGCCCGGACCGGTGGACCGGGTGCTGGTGGTGCCGCCGGCCGAGGGGATCCGGACCGCCGGAGCGGACGAGCCGGCGCCGTCGGCCGCCGCGATGGCCGACTTCCTGGCCGCCGCCCGGCGGGAGCGCTTCGATCTGGCCCTGCAGATGCACGGCGGCGGGGGAAACTCGAACCCGATCGTCGCCGGGCTCGGTGCGCGGGTCACCGCCGGACTGCGCGCCGACGGGGCACCCGGGTTGGACCGGTGGCTGCGGTACGTCTTCTACCAGCCCGAGGTGTTCCGCTATCTGGAGGTCGCCGGCCTGGTCGGGGCGAGCCCGGCGACGGTGAGCCCGCGCCTGCACGTGACTCCCGCCGACCTCGCCGAGGCCCGGTCGGTGGTCGGTGAGCCGGACCGGCCGAGAATCGCCCTGCATCCGGGCGCCAGCGACCCGCGCCGACGCTGGCCGGCGGAGCGGTTCGCCGAGGTCGCCGACCGGCTGGTCGCCGACGGGTACGAGGTGTTCGTGACCGGCACCCCGCAGGAGCGGGACCTGGCCGGGCAGGTGGTTGGCGCGGCGCGGGCGCCGGTGCGTTCCCTCGCCGGGGAGTTGTCGCTGGGCGGGCTGCTCGGCTTCTACGCCGGCTGTGCCGTGGTGATCGCGAACGACACCGGACCGGTGCACGTCGCGGCGGCGGTCGGTACGCCGACGGTCGGCATCTTCTGGGTCGGCAATCTGATCAACTGCGCCACCCCGCTACGGGCCCGGCACCGGCCGATCGGCTCCTGGACGATCCACTGCCCGGAGTGCGGGGTCGACTGTAGCCGGGGTATCTATCCGGCTCGGCCCGGTGCCGGGGACTGCCCGCACCGGGTTTCCTTCGTCACCGACGTACCGGTGGTGGAGGTGCTGGAGGCGGTGGCCGACCTGACCGACGCCCGCTGACCCCGCCGACCGGCCGGTTTTCGCCCGCCCGGACCTGCTGAACCGGGGACTACGTCACCTGCTCAACCGGGGACTACGTCGGTTCGAGGGCGGCCTGGCTTTCGAGCGAGGCGGCCTGCGGTTCCAGCGAGGCTGGTTGGTCGAGGGACCGGTCGCCGAGGACGATCTCCCACGCCTCGACCGGGCGGTCGGTGACCGTGGTCGGTGCCTCCAGGTGGTAGGCGCCGCTGGGCAGGATCCCGGCGCCGCCGTAGCGGGCCATCACCGCGAGTTGGGCGGCCACGTCCTCGCCCTGGTGCTTCTCCGGCAGTTGGCGCCAGAAGTCGAAGCCGCCGGAGGCGTGCAGCCGGAGCCGGTCGTAGAGCACGCAACCGCCGATCCAGGAGACCTTGTACGCCCGCCACTGGCCCGGTGCCAGCCCGACCGCCTCGGTGACGTGCAGCAGGTTCGCGGCCGGATGGATCCGGGCCCGGTCCCATTCCGGTGTGCCGGGTCGGATCTCCTCCGGCACCGGCGGCCCGTCCCACTCCTGGTAGTGCCGGTGCGTCTCCGGGCGTACGTCGTCCAGATAGGACAGCCCGTGTACGGCGTTGCCGACGAAACCGCAGTCCAGCTCCCCGATCGCGTCGACCAGCCGCTGCACCGCGTCCGGTTCGAGCCAGACGTCGTCGTCGAGGAAGAGCACGTACCGGGCGAGGGACTGGTCGAGCAGGTAGGCGCGGTGTTCGGCCAGCCCGCGCCGGGGCAGCCGCCGGGTGAGCAGCACCGGGTGGCCCCGGTGGCGGAGCACGCGTACGGTCGCCGCGACGGCGGGTTGCGCCCACGGCGGGCTGCCGCCGGACTGGTCGCTGACCACCACCCCGAACCCGTCCGGCCCGCTCTGGGCGGCCAGCCCGGCCAGGGTGACGGCCAGTTCGGCCGGGCGGTTCCGGGTCGGTACGAGGACGTCCAACAGCCGGTCGGTCCGGAAGTCCGCCGCGTCGTCCGAGGCCAGCGGCCGGTTCACGACGGGCGGCCGGCTCACGGCGTACTGCCGCTCGGACTGTCGACGTGCGTGTCGACGTGGCCCTCGATCGGGTTGGGGGCGGGGGCGGGCGGGCCGTCGGCGAGCACCACCGGGACTCCGGCGGCGCCGTCGCCCTGGGCCCGGATCCGTTCGATGATGGCCGAGGTGGAGCGGTCGGGCACGTACCCGAGGGTGCGGACCTGGCCGCCGAGCCGGCGTACCAGGGGTGCCTCGGGGACCATCTCGGGCGGGTAGTCGCCGCCCTTGACGTACACGTCGGGCCGGACGGTCTCGATCAGGGCGGCCGGCGAGTCCTCCTCGAAGACCACCACGTGGTCCACACAGGCCAGTGCGGCGAGCACGGCGACCCGGTCCTCGACCGGGTTCACCGGCCGGTCGGCGCCCTTGAGCCGGCGCACGCTGTCGTCCGAGTTGACCGCCACCACCAGCACGTCGCCGAGTTGGCGGGCCTGGTCGAGGTAGCGGACGTGGCCCCGGTGCAGGACGTCGAAGCAGCCGTTGGTGAAGACCACCGAACGGCCGTCCCGACGGTGGGCGGCGATCAGGGCGTCGAGTCCGCCGTGGTCGACGACCGCCGGCACCGGCTCGCCGCCGCCGGTCGAGCCGAGGGCCGCGAGCAGATCTTCGCGTACGCAGACACACGTGCCGGTGCCCGCCACGGTGCTGGTGGCGGCGAGTTGGGCGAGTTGGGCGGCGGTCGGCAGCGGTGCGCCCGCCGCCAGGGCCAGGGTCATGGCGGCCAGGTACACGTCTCCGGCGCCGACCGCGTAGCTGGCCGGAACCGGGGTGGCGTGGCTGCGTCGGGGCTCGCCGTCGGCGCCGCCGACCACGGCACCATCGGTGTCCAGGGTGACCGCCACCACGTCGGCCCCGGTGCGTTTCCGGATCTCGGCGAGGTGGGACCGGGCCAGCCCGGCCCGGTCGGTGCCGATGCCGGTGGTGCTCTCGGTGAACGCGCTCGGCCGCTCGGGCAGCGGCGGTACGTCGCTCGTGGTCACCACCGTCGGCATCTCCACCGTCGGCGTGCGCTGCCCGCCGGGTGTCCGCCCGGCCACGATCTCGGCCGCCCTCGGCGGTCCCGTCGGCCGGGACGGCTCCGCCGGCCCCGACGGCGCGGCCGGGCCGGTCGCGTTGAGCAGGCCGGTGGTGTTGAGCAGGCGGGTGGCCTCGGCGAAGCTCGGCGTCACCACGGTCGGGGCGAGACCGCGCCAGTAGGCCAGGTCGTGCGCGTCGAGGGCCACCGTGCCGAACAGGTCGCGGTGCTCGACCAGCCAGGCGCGGATCGGCTCGGGCAGGGCACCGAGGCCGTAGTCGCAGATCACCAGTGTCGGCGGTTCGCCGGTGACCTCGTGCAGTTCGCCGGTGGCGCTGGCCAGGGTGCCGAGCAGCCGCTGCACCCCGTCGGGGCAGAGCCGGTCGTCCCGGTCGCCCTCGTCCTCGCGTACCAGGATCTGGTCGGCGGCGAGCAGGCGTCGTTTGACCGCCGTACGGCGGCCGCTCTGCGAGATCGTCCGGTCCCAGACCCCGGCCCGGTCCAGGCAGTCGTGCAGTTCGTCGCCGGCCACGTCGGCACCGACCGGTGCGACCAGGGCGGCCCGGCCACCGAGCGCGCTCAGGTTCACCGCGGTGTTCGCGGCACCACCGGCGGCGGTGATCCGCCGTCGCAGGGTGAGTACGGGGGCGGGCGCCTCCCGGCAGAGCCGGTCGGAATCGGCGAACCGCCACTCGTCGAGCATCGCGTCGCCGACCACCAGCACGCCACGCCCGAGCCAGCTCTCGACCACATCGGCGAGTCGCCGATCGTCCTCTGCTCCGATCACCATGCCGGCGGGTCCCCGCTGTCGGCAGCGCCAAACCGGGCGGTGGTCGGCGCACGGTGGTTCTGGTGGTGTTCGTACCCGATCGGGGTTATCCGACGGTGCTGGGCGGCGCGGTCGCGGCGGCGGCCCAGGCGGTGTCCTCGGCCTCCTTGCGGGCCAGGCCGTCGCGCCCGTCGTAGCGCAGGAACCGGGGCAGCGCGGCGGCCAGGGCGATCGTGCCGACGATGCAGAGCAGCCCGCCGGAGACGATCGAGCCGTTCACGCCGAGTACGCGGGCGGCCAGCCCGGACCGCAGCTGGCCGAGCAGCGGCCCGGTCGAGTACGACAGCATCTCGATTCCGGCCAGCCGGCCGCGCAGGTGGTCGGGGATGGTCTGGTTCCAGATGATCATCCGGAACAGGCCGGAGACCATGTCGGCGGCACCGGCCAGGGCGAGCAGGACCAGCGCCAGCCAGAGCGAGTCGACCAGCCCGAAGGCGAGGATCGCCAGCCCCCAGGCGCCGGCCGCGAGCACCACCATCAACCCGTGCCGGTGCACCTGCCGGGTCCAACCGGAGCCGAGCGTGGCGAGCAGCGAGCCGACCGCCGGGGCGGCGTAGAGCAGGCCGAGTACGGCTGGTCCGCCGAGCTTGTCGGCCATGAACGGGTAGAGCGCCTGCGGCATGCCGAAGAACATCGCGTTGATGTCGACGAGGTAGGTGCCGAGCAGTTCGGGGCGGCTGCGGGCGTACCGCAGGCCGGTCAGCACCGAACGCACCGAGGGGCGGTCGGCGGCCGGTGGCGGCGGGACCGCCCGGACCAGCGCCAGGCAGCCGAGCGAGGCGGCGAAGGTGGCCAGGTCGATGGCGTACACCCAGGCCAGGTCGACCGAGGCGATCAGCACCCCGGCCAGGGCCGGCCCGGCGAGCTGGGCGACCTGCATGCGCAGCGAGTTGAGCGCGCTGGCCGCCGGGATCTCGGCCGGGGTGACCAGCCGTGGGGTGAGCCCCTCCAGCGCCGGGCGTTGCAGGCCGTCGACCGCGGCGGTCAGCCCGGCGACCAGGTAGAGCAGCCACAGGTGCGGCTGGTCGGAGAGCGAGTTCACCAGCAGCACACCGCAGAGCAGAGTGAGCCCGATCTCGCCGCCGAGCACCAGCCGGCGCCGGTCCAGGTAGTCGGCGAGGGCACCGCCGACGAAACCCATCAGGAGCAGGGGTACGAGTTCGACCACGCCGAGCAGCCCGACCAGCAGCGGATCCTTGGTCATCTCGTACACCTGGTACGGAACGGTGACGTACGTGATGAACGACCCGAAGCCGGAGATCCCGGCGGCGCCGAAGACGAGCCTGAAGTCCCGGGAGGTACGCAGCGGGGTGAGGTCCAGTGCCAGGCGCCGGAGCAGGCCGGTTCTCACCTCGTGGTCGGTTCCGTCGTCACCTGGCGGATGGTTCCGGATCGGGCCCGTTCCGTCGAGCCGATTTTCCCGGGGGTACCGGTGTTGACCTTCGGTTTCCCAGCGTTCTCTGATCTTCGGGATGCCGGGGATCACATACTGGCCGGCCGGCAGGTAAGCGTCGTGGTGGCGGTGGAAGAGTGCCACCCGCCAGGCATGTTCCGTGCCGGCGGGGGGAGAAAGCACGATGACGACCGCCGAAAACGCCCGGCCGACGTTGAGTCACCGGCAGATCCTGCTCCTGATGAGCGGTCTGATGACCGGCATGCTGCTGGCCGCTCTGGACCAGACGATCGTCGGTACGGCACTGCCCACGATCGTGGGCGAGCTGGGCGGGATCAACCACTACTCGTGGGTGGTGACCGCGTACCTGCTGGCGTCGACCGCCTCGACACCGCTGTACGGCAAGATGGCCGACCTCTACGGCCGCCGGCCGGTCTTCCTGTTCTCGATCGGCACGTTCCTGGTCGGCTCGGCACTCGCCGGCCTCTCCCAGGACATGACCCAGCTGATCATCACCCGGGCGATCCAGGGCATCGGCGCCGGCGGTCTGCTGACCCTCGCCTTCACCATCATCTCGGACGTGGTGGCACCCCGGGAACGCGGTCGCTACCAGGGGCTGTTCGGCGCGGTCTTCGGCATCGCCTCGGTCGCCGGCCCGCTGGTCGGTGGTTACTTCGCCGAGCACAACTGGCGCTGGATCTTCTACATCAACGTGCCGCTGGCGATCGTCGCGATCATCGTCAGCTACTACGTGATGCGGCTGATCCCGTTCGTCAAGCGGCAGCATTCGGTCGACTGGCTCGGCGCCGGCCTGCTGGTCGCCTCGGTGAGCGCGCTGCTGCTCGCGCTGAGCTGGGGCGGCAACGAGTACGCCTGGGCCTCCCCGCTCATCCTCAGCCTGTTCGCGGTCGGCGCGTTGCTCGCGGCGGTCTTCCTGTGGCAGGAGTCGCGGGTTTCCGAGCCGATCCTGCCGCTCGGCCTGTTCCGCCGCCGGACCTTCGCGCTGGGCAACGCGGCCTCCTTCATCCTCGGCCTGGTGATGTTCGGGTCGATCATCTTCATCCCGCTCTACCTTCAGATCGTCAAGGGCGCGTCACCGACCAACAGCGGTCTGCTGATGTTGCCGATGATGGCCGGCATCATCGTCACCTCGGTGCTCACCGGGCGGGCGATCAGCCGGATCGGCCGCTACAAGTGGTTCCCGGTGGCCGGGGCCCTGATGCTGGTGCTCGGCATGCTGCTGTTCACCCAACTCCAGGTGCGCTCCACGCTCTGGCTGGCGTTCCTCTACATGGTGATCATCGGTATCGGTCTCGGCCTCTGCATGCAGTCGCTGATCCTCGGTGTGCAGAACTCGGTCGAGGTACGCGACCTCGGCGCCGGTACGTCGACCGTCACCTTCTTCCGGTCGCTCGGCGGTTCGTTCGGGGTGGCCATCCTCGGCACCCTGCTCTCCACCCGGCTGACCGGCGGACTCACCGACCGGCTGCCGACGGCCCTGTCCAAGCTGCCGCCGGAGCAGCAGGCCCCGATCGACCCGAGCACGTTCTCGATCAACGAACCGGCGAAGATCATGGCGCTGCCCGACCCGCTCCGCGACGCCGTACAGCAGAGCTTCGTCAGCGGGCTGCACCTGGTCTTCCTGGTCGCCGGCCTGATCGCGATCGTGGCGGTGGTGCTCACCCTGCTGATGCCCAACGCGGAACTGCGCGGTGCCGGAGCCGCCGGCACACCGCTGGACAAGGAGTCGCACGACGACGCCGCGACCGACATGGAAGCCAACGCGCAGACGATGATCTGACGGCGACCGCGGACGAACGAACGCACCGGCCTACTTGAGTACGAGTTGGCCGGTGCGTTCGAACACGGCCAGGTCGTCCAGGGTCTCGGACACCGTCGGGGCGATCGGGGTGGGCAGGCTCCGGGGCGGGAAGAAGCCCGCGTTCGTGGTCTCGTCGGTGACCGTCAACAGCTCACCGGACCAGGTCTCGATCCGGAACGCGACCACGAAGAGCTGGTACGTGTCGCCGTACATGTTGGTGAAGGTGCGCTCCGGGCCGGTGTAGAAGGCGAACGGGGTGACCGCCTCCGCCCGCAGCCCGGTCTCCTCCCACACCTCCCGGGTCACGCAGTCGCTGATCGACTCGCCGAGTTCCATCGCCCCGGCCGGCATCGCCCAGTCGCCGTTGTCGGACCGTTCGATCAGCAGGATCTGACCGGCCGCGTCCCGCACCACGCCCCGGGCACCGACGAACATCAGGGTTCGGTCACCGGCCAGCGTACGAAGCTGCCCGAGGTAGGACTCCGCCCACGAAATGCTGCTCATCCGATCACTCTAGGGCAGCGGACACGGGCGGAACGGTGGCTGTTCCGGGGCCGGCCGAGGGTCACAAGGGTTTCCAAGATGTGAACTGGGCCACTAGTTTGTGACGCATGCGCAGCACCATGATGGACGTTCCCCTCCAGGTCTCGCGGATCCTCGAACACGGCAGCACGGTGCACGGCGGCTCCGAGGTGGTCACCTGGACCGGAGCCGACCCGGCCGCCGGTGGCCCCACCCGCCGGATGACGTACGCCGAGGTCGGTGCCGCCGCCGCGCAACTCGCGTACGCGCTCCGCGACGACCTCGGGGTCACCGGGGACCAGCGGGTCGCCACGTTCATGTGGAACAACAACGAGCACCTAGTCGCCTACCTCGCCGTACCGAGCATGGGCGCGGTGCTGCACACCCTCAACCTGCGACTCTTCCCCGACCAGGTCGCCTACATCGCCAACCACGCAGCCGACCGGGTGATCCTGGTCGACACCACCCTGATCCCGCTGCTGGCCCGGGTACTGCCGGAACTGACCACGGTCGAACACCTGGTGGTGGTCGGTGGCGGCGACCCGGCACCGCTGGTCGAGGCGGCGGCCGCCGGCGGCCGGACGGTCGCCGTACACCATTGGGCCGACCTGCTGCGGGACAGGCCGCAACGGTACGACTGGCCGGAGCTGGACGAACGCGACGCCGCCGCCCTCTGCTACACCTCCGGCACCACCGGCCACCCCAAGGGTGTCGCCTACTCGCACCGGTCGATCTGGCTGCACTCGATGCAGATCTGCATGGCGGAGGGCTTCGGGCTCGGCCCGACCACCCGGGAACTGGCCATCGTGCCGATGTTCCACGCCATGTCGTGGGGCATCCCCTACGCTGCGCTGATGTCCGGCGCCTCGCTGATCATGCCGGACCGGTTCCTCCAGGGCGCCCCGATCGCCCGGATGATCGCCACCGAGCGGCCGACCCTGGCCGGCGCGGTACCGACGATCTGGAACGACCTCCTCGCCCACCTGGACGCGAACCCGGTCGACACCTCGTCGCTGACCGAGGTGATCGTCGGCGGCTCGGCCTGCCCACCGTCGCTGATGCACGCCTTCCACGACCGGCACCGGATCGACGTGATCCACGCCTGGGGGATGACCGAGATGTCACCGCTCGGTTCGGTGGCCCGCCCACCGGCCGGCGCCTCCGGTGACGACGCCTGGGCGTACCGCTACACCCAGGGGCGGCTGCCGGCGGCGGTGCGGGCCCGGATCGTCGGCCCCGCCGGTGAGCCGATGCCCGCCGACGGCCGGGCCGTCGGCGAGCTGGAGGTCCGCGGCCCCTGGGTCACCTCGCGGTACGTCGGGGAGGAGACGCCCGACCCGGAGAAGTTCCGCGACGGCTGGCTGCGTACGGGCGACGTCGGCACCCTCTCCCCGGACGGCTACCTGGTCCTCACCGACCGGGCCAAGGACGTGATCAAGTCCGGTGGGGAGTGGATCTCGTCGGTCGAGTTGGAGAACCACCTGATGGCCCATCCGGCGGTGCACGAGGCCTGCGTGGTCGGGGTGCCGGACGAGCGGTGGGACGAGCGCCCGCTGGCCGCCGTGGTGCTCCGCGACGGCGCCACCGCCACCGCCGCCGAACTACGCGACTTCCTCGCCGAGCGGGTGGCGAAGTGGCAGCTCCCCGAGCGCTGGACCTTCGTCGACGTGGTACCGAAGACCAGCGTCGGCAAGTTCGACAAGAAGCAGATCCGCGCCACCCACGCCGCCAACACCCTCACCGTCGAAACCCTCGCCCCACAGGGGTAGTGGACCGCCACGGCGAGTTGAATGGGTGCATGGGAGCAGGGGTGGGTGTGGGGCGGGTGATCGGGCGGGCGGCGCAGGTCGCCGTGGCGGCGGCTGTGGAGCGGGACGCGCAGGCGTACGAGCGGGCGGCGGTGGAGTTGGCGGCCCGTAATCCGGAGCAGGTCGGGCTGGTGCTCGGCGGGGTGGTCCGGATGCTGCTGGAGGAGGTGCACCCGGACGGGCTGGACAGCGACGACCTGCAACTGGTCCTGAAGCGGTGCGCCGTCGACAACATCGCCTGGTTCCCGGAACTGGACCCGACGGTGCTGGTGCTGCTCCTGACGGCCGCGCTCGGCGTACATGCCGCCGAGGAGGAGGCGCCACGGATCGAGCCGGCGGCGATGGCCCGGCACGCGCCGCTGCTCGTCGCCGACCTGCTCGCGGTCACCGGCCGGCCGCTCGCCGACTACCTCGACGCGGCGCTGGCCGAGATCTTCGTCGCCCAGACCATGGAGCTGCCGTAAACCTGCCCGGTGCTACCGCCGTAACCCGGCCGGGGCGGGCTCAGGTCAGCGCGGTGGCGACCCGTTCCCGCAGGGCGGGTGCGTCGTCCGGCCCGGTGTTCAGCACGACCCGCAGCGCCGGCCCCGAACCGCTGTCGTCCGCCCCGACCCCGACCGAGCCCAGTACGGCCAGCAGGGTGGCGAACTGCGCGGGCGGCTCGTCGGCGAGCACCTCGGCGGCGTCGGTCACGACCAGCGTGTGCGGCCGCTCCTCGACCAGGTCCCGCAGCACGTCCGCCAGGGCGTCCCAGTTTCGGCCGAAGTAGTCCGGGAAGGCCAGCGCCGCCGCCCATTCGGTGAACAGCGCGTGGCGGGTACGGCTGGCCGCACCTGATACCACCAGTGCGCCCGGCGGTACGTCGGCGGTGCTCGACACGCTCAGCCACAGTGGCAGTTGCGGACCGGTCGGTTCTGACATCGGGTTCCCTCGTCGTTCTGGTGGCGGAGCTGTCGGGCCGGACGGGGTGCCGCCCGGCCCGACGGTACGGACCGGTCGGTCAGAGCCGGTAGAAGTCCGCGTAGTGGTTCGGGGTGAACCAGGTCGCACCGGTGGCCTTGTTGACCACGATCCGGTAGGCGTCGCGGGCGGCACCCTGGCGGCGCGGGTAGACGTCGTACTCGTAGTAGGTGGCGTTCGTCGGGAGCTGGCCCTCGTAGTTCATGTGCCGGCCACCGGCGTAGTTGGAGAGCCCGCCGCTCCAGCTGACCCAGCCGCGCGCCGTCGGGAAGCCCCGGCTGGCCCAACCGCTGCGGGCGGTGCGGGCGTCGGCGCAGCGGGAGATGGTGCACGAGCTGTAGACGGCGGCGGAGGCCGAGTCGGTGTGCGTCGGAGCCACCACGGCCGGACCGACCAGCAACGCGGCGATCATGGCGATGAGCAGGGCGAAGCTGGGGAGCAGGCGCTGCGGTCGCGATCGGGCGACGGCGGCGAGCGGGGCGAGGACGGTCATGGTGGGCCTCCAGTGCCGGGAAGTCCGCGGGGGTGTGCGGGTCGTGATCCATCCTCGGTAGTGGATCCCTGCCCCGGAAGGGGGAAAAGGTTAATTTAATCGATGATCTACCATATGTTTCCGCCTCGGCCCCGGGCGTACCGGAAGGCGCTCGGGGTCGGGGCGGCCGTCCGGTTGGTCGGGTGCGGCGGCTCTCGCGGGTGGCCGTAAGCTTCGGTGAATTCCCCGTGCGGAGCCCGGCGCTGTCGTGTGACCCGTACCCACGAGCTGCAGGGAGAGACGATGCCGGATCCGAGTGGCCCCGAGAACACCGACGACGTGACCGAGTCGACCGAGGGCACCGACCCGGCCGAGGACGACGCCACGGCCGAGGACGACGCTCCCGCCTTCCTGAACCGGGCGGCCCGCCGGGGCAAGGGTTCCGCGCAGCAGCAGCCGCAGGGCAAGGGCAAGAGCTTCGGCGGCCGGGGTTCGGTCCAGGGGCCGCGCCAGTGGGGCAACCGCCGCAGCGGCTGAGCGGGCTACGCCGCCGACTGCTCCTGGGCGGCGCCGATCAGGACCTTGCCGACCGCCGAGTTCTCCACCGCCGCGTGCGCCTCGGCGGCCTCGGCGAGCGGGTAGTAGTGCAGCGGCAGGCCGGCGTCCGCGCCGACCCGGATGCCGCCCTGGGTCGCCGCCGTCGCCACATCCTGTACGGCCTGCGCCTTCGCCGCGGCCGGCACCTGGTAGATCGTCACGAACTGCCAGCGGGCACCGGGCGGCATGAGCTGCATCGCCGGCAGGGTCAGGGTGCCGTCGCCGCCGAACGAGTAGACGGAGACCACCCCGGCGTGGCCGATCACCTGCGCGTCGATCGACGCGTTCCGGTCCCCGGCCACCTCGACGATGGTGTCGACCCCGCGCGGGGCGATCTTCCGCACCTCGGCGACCACGTCCTGCTGCTGGTAGTCGATCACGTGTGAGGCACCGGCGGCGGCGGCCAACTGGGCCTTCTCCGGGCTGCTGACCGTGGCGATGACGGTGGCGTCGGCCCAGCGGGCGAGCTGGATCGCCGCGTTGCCGACCGCGCCCGCGCCGCCCTGGACGAGTACGACGTGGTCGGCCAGGCTGCCGAGGTCGAGGTGCCGGGGCATCAGCTCGCCGACCGTCAGGCAACGGTGGGCGGTCAGGAACGGCACGCCGAGCGCCGCGCCGACCTCGAACGGCGCCGGGCCGAGCAGGACGATCTGCCGGGACGGTACGAGGGTGTACTCGGCTGCCGTACCCCAGGGGCGGCTCACGGCCGCTTCCCAGACCCAGACACGCTCGCCGACCAGGGTCGAGTCCACCCCTTGACCGGTCGCCTCGATCACGCCCGCGCCGTCCTGGCCGGGGACCTGCCAGCCGTACGGGGGTGGGCTGCCGTCGCCGGACCGGGCCTTGACGTCGGTCGGGTTGACACCGGCGAAGGCCATCCTGACCAGCACCTCGCCCGGCTCGGGTTCGGGGACCGGCTGGTCGACCAGTTCCAGCACGCCGGGATCGCCGGTGCGGGTGTAGACGGCTGCCTTCATGGTGGTCCCCCTGGCTGGCGCGGTTGACCCCATTTTCCCCGCTCATGGGGAGCTTCGTGGTGGTTGGCGAATTTGCTTCGTACGACCGGTCGGCGTCGGGGCACACCCCCTGACCGGTTAGCGCGGCGATGCGCGGGTATCCGGGGTGCTTCCCGGTCGGGGAGGTGGGGTTGTGGCGGACGGTGAGCCGGTGAGCGGCAACCGGATCGGCGACTACGGCTTCCTGGCCGACGGCCGTACGGGTGCGCTGGTCGGCCGGGACGGTGCGGTGGACTGGTGGTGCCCGTCGCGGTTCGACGGCCCGTCGGTCTTCGCCCGGATGCTGGACGAGGCCGGTGGGCACTGGACGATCCGCCCCGAAGCGGACTTCGAGGTGGAACGGGAGTACCTGGACGAGACGTTGGTGCTGCGTACGGTCTTCGCCACCGGGGCGGGGACGGTGGCGGTGACCGACGCGCTCGCGCTGGAACCGGGCGCACGCGGTCACCAGATCGGTCGGCGTTCGCCCGCCATGCTGCTCCGTACGGTGGAGGGGCTGTCGGGGAGCGTACCGATGCTGATGTTCTTCGCCCCGCGCTTCGAGTACGGCCGGGTGACCGCGTACCTGACGGTCGAGAACGGGGAGGTCACCGCGACCGCCGGGGCGACCACGCTCACGCTGACCGGGAGCGTGCCCGTCGACCGTGACCACATCGACGCCTCGGCCCGGTTCACCGTCGACGCCGGCCAACGGGAAACCTTCGCCGTCACCTACTCGCCCACCTACGGCGACGGCGCCCGGAGGCTGGCCGCCGGGGACGTGCCCGACGCACTCGCCGACACGGTGACCGGCTGGCGGTCCTGGATGCACCACCACAACTACCGGGGCCGGTACCGCGACCAGGTACGCCGCAGCTCACTGGTGTTACAGGGACTGACCTACGGGCCCAGTGGCGCCGTGGTGGCCGCCGGCACCACGTCACTGCCCGAGGAGATCGGCGGCGACCGCAACTACGACTACCGGTACGCCTGGTTGCGCGACTTCGCCCTCACGATGCGCGCCCTGTGGGTGGCGGCCTGCCCGGACGAGGCGAACCGGCTCTTCGACTGGGTGGCCAAGTCGGTGGGCCGGGTCACCGACGAACGGGTGCCGATCATGTACGGGCCCGAGGGCGAGCGGGACCTGACCGAACACGCCCTCGACACCCTCGGCGGGTACGCGGGCAGCAAACCGGTGCTGGTCGGCAACGACGCCTGGCGGCAGCGCCAGTCGGACGTACTCGGTGAGGTTCTCGACGCGGCCTGGCTGCTGCGGGACTACCTCGATCCGATGCGGGAGTCGGTCTGTCACCTGTTGCGGTCGCTGGCCGACCAGGCCGCCGCGAGCTGGCACCTGCCCGACGCGGGCATGTGGGAGGCGCGCGACGCGCAGCGGCACTACCTGTCGTCCAAGGTGTGCTGCTGGGTGGCGCTGGACCGGGCCGTCCTGTTCGGTGAACGGATCGGCGACGCGGCGGACATCGAGCGCTGGGCACGGGCCCGCGACGAGGTTCGGGCCACGGTGCTGGCGCGGGGTTGGAATCCGCAGGTGGGGGCGTACACCGGGGCTTTCGACTCGGACCGGCTGGACGCCTCGGTGCTGACCCTGCCGATCTGGGGGTTCCTGCCCGCCACGGATTCGCGGATGCGGGCGACCATCGACCGGATCGAACGCGAGTTGTCGGTCGACGGGCTGGTCCGGCGCTGGGACGGCGATCCGGCGACCTTCTTCCTCTGCTCGTTCTGGCTGGTCGACTGCTTGGCGCAGACGGGTGAGCGGGACCGCGCCGCCACGATGTTCGAGAGCCTCACCGCGCGCGCCAACGATCTCGGGCTCTTCGCGGAGCAGTTCGATCCGCGCACGGGGGAGCAGTTGGGCAACATGCCGCAGGCGTTCTCCCACATGGCGTTGGTCAACACGGCGTGGCGACTCACCGAGACCTGAACCGGAACGTCACCACGGGCATTCATGTTCGTTCTTGACGAGAGCGGACCATCCGGTACGCCCATGGACGTAGGACCCTCGCCCGACCAGTGGACCTCTGCCCACTGGTCCGGCGGGGGTCCATCCTGTTCGATCCGAGAGGGGCACAGCCCGGCAATGAACGAACACCCCAATCAGCTGCCACCGCGTGGAGAACGGTGGCTGCTGCTGGCAGCAACGGCCGTCATGGCACTGGCCGCCCTGATCGGCGCGTGCGCCGGCTGCGGCAGTCTTCTGGTCAACTGAGGGACCACACCGGACGGCCCTCGACCCCGCCGGGTCGGGGGCCCGTTCGGTTCCGGGGCGGGACGCGTTCAGGCGAGGGTTCGGCCGAGGAAGCCCCGGATGTAACCGGCGATCGGGTCGAGGTGGGTTTCGAGGGCGAAGTGCCCGGTGTCGAGCAGGTGCACCTCGGCGTCCGGCAGGTCCCGCTGGAAGGCGCGGGCCCCGTCCGGCCCGAAGATCTCGTCGTTGCCGCCCCAGACCGCGAGCAGTGGCACCTTCGTACGCCGGAAGCAGTCCTGGGCGGCCGGATAGACGTCGAGGTTCGTCTTGTAGTCGCGGAAGAACTGGAGCTGGATCTCGTCGTTACCCGGCCGGTCGAGGATGCCCTGCGCGTGCAGGTACGCGTCCGGGCTGATCAGGCTGGTGTCGGAGACGCCGTTCTCGTACTGCCAACGGACCTCCTTGGGCGTGAACGCCGCCCGAACCGTCTTTTCCGTCTCCGGACCGGGCGCCTTCGCGTACGCGAACAGCGGCGACCAGAACGCGTCCACGAACCCCTCCATGTACGCGTTACCGCTCTGGCTGATGATCGCGCTGATCTGATCGGGCCTGCGTAGGAACAGCCGCAGGGCGATCGGTGCGCCGTAGTCGTGCATGTAGATCGCGTACCGGCGGATGGCGAGCTGGTCCAGCAGTTTGGCGGTGACGTCGGTGAGCGCGTCGAAGGTGTAGGGGAAGTCGGTCATGCTCGGGGCGGCGGAATAGCCGAAGCCGAGATGGTCCGGGGCCACCAGGTGGTAACGGTCGGCGAGCGCGGGAATCAGCTCGCGGAACATGTGCGAACTGGTCGGGAAGCCGTGCAGCAGAACGAGGGTGGGTGAGGTCGGATTGCCGGCCTCGCGGTAGAACACCTCGAAGCCGTCGACCGTCGCGGTCCGGTGATGCACGGGAATCATGCTGGCAGTATCGACCGCACTGCCCCGACAGATCCGGGAATCAGGAATTTACCCCGCTTCCGGCCGACCACCCACCATCGGCGCGTCGGTCCGCAGCTTCTCCGATGATGCCGTGTACCGCACATCGGGTCCGGCGGCGAACGATGCCCATTGCGATCACCACGTTGATTGTCGACGATACCTCTGAGTCAGAAGGAGGCCGATCGATGCAGGCGGTAGCGGTGACCGCGCAGGGCGGTCCGGAGGTGTTGCAGGTGATCGAGCGGCCGGACCCGGTCCCCGGTCCGGGGCAGGTGCTGGTCAGGGTGCTGGCCGCGGTGGTCCATCCGGCCGACGTGGCGGCCCGGCTCGGACTCATCCCCGGCGGGCCGGTCGAGCCGCCGTTCCTGCCCGGCTGGGACTTCGCCGGTGAGGTGGTCGAGGTAGGCGAGGGTGGTGGCGAGTACCGGCCCGGTGACCGGGTGGTCGGCATGGTGCCCTGGTACCGGACCCGTGGCGCGGTCGGGGCGTACGCCGAACTGATCGCCGCCGACACCGACTGGATCGTGGCGCTGCCCGACGGGCTGGACCCGGCGGTTGCCGCCACCGTGCCACTGAACGCGTTGACGGCCCGTCAGGCACTCGACCTGATGACCCTGCCGCCCGCGTCCACCGTCCTGGTCACCGGTGCGAGCGGCGGCGTCGGCGGCTTCGCCACCCAACTGGCGGTACAGGCCGGGCACCGGGTGCTCGCCGTCGCCGGCCGCGACGACGAGGAGTGGGTACGCGACCTCGGGGTGGCGCAGGTCGTACCGAAGGAGGTCGACCTGGCCGGGATCGGCCCGGTGCCGGCGGTGCTGGACGCGGTGCCGCTGGCCGAGTCGGCCGCGGTGGCGGTCGCCGACGGCGGGGTCCTGGTCACCACCCGCCCCACCCCGCCGGTCGACCCGGCACGGGGCGTCCGGCAGCAGGTCGTCCTGATCCAGTTCGACCGGGACCGGCTGGGTGAGCTGATCGTCGAGGTCGCCCGGGGCCGGCTGCGGACCCGGGTCGCGACCACGTTGCCGTTGGCCAGCGCGGCCGAGGCGCACCGGATCGTGGAGGCCGGCGGGGTACGCGGCAAGGTGGTGCTGACCCCCTAGTCAGAAGGCGGCGGCGCCGGCCTCGGCGACGGTCTGGTCCTGCTCGTCGGTGCCGCCGCTGACGCCGACCGCCCCGACCACCTTGCCGTCACGTATCAGCGGGATGCCACCGGCGAAGATGACCACCCGACCGTGGTTCGTGGTGTGGATGCCGAAGAACGGCTTGCCCGGCTGGGCGCTCGGGGCCAGCTCCTTGGTCGGGAGGTCGAAGGCCCGCGCCGTCCATGCCTTGTTGATGCTGATGTCGACGCTGCCGAGCCAGGCACCGTCCATCCGGACGTGCGCGACCAGGTTGCCACCGGTGTCCACCACGGCGATGTTCTGCGGCTGGCCGATCTCGTTCGCGCGGGCCTCGGCGGCGGCGATCACCTGACGCGCGTCGGACAGTTTCAGTACGGACATCAGCACTCCTTCGACGAGACGGGACGGGAAACCTCCGCCGGGTCAGGCGGCGGGTTTGAGGACGACCTTCGAATAGCCTTCTTCCCGGCGGTCGAACCGGGCGTACGCATCGGGTGCGTCGTCCAGCGGCAGCGTCTTGCCGACCACGAAACTCGGTGTGGCCCGGCCGGCGATGATCAGGTCCCGCAGCTGCTCGTTGTACGCCTTCGCGTTCGTCTGCCCGGTTCCCATCCGCTGGCCCTTCTCGAAGAACTTGCCGATCCGGAAGAGCAGCTCCCCGTTGGCGGAGTGTTCGTCGGGCGCCCCCGGATCCTTCGGTACGTAGAGCCCGACGACCCCGATCCGCCCGGTCGCCCGTACCGCGTCGACCAGCGTGTTCAGCACCAGCGCGGGTTGCTCCTCGCCGCTGGTGCCGTGCGCCTGGTAACCGACCGCGTCGACGCCCTTGTCGGTGCCGTTGCCGTCGGTCTGGTCCAGGATCTGCATCACCGTGTCGGCCTTGGTGTAGTCGATCGGGATCGCGCCGATCGACTCGGCCAGCCCGAGCCGGGACGGCACCCGGTCGACGACGAACACCTTGGCGGCGCCGATCAGCAACGCCGAGTACGCGGCCATCAGTCCGACCGGTCCGCCGCCCATCACCGTCACGGTCTCGCCCGGCCGGACGTCGGCGAGGGTGATGCCGTGGTAGCCGGTGGGGAAGATGTCGGCGAGCATGGCGAAGTCGTTCTCGTGCTCGTCGCCGGGCGGCAGGTCGAGGCAGTTGAAGTCGGCGAACGGCACCCGCAGGTACTCGGCCTGCCCACCCCGGTACGGCCCCATGGCGACGTAGCCGTACGCGCCACCGGCGAAGCCGGAGTTGACCGTCAGGCAGAAGGCGGTGTTCCCGGCGAAGCAGTTCTTGCAGAATCCGCAGGCCACGTTGAAGGGGATGGAGACCCGGTCGCCCTTGCGGACCCGGGCGACACCGGCACCGACCTCGGTGACGATGCCCATGTTCTCGTGGCCGAACACCATGCCCGGCGGCGCGCTCGTGCGCCCCTCGTACATGTGCAGGTCGGATCCGCAGATCGCGGTGGAGGTGACCTTGATGATGACGTCGTTCGGGTCCTCGATGCGTGGGTCCTCGACGTTCTCGACCGAGACGTTGTTGGCCCCGTGGTAGACGACTGCCCTCATGTCCGCTCCTGTCCCAGGCCGGGATCCTGCTTCCGACCCTAGGGCGGCGGCGGGCTCTCGATGGCGGAATGCGGAAACGGTGAATCCCCGCGACCGTGCACGGGGATTCACCGTTCGGAGCGGTTGCGGCAGTCGTGCCGCTGCCGGGTCTACTGCGCCGCGAGTACGTCGACCACGAAGCGCAGTGCGCCGTCCGGGTACTGGTCGGTCGGGTCGTCGCCGTACGCGAGGTTGCTCGGGATGTCGAGCTGGATCCGGCTGCCGACCTTGACCCCGACCAGGCCCTGGTCCCAACCGGGGATGACCCGACCGGTGCCGATCTGGAACGTGGCCGCCTGGGACTGCTTCCAGGAGGAGTCGAACTCGGTCCCGTCCTTGTAGGTGACGCCGACGTAGTTCACGGTGATCTGCTGACCCGCCTGGACCGCCGGTCCGGTGCCCTCGACCAGCGGGGTCGCGGCCAGCTTGGCCAGCGTGCCCTCGCCCTTGGTCACGACCGGCTCCTTGCCGAGGGCCGGGTCGGCGCCCGGCGGCAGCGGCGGGAACTCCGCGTTGGCCGGCGGCTGGGCGCCGGGTGCGGCGGGGTCGGCCGGGGCGGTGACGCTGGGGGCCGGGGCGGCGGTTTCGGCCGGTTCCTTGCCGGTGTCGTCGAGGGCGACGAACGCGACGACGATCACGGCGACCACGGCCAACCCGGCGAACGCGCCGGCGAGCGCCTGCCGGCGGCGCTTGGCGGCGGCGGCCCGTGCCTTGGCGGCCTTCGCGAGCGCGCGCTTCTCGGACTTGGTCAGCGGCGCCGGCTCGCTGTCGACGATGGCTGGGCGGCTCTGGACCTGATCGCTCATGGGTGTCGGCTCCTGCAGAAGAGGTCGGGGCGGGGCGGCCTCGCCCGGATGTGTTTCCGACCGAAGGGCCTTGCATACGGTACTCGGCCGGTAGCCGGATGGCCCCGGTACGGATGATCAATCACGCCGGCAGTCGGCTGCGGGTCCCGGCTGCCCCTCCGGGCGGAACCCGACTCAGGCGGACTTGCGAGCCGTCTTCTTCGCCGGGGCGGTCTTCTTCGCCGCGGTCTTCTTCGCCCCGGTTGACTTCGCGCCGGTCGTCTTGGCGCCGGACGAGGTGGTGCCGGTGGACTTCGTGCCGGCTCCGGCCGTCTTCTTCGCCGGTGCGCCGGCCGTCCCGGTCGCCTTCTTCTGGGCGGTCTTCTTCGCCGGGGCCTTCGCTGCCTTGGCCGCCTTCGCCGCCTGCTGGGCGGACTTCGCCGCCGAGATCGGGGTGGCCTTGGCCACGCCGCGACCCTCGGCCGGTTCCTCACCACGGGCCGCCCGGGCCCGGTCCACCGAGGCGCGCAGCGCCGCCATCAGGTCCACGGCGGCCGGCGGGGCCTCCTCCGCCTCCTCCGGTTGCACCACCTCGCGGCCTTCGACCTTGGCGTTGATCACTTCCTGCAAAGCGGTCCGGTAGTCGTCGGTGAAGGCGTCCGGTTGGAACTCGCCGGCCATCGAGTCGATCAACGAGCTGGCCATGGCGAGTTCCGGCGGGCGGACCGTGATGTCCTCGTCGAGGAACCCGAAGTCGGGGACGCGTACCTCGTCGGGCCAGAGCATCGTGTTGAGCAGCAGTACGCCCTCGCGTACGCGCAGGGTGGCGAGCTGTTCGCGTTGGCGCAGCGCCACCTTCACGATCGCCACCCGGTCCGAGTCGGTGAGCGCGTCCCGCAGCAGCACGTACGGCTTGGTCGCCGCCCCGTCCGGCTCCAGGAAGTACGCCTTGTTGTAGAGGATCGGGTCGACCTGCTCGGCCGGTACGAACTCCAGTACGTCGATCGCGTGCGAGGTGGTCAGCGGCAGCTCGGCGAAGTCCTCGTCGGTCAGGATCACCATCTCGCCACCGCCGAGGTCGTACCCCTTGGCGATGTCGTCGTAGCTGACCTCTTCGCCGTCGATCGAGCAGGTGCGCTTGTACTTGATTCGCCCACCGTCGGTCCGGTGCACCTGATGGAACCGGATGTCCTTTTCCTCGGTGGCCGAATATAGGCGTACGCCGATGGATACCAGGCCGAATGAGACCGCGCCCCGCCAGATAGCCCGCATTCCCCGCTCCCTTCCCCGGTATTGACCAGGATTGCATCTGGTGGAAGGTGGGGCGAGTGTTTCCGTGCGGACCTAGAGTGATTTCGTGCCGGGCGCACCGCTTCGACCGATGCTCGCCATGACCGGGGAGCTGCCCAGCGGCCCCGGCTGGGCGTATGAGTTCAAGTGGGACGGCGTGCGCGCCCTGGCCCGGATCACCGGCGGTGCGGTACGCCTGTTCGCCCGCTCCGGTGCCGAGATCACCGCCGCCTATCCGGAGTTGGCGCCGATCGGCGCGCAGGTGCCGGACGGGCTGCTCGACGGCGAGGTGGTGGTGCTGACCGACCGGGGACAGCCGTCGTTCACCGCCCTCGCCGAGCGGATGCACGTACGCGAACCGGGTCGCGCCGCGCGGCTGGCGGCGACGGTGCCGGTCACGTACATGATCTTCGACGTGCTGTGGCTGGCCGACGCGGACCTGACCCGACAGCCGTACGAGCGGCGCCGGGCCACCCTCGACGGCCTCGGCCTGGGTGGCGCGCGGTGGGCCGCGCCGCCGGTCTTCCCGGACGGGCCGGCCACCTACGAGGCGGCGGGTGAACACGGGCTGGAGGGTGTGGTCGCCAAGCGGCTCGACTCGGTCTACCGGCCGGGGGTGCGGTCACCGGACTGGCTCAAGGTCAAGCTGGAGGTGACCGGGGACTTCGTGATCGGCGGCTGGCGTCCCGGCGCCCGCCGGCTCGGCGGACTGCTGGTCGGGGTGCCGGCGCCGGACGGCCGGCTGATCTTCCGGGGCCGGGTCGGCGGCGGGATCGGTGCGGCCGCCGAACGTGAACTCCTGGCCGTGCTGGAACCGCTGCGGGTCGACACCGCCCCGTTCGTCGACACCGTGCCGCGTGAGGATGCCAAGGGCGCGATCTGGGTACGTCCCGAGATCGTGGTCGAGGTGAAGTACGGCCAGCGCACCCCGGACGGGCGGCTGCGGTTTCCGAGGCTGCGCCGGTTGCGTCCAGACAAGGCGGCGGAGGAGGTCGACGATGCCGGCTGAGAAGATCAGGGTCGAGGTGGAGGACCGTACCCTTGAGGTCTCGAACCTGGACAAGGTGCTCTATCCGGGCGTCGGTTTCACCAAGGGTGAGGTGATCGACTACTACACCCGGATCGCCCCGGTGCTGCTGCCGCACCTGCGCGACCGGCCGCTGACCCGGATCCGCTACCCGAACGGGGTGGACTCGTCGTTCTTCTTCGAGAAGAACGCCCCGGCCAGCACCCCGGAATGGGTACGCCTGGAGCGGCTGCCCGCTCCCGGCTCGTCCAAGGACCGCGACGAACTGGACTATGTGGTCTGCGACGACCTGCCCACCCTGGTCTGGCTGGCGAACCTCGCCGCGCTGGAGATGCACACTCCGCAGTGGCGGGTGGGCACCCGCAGCCGTGGCGGTGAGCCCCGGCCGGACCTGATGGTGGTCGATCTCGATCCCGGCTCTCCGGCCGGGCTGCCGGAGTGCTGCGTGGTGGCGGTACGGATGCGCGACCGGCTGGCCGAGGACGGCATCGCCAGCTACCCGAAGACCTCGGGCAAGAAGGGGATGCAGCTCTGCTGCCCGATCGCCGGCAAACAGTCCGCCGAGGAGGTCTCCGGTTACGCCCGGCGGATCGCCGAGGAGTTGGAGCAGGGCGACCCGAAGCTGGTCACCGCGAAGATGGCCAAACGGCTGCGACCAGGCAAGATCTTCATCGACTGGAGCCAGAACAACTCGGCGAAGACGACGGTGGCGCCGTACTCGCTGCGGGCCCAGGCGGTGCCGGCCGCGTCGACGCCGCTGACCTGGACCGAGGTGGAGGCGGCAAGCTCGGGGGAGTTGGGCGCCGTCCGCCCGTTCACCGCCGCCGAGGTGCTGGCCAGGGCCGAGGAGTACGGCGACCTGATGGCCGACCTGCTCGTCCCCGGCCCCAAACTCCCCCGCTGACCCGCCCGGCCCCGTGCTCAGTCGACGCTGGGCAGCGGCGGGCCGAGCACGTCGTCGGCGTCCACGATCCGGTAGGCGTAGCCCTGCTCGGCCAGGAAACGCTGCCGGTGGGCGGCGTACTCGGTGTCGATGGTGTCGCGGGAGACCACCGTGTAGAAGTGCGCCTGCCGGCGGTCGGCCTTCGGGCGCAGCACCCGGCCGAGCCGCTGCGCCTCCTCCTGCCGGGAACCGAACGTGCCGGAGACCTGGATCGCGATCCCGGCCTCGGGCAGGTCGATCGAGAAGTTGCCCACCTTCGAGATGACCAGGGTCGGCACCTCGCCCGAGCGGAACGCGTCGAAGAGCCGCTCGCGTTCCTTGTTCGTGGTGGACCCCTCCACGATCGGTGCGTCCAGGAACTCGCCCAACTGGTGCAACTGGTCGATGTAGCCGCCGATCACCAGCACCTGGTCGCCCCGGTGCCGGTCGATCAGCGCCTTCACCACCGGCAGCTTCGTCCGGGCGGTCGCCGCCATCCGGTAACGCTCCTCCGGCTCGGCGGTCGCGTACGCCATCCGCTCCGCGTCGGTCAGCGTCACCCGTACCTCGGTGCAGTCGGCCGGGGCGATCCAGCCCTGCGCCTCGATGTCCTTCCACGGCGCGTCGTACCGCTTCGGGCCGATCAGCGAGAAGACGTCGCCCTCGCGGCCGTCCTCGCGTACCAGGGTCGCGGTCAGGCCCAGCCGGCGGCGGGCCTGGAGGTCGGCGGTGAACCGGAAGATCGGCGCCGGCAGCAGGTGCACCTCGTCGTAGATGACCAGGCCCCAGTCGCGGGCACCGAACAGGTCCAGGTGGGTGAAGGCGCCGTTGCGGCGCGCGGTGAGCACCTGGTACGTCGCGATGGTGACCGGGCGGATCTCCTTGCGCTCGCCCGAGTACTCGCCGATCTCCTCCTCGGTCAACGAGGTACGGGCGATCAACTCGCGCTTCCACTGCCGGCCGGCGACCGTGTTCGTCACCAGGATCAGCGTGGTCGCCTTCGCCTCGGCCATCGCGGCGGCGCCGACCATGGTCTTGCCCGCCCCGCAGGGCAGCACCACCACGCCCGACCCGCCGGCCCAGAAGTGCTGCACCGCCTCCCGCTGGTACGACCGCAGCGTCCAGGGCGCCTGGTACCGGGCCGGGTGCCGACCGTCCGCCGGTACGTCCTTGCCCGCCTCGGCCAGCTCGATCGGGTGCGCCTCGCCGTCGACGTACCCGGCCAGGTCCTCCGCCGGCCAGCCGAGCTTGAGCAGGCCCTGCTTGAGCCGACCGCGCTCGGACGGGTGGACGATCATGGTGTCGTCGTCGACCTTGGCGCCGAGCATCCCGGCCAGCTTCTTGCTCTTGGCCACCTCGATCAGCACCATCCGGTCGAGCGCGTGCAGCACCAGTCCGTGGTTCGGGTGGTTCATCAGTTGCAGCCGGCCGTACCGGTCCATCGTCTCGGCGATGTCGACGAGCAGCGCGTGCGGCACCGGATAGCGCGAGTATTTCAGCAGCGCGTCGACGACACCCTCGGCGTCGTGGCCGGCGGCCCGCGCGTTCCAGAGCCCCAACGGGGTCAGCCGGTAGGTGTGCACGTGCTCCGGCGAGCGTTCCAACTCGGCGAAGGGTGCGATCGCCATCCGACAGCCGAGCGCGTCCGGATGATCGACCTCCAGCAGCAGCGTTTTGTCGGATTGCACGATCAATGGGCCACTGCTCACGCTCAGGTTCCTCTCGACAGCGCGGAACAAGACCCTCAAGTGTTGCACGCTCGGTAACGAATCCCGCCCGACCGAAAACGAAGCAAGAAAAGTCTTCACCTCAAGCAACCCCGACCACCCTCCGGGCGTCTAGCTGAACGACGACCGCTCCGGGTCTGGACGCCGGGACACTCCGTCCGGTTCCGCCCGGTGTGGTGGTCGTGCTGGTCGGCGCCGGTGTATGCGCGTTCGATCCGTCGGGGGACCGGGGTGGGTGCGGGGGCACCGGCCGGTCTCGGCGGCGGAGGGCAACGGGGGCGAACGGCTCACCGGCGTCCGGCCAGTTTCCGGGCCTGTCACCACGACCGCCCGAGTGCGAGTCTTGAGGGACAGGACGGGCCCGGGTGGGGGAGGCAGCCATGTCGCTGGACCGCGAGCTGAGCACCGGATCGCAACATCAGGTCGACGGGCCAGCCGGCCCGTCGGCACCGGACGCCCCGGTCTCCCGGGCCACCGTGGTCGCGTACGCGACCGTCGCGGTCGCCCTGGTCGGCTGGTTCCTCTTCGGCTGGCTGGTGGAACGCCAGGGCTTCGTCAACTCGGTCGGCGAGTCGGCCGGCACCGCGTTCACGCTGCTGCTGGTCATCGCGATCGTCGGCACCGTACGGCGCAGCCGCCACTGACCGCCTGGCTACTCGTCCAGCACCGCCGCCGTGATCCGGTGCAGCGCGAACGTGTGCAGCATCTCGGTGCGTTCGTCCTCGGCCCGCAGGTAACCCGCGCCGATCGAAACCGGCCGGACCAGGCGGGACGTGGTCGCCCCGTGGGCGTCGACATAGCCGACCCAGACCGGCGCCCTGTCCCGGATCGCCTGCTGGAGCACCGCGAGTGCCTGGGTGTGCGCGTGTGCCGGGGTCGCGGTCCCGCCGGCCCGGCCGGTGCCGCCCCGGACCGGATCCGGAGCCCGCCGGGCGGCCCGGGCGGCGGCGTCGCCCCGGCGCATCTGCTCGACGATGCCGAGCACCCGGGGCGTGGTCAGCTTCGGCGCGGCGAGCGGGTCGCCGACCCGGTTCCCGACCGGCACCCGGGCCGGGGCCCGGCGTACCTTCGTCCGGGTCAGCACCACCGCCCCGCTGGCGTCCTCCGGCACCGGCGCGTACCCGGCCTCGCGCAGCACGGTGAGCAGTCGACCCACCTGGAACGGGGTGGCCAGCACCGTCGGCGCCAGCCGCCGCAGCGACATCGTGCTCAACCGCCGGTCGGCGACCACCTCGGCGAGCAGCGCCTCGTCGTCGCTGCGGACGTACGCCCCGGCGGAGCCGACCCGCAGCCCGCCGTGCTTGCGGGCCACGTCGTCGACCAGGTACGTCAACCCCTGCGGGACCGGCGTACGGGACCGGCGCTGGAAGAGCGCGTGCAGGTCCTCGGCGGCGTACCCGGCGTCGAGCGCCCGGCGCAGGCTGGTCGCGGTGACCCGGTACACGCTGGCGCCGCCGGCCGACTCCGGGTCGGCCAGCGCCTCCAACTCGGTCGCCAGGGTCGGCTCGGGTGGGCCGGGCACCACGAGGCTCAGGTCGGCCTGGAGCAGGAAGTGGTCCACCGGGGCCGGGAGCAGCCCGTCCAGTGCCCGGACCGCCGTCGACACCTCGCCGGACTCGTCGCCGCCCGGCCGTACGCCGAGCGGGTCGTCGGTCCCGGCGGCCGACCGGTCCTCGGCGGCGGCCGAGTCGGTCAGCAGCAGCCGCCCGTAGGAGGTGATCGCGCCGAGCCCGGTCAGACCGAGCCGGGCCGCCTCGGCGAGCGCCTCCCGCTGGGCTGCCTCCCGCCCCCGCAGACGCCGTGGTGACCGCCAGGCGAGCAGCGCCAGCACCTCGTCCGGGCCGGGCGCGGTCCCCGGATCCAGTCCGGCGAGTACGCCCAACAGTGCCCGCCGGGCGGTCGGCATACCGGCCCGTTCCAGTTCGGGGGAGAGGACGGTGATCAACCGGTCCCGTTCGTCGCGCTGGCCGATCAGCCCCGGTTGGCGGGTCATGGCCAGCCACGCCAGGGCCAGTTGCTCCCAGCGTCGGGCCAACGATCCGGCCCGCCAGGTCTCGTAGCCGGCGGTCGGCAGCACCTGCTGGTCGGCACCGGCCCGGGTGGTGGTGGCGCCGGCCAGGTCGACCTCCCCGGCCAGTCCGGCGGCGTAGACGACCTCCAGCACCAGTCCCGTGGTCGCCTCGTCCAACCCGACACCACGGGCGATCCGGCGCAGCTCACGTACGCCCAGACCACCGGAGCGCAGCACCGGGGGTGGTTCGGCGGCGAGCGCCTCCAGCACCGTCTCGGCCTGCCGGACCAGCTCCATCGCCTGGCCGGCACCGGCCGAGTCGACGGCCTTCGGCTCCCGCAGGGCGGCGGTGCCGAGTGCCGGCGGCAGCGGCTGCATCGGGCCGAGCGGCCCGGAGTCGCGGCGCAGCAGCAGCCCGATCTCGCGGGGCAGTTCCACGGCGGTTCCGCCCGATCCGGCGTCGCCGTCGGAGATCGGTACGAGCAGGGAGTTCTCCACCAGCCACCGCACCGGTGAGCCGGAACCGGGGTTCGCCGGGTCCTCGACCGGCGGGGCGTCCAGCGCCTTCGGCGGCAGCGTGCCCACCGGGGGGCCGGCGGCGAGTCGGTCCAGGATCGCGCGGGCCGCCGGTGGTGCCGCCAGCACCGTACGGCGCAGTCGGGCCGGGTCGGCGCAGAGCGCGGCCGCGGCCGGGTCCAGGTCCAGCGCGGCCCGCCCCAGACCCGCCGGGTACGGCGAGCTGACCTCGTCCACTCCCGGCACCACCTGCAACCCGTGCTCCGGGCCGTAGAGCAGGAAGAGCGCGCGCAGCCGGTTCAGGGCGGCCCGTACGGCGGCCGGGTCGGCACCCTGCGCGGGCACCGCCGCGACGGCCAGGATCGCGTCGACGGAGGTGGTGGCGTCGGCCGGGCTGCGGGTCAGCCGGGCGCCGTCGAGGATCTGCAGGGTGAACTGGTCCAGCCCGTCCAGGGCACGGGCGACCGAGACCCGTGACTGCGCCCGGATGGCGAGCGCTGAGATGTCGGCCGGGACCGGTAGGACCAGATCGGGGCGCAGTTGCAGCAGCGCCGCCAGGGCTTCGTCCGGCAGCGACCGCAGGTGATCGGCGAGTGAGGTGGTCATCGTCGTTCCACGCTATCCGGCCGAGTGCCGCCTCTGCCCCTCGGTCGGCCGGCTGGACTCGCCGACTCGGTCGGCGTGCGACGATGATTGGATGGCGACCACCCCCTCGGTCGGGTTCGACCTTGACATGACCTTGATCGACTCCCGGCCCGGTATCGCCGCCACGTACCGCGAGCTGACCGCCCGGACCGGGGTGTACGTCGACGCCGACCTCGCGGTCAGCCGGCTCGGCCCACCGCTGCGGCACGAGCTGGCGCAGTGGTTCCCGGCCGAGCAGGTCGAGTCGGCGGTGACGACGTTCCGCTCGCTCTACCCGTCGTACGCGGTCGAGCCGACGTTGCTGCTGCCCGGCGCGGCCGAGACGCTGGCCGCGGTCCGCGACGCCGGGCTGCGTGTGTTGGTTGTCACCTCGAAGCTCGGCCGGCTCGCCCGGCTGCACGTGGAGCATCTCGGGCTGGCGGTGGACGAGGTGGCCGGCGACCTGTTCGCCGAGCAGAAGGCGACCGCGTTGCGGGAGCACCACGCCCGGCTCTATGTCGGCGACCATGTCGCGGACATGACCGCCGCCCGGATCGCCGACGTGCCCGGCGTCGGTGTCGCCACCGGGCCGTGCGATGTGGATGAGCTGCGGTCGGCCGGGGCGGAGCTGGTCCTCGATGACCTGACCGGATTCCCAGCGGCGTTGCCGGGCCTGTTGCGGCTAGCCTTGTGAGGTCAGCAGCCGCATACGGAGTCGAGGTCAATCAGGTGCCGACGGGTCGAGTGAAGTGGTACGACGCGGCCAAGGGTTATGGATTCGTCACCAGTGACGAGGGCGGCGACGTGTTCCTACCCAAGAGCGCGTTGCCCGCTGGTGTCACCGATCTCAAGGGGGGTCAGCGGATCGAGTTCGGCGTGGTGGACAGTCGCAAGGGCGCCCAGGCCCACGCTGCGAAACTGCTGGACGCCCCGCCGTCCATGGCGGAGCTCCGCCGCCGTCCCGCCGAGGAGTTGCACGGGCTGGTCGAAGACATGATCAAGGTGCTGGAGGCGAAGGTCCAGCCCGATCTGCGGCGCGGCAGGTACCCGGACAAGAAGACCGCGCAGACCGTCGCTCAGCTGGTCCACGCGGTCGCCAGCGAACTGGAAGTCTGAGGGGTCGCCGGGGTCAACCCGGCCGCCGCGGCCCGGCGGAGCAGGGCGTCGATCGCCCGATAGCCGTCGTCGCCGAGGTCTGCGGTGAACTCGTTCACATAGAGCGCGATGTGCTGGTCGACCACGTCCGGTTCCATCTCCTGCGCGTGCGCCAGCACGTACTCGCGGGTGCCGGCCGGGTCGGCCCAGGCCTGTCGTACGGACGCGCGGATCCAGTCCGTCGCGGCCACCGGATCCACGGTGCCGCGGCGGGCCAGGATCGCGCCGAGCGGAATCGGTAGCCCGGTGTCCGACTCCCACCATTCGCCGAGGTCGACCAGGGCGGTCAGCCCGTGCCGGTGGTAGGTGAACCGGGCCTCGTGGATGACCAGCCCGGCGTCGTAGCGACCGGCCGCCACCCCGGGCATGATCTCGTGGAACGGCACCACCTCGATCTTCGCCGGCCGCTGGTCCGCCGCCCAGAGCCGGAACAGCAGGTACGCCGTGGTCCGGTCACCGGGCACCGCGACGGTCGCCCCGCCCAGATCGGTCCGGTCGCCCCGGGTCAGCACCAGCGGACCGCAGCCGCGCCCGAGCGCCCCGCCGCACGGCAGCAGCTGGTAGTCGTCGAGCAGCCACGGCAGTGCGGCGTAACTCACCTTCACGATGTCGTACGCACCCTGCTGGGCGGCGGTGTTGGTGACGTCCACGTCGGCGTAGGTCACCTTCATCGGCGGCGCCCCCGGTACCAGGCCGTGGACCAGGGCGTGGAAGACGAAGGTGTCGTTGGGGCAGGGGGAGAAGGCCAGCGAGAGTGCCACGTCCCCACCGTAACCCGCAGTGGATCAGCGCAGCGCGGCGGCCGCCGAGCGGAGCGCCTCGAACGCCTCGGTGATCCGCCACGCACCCCGGTCACGGGGGCCGACCGGGTTGGAGATGGTGCGCAGTTCGGCGAAGGGGACCCCGGCCTGGGCGGCGGCGACGGCGACGCCGTACCCCTCCATCGCCTCGGCCACCGCGTCCGGGTAGCGGGCGGCGAGCGCGCGGGCGCTGTCGGAGGTCCCGGTGACCGTGCTGCACGTGATCACCGCGCCGACGGTGGCCCGGGGCAGCGACTCGCGCAGCCGGTCCAGCAGCGCCGGGTCGGCGCTCGCCGCCGACGGTCCGAAGCCCAGCTCGTCCAGGGGCAGGAAGCCGTCCGGTGACTCGGCGCCGAGGTCGGCGGCGATGCTCCGGGTGGCCAGCACGATGGTGCCGAGCGCCGCGCGGTCCGGGAAGCCGCCGCCGATCCCGGCGCTGATCACCGCCTGGTACGGGCGTCCGGCCGCCTCGGCGAGGGCGAGCAGCCGGGCGGTGCCGGCCGCGGCGGCGGCCGGTCCGACCCCGACCGGTGCGACCGTCACGGTGGTGCTGGACAGGCCGGCCCGGATCGCCTCCGCCTCGGCCGGTACGGCGGTGACGATCAGCAGTCCAGCGCTCATGTGGTCGGCTCCCGTGGTTCAGGTGACTGGTGCGTGCCGTCGTCGCCGGAGCTCGGCGCGGCTACGGCCGACGACGGTCGGTAGACGTGGTAGCCGGGTGGGGCCAGCGGGCGCTCGCCGCCGCCCGTGTTCCCGGCCGGGCCCGCCGTCGCCGTCGCCGGTTCGGTGACGGCCCCCCGCTCGGCGCTTTCCCGTTCGGCGGTTTCCCGGTCGGCACTCGCCCGCCGTCCGGCCTCGTCCCGGTCGGCTGCGGCCCGAGCCTGGGCGGCCTGCTCGGCGGCGGCCTGTTCGTCGGCGGCTTCCTGCTCGGCGTCCGGGATGGCCCGGCCGTGCAGCCGTTCGCCGCGCAGCCGGCCCGCCACCACGACGGCCCGTACGGCGGCGAGGGTGGCCAGCCCGCTCAACACCGCGATGCCGACCCGGCCGTCGAGCGGGATCAGGCCGATCGCGCCGCCGGCCACGAAGGCGAGCATCAGCGCGGTCTCGGAGTGGGCGAAGGCGCTGGCCCTGGAGCGTTCCCGGATCCGTTCCTGGATCGAGGCGTCGACGGCGAGCTTGGCGATGCCGCTGACGAGTGCGGTGACCAGGCAGAGCAGGGCGACCGTGAGCAGCGAGAACCGGACCGTGGCCAGCACCGCCAGGGCGGCGACGATGACCAGGCCGCTGGACTGGATCGCGGTCGGCCGGTGGATGCGCAGCCGGGTGCCGAGCGCGGTGGCCAGGAAGCTGCCGACCACCAGTGCCCCGCCGACCAGTCCCAGCGCGGCCTGGTCGGAGAGGTCCCGGCCGAGTACGGAGGTGGTGATGTCGCCGCCCTTGATCGCGAAGGCGAGGAAGAGCAGGAGGAAGCCGTACAGGCCGCGCAGGGTGGCGCCGCCGACCAGGGCGCCGATCACCAGCCGGCCGTTCGGACCGCCCCGCCCCAGGGCCCCGGTTCCGTTGCCCCGCCAGATGGCCCGGAACGCCCGGGGGACAGCCTCAGGTGGCTCGGAGTCGGCGCGCGGTGGCAGCCGGAGCGCGATCACCATGCCGATCAGGAAGATCACCGACGCCACCCGGAGCGGCCACTGTGGACCGACCCAGAACGCGGCCAGGCCCAGCGGCGCCACCACGGCACCGGCGATGGTGCCGTAGACGCTGGCCCGTGCTCCGACCTGGGACAGGCCGATGCCCTCGGGCAGCAGCCGGGGCACGGCCGCCGAGCGGGCCACCCCGTACGCGCGGGAGAGGGCGAGTACGCCGAACGCGGCCGGGTAGAGGCCGAACCCGTGGATGTAGTCGGAGATCAACCAGGCCAGGAAGGCGCGACCGAGCATGGTGGCGGCGAGCGCGTACCGGCGGCCGTGCCGGAAGTGGTCGAGCAGCGGGCCCACCACGGGTGCCAGCAGCGCGAACGGGACCATGGTGACCAGCAGGTAGAGCGCGACCTTGCCGCGTGCCTCGCCGAGCGGGGCGTTGAAGAAGATCGTGCCGGCCAGCCCGATCGTGATCAGTACGTCGCCGGCACACGAGATGGCGTGCAGGTCGAACAGGCGCACCATGCCGGTCTCGCCGCCGGCGCCCCTGGTCCGTACCCGTCCGGCACTCCGGGTGATCCAGGCACCGCCCCGGAACGTCCCGCGTACGAGCGCACGGACGCCCCGGATCGTCCTTCCGAGGGCACGCCCGAGGAACGACCCCTGGGGGCGGCTGAACAGCGGCATGTGCACCATCCTCGCCCATTCGGCGAGCGGCCGGAGGATGTGGCGCGAGAACTGGTACGGGGAGTCCCTGCCGGCGGGCCGCTCGGATAGGGAAGAATGAGCATGTGACCAGGACCGCCGGTGCTCGTGCAGCCCGTCTCGACCAGGTTTGTGCCGCTGCCGTCGAGGTGGCGCGGGCCGGCATCATCGAGGTGGAGCCGACCGATGTCGGCGACCACCTGGAGGTGGTTGCCGAGGGTGAGCGTCTCGTCACCCACTTCTTTGAATGTCTGCTCGCCGGTTACCGGGGCTGGCGCTGGGCCGTCACCGTCACCCGGGTCTCCCGCAGCAAGCAGGTGACCATCTGCGAGGCGGTGCTACTGCCCGGACCGGACGCCCTGCTGGCGCCGAGTTGGCTGCCCTGGCAGGAACGCCTCCAGCCGGGCGACCTCGGCGTCGGCGACCTGCTGCCGGCCCCGGCCGACGACGACCGGCTGGTTCCCGGCTACGTCCTCTCCGACGACCCGGCGGTCGAGGAGACCACCTGGGAACTCGGTCTCGGTCGTTCCCGGGTGATGTCCAAGGAGGGCCGGGAGGAGACCGCGCAGCGCTGGTACGACGGCGACCACGGCCCGACCGCGCCGATCTCGGCCGCCGCCCCCCGGACCGCCCGCTGCGGGACCTGTGGCTTCTATCTGCCGCTGGCCGGTTCCCTGCGCCAGGCCTTCGGCGTGTGCGGCAACTTCTACGCCCCCGACGACGGTCGGGCGGTCAGCGCCGACCACGGCTGCGGGGCGCATTCGGAGACGATGCTCGACGTGGCCGAGACGCCGGTGGACGAGCTGCCGACGATCTACGACGACAACGAGGTCGAGGCGGTCTCGGTGAGCCGGGCGCCGGGTTCGGTGGGCACCGGCGAGCCGGCCGAGCCGTACGGCCACGGCTGATCGCCCGGCCGGCTGACGGTCAGCGCTGCCGGCCTGCCCGGCGGCGTCGGCGGTTCGCGTCGTGCCGGAGCATGATCGCCAGTCCGGGAAAGCCGATCAGGAAACCGGCGAGGCAGGTCCAGAGCCAGTCCCGGTGACCGTGCTCGGTGAGCCAGTCGCGGAAGAAGATCAGCAGGACCAGTCCGGCCAACGCCCAGATCACGATGCCGCCGACGGCGAACGGGACCATCGGTGGGTCGAGCGGCTCCGGCCGCGGTTGCTGCTGCTCCGGCACGTGATCAGCGTACTCGTGGGCAGGGATCGAGGTTCGTAACCGGAACGTACTTTCCCGGTAACAGGTCGTCTGGGACGATGCGCCCAATGAACCCCCCATGATCACTATGTGAGGTCCTTATGACGACCACCACCCCGAAGGCTCCCGCCCCACCGGCGACCACACCCCCGCGCAACGGCTTCGACCGGTACTTCGAGATCTCCGCCCGTGGCTCGACGGTCAGCCGGGAGATCCGGGGCGGCCTCGCCACCTTCTTCACGATGGCCTACATCGTGGTGCTCAACCCGCTGATCCTCGGCAACGCGGTCGACGGCGACGGCCAGAAGCTGGCCATCCCGGCGCTCGCGGCGGCCACCGCCCTGGTCGCCGGGGTGATGACGATCCTGATGGGGGTCGTCGGCCGGTTCCCGCTCGCCCTGGCCGCCGGCCTCGGCGTGAACGCGCTGGTCGCGTACGAGATCGCCCCGCAGATGACCTGGGCCGACGCGATGGGCCTGGTGGTGATCGAGGGCGTGATCATCGCCATCCTGGTGCTGACCGGTCTGCGTACGGCCGTGTTCCACTCGGTGCCGACCCAGCTCAAGACCGCGATCGGGGTGGGCATCGGCCTGTTCCTGACCATCATCGGGCTGGTCGACGCCGGGTTCGTCCGGCGGATCCCGGACGCCGCCGGCACCACCGTCCCGGTCGGCCTGGGCATCAACGGCAAGCTGGTCACCTGGCCGGCGTTGGTCTTCGTGCTCGGTCTGCTGGTCACCCTGGTGCTGGTGGTCCGCAAGGTCCGGGGCGCGATCCTGATCGGCATCGTGGCCTCGACCGTGCTGGCGATCGTGGTGGAGGCGGTCGCCAACGTGGGCCCCTCGTTCGTCGACGGCAAGCCGAACCCGCAGGGCTGGTCGCTGAACGTGCCGGAGTTGCCGGCGACCGTGGTCGACACCCCCGACCTGTCCCTGCTCGGCAACTTCAACGTGCTCGGCTCGTGGTCGAGCGCCGGCTGGCTGGTCGCGTTGATGTTCGTCTTCACCCTGCTGGTGACGGATTTCTTCGACACCATGGGCACGATGGTGGCGGTCGGCCAGGAGGGCGACCTGCTCGACGAGAGCCAGACGCCGCCGCGTACGCGGGAGATCCTGCTGGTCGACTCGATCGCGGCGGCGGCCGGCGGTGCGGCGAGCACGTCGAGCAACACCTCGTACATCGAGAGCGCGGCCGGGGTGGCGGAGGGGGCCCGTACCGGGGTGGCGAACCTGGTCACCGGTGCGCTGTTCCTGCTGGCCATGTTCCTGGCCCCGCTGGTCGTGGTGGTGCCGTTCGAGGCCGCGTCGACCGCGCTGGTGGTGGTCGGGTTCCTGATGATGACCGGGGTACGGAGCATCGACTGGACCGACTACGAGATCGCCGTACCGGCCTTCCTCACCATCGTGCTGATGCCGTTCACGTACTCGATCTCGAACGGGATCGGAGCCGGTCTGATCACCTTCGTGGTGTTGAAGCTGGCCCGGGGCAAGGCGGGCGAGGTGCACCCGTTGCTGTACGGGGTGGCCGCGCTCTTTGTCCTGTATTTCCTACGGGGCCCGATCGAGACGTTGATCGGCTGATCGGTTCGGCGTGCGCGGGCGGGGGACACTGGTAGCCGTGGGGTCCCCCGCCCGTTCGCGGGTTCGGTGACCGTGGTCATAACAGTGGTCGTTAGCAAGGCTTATTAGTTAGGCTAACTATCGTGACGGAGCGGACGGTGATGGCGCAACGTGTGCCGCCCGCGCAGCTGGCCAGCCTGCTGCGCGATGCGATCACCCGGCTCAATCGACGGGTCCGGCAGTCCCGGCCGGTCGGCGAACTGACGCTGACCCAGTTGTCCGCCCTGACCAGCCTTGAGCTGGCGGGCGCGCTGAGTCCGCGTGAGTTGGCCGACACCGAACGGGTGCAGCCACCGACCATGACCAAGATCGTCGCGAAGTTGGAAGAGCGTGGCCTGGTACGCCGCACTCCCCACCCGACCGACCGGCGACAGGTCATTCTGTCGACGACCGAGTCCGGCCGCGCGGTGTTCGCCGATTTCGAGCGGGCCCGCAACGAGTGGCTGGGCCACCGGCTCGCCGAGCTGACGCCGGAGGAACGGGAGACGCTGCGGGAGGCCGCGGCGATCCTGCAGAAGGTGGCTCGCGCCTGATCGGCGCCGCGCACCGGGTCCGCTTCGTCCGCTGTGGATGACGCGTACGACCCGAGGAGGCGCACCCCGAGTGCGGGCAAAACTAGGCACCACGTTCCAGTCCCTGCAGGTTCGAAACTACCGGCTGTTCGCGATCGGCCAGCTCCTCAAGCTGATCGGCGTGTGGATGATGTTCACCGCGCAGGACTGGCTCGTACTCGACCTGTCCGACGACTCGGCCACCGCGCTCGGCTGGGTCACCGCACTGCAGTTCACCCCCGTACTACTGCTCACGCTTCTCTCCGGCCGGCTGGCCGACCGGTACGACAAGCGTCTGCTGCTCTTCGTCGCCAACGCCGCCTGGTGCGTGCTGGCGCTCGTCATGAGCCTGCTGGTCGTCACCGGTGTGATCGAGCTCTGGCACGTCTTCGTCTTCGCCGCCCTGCTCGGTACGGCCAACGCGGTCGAGACGCCGGTACGCCAGTCGTTCGTCTCCGAACTCGTCGGCACCCCGCTGCTGCCGAACGCCCTCTCGCTCTCCGCGGCGACCTTCAACTCCGCCCGGATCATCGGCCCCGCCGTCGCCGGTGTGGCGATCGCCCTCTTCGACGTCGGACCGGTCTTCCTGATCAGCGTCTTCGGTGCGCTCGCACCGCTGATCGGCCTGGTCCGGATGCGCGGTGAGGAACTGCACCGCGACGCCCTGCCGCCGATGGACGAACGGGCCCCGGCCAAGGTCATCGACGGCCTCCGGTACGTCCGGGTCCGGCCCGACCTGGTGCTGCCGATGGTGCTCATGTCGGTGATGGGGATGACCCTGTTCAACTTCCAGATCACCCTGGCCGCGCTCGCCAAGACCGTCTTCAACACCGGGGCGGCCTCGTTCGGGCTGTTCACCACGGCACTGGCCGTCGGCGCGCTCGGCGGGGCGCTGGCCGGCAGCGGCCGGCGCAGCCGGCCGTCGGTCTGGGTGGTCCTCGGTGCCGCCGTGGCCTGCGCGGTCGCCGGCACCCTGGTCGGCGTCGCGACGACGTACTGGCTGGTCCTGGTGCTGCTGGTGCCGGCCGGTTTCCTGATGGTCTACTTCGCCCAGGCGTCCAACCAGCGGGTCCAGCTCGGCGTCGACGCCGCCTTCCGGGGCCGGGTGATGGCGCTGTGGGTGCTGGTCTTCCTCGGCACCAACCCGGTCGGCGCCCCGGTGATCGGCTGGGTGGCCGAACACGCCGGAGCCAACGCCGCCATCTGGATCGGTGGGCTCATCTCGCTCGCCGCCGCCCTGCTGGCCGTGCTCTGGCAGTTGCGGCACGACAAGTCCCGGCTCCGGCTGCGGATCGCCCCACTGCCGCGCCTGTACGTCGTACCCTCCGACACCGGCCGGGCGCGAACTGTCGTAGGTGTCTGATTGGTTGGTCACTGCCAAATCGGTGGCGTGCCCCGATCGTGGGGCCTAGCGTCGGAGGATGGCCGTCGTGCAGGTTTTCGTGCTGGCCCTGGCACTCCTGTCACTGGTCTGCCTGCCGGCGTTGGTGGCGGCGATCCTCTTCGCCGACGAACTGATCCACTGGTTCGTCGCCGAGGGCGCCACCCGGCGGACCGGGTGGCGGCAGCGGCGGGAACTCGACCGCCTCGACCGGGCACTGCGGGCCATGGCAGGACCGGACCGCATCGATCCGACCGAGTTGGACCGACCCGGTGGCCCGGCCATCGAGCAGGTCGCCGCCGACCTGCGCCGGCTCGGCGGTCAGCGGCGGGGCCGGCCGGCCCGGTCCGGTTCGGCGCACGGCGAGCTGCTGCGGGCGTACGACGAGCAGTTGCGGGTGGCCAGCCGCTACCTGGGAGTGGTCGAACACCTGGCGGACCTCGACGGGCTGGACCGGGAGATCGAACGGGTCCGGGTCGAGGGCGAACTGGAGGCGGCCGGGCTGGTCCTGTGCAGTGCCGACCGGGGTTCCCCACCATGACGAGCGGGGTGGTCCGGTGCGGGTGTTCGTAGCGATCTACCCGGACCCGGAGGCACTGGCCGACCTCACCGGGGAGCTGGCCCGACTCCGGATCGGCACGGCAGCCGCGTCCGGAGTCGACGTACGGCTGACTCCGCCCGACCACCTGCACCTGACCGTGGCCTTCGTCGGCGAGGTGGCCGACGACCGGTCGGCCGCGCTGCACTCGGCGCTCGACCGGGCGGCCCGGACCTGGCGTCCGCCACCCGGGACGGACGGTTCGGTGGAGCTGGTCGGCACACCCCGGTTGCGAATCGGTGGCGGCGGCCTGTTCGGGGTGCCGCCGGACACCGTGCTCTGGGCGGGGCTGCGCGGCGACGTCGACGCGCTGCACGCGGTGAACGCGGCCACCCGTCGGGAACTCGCCGCCGTCGGATTACCGGCCGACCCCCGGCCGTACGTGCCACACGTCACGCTGGCCCGGCCGGGCAGCCGGTTGTCCCCGGAGACGGTCGAGGCGGACCGGGCGGCGCTGGACGGATACGTGGGTCCGGCGTGGCCGGTGACCGAGCTGACGCTGGTACGCAGCCGCCCCGGCCCCCGGCCGACCTACGACCGCCTGGCGACCTGGCCCCTGTAGCGGCGGTCCGCGACAGCAGGCTCAGGAGGTTTCGCGTTGGGCGGCGGGACCGCTGCCGAACAGCACGTCGTCCCAGCTCGGCAGCCGCTTGCGGGGCTTGCCGGACTGGTCGGTGGTCTCGTTCGTGGCCGCCGGGCCGGTGGTCCGACGCGGCCGGAGCACCGCCAGCGACGGTACGGCCGGCACCTCCTTCGGCTGGTCGGCGTCGTCGTCGAAGGCCGAACCCTGGCCGCCACCGAGCAGCGCGGCGGCACCACCGGCGACCGGCCGGGGCCGGGGCGCCTCGTAGTTGGTGTGTGCGGCCGGCGAGACCGGTTCGAGCCCGCGTCCGGCGCTCGACCCGAGTGGACGGTCGAGGGAGGCGAGCAGCGCGTCCCGGCCGGCCCGGATCGGATCGCGGGTCGGGCGGGGGGCGTGCTGGTCGCCGGTGGCCGCCGGCAGGCCGTGCCCACCACGGGTCGGCTCGACCCGCGACGGTCCGGGCAGCCCGTGTCCGCCACGCTCCGGCGCCGGTTCCTGGCCGAGGATCGGCGTGGGCCGCTCGGCGCAGAGGTACTGCGCCATGTCGTCGTGCGGCGAGACCATCTGCCGGGTCTTGTCGAGGTCCCAGACAGCCTGCGCGGTGGCCTTGCCCGACGGCCAGCTGGCGATGATCCGCCAGGTGCCGTCGTCGCGCCGGTAGGCGTCCCAGGAGATCTTCTCGGTGTCGATGCTGTGCTGGGCCAGCCGGCCGTCGACCACCTCGGCGAGCGGAACGCTCTTCTCCGAGTTCTTCAGCCGGGTACGCCGCGCGTGCTGGGCGACCATCGCCCGCTCCTGGAGGACCGGGCCGGCGTAACGCAGCACCCGGTCGACCGGGACACCGGCGATCCGGGCGACGTCCTCGGCGGACTCGCCGGCACGGATCCGGGCCTGGATGTCCCGTGGCGACAGTGAGGCCACCGGGTCCTGGGCGGGGGAGACCACCGTGAGAGGGGTGCCACCCGGTTCGGCGTGCAGAACCGTGGCGACCCGTTCGTCGATGGGGAGCGCGAGCAGGCGACCCACCTCGTCGGCGAGCACCAAGGCCTGGCCGTCCTCGGAGAGGGCGACGAAGCGTACCGGTCGCATCGCGTTGCCTCCGTCCCGCTTGCTCGGCCCACGCCACAAGCCAGCCACCCGGGCGTCCTCGACACACGGTACGCCCGTCCGCCCGCGCGTGGGGGATGCCACGCCCGCATGTCGTGGGTGAGCTGCACGAATGATCTATGAACAGCCGGCGGAGCCGGGCATCCGACACCCGTACGAACCGGTGGGTGCCGGATGCCGGCGACCCTCCGTGTTACAGGGCGGCGACCACGTGGTCGACACAGGCGGTCAGCGCCTCGACGTCGGCCGGTTCCACGGCCGGGTAGAGCGCGATCCGCAGCTGGTTGCGGCCCAGCTTCCGGTACGGTTCGGTGTCCACGATCCCGTTGGCCCGCAACACCTTCGCGATCACCGCGGCGTCCACCCGGTCGTCGAAGTCGATCGTGGCGATCACGTTCGAGCGCAGCGCAGGGTCGATCACGTACGGGGTCGCCACTTCGGAGCGTTCGGCCCAGCCGTACACGATGGCGGCGCTCTCGGCGGTGCGCTTGGCCGCCCAGGCCAACCCGCCCTGCGCGTTCATCCAGTCGGTCTGCTCGGCGGCCAGGAAGATGGTCGCCAGCGCCGGGGTGTTGTAGGTCTGCTCCAACCGGGAGTTGTCGATCGCGGTGACCAGGTCGAGGAAGGCCGGGATGTAGCGCCCGGACTCCTTGATCTCGCCTGCCCGGGCCAGCGCGGCCGGCGACATCAGCGCGATCCAGACGCCACCGTCGGAGGCGAAGCACTTCTGCGGGGCGAAGTAGTAGACGTCACTCTCGCGGACGTCCACCTCCAGGCCACCGGCGGCGGAGGTCGCGTCGACCAGCAGCAGCGAGTCCGGGTCGGCGCCGGCCACCCGGCGGACCGGGACCGCGACACCGGTGGAGGTCTCGTTCTGCGGGGTGGCGTAGACGTCCACCCCGGCCTCGGCGACCAGCGCCGGGGCGGAGCCGGCCTCGGCCCTGCGTACGGTCGGGGTGCCGAGGAACGGTGCGTCGCCGACCGCCTTGGCGAACTTGGCGCCGAACTCACCGAAGCTGGCGAACTGGGCCCGGTCGCGGACCAGACCGAAGGTGGCGACGTCCCAGAAGGCGGTGCTGCCGCCGTTGCTGAGGACCACCTCGTACCCGTCGGGGAGGGAGAAGAACTCGGCCAGGCCCCGGCGCAGCCGGGCGACCTGGTCGCGTACGGTCCGCTGCCGGTGGGAGGTGCCGAGGAATGTCGTCGCCACGTCGGCGAGCGCGGAGACGGCCGCCGGACGGATCTTGGACGGGCCGGCACCGAAGCGGCCGTCGGCGGGCTTCAGCGCGTCGGGGATCCTGATGGTCGATGGGTCAGCCACGGTTATCGACGATCCTTCCGATGGGCCGGCGCGGCCCTGGGAGCTGGGATGCGAGGGCTCCGGGCACGGGCACCGGGGGCGCCGCGAGCCGGATCCATGGATGTCCGGCGACGTTGCCGAAACCTCATCCTCGCACCATCCGGGGCCCGAACGGCGGTGGCCCACCCGACCGGGGTCGGATGGGCCACCTTCGTGCTCGGGGTCACACGTTCGTGACGACCGCGTTCCAGCCCTCGACCTCGGAGGGCTTGCGGGTGCCCGGACCGGTGTAGCGGGCGGCCGGGCGGACCAGCCGGCCGAGCTTCTTCTGCTCCAGGATGTGCGCGCTCCAGCCGCCCATCCGGGCACAGGTGAACATCGAGGTGAACATGTGCGCCGGCACCTCGGCGAAGTCGAGTACGACCGCCGACCAGAACTCGACGTTGGTGGCCAGTACCCGGTCCGGCTTGCGGGCCTGCAACTCGGCCAGGGCGGCCTTCTCCAGCGCCTCGGCGATCTCGAAGCGCGGCGCCCCCAGTTCCTTGGCGGTACGCCGCAGCACGCGCGCCCGCGGGTCCTCGGCCCGGTAGATCCGGTGGCCGAAGCCCATCAGCCGCTCGCCGCGGTCGAGTACGCCCTTGACGTACCCCTCGGCGTCGCCGCTGCGCTCCACCGCCTCGATCATGTGCAGCACCCGCGACGGCGCACCGCCGTGCAGCGGGCCGGAGAGCGCCCCGATGCCCGACGAGATGCAGGCCGCCGCGTCGGCGCCGGTGGAGGCGACGATCCGGGCGGTGAAGGTGGAGGCGTTCAGGCCGTGTTCGGCGGCGGAGATGAAGTACGCGTCGACGGCCTTGACGTGCCGGGGGTCCGGTTCGCCGCGCCAGCGCTTCATGAACCGCTCGACGATCGTCTGCGCCTTGTCGATCTCCTTCTGCGGCACGGCCGGCAGGCCCAGGCCACGGGCGGACTGGGCGACGAAGGAGAGGGCGGTGACGGAGACCCGGGCGAGGTCCTCGCGTACCTGCTCGTCGTTGATGTCGAGCAGTTGGTCGAGACCCCAGTACGGGGCGAGCATCGCGACCGCGGACTGCACGTCGACCCGGATGTCGCCGGAGTGCACCGGGACCGGGAACGGCTCGGCCGGCGGCAGGCCGGGGCCGAAGCGACCGTCCACGAGCAACGCCCACACGTTGCCGAAGGAGACCTGCCCGATCAGATCCTCGATGTCGACGCCTCGATAGCGCAGCGAGCCGCCCTCTTTGTCGGGTTCGGCAATCTCGGTCTCAAAGGCGATCACGCCTTCCAGCCCCGGCTTGAAGTCGGACATTTCGCTCTCCTGGATCTGCATCGTCCGTACACCCGGGGCTCATCGGCGTGACCGGAGCTCCTTAGGCGACCCTCAGGGAATGTATTTCGTGCCATCTTGCCTGGTGAGTAACTAACTTTGCGACCCGAACGGGTTGTGCTACGCACAACACACCAGCGTCCGGCCGTTGCGCGTCAATCCATCGACTGTCGGCAAATTACCTGGCCGGTGTCGGTTCGCGCAGGCCGAACCGGGAGCGGAAGGATGACCACGTGACCGGAGACACAGTGCGACCGGCGGCGCTGCGCCGCGACTATTCCGTCGAACGTGGCCTGTACCGCACCGACCTGGCCCCGGACTGGTACACCCAGTTCGACCGCTGGTTCGCCGACGCGGTCGCCGCCGGGCTGCCCGAACCGAACGCGATGATGGTCGCCACCGCCGACGCCGCCGGCCGGCCGAGCGGTCGGACCGTGCTGCTCAAGGGGTACGACGAGCGGGGACTGGTCTTCTTCACCAACTACGGGTCACGCAAGGGCACCGAGGCGCTCGCGAACCCGTATGCCAGCCTGGTCTTCCCATGGTTCCCGATGCAGCGGCAGGTGGTCGTCGCCGGCTCGGTCGAGCCGGTCGACCGGGCCGAGACCGAGGCGTACTTCGCCAGCCGGCCGCGCGGCTCCCGGCTCGGCGCGTGGGCCAGCCCACAGTCGCGGGTGCTGCCGGACCGGGAGACCCTCGACGCCGGCTACCGGGCGGTTGTCGACCGGTTCGGCGACGATGACCCGATTCCGCCGCCCCCGCACTGGGGCGGGCTGCGGGTGGTTCCGCAGACGGTGGAGTTCTGGCAGGGACGGACCAGCAGGCTGCACGATCGGCTGCGCTACCGTCGAGGCGACGAACAGGGGTGGATCATCGAACGACTGGCACCATGAGTTCCGAACCGGGCTCCGCGCAGGACTCCGGGCAGCTCCTCGAAGAACCGCACGGCGGTCGGCAGAGCCCCACGGACCGGAAACTCGCAGCAGACGGAAAAGCGGAGAAGACACCGTCGCGGTGGGCGATCGACGTACGCCCGCTCCGGGTGCCGGCGTACCGCCGGTTGTGGGTCGGCAACGGCGTGTCGATGTACGGCATGCAGTTCACCGCGGTCGCCGTACCGGTTGAGATGTACAGCCTGACCCGCGACTCGCTCTGGGTCGGCCTGCTCGGCCTCGCCACCCTGGTCCCGTTGGTGATCTTCGGCATCTGGGGCGGCGCCGTCGCCGACGTGATGGACCGCCGCAAGCTGCTGCTGATCAGCACCGCCCTGACCTGGCTCACCACGCTCGGCCTGCTGGGCCAGGCGGTCTTCCGGGTGGGCAGCCCGCTGCTCCTGCTCGGCCTGGTCGCGGTCCAGTCGGCCGCGTTCGGGATCAGCTCACCGGCCCGACAGGCGATCATCACCCGGCTGGTGCCGACCCCGCTGGTGCCGGCCGCGCTCACCCTCGGCTTCACCACCTCACAGGCCGCCGGGGTGGCCGGCCCGCTCACCGCCGGCCTGATCTTCTCCGCCTGGGCGCCGGCCACCGGACTGCCGTTGGCGTACGGGGTCGACGCCGTGTTGTTCACCGTCTCGCTCTGGGCCACGTACCGGCTGCCGCCGCTGTCCCCGCTGGTCGATGACGGTCAGTCGGCCGACGGCGCCCCGCCGGCCGCCCGCCGCGCCGGGCTGCGCAGCATCGCGGACGGCTTCCGCTACCTGGCCGGCACACCGGTGCTGCTGCTCTCCTTCGGCATCGACATCATCGCCATGGTGCTGGCGATGCCGCGCAGCCTCTTCCCGGAGGTGGCCGACGAACGGTTCGGCGGCGGTGCGGCGATCGGCCTGCTCTACAGCGCGATCGCCATCGGGTCGGTGCTCGGCGGGCTCACCTCGGGCTGGATCGGGCGGATCCAGCGCCAGGGGCTGGCCCTGGTCGTCGCGGTGGTCGGCTGGGGGGTGAGCATCGCGCTCGCCGGGCTGGCGCACCAGCTCTGGCTGGTGGTCGGGCTGCTCGCCCTGGCCGGCGCCGCCGACCTGGTCAGCTCCGTGTTCCGGCAGTCGATGTTGCAGGTCTACGTGCCGGACCGGATGCGCGGGCGGCTACAGGGTGTCAACATCACCGTGGTGGCCGGTGGCCCCCGCCTCGGTGACCTGCGGGCCGGACTGATGGCCTCCTCGCTCGGCGTGGGGTTCGCCTGGGTCGGCGGTGGGCTGGCGGTGGTCGTCCTGGCCCCGCTGCTCGCGCTCGCCTTCCCGGCGCTGCTGCGCTACCGGGCACCCGCCACGCCCGTGGACTGAGCCGCTGGTGACCGGATTGGCGGGTGACCGGGCGGTGGGGCGGGACAACCGATATCGTCCCGGCATGGACAACGTCGAGACCGGGCCCCGCCCCCTGTCCGGAACACAGTGGACGATCACCGGGGGCGGCCAGCAGGCCGTCGTGGTGGAGGTGGGCGGGGGACTGCGCGCCTACCGGGTGGACGGGGTCGACCACCTCGACGGGTACGCCGACGACGAGGTGTCGCCGGGCAGTGCCGGGCACGTGCTCGCCCCGTGGCCGAACCGGATCCGGGACGGCCAGTACAGCTTCGGTGGCCGGGCGTACCAGCTCTCGCTGACCGAGCCGGACAAGCACACGGCGATCCACGGCCTGGTCAACTGGCTGCCCTGGCGCCTGGTCGAACAGGCCCCGGACGCGGTCACGGTCGCCTGCGACCTGCCGGCCCAGATCGGCTACCCGTGGCCGCTGCGGCTGCGTACGCGGTGGTCGGTCGGCCCGGACGGGCTGCGTGCGGACCACGAGGTGACCAACCTCGGCGCCGAGGAGGCCCCGTTCGGGCTCTCCGTGCATCCGTACCTGCGGTTGCCCGGGGTGCCGGTCGAACAGGTGCGGGTGCGGGTGCCGGGGCGCAGCCGGCTGTTGGTCGACGGTCGGATGCTGCCGATCGGTGAGATCAAGGTCGCCGGCAGCGAGTACGACTTCACCGAGCCCCGCCGGATCGGCGACGCGGTGCTCGACGTCACCTTCGGCGACGTGGACCAGGGACCGGACGGCTCCAGCGTGACGCTCACCGGCCCGGACGGGGAGCCCTCGGTCAGCATCTGGGCCGACCCGGCGTTCGGCTGGTGGCAGGTGTTCACCGGCGACACCCTGGCCGGGGAGCGGTACCGCCGGTCGGTCGCGGTGGAGCCGATGACCTGCCCGCCGGACGCGTTCCGGTCCGGGCGGGACGTGATCGTGCTGGCGCCCGGTGCGACCTGGCGGGCGAGCTGGGGCATCCGCCCCGGCGCCGAATAGCCCGGCGGCGGTCGACCGGATGGACTTCGCGGAAGTCGTACGTCGGCGGCGGATGGTGCGCAACTACGACCCGGACCGGCCGGTCCCGCCGGCGGTGGTCGACCGGCTGCTGGACCACGCGGTACGGGCCCCGTCGGCCGGGTTCGCCCAGGGTTGGGGCTTCCTGGTGCTGGAGGAACCGGCCGACCGGGAGCGGTTCTGGGCGGCAGCCACTCCGGCCCGGCCCGGACGCGGGCGCTGGCTCGACGGGATGCGCCGGGCACCGCTGATCGTGGTGCCGCACGCCAACCGCTCGGCCTACCTGGACCGGTACGCCGAGCCGGACAAGGGCTGGGCCGATCGGGACGAGGGCCGGTGGCCGGTGCCGTACTGGTATGTCGACACCGGGTTCGCCGCACTCCTGATGCTGCTTACCGCAGTCGACGAGGGGCTCGGTGCGTGTTTCTTCGGAATCCCGCCGGAGCGGGTCGGTGCTTACCGGGAGGCGTTCGGCGTACCGGGGGAATTCGCACCGATCGGCGCGATCACCATCGGATATCGCGCTCCCGACCATCGGTCGCCGTCGTTGGACCGGGGACGTCGACCGGTCGAACAGGTCGTGCATCGCGGTCAATGGAGCTGACCGGTTGGCCGATGGTTGCCGGTCAGGCAGTAACGAAATCGACATCCGGGAACAAACCGCAATGTCGTCGCCGGTCGCTAGGCTGGCACGGACTTTCGGTTTGCGGCGCCGGCATCAGCGGGCGTGGTCGGGCGCGGTCAAACTGGCACGGTGAAACGGCAGGGCCGGCTCGGCCACGGGGAGGGGAGCGTACCGTCGTGATCTTCAAAGCGGTTCGGGACGGACGTCCCTACCCGGACCACGAGTTCACCCTGAAGCAGTGGGCGGAGATCCCGCCGCGCCCGATCCGGCTCGACCAGCTCATCACCACGAAGCGGGAGCTGGCGCTCGACAAGCTGCTCGCCGAGGACTCCACCTTCTACGGCGACCTCTTCCCGCACGTGGTGCAGTGGAACAACCACCTCTACCTGGAGGACGGCCTGCACCGGGCGTTGCGCGCGGCGTTGCAGCAGCGCAACCAGATCCACGCCCGGGTGCTGGTGCTCGGGGCCGCGCAGTGACCACGTCCCCGGAGTCGGCCCTGGACCTGCTCGACCTGGACGCGCTGCTCTCCGAGGAGGAGCGGCAGATCCGTGCGGTCGTCCGGCAGCTGGTCGACGACCGGATCCGCCCGCACATCGCGCAGTGGTACGAGTCCGGCCGGGCGCCGATCCGGGAGCTGGCGGTCGAGTTCGGCAAGCTGGGCCTGCTCGGCATGCACCTGACCGGGTACGGCTGCGCCGGTGCCTCGGCGGTCGCGTACGGGCTGGCCTGCCTGGAACTGGAGGCCGGTGACTCCGGGCTGCGCTCGCTGGTGTCGGTGCAGGGCTCGCTGGCCATGTACGCCATCTGGCGGTACGGCAGCGAGGAGCAGAAGCAGTCCTGGCTGCCGACGATGGCCACCGGCGAGACGATCGGCTGCTTCGGCCTGACCGAGCCCGACCACGGCTCCGATCCGGCCTCGATGGCGACCCGGGCCCGCCGCGACGGCACCGACTGGGTGCTGACCGGCACCAAGATGTGGATCACCAATGCCCCGCTGGCCGACCTCGCGGTGGTCTGGGCCCGGACCGACGACGGGGTACGCGGCTTCGTCGTACCGCTGGACAGCGCCGGGGTGACCGCCCGCGAGATCCGCAACAAGATGTCGCTGCGCGCCTCCTCCACCGGCGAACTCGTGCTGGACGGGGTGCGGCTGCCGGCGTCGGCCCAGTTGCCGGCGGCGACCGGGTTGAAGGCGCCGCTCTCCTGCCTGACCGAGGCCCGGTTCGGCATCGTCTGGGGTGCGCTCGGCGCGGCCCGGGACTGTCTGCGGGTCGCGCTCGACTACGCGGTCAACCGGATCCAGTTCGGCCGGCCGATCGCCGGCTTCCAGCTCACCCAGGCGAAGCTGGCCGACATGGCGGTCGAGTTGCAGAAGGGCTACCTGCTGGCGCTGCACCTGGGTCGGCTGGCCGACACCGGCGCGCTCCGGCCGGACCAGGTCAGCGTCGGCAAGCTGAACAATGTTCGGGAGGCGCTCGCGATCGCCCGGCAGTGCCGCACGATCCTCGGCGCGAACGGGATCAGCGGCGAGTATCCGGTGCTGCGGCACGCCAGCAACCTGGAGACCGTGTTGACCTACGAGGGCACCTCGGAGATCCACCAGCTGGTGATCGGCCAGCGGTTGACCGGCATCGCCGCGTTCAGCTGACCGTCCCATCGGGTATATCCACGGCCACGGTCGTGTTGTCGCACCCGACCCGTACCGTTTGCACCAGGCAAACGGTCTGATGAGGACGGTGAGGGCAGATGTCCCGTAGCGGAGATGTCAACGAGCCCACCCGGGAATACCCGGAGTACGCGCAGGGTAAGGCACCGGCGGTGCAGGGCAAGGCGGCGTCGGCCGCCCCGGCCCCGGACCGGCGCTGGGCGGCCGACGCCGAGAGTGTCGACCACCCGGTCGACCCCGACCACGGTCCCGACCCGACCCACCCCGAGCCGGTGGTCACCACCGCCCCGGCGCGCGGGCGTGGACTGTTCTGGTTGGCCGGTGCGCTCGTCGTGGCACTGGTGCTGGTTCTCGGCGTACGGGCGACCGGGTTGTGGCCGACCTGGCGGAACCCGTTCGCGCAGGAGACGACCGACCGGAGCCAGCCGCCGTTGCTCAAGTCGATCCAGGACCTGAGCCGGTACGTGGCCGCCGAGGGCAACTTCCAGGTGGTGATCGACCTGCAACAGGACCGCAAGTACGTGCCGGACTTCCTGCTCAACGAACGTACCCTTTTTGTTGGTGCAGGGTCTGTTGAGTCATATGTCGACTTTGGGAAGATTGCCGAGGGTGGCGTGATCGAGTCCGCCGACCGGAAGTCGGTGGAGATCCGGCTGCCCGCGCCACAGCTCGGCGAGGTCAACCTCGACCTGGAGAAGAGCTACGTCTTCGCGGAGGACCGGGGCCTGCTGAACCGGCTCGGCGAGGTCTTCGGCGGCGACCCGAACCGGCAGCGCGAGGTCTACCAGAAGGCGGAGGAGAGCATCGCCGCAGCCGCCCGGGACAGCGGACTCGGTGACCGGGCGCAGGAGAACACCCGGAAAATGCTTGAGGGACTGCTGCGCTCTCTCGGCTACGAAAAGGTGACCATCACCTATACCGCTCCCTGAGCGTAGGAGCCCGATGACTCGGTGTCATCCCAGGTCAGCCAGGTATGCCGGGTATTCTCCTAGCGTCCCCTGGTGGCGTCTAACCCGGCGCGGGATGTGGCGGTAGGATCCAGCGGCGTCTTGAGAAGGCGGCCGACGGAGCACCGCGCTGCCCTCGCTGCCGGCCCCTCGCCAATCGACACACCGAGAAATCGAATCGGGAGAAACGCCTGTGGCACTTTCTGTTGCCGGAGACGAGATCGAGGTTACCGTCCTGCTGCCCTGCCTCAACGAGGCGGAGACGCTGGAGATCTGCGTCACCAAAGCTGTCCGGGCGCTCGCCGAGTTGGGTGTGGTGGGCGAGGTGCTGGTCAGCGACAACGGGTCCACCGACGGCTCGCAGGAGATCGCCACCCGGGCCGGGGCGCGGGTGTCACACGCCCCGATCCGTGGCTACGGCGGCGCGCTACTCAACGGCATCGAGCAGGCCCGGGGCAAGTACGTCATCATGGGTGACGCGGATGATTCGTACGATCTGTCCAACCTTGAGCCGTTCATCCGTGAACTACGCGCCGGGCACGACATGGTCATGGGCAACCGGTTCCGGGGGGGGGGGGGGGGGGGGGGGGGGGGGGGTGGGGGGGGGGGGGCGGGGGGAGGGGTGGGTTTTCTTTTTTGGGGGCGGGGGGTTCTGATGTTTTGCCGCCGGG
>NZ_JBVJHT010000007.1:389557-417026 GCF_055586685.1 Micromonospora sp. NPDC049529
GCCCCCCCCCCCTCCCCGCCCATCCCCCCCTCCCCCCTCGCCCCCCCCCCCCCCCCCCCCCCCCCCCCCCTGCACCGCTACCTCGGCAACCCGGTGCTCTCCTGGCTGGGGCGCCGGCTGTTCGGGCTGCGCAACGTCGGCGACTTCCACTGCGGCATCCGGGGCTTCAACCGGGACCGGGTCCGGGACCTTCACCTCTGCATGCCCGGCATGGAGTTCGCCTCCGAACTCGTGGTCCGGGCCGCACTGAACAACTACGACATCGTCGAGGTGCCGACCACCCTCCAGAAGGACGGCCGCAGCCGTCCGCCGCACCTGCGTACCTGGCGGGACGGGTGGCGGCACCTGCGCTTCCTGCTCGTCTTCGCGCCGCGCAAGACCCTGATCTGGCCGGGGCTGGTTCTCTTCGTGCTCGGCCTGCTCGGCACCGCGACGCTCTCCTTCGGGCCGTTGCAGGTGGCCGGGGTCGGCTTCGACATCAGCACCATGGTCTACACCTGCCTGGCCGTCCTGACCGGTGCGCAGCTTCTCCTCTTCGGCGTCTTCGCGCTGCTCTACGGCCACACCGAGGGGATCACCAACCAACGCCAGGTCGACTGGTGGGGCAAATGGGTACGGTTCGAGACCTGCACCGCCGCCGGGCTGTTCCTGATCCTGCTCGGCCTGGCCGGGTCGATTCTCGCGGTCACCGCCTGGGGCGCCAGCGGCTTCGGCCCGCAGAACCTCGCCGAGACCCTGCGGGTGGTGCTCCCCTCGTCCACGGTGATCGGGCTGGGTGTGACGGTGCTCTTCTCCGGGCTGTTCGCCAGCCTGCTCAACCTGCGCCGGGTCGGCCCGACCACGCCGGTCGCCGCGACGACGGTCGACGACACGCGCAGCGACAGCGACCTCGCCTCGGCCCGCGGCTGAGTACGCGATGACCCTCCAGACCACGCCCGACGGGTCGGCGAAACCGACCGGCCCGGTCCGGCCGAACGAGTCCGACGAGGCGAACGTGCCCACCGAAGAACGCGACGCGGCCGAGTCCACGACGCCGGCCACGGTCGCCTCCACCAACACCACTGACACCACCAACACCACCAACACCACCGGCACCGGCACCGGCGAGACCACGCCGGGGCCGGCCAGCCGGTTGCCGGGGTGGTTGGCCAACGGCGGCACGGTCGCCGTACTCAGCTGGCTCGTCGCGACCCCGGTCGCGATCGGAATCCCCCGGCTGATCGACCGGGACCCGTTCTCGGCGGGCGCGTCCACGATCCCGCTCGCCGGTGCCTTCATCCTGATCATCGCGGTGTTCCTGCTGGCCCGACGCTGGTCCGGCGACGTGGCGGCCGGACTGGCCGCCGGCCTGGGCGCGGCGTGGACCGTGCTGATGCTGCGGTCGGCGCTCAACGGCACCCCGTTCGGCTTCGCCGGCCTGGTCGGCGACATGGGCCGGATGTCGGCGTCGGCGACCCGCTACACCACCACCATCGCCTCCAGCGACACCCTGGTCCACGGGCTGCCGTCGGAATACCCACCCTTCTACGCCTGGCTGGTCGGCCGGGCGTCGGTCGTGCTCGACGAGCCGGCCTGGCGGCTGCTCGCCGACGCCGAGGTGCTCTTCAGCTCCCTCGCGGTGCTGGCCGCGTTCGTCATGTGGCGTCGGCTGGTCGGACCGTGGATCGCCCTGGCGATCTCCGCCCTGACGTTGGTCACCTGGTCGGACCCGCGCAAGGCGTTCGAGGTACTGACGCTGGCGATCTTCGTACCGTGGGCGTTGGAGGTCTTCGCCCGCCCGGCCCGGCGCCGGATGCACTGGCTGCCGGCCGGCATCCTCGGCGGCTTCATCGTGATCACCTACCAGGCCTGGATGGTGTACGGGGCGATCGGCCTGATCGCCCTGATCGTGATCGCCTGGCGGACCGAGCCGGACCGGTGGGCGTACCTGCGCCGGCTGGGTCTGATCGTGCTGGTCTCGTTCGTGGTGGCGTCCTGGTACATCGTGCCGTTCGGCTGGGACAGCCTGACCAAGGGCGGCCAGTCGATCTCCGACCTGTACGTCTCCAGCTCGCTGAACTCCGGCCTCTTCCCGTTCCTCGACTTCAACCCGCTCGGCCTGCTGAGCCTCGTCGGGCTGGTCGGTCTGGTCTGGTTGTGGCGCTCGGTCTGGTGGGCCCGCCCGCTGCTGCTGCTGATCATCTCCGCGTACGGCTACCGGCTCCTGTCGATGATCCGGTACGTGCTCACCCAGCACACCGGGTTCCTGCACTACACCGCCCGGCTCTACGGGGTGCTGTTCACCATCGCCGGGATCCTGGTGCTGGCCCACCTCACCCCGATCGTGCTGCGCCGGCTGCGGCTCACCCCGCCCCGGCTGGCCGGTGCGGCCCTGCTGGCGGTCGTCCTCGCCTGGACCGCGACCGGCTTCACCAACGCGTGGATGCCGGAGACCGGCAGCAAGTACGCGATCATGGCGCACAGCGAACCGCTGCCCGGCGGCGGCTACCCGGTCTACGCCCCGAAGGAGGACCGCCGCCCCGGCTTCCCGATCACCCAGGTGGAGCAGGCGGTCGAAGGGGTGCTCGGGCCGAAGGCCCAGCCGATCACCATCGCCATCGACGACCGGGTCTTCTCGTACCTGCCCTGGCCCGGCTTCATCGACAACGACCGCACCGCCGGCAGCACCCTGTCCCGCTGGGACGACCGGTACGCCGAGGTGCAGAAGTTGGCCGCGACCAAGGACCCGGCGGCGTTCGCCGCCAAGGCCGCGGACGTCGGCGGGTTCGGGCCGATCCAGGTCTTCGTGCTCGGCGAACAGCCGGACGGCTGGGTCTGGCGGGGGCAGCACTTCTCCCCGGAGCAGTTCTCGTCCCAGTACTGGACCGTGATCGACGACCTGCCACAGGACGTCGTGGTCGCCGTCCGGCGCTGACCGGCGCGGGCGTACCGCCGCACGACGACGGCAGAACCACTATCGGGGGCGCACCCAGCCGGGTGCGGCCCCGACACATGTTCTAGTGGGCGACGTACGCCTGCTGGCGGTTCTCGTTCGGCATGATGATCCAGAGCACCAGGTACACGAGCACCTGCGTACCGGGCAGGATCAGGGAGAGCACGAAGAGAAGCCTGACCAGGCCGGTGGAGAGGCCGAAGCGGCGGGCCAGCCCTGCGCAGACTCCGGCGATCATCCGGCCGTCCCGGGGTCGTACCAGTTTGCGACTCATGGTCGTCGTCTCCAACTCTGCGGCGGTCCGCCGCGTCTTTATCCACCGTACGAACCGACATCCACCGACGACCTCCTCACTGAGGGCGATTCGGCGCATCCGTACCCGTAGGTGCTTACCCCGGATGGCCGCCCCGGACGCATGCCGGAGACGGCGGGTAGGCTCGCCGCTCGGTGCTGGCCGGACCGACGGCAACGGAGCCGAGCGGCGGTGCGAGCAGCGGGAGGAGGATCGATGATCAGCGTCTTCGATCTGTTCACGGTGGGGATCGGGCCGTCCAGCTCACACACGGTGGGGCCGATGCGCGCGGCGCGTACGTTCGCCGCCGGACTCAAGGCCGACGGCCTGCTCGCCGGCACGGCCAGGATCCACGCCGAACTCTTCGGCTCGCTCGGCGCCACCGGGCACGGCCACGGCAGCGACCGGGCGGTCCTGCTCGGGCTGGCCGGCGAGGCCCCCGAGACCGTCGACCCGGACCGGGTAGACGCGACCGTGGCCGAGATCCGTTCCACCGGGCGGCTGGCCGTACTCGGTGCCCACACCATCGACTTCGACCCGGCCCGGGACCTGGTGCTGCACCGCCGCCGGGCGTTGCCGTACCACCCGAACGGGATGACCTTCACCGCGTACGACGAAACCGGTGAGCCGGTACGGGACCGGACGTACTACTCCGTCGGCGGCGGGTTCGTGGTCGACGAGGCGGCGGCCGGCGCCGACCGGATCAAGCCGGACCCGACACGGGTGCCGTACCCGTTCAGCACCGGGGCGGAACTACTGAAGGTGACCGAGGAGACCGGGCTGTCGATCAGCGGGGTGATGTTCGCCAACGAGCGGGCCCGGCGCGGTGCCGACGAGATCCGTACCGGTCTGCTGGAGATCTGGCGGGTGATGCAGGAGTGCGTCGAGCGCGGCAGCCACCGGGACGGGGTGCTGCCGGGCGGCCTCAAGGTACGCCGACGGGCGGCGGAGCTGCGGCGGTCCCTGGCGACCGAACGCGGGACCGGCTGGGCGGGCACCGGCGGCTCGGAGGACCCGCTGCGGGTGATGGACTGGGTCACCCTGTTCGCGCTCGCGGTCAACGAGGAGAACGCCTCCGGTGGCCGGGTGGTCACCGCGCCGACCAACGGGGCGGCCGGCATCATCCCGGCGGTGCTGCACTACTACACCCGGTTCGTCGCCACCGCCTCCCCGGACGGCGTGGTCCGCTTCCTGTTGGCAGCGGCGGCGATCGGGGTGCTGTTCAAGGAGAACGCCTCGATCTCCGGGGCCGAGGTCGGTTGCCAGGGTGAGGTCGGCTCGGCCTGCTCGATGGCGGCGGCGGGGCTGGCGGAGGCGCTCGGCGGCACCCCGGCCCAGGTGGAGAACGCGGCCGAGATCGGCATGGAGCACAACCTGGGGTTGACCTGCGACCCGGTCGGCGGCCTGGTGCAGATTCCGTGCATCGAGCGGAACGCGGTGGCGAGCATCAAGGCGATCACCGCCGCCCGGTTGGCGCTGCGCGGGGACGGCGTCCACACGGTCTCCCTGGACAAGGTGATCAAGACGATGCGGGAGACCGGGGCGGACATGAAGGTGAAGTACAAGGAGACCGCGAGGGGTGGTCTGGCGGTCAATGTCATCGAGTGCTGAGGGTTGATGGATCGACGTTCCGGAGCGCTCGGGCGGGCCCGGCACCGCCTACCGAGCGTGCTGACCGACTGCTAACCTATGGCGCGTCAGCGGCCCGCCCAGGCGGGGCCCGCAGCCGCGCTCCGGATGCCGTGTCCGAGATTCCGGCACGAGACGCGGGAGCACAATAGCTGTTAGGGCGGTCGCGGACGGTGACCGGGAGAGGTCGACACGTGATTCGTACCGGACGCGTCGGTGGATCGCTCCGGCGCAGCCGCCCTCGATCATTCCTCGGTTCGGGAAGGCGGCCATGACAACGAGCGTCGCGAGTATGTGGGGCCATCGCAACGCGCTGCGGTTACTGGTCCGCCGGGATCTGGCGGTCAAGTACCAGCAGTCGTTCCTGGGCTACTTCTGGTCGCTGCTCGAACCGCTCGCCATGGGCGGCATCTACTGGTTCGTCTTCGGTGTCCTCTACAACACCAGCAACCACGCCGGCCCGGCGAAGGACTCGTACCCGCTGTTCCTGGTGACCGGAATCTTCGCCTGGATGTGGACGAACTCCGCGATCGGTGAGGCCACCAGCGCGCTCACCGGCCAGGCCCGGCTGATCACCACGATGAAGGTGCCCCGCGAGGTCTTCCCGATCGGCCGGGTGATCGGCCGGTTCGCCGAGTACGTCGCCGGCCTGCCCGTGCTGGTCGTGCTCGCCGCCTACTTCGGCGAGCTGCACTTCGGCTGGGAACTCATCGCACTGCCGCTGGCGGTGCTGCTGATGACCATCCTGCTCACCGGCGTGGCGCTGCTGCTGTCGTCGCTGAACGTGCTGCTGCGGGACGTGGACCGGCTGATGAAGCTCTTCACCCGGCTGCTCTTCTACGGCACCCCGATCATCTACCCGTTGCAGCTCGTCCAGGACTCCGGCATGCCGGACTGGGTGAAGATCGTCTACGAGTTGAACCCGCTGGTCGGCATCTTCGAGCTGTTCCGCGCCATCTGGTACCCGTCGGAATTCCCCGACGCCAGCCTGCTCACCGTCTCGGTGGTCGGCAGTCTGGTGCTGTTCTTCGGCGGCTGGTGGGTCTTCCGCCGGCTCGAGCCCGCCGTGCTCAAGGAGCTGTAGTGAGCAAGCCGATCATCGAGGCGCACAACCTCGGCATCCAGTTCGTCCGTAACCGGCGGCGGCAGCTGCGCCTGCGGGAGATGTTCATCCACCGGGGTGGGCGCCAGCCGAAGGCGGACGAGTTCTGGCCGCTGCGCAACGTGACGTTCGAGGTCCAGCCGGGCGACGCGGTCGGCGTCATCGGCCGCAACGGCACTGGCAAGAGCACCCTGCTCCGGCTGATCGCCGGGGTGCTGATCCAGGACGAGGGCACGATCACCGTACGCGGTGAGGTGGCCCCGCTGCTGGAGCTCTCCGCCGGCTTCTCCAACGACCTCACCGGCCGGGAGAACGTGCACCTGGTCGGCTCCCTGCACGGGCTCAGCTCGCAGTACCTGAAGACCCGGTTCGACGACATCGTGTCGTTCGCCGGTGACCAGGTGGAAAAGGCGATCGACACCCCGGTACGGCACTACTCGTCCGGTATGAAGGTCCGACTGGGCTTCTCGGTGATCTCCCACCTCCAGCACCCGATCCTGCTGATGGACGAGGTGATGGCGGTCGGCGACACCGAGTTCCGGAAGAAGTGCTACTCCACCATCGAGCGGATGCTCGGTGAGGGGCGCTCGCTGGTGCTGGTCTCGCACAACGAGAACGACCTCACCCGGTTCTGCACCCGTGGGCTCTACTTCAACGCGGGGCAGTTGGAGATCGACGGCACCGTCCGGGAAGCGCTCGACGCCTACAACAACGTGGTCCGTACCTGACCCTGGCGGTCGTCGCGGGCAGTTGGCCCGATACACCGGTCGGATCCGTGCCCGGGGTGGTTGGCTGGAGCCGATGACCCTGATCACCTTTGTCGTGCCGGCCTATCGGGTCGAGGGCTACCTGCGGGAATGCCTCGACTCGATCCTCGGTCAGCCGTTGCGCGACATCGAGGTGATCGGGGTCGACGACCACTCCCCGGACAGCAGTGGCGAGATCTTCGCCGAGTACGCCGCCCGCGACCCCCGGCTGACCGTGGTGTCGCTGCCGGAGAACGTGGGCCTGGGCGAGGCGCGCAACATCGGCCTCGACCGGGCCCGGGGCGAGTACGTCTGGTTCGTCGACAGCGACGACTGGCTCGTCCCCGACTGCCTGCCGACCGTGGCCCGGCAACTGCGGAAAACCTCCCCGGAACTGCTGATCGTCGACCACGTCCGGGTGTACTGGGACAACTCGGTGCTGGGCAGCGCGATGCCGGAGCTGTTCCCGGACCTGCCCGGCGCGACCACGGTCAACCTGCGGCAGCGACCGGAACTGATCCAACTGCTGCACACCGCCTGGAACAGGCTGGTCCGGCGGGACTTCCTGGTCGACCTCGGGCTCCGGTTCGGTCCGGGCTGGTACGAGGACGTGTCGTTCACGTACCCGCTGATGGTGGCGGCGGAGCGGATCGGCGTACTCGACCTGGTCTGCGTCAACTACCGGCAGCGCCGGTCCGGCGCCATCACCCGCACCCGGGGGGACCGGCACTTCGAGGTCTTCGCGCACTGGCGTCGGGTGTTCGAGCTGATGGACGAGTGGGGAGCCCGGGTCGACGACCTGCGTCCGCTGCTCTTCCAGCGGATGATCTGGCACTACCTGACCATCCTCGGCAACTCCGACCGGCTCGCTCCGGGGCTGCGGCCGGCGTTCTTCGCCCGGATGGTCGCCGACTACCGGCGATGGCTGCCGCCGGGCGGTTACCCCGTGCCGGCGGGTGCCGAAGGGCTCAAGCACCGGCTGGTGGCCCGGGGCAACTGGCGTACGTTCAGCGCCCTGCGTACCGCGTACCTGGTCCGGGGCCGGTTGCGCGACGGCGTCGGGGCGGCCCGGCGGACGGTGACGCCCCCGGCCCGGCGGTCCGCCCGACTCGGGCGCGACGCCGTCCTGCGCGGCTACTACCGGGCCCAGTTGCGGCTGCCGATGGACCGGTCGCTGGCCCTGTACGCCGCCTACTGGTACCGCAGCTACGCCTGCAACCCGGCGGCGATCCACGCCAAGGCCCGCGAGTTGGCCCCGCACATCCGGGGCGTCTTCGTGGTCCGCCGCGACCGGGTGGCGAGCCTGCCGCCCGGCGTCGAGTACGTCGTCGCCGGCACCCCCGCCTACTACCGGGCGCTGGCGCGGGCGCGATGGCTGGTCAACAACGTCAACTTTCCCGACTACGTGGTCAAGCGGCCCGGTTCGGTGCACGTCCAGACCCATCACGGCACCCCGGTCAAGGTGATGGGCCTGGACCAGCAGCGATACCCGGCCGGGGCGGTCGGGATGCGGTTCGCCCGGCTGCTGCGCCGGATCGACCGGTGGGACTTCAGTATCAGCTCGAACACCTTCTCCACCCAGATGTGGCACCGGGCCTACCCGGCGAACTACGTCGCGCTGAACACCGGTTACCCGCGCAACGACCGGCTGGTCAACGCGACCGCCGAGGAGGTCGCGCGGATCCGGGCCGACCTCGGTTTCGCATCCGATGACCGGGTGGTGCTCTACGCCCCCACCCACCGGGAACACCTGCCCGGCTACCGGCCGCTGTTCGACCCGGCCGAGTTCGTCGAGGCGCTCGGCCCCCGGGGCCGGTTGCTGATGCGCAGCCACTACTTCCACGACCGGGAGGTCGCCGCCGAGGTCGGCGCCGCCGGTCGGGTCCGGGACGTCAGCGAGCACCCGTCGGTCGAGGACCTCTACCTCGCCGCCGACGTGCTGGTCACGGACTACTCGTCGGCGATGTTCGACTACGGCACGCTGGACCGGCCGATCGTGATCTACGCCCCGGACTGGGACGCGTACCGGCTGGCCCGTGGGGTCTACCTCGACATCGTCGCCGAACCACCGGGGGCGGTCGCCATGACCTTCCCGGACCTGCTGGACCTGTTCCGCGCCGGCGCCGTCGACAACGACGCGGCGGCGAGGGCCCGAGCCCGGTTCCGGGCCCGGTTCTGCGCCCTGGACGACGGCCGGGCCGCCGAACGGGTGGTGCGCCGGACACTGCTCGGCGAACCCGGCTGACACGGGTGCCAGGGAGGCCGGGTTGGGTGCTGTGATCACCGTCGTGGTGCCGATCCACAACGTCCGCGACTACCTGGTCGAGTGCCTCGACTCGATCGCCGGGCAGACGTACCCGGAGTTGGACGTGGTGCTGGTCGACGACGGGTCCACCGACGACAGCGGCGAGATCGCGCAGCGGTACGCCCGCACCGATCACCGGTTCCGGCTGATCCGGCAGCCCAACCGGGGACTCGGCGCCGCCCGGAACACCGGGATCGGGGCCGCCGTCGGGGAGTACCTGAGCTTCGTCGACAGCGACGACCTGCTGCCGCCGTACGCGCTGGAGGTGCTGGTGGGGGCGCTTGCGCAGACCGGCTCCGACTTCGCCTCCGGCAACGTCGCCCTGCTCACCTCGGGCGGGCTGCGGCAGTCGCCGTTGCACCGGGGCACCCACCGGGTCACCGCCCTGCGGACCAGCCTGAGGGCTCGGCGGAACCTGGTCTACGACCGGCTGGCCTGCAACAAGCTCTTCCGGCGATCGTTCTGGGAGGAGCACGGGCTGCGGTTCCCGGAGGGGGTCCGCTACGAGGACATCCCGGTGACGGTGCCCGCGTACGCGTTGGCCGGCTCGGTCGACGTGCTCGACCTGCCGGTCTACTACTGGCGCCAACGTGAGCCGGGCGCCGAGTTGTCGATCACCCAGCGGCAGCACGAGCCGCGCAACCTCGTCGACCGGTTCGCCGCCGTCGACAGCGCCAGCCGGTCGCTCGCCGCGCTCGACCGCCAGCTCAAGGACTGGTACGACGAAACCACGCTCGTCAACGACCTGCGGATCTTCCTGGACCTGCTGCCGGACGTCGACCAGGCGTACCGGGAGCGGTTCCGCGACCTGGCCGCCGACTACCTGAGCCGGGTCGACGAGCGGGTGCTCGACCGACTCGTCACCCGGCTGCGGGTGGCCTGGCACCTGGCCCGCGCGCGGGCCCTGCCGGAACTGGTCGAGGTGGTGGCGGCCAGCCGGCTCGACGCCACCCCGCCGGTGGTCCGCCGGGGCGGCCGGCGCTACCTTCGGTTGCCGCTGCTCGACGCCGGTCACCCGGCCGTACCCCGGCGACTGTTCCGGCTCGGGCCGGGGGTGCGGACCGAGGTGCACGAGGCACGCTGGGTCGACGGCCGGCTGCACGTACGCGGCCTGGCGTACGACGTGACCCGTGGGGCGGCCCATCCGTGGGCCTCGGCTCGGGTGTTCTGGCTGCGTGAGGCCACCGGGCGGCGGCGCATCCGGCTGCTGCCGAGCCGGCCCCGTCGGGTGGCGCAGGCGCCCGCCTCGGTGCCGTACGGCTGGTCCGGGTTCTCCGCGCTGGTCGACCCGCGCCGGTTGGGCGGCCGGGACGGCTGGCAGCCGGGCGTCTGGGTGTTCAACGTGGCGTTGGTCAATTCCGGCGGTGCGCAGCGGCGCACGCTCGGTCTCGGTGACGCCCGCTCGGCGCTGCCGGCCCGTTGGGTGACCGACGGGGTACGGGTGGTACCTCATCCGCACCGGGCCGGGTTGCGGCTGCGGGTGGAACTGCCCCGAGCGTGGGTGACCGGCACCCGGATCGACGGCCCCGATCTGCTGGTCGTGGGCCGGGCGCTGACCCGCCCGGCATCGGCGACGCTCCGACTGGCCCGCACCGCCGGCGTGCTCTGGCGCTCCTACCCGGTCGACCCGGTCGACCCGGCCGAAGCGGCCGAGGCGGTCAACGGCGGAGAGGTGGAGCCGGTCGACGGTGAGCCGGTCGGCGGCAGGGCGGTGGAATCGCCGGTCAGCGGGGGAGCGGCGCAGCCGGCCGGGGTGGGCTGGGTCGCCCGGATTCCGGTGGCGGAGCTGGTGGCCGGCGCCGGGCCGGCGGACCGGGCACCCGTGGTCGGCGAGGCGGGCACCGGTTGGCGGGTGAGCTTCGCCGACCCGGCCGGCGAGGCGGAGGAGTTGCCGGTCGCCGCCGGCTTCACCGGTGCCCGGCAGACCGTCGACGGGCTGGAACTGCTCGTCCGCCCGACCGACGACGAGGTGTTGTCGCTGCGGGTGCTCCCGCCCGGCCCGGTGGTGTACGCCACCGAGCTGGCCGACGGCCTGCTCGCCCTCTGCGGGGAACTGCCCGACAACCAGCCCGACCGGGGCGACCTGCGGATCGTGCTGCGCAAGCGGTCCGGTGCGAACCCGGCCGAGCTGCCCGCGCCGGACCTCGAACTGCCGGCCGAGGTGCCCGCACCGCATCTCGAACCGCCGGCCGAGGTGCCAGCGCCGGACCTCGAACCGCCGGCCGAGCTGCCCGCCGGCTGGCGGGTACGGATCCCGGTCGCCTCGGTGACCGGGCTGCCGGACGGCGAGTGGCTCCTGCTCTACCGGGTCGGCGCCGACGCGCCCCCGGTCGACCTGCCCTTCGACGTCGCCGGCCGGCGGTCACTGCCCCGCGATGTCACCGTGGCCGGGCGGCGGCTGCAACTGCTGCCGGACCGGGACCGGGAAACGATCCGGCTGAGCCCGCTGGGCTAGCCCGTCGTCGGGCGGCTGACCCGACGCTTGACCTTGCGGGCGACACCCATCGCGGCCTGCCGGGCGACGAACCGGGTGGCGCTGGCCAGCGACCGTACTCCGCCGACGGCGACGGTCTCGGCGTCGCCGTACTGGCGGCGGGCGCGCTTGCCGGCCGGGTGCACCAGGCGGGGTCGGGGCGGGACCAGCCCGGCCGGGGAGAGCAGGCCGAGGTTGACCACCCCGAACTCGTCACCGCTGACCCAGCGTTCGCCGGCCACCTCGGCCACCACCTTGTCGAGCTGCTCGCCGGGTCGGCGTACGCGCTCGGCCCGGCTCAGTGCGGAGGTGCGCCACAGCGCCAGTGCCTCCGCCGGGGAGGTCGCCCCGGAGGGCAGCAGCCGGACCAGCCCGGCCTGCCACTCGTCGGCCTCCGACACCATCCGGCGTACGGTGTTGACGTCCACGCCCAGGTGCGGCGGGACGTTCAGCAGGAACGGGGACGGGAACACGGTGTCCGGGGCCTGGCGTACCAGTTCGACCCGGGGCTCCGAGCGGTAGGTGACCGCGAGCAGCCGCCGGTCGAGCAGTGGGTCGGCGAGTACGGACCGCCGGTTGTCGTCGATCGCGTCCCAGTCCGCCACCAGCTTGACCCGCAGGTCGGTCTGGTCCCCGGCGAGCAGCCGGTCGACGCAGGCGCGGACCAGCTCGAACGATCCCTCGGCCGGCACCACGGCGGTGATCAGCGGAACCGCGAAGGACCGGTTCGGGGCCGGTCGCAGGTAGCGCGGCAACGGCATCAGGTCGGCCAGGTACGGGTGGTTGTAGCGGCGCAGCGCCTCGCCCCTGGTCTGCATGTGGGTGGCACCCATGTGCCAGCTTCCGGCGCCCGGCTCGGGGATGAAGACGGCGCCGAGCTGGTGCAGCCGGTAGCCGAACTCGGTGTCCTCACCGAGCCGCAGTTCGGTGTTGAGCCCACCGGCGGCGAGGTAGAGGGTGCGGGTGAGCGCGGCGGTGGCGCCGACGTGGGCCCGGAAGTTGAGGTGGTCGCCGCCCCGGAGCTGGTCGGTGTCGTCGATCAGCTTCTCGACGTAGTCGTGCGGCTCGGTGTCCTGCGTCCGGTAGAGCTTGTCGATCGTGCCCGCCGCGCTCCGCTCGGAGACCTGCTCCGGGGTCGGGAAGTTGCCCGCCACGAAGCGCTTGTAACCGAGGGTGACGGCCTCTTCGGAGACGTGGTGCCAGCGGACCTGGGCTTCGACGTGCTCCGGGAAGACGACCATGTCGGCGTCGAGCCAGTGCAGGATGTCGCCGCCGCTGTTCATCGCGCCGACGTGCAGGGCGTTGGACCGGCCCCAGCCGGTCGAGTGGTCCGGGACCCGGACGATCCGGCAGTTGGCCGGGCGGATCTTCGGCAGTTCGAGCGGCGGTTCGCTGCCGTCGTCGGCCACCACCACTTCGAGCAGGTGCTCCGGGTACGTCTGGTGGCTCAGCGAGGCCAGGGTGAGGTCCAGCGTCTCCTGGCAGTTGTACGCGGGGATAACAACCGACACCGACCTCGTCGGCTGCCATTCGCCAATTTTGCCTGGCTTGAGCGGGCTCCAATCGTTACGGACCAACCTGACCTGATGCTGGTGCGCATCCGACGGGACGCTATTCCGGCTCGACACGAGCCACAGTCTAACGATGGGCAACCGCCGTGCCGGGCGCGCTCGCCGGTCGGGGCCGCCCGTGCCCCGGTTCGGCTGCGTCCGGGCGGGCGCGCGTGGCGATCCGCAGGCTCGGCCGTGAAGCCGACCGTAACCGTCCCGGAGCAGCCCGTACCGGCCCGGTGAGCTGCTGTGGCGGCTCGCTTCCGGTCATCGGGGCCAACCGGCGCGCACGCCCCCGACGGGCTATCGTGGAATCTTCGGGGTTGTCAGTACGGCTGTGGCGGCGTCTGTCCGGCGTCACAGCGGTCGGCGGCGAGCCCGCCCTCGGCCGCCACCAGACGCAGAGAGGGACCTGGGTTTGTCGAGCGAGGACACGCCGGAGATGTACACCCGCTGGCGGGTGGTGGTGGGTGACCGGCGGGGTCTGCGCCGCCGCCGGTGGCCGGCCGTGATGGTGGGCTCCGGGCTGACCCAGGTTCCCGGCAGACCGGGCAACCGGTCGGGGCCCCGCCCCGGCGACCAGGTGAGCCGGCTGGTGATCGCCGCCCAGTCGGTCGACTGGCTCCGCAAACTGCTCGACCATCCCTTCTCGCTGGTCCAGGTGCGTCGGGTGATCCTCGTGGTCGACTCCTGGCGGGTCCCGGAGAGCGGCTGGTCCGGCCGGCTCGGCGCGCTGCGGCACGTACGCGCGCACCGGACCCGGTTCCCCCGCGCCAGCGAGGGCCGGGCGATGGTCGAGGTCGAGGTGCGCTGGCCGACCCCACTACGCTCCGTGCTCGCCGCTGTCTTTCCGTTGCTGACCCCGGTCCGCCCGCTGCCGGCTCCGGCAAGCGCCGACGTGACCGCGCAGGACGTCCTGCCGGCCTGGCTCGGCGGGGGACAGAACGTGATGCCGGTTTCCGGCGCGCTGCCGGAGAACAACGACATCCGGGCGCACGACGTGGTGCTCAACGCCAGTGGCGAGCCACGGGCGCTGGAGCAGCCGGCCGCCACCGAGACCAGTCTCGCCGAGGTCGAGTCCGTGGTGGCCGCCCCGACCCCGGCCGACCTCTACGCGACGACGCTGGCCGCCGGCTCGTACGGCGCCGGTGCCGCCGGTCGGCCGGCGACCGTCCTGGTCGATCTCGAACACTCGGTGGTACGCCGCCGCTACGGCCCGTTCGGGCGCTCGGCCGATCGGGCCGAGTTGACCTTCACGGAGGCCGAGGACGGCTGGGGTTACCGGATCACCGGCCCGGCGGGTCAGCTCTGCGCGGGCCGGATCGACCGGCCCTGGTTCGGCGAGGAGGCGCTCGCCGCCCTGGTCAAGACCGGGGTGGTGCACTGTGCCGAGGTTCCGGGTCGCCATCCGGTCGCCGAGGCGGCCTTCCTGGTGCAGCTGATCCTGACCGGCCTGCTGGTGCACGTACCGGGGCTGCCGGACGCGGTCGGGGCGCACCTGGCCGACGAGGTCCGCGACGCGCTCCGCGCCGACCTGCCGGCCCGCGGCGACGACCTGGAGTGGGAGGTACGCACCGTTGCGCTGCGCCGCTCGGCGATGCGACTGCACGCCAGCGGGTTCGCGCTGCCCCGGCTGACGACCAGCACGTTCCCGAACCTGACGGCGGTGCCGTCGGTGAGCGCGCTGCTGGTGACCAAGCGACTTGAGTACGTGATCGAGGTGGTCAACGCCATCGAGAACCAGACGTATCCGAACCTGGAGATCGTGCTCTGCCTGCACGGGGTCGAACTGCCGGCGGAACTGCGCGCACGGGTGGGTCGCAGCCCCCGACCGATCGAGATCATGACGCTGCCGCCGGAGCACGGGTTCGGTGAGGCGATCGGTGCCGCCACCGCCCGCGCCCGGGGCAGCCTGGTGACGAAGTTCGACGACGACGACACGTACGGGCCGGAACACGTGTGGGACCTGGTGCTGGCCCGGCACTACTCCGGCGCGACGATGGTCGGCAAGGGTGCCGAGTTCGTCTACCTACAGACCCTGGACACCACGGTCCGGCGGGACGTCGGTTTCGCCGAGGAGTACGTGCCGGTGGTCGCCGGGGGCACGATGCTGATCAGCCGGGGTGACCTGGAGCAGGTGGGTGGCTGGCGCCCGGTGCCGCGCTCGATCGACCGGGGACTGCTCGACCGGGTCCGCCGCTCCGGTGGCCTGATCTACCGGACCCACCCGCTCGGTTACGTCTACCAGCGGCGCTCGGACGGCCACACCTGGGATCCGGGGCTGGAATATTTCCTGCGCGGTTCCGGGATGCAGTGGTCGGGGCTGCCCCGGCACCGGGAGTTCGGCACCGAGTCGAGCCTGACCGGGCTGACCGGGTTGAACGTCGACCCGGAGTCCGAGCCGTGGGCCGTACACCGGCGCTGACCTGGGTCGATGGGTGCCACCGGTGGTGGTGGACGCGGGGTGCGTCGACGTTTCCACCGAGCCCGTGGGACCCGGCCCGGCCGTAGCAGAAACCCTTTTCGAGCGAGTTACCGTCTCGTCACAGTATGAGCATGGAACGTTTACCCGATGGGCGTGGGCGATGATCCTCGTCACAGTCATCTCGGGGGCCGGCTCAATGCTGCGGGGAGGTGACGGTGACAACCGTCGCGCTCAAAGACGTGACCAAGGTGTTCACCGACGGAACGGTCGCGGTCGACACCGTCAATCTCGACGTCAACGACGGCGAGTTCATGGTGCTGCTCGGACCCTCCGGCTGCGGCAAGTCCACCGTGCTGCGGATGGTCGCGGGCCTGGAGGAGCCGAGCAGTGGCGCGATCCTGCTCGACGGCGAACTCGCCAACGACCTACCGCCGCGCGACCGCCGGATCGCCATGGTCTTCCAGGACTTCGCCCTCTATCCACACATGACGGTCGGCGACAACATCGCGTTCCCGCTCCGGCTCGCCGGAGTCGAGCCCACCCCGAGGGCCGAACGGGTCAGCGACGTTGCCGGCGCGCTCGGCATCGGTGACGTACTCGCCCGTAAGCCGAGCCAGCTCTCCGGCGGGCAGCGGCAGCGGGTGGCGATGGGACGCGCGATCGTCCGGCGCCCCGGACTGTTCCTGATGGACGAGCCGCTCTCCAATCTCGACAGCGGCCTGCGGGCCGAGCTGCGGGCGGAGATCTCCGGCCTGGTCCGGGAGCTGGGCGTGAGCACCATCTACGTCACCCACGACCAGGCCGAGGCGCTCACCATGGCGGACCGGGTCGCGATCATGCGCAAGGGCGTGCTCCAGGACGTCGGCACCCCGACCCAGGTCTACGGCCGCCCGGCGACGCTCTACGTCGCGGCCTTCCTCGGCAGTCCCAGGATGAACCTGCTGGAGGCGTCGGTCTACGTCCACCTCGACCGGTACGTGACCCTCAATCTCGGCGAACAGTCGCTCTACCTGCCCTGGGACGACATCCGGTCCAGGGCGGTGGCGCACTACCACGGCGAACGGATAGTGGTCGGAATGCGGGCCGAGGCGCTGACCCCGGTCGCCGCCGACGCCCCCGGCGACGTGCTCCAGGGCCGGATCCGCTACCTGGAACACCACGGGCACGAGTCGCTGGCCTTCCTGGACATCGGTGCCACCGCCATCGTCGTGGACGAACTTGGCGGACCGACGCGGGAGCAGAGTCCCGGCGGCAGCCGGCTGCGCCGGTTCGGCCACGCCGTGCAGCGGCTCACCGGTCGAGCCACCGTGCCGGCGCAGCCCGGTGCCGCCCGCGAGACGATCGGCCCCGGTTCGCGGACCAGCGTGCTCAACGATCCGGGCCGGCACCACCGCCGCCCGGCGGAGCTTGCGGTCCGGTTGGCGCCGTACCCGGCGGTCGCGGCCGGACATCCACTGGCCATTTCGGTACGCATGGACGCGCTGCATTTTTTCGACGAACGCGGCGACCGGATCGATGTGGGGTGGCGCTGACACGCTTGTACCACCTAGCGTCAATACGCTCAGTTCCGCTTTCACCGAAAGGGATCATCCGTGGCATCTGACGGCTCCGGCCTGCTCGTGATCGAGCGCATTCTCCGGGATCGGCACGGCATCTGGCAGCAGGTGATCGAGGAACGGGACCTGAATGCGTTGACCGGCAAGATGCTGGCCGCCTCGGCCATCGCCCTTGCCTGCTACGGCGCCGTACTCGGCGCGTTCCACAGTTTCCTGATGGCGCTCACCTCGGCGGTGAAGCTGCCGCTGCTGTTCCTGGTGACGCTGGCGATCTGCCTGCCGACGCTCTACCTGTTCAACCTGGTGTTCGGCGCCCGGCTCTCGGTACGCCAGGCGGTGGCGATGGTGATGGTCGCGATCACGGTCACCTCGATGCTGGCGGTGGCGTTCGCGCCGATCAGTCTCTTCTTTCTGATCACCGCACCGGACTACAGCTTCTTCAAGCTGCTCAACGTGGCGATCCTGACCCTCTCCGCCTTCGTCGGGCTGAAGTTCCTGACCGGCGGCATGCAGGTGCTCAACGAGCACGGCCTGCTCACCGCCGCAGCGCCGCAGCAGGTGCCGGCGCAGGCGCCGGCCGCCGCCGAGGTGACCGCTGCGGCGGCACCCGCACCGGCCACGGTGGCCGTGAACGGTGACGGCAAGCCGCAGGTCGTGGTGCCCGTACCGGTCGCCGCCGGGCCCGCCCCGGTCGCCGCGCCGGTGGCGGTGGCGGTGGCGCCGCACCCGCAGATGCAGCCCCAGCCGCTCTACCAGCTTCCGCCCGGATACCGGCAACAGCCCGGCGCCCGGGTCGCGCCGACCGGTCAGCGGCCGGCCAGCATGACGCTGCTCTACATCTGGATCCTGCTGTTCGGGTTCGTCGGCACCCAGCTCGCCTGGACCCTGCGCCCGTTCTTCGGCGACCCCGGACAGGACTTCGCGTTCTTCCGCAGCATCGAGGGCAATTTCTACGCCGAGATCCTGGCGACCATCGCCAGCCTCTGACACCTCGCCGCCCCGGCCGGTGAAACTGCCCCGGTCGGGGGCGGGTGGTCGATCGCCGTTTTGGTGTCGCCGAGACGAACCGCAGGTCTTGCCGAGGCAAGTTACCGACGAGTAGCCTCCGGCCCATGACCATCGACTCGCGTCAGATCGCGGCCGGCATGCTGGAAGCGGTGCCGTTCGTCCGTACCCTCGGGTTCGAGTTCGTCGAGATCGCCCCCGACGGCGCCGCCGGCGTCCGGGTCGCGGTCCGGCTGCCGGACTCGCCCGCCACCCACAACCACGTCGGCGGACCGCACGCCGGCGCCCTGTTCACCCTCGGCGAGACCGCCTCCGGCGCGGTGGTGCTCACCGCCTTCGGCGCGCTGCTCGACCGGGCGGTGCCGCTGACCGTCACCGCCGACATCGCCTACCGCAAACTCGCCCTCGGACCGGTACGGGCCACCGCCCGGCTCGGCCGCCCGGCCGCCGAGGTGATCGCCGAGTTCGAGGCCGGCACCCGACCCGAGTTCCCGGTCCGGGTCGAGATCGCCACCGAGGACGGCGAGCCGACCGCCGAGATGACCGTGGTCTGGACCCTGCGCCGCCGCTGAGCCGGCACACCGGGTGGGGAACACCATCGAGCAAAGACGTTTGGTCGGCCGGTCCACCCGGATAAGTTGAGAACGTGCTGGGTCTACCCGCTCATGTGACCGCGTGCCTCTTCGACCTCGACGGAGTGCTGACCCAGACTGCCCGGGTCCACAACGCCGCCTGGGCCGAGACCTTCGACACCTTCCTGCGCCAGTGGGCCACCGCCCACGGGCAGCGGTTCGTGCCGTACGACCCGGGGCCGGACTACAACCGGTACGTCGACGGCCGACCCCGCGCCGACGGAGTCCGAACCTTCCTCGCCTCCCGCGACATCGACCTCCCCGAGGGCACGCCCGACGACCCGCCGGACGCGAACACGATCAACGGCGTCGGCAACCGGAAGAACGAGATCCTGCTCCGCCGGATCCACACCGACGGCGTCCAGGTGTACGACGGATCGGTCGCGTACCTGCATGCCGCCACCGCCGCCGGGCTGCGCCGGGCGGTCGTCTCGGCCAGCGCCAACTGCCGGGACGTGGTCGCCTCCGCCGGCCTCGGGGACCTGCTGGAGGCCCGGGTCGACGGGATCGTCGCCGCCCAGCGGGGCCTGCGCGGCAAACCGCACCCGGACACCTTCCTCGCCGCCGCCGAGCAACTCGGGGTCAAGCCCGAGCAGGCCGCCGTCTTCGAGGACGCCCTCGCCGGGGTCGAGGCCGGCCGAGCCGGCGGCTTCGGCTTCGTGGTCGGCGTCGACCGGGTCGGGCAGTCGAGGGAACTGCGCGAGCACGGGGCCGACACCGTCGTCACCGACCTGGCCGAACTGCTGACCGACGGGAAGACGGCATGACACTGCTGACCGACGGGAACACGGCATGATCCGGGAACGCGCCTATCCGGTCGAACCCTGGCACGTCCGGGAGACCCGCCTCGACGTCGACGTGCTGGCCCAGTCGGAGTCGGTGTTCGCGCTCGCCAACGGGCACATCGGACTGCGCGGCAACCTGGACGAGGGCGAGCCGCACGGCCTGCCCGGCACCTACCTCAACTCGTTCTTCGAACTCCGGCCGCTGCCGTACGCCGAGGCCGGCTACGGCTTCCCCGAGTCCGGCCAGACCGTCGTCAACGTCACCAACGGGAAACTGATCCGGCTGCTCGTCGACGACGAACCGTTCGACGTCCGGTACGGCGAACTCTTCGACCACGAGCGGGTGCTCGACCTGCGGGCCGGCACCCTGCACCGGGAGGTGCTCTGGCGCTCTCCGGCCGGCAAACGGGTCCGGATCCGCAGCACCCGACTGGTCTCCTTCACCCAGCGGTCGGTGGCGGCGATCCGCTACGAGGTGGAACCGGTCGACGAGCCGCTGCGGCTGATCGTGCAGTCCGAACTCGTCGCCAACGAGGTGCTGCCGGCACAGAGCAAGGACCCACGGGTCGCGGCGGTGCTGGAGTCGCCGTTGCAGTCCGAGGAGCACCTGGCGCTGGAGGACGGCGGGCTGCTGGTCCACAGCACCCGGGCCAGCGGGCTGCGGCTGGCCGCGGCGATGGGCCACGAACTGGAGGCACCGGCCGGGACCACGCTCAGCACCGAGACCTTCGAGGACTGGGCCAGAACCACCGTCACCTGCGTACTCCAGCCGGGGGAGCGGATCCGGCTGGACAAGTACGTCGCCTACGGCTGGTCGAGCGAGCGGTCCCGGCCGGCGCTGCGGGACCAGGTCGGCGCCGCGCTGGCCGGGGCCCGGTTCTCCGGCTGGGACGGGCTGATCGCCGAGCAGCGCGACTACCTGGACACCTTCTGGGACACCTCCGACGTACGCGTCGAGGGCGATCCGGAGGTGCAGCAGGCGGTCCGGTTCGGGCTGTTCCACGTACTCCAGGCCGGTGCGCGGGCCGAGTTGCGGCCGATCGCGGCCAAGGGGCTGACCGGTCCCGGGTACGACGGGCACGTCTTCTGGGACACCGAGACGTTCGTGCTGCCGGTGCTGACGTACACGCTGCCGTCGGCGGTGGCGTCCGGGCTCCGGTGGCGGCACTCGACCCTGCCGATGGCCCAGGAACGGGCCCGTACCCTCGGGCTGAACGGGGCCGCGTTCCCGTGGCGGACCATCCGGGGCCAGGAGTGCTCGGCGTACTGGCCGGCCGGCACGGCCGCGTTCCACATCGCGGCCGACATCGCCGACGCCGTACGCCGCTACGTGCAGGCCACCGGCGACCAGGACTTCGAGCGCGAGATCGGGCTGGAACTGCTGGTCGAGACCGCGCGGCTGTGGCGGTCGCTGGGTCACCACGACCGGGCCGGGAAGTTCCACCTGGACGGGATGACCGGTCCGGACGAGTACACCGCGGTGAAGAGCGACAACGTCTACACCAACCTGATGGCGCAGCGGAACCTGCTCGCCGCCGCCGACGCCGTGTCGAGGCACAGCGACCACGCCTGGCGGCTGGGGGTGGACGACGAGGAGACCGCCGCGTGGCGGGACGCGGCGAACGCCATGCACATCCCGTACGACCCGGAGTTGGGCGTACACCAGCAGGTGGAGGGCTTCACCCGGCTCCAGGAGTGGGACTTCGCCGGCACCCCGCCGGAGAAGTACCCGCTGCTGCTGAACTACCCGTACTTCGACCTGTACCGCAAGCAGGTGGTGAAGCAGGCCGACCTGGTGCTGGCGATGCACTGGCGCGGGGACGCGTTCACCCCGGAGGAGAAGGCCCGCAACTTCGCCTACTACGAGCGGCGTACGGTCCGCGACTCGTCGTTGTCGGCCTGCACCCAGGCGGTGCTCGCGGCCGAGGTGGGGCAGCTCGAACTGGCCCACGACTATCTGGGCGAGGCCGCGCTGATGGACCTGCACGACCTGAACCAGAACACCCGCGACGGGGTGCACGTCGCCTCGCTGGCCGGGGCGTGGATCGCGCTGGTCGCCGGCTTCGGTGGGATGCGCGACCACGGGGAGGTGCTCTCGTTCGCGCCCCGGCTGCCGAACCGGATCGACCGGTTGGAGTTCTCGCTGGTCTGGCACGGGCACCGGCTCCGGGTCGACGTACGCGAGCGGGAGACCACGTACGCCCTGCGCAACGGGGACCGGAGCGGTTCGGTGCAACTGTTCCACCACGGGGAGAAGGTCGAGGTGACCTGCGACGAACCGGTGGTCCTGCCGAATCCGGAGCCGCATCCGGTCGGTCCGGCCCCGCAGCAGCCGCCGGGTCGGGCTCCGGCCCGCCGCGCGTCGGTGGCCGAGACCTCGGGTGCGGCTCCGACGACCAAGAACGAGGTGGCACCGAGGGATCCCGGCAACTGACACCGGCCGCTGAGCCGGTCGCGCCGGTCAGAGCAGGGACAGGTGTACGTGGTTGGTGTGGTCGCTGGACGGGTCGCCCTTCGCGGAGTTGTACGCCTTCCAGCCGGTGGCCGGGAACCAGATCTGCCGGTACCAGATGACGTACAGGATGCCCAGCTTGTCGGCGTTGCGGACCAGGAACGCGGCCAGGTTGTTGCCGTACGTCTTGTCGCCGCCGGTGGCGTCCCCGCCGAAGCCGCCGGGTTGCGCGGAGAAGTCGCAGGCCCGGCCCTTCGGGTGTTCGAACGGCCCGCCGCTGCGGTAGCAGGAGACGTACCGGGTGAAGCCGAGCCGTTTGGTCTCGTTCAGCGCGTGCAGGGTGCGCGGGGTGAGACAGCCGCTGGTGGTCGGGTCGTCGCGGGCGCAGGACTGTGCCGGCCAGGAGCCGTCCTTGCTGCGCGGCGCGGGTTGCGCCACCGGTGAGCTGGTGTTCACGAAACCCTCGGTGGCCGCTCCGCCGACCAGGGAGAGGGCGCGTTCCGCCGCCTCCTTCTGCTTGGCCATCACGGCGAGTTGCCGCTGCTCCTCCTCCACCGCGGCGTCGGCCGCCGCCTTCGCCCGACTGGCCCGGTTGCGGGCCTCGTGCAACTGGCGCAGTTTGCTGTTGTCCCGTTGCGCTATCAGGTCGAGTCCCTCGGCCCGTTTCATGAAGTCGTCGGGCGAGGCGCTGCCGAGCAGTGCGCTCAGCGGCCCGATCCGGCCGATTCGGTACGCGTTCACCGCGACCTCACCGACCTCGGGGGTGAGCTGGTCGAGTTCGGTCTCGATCTGCCGCAGTTCGTCGGCGAGCGCCACCTGGTGTTTGCGGGCGTTCTCGACCGCCACGGTCGCGGCGGCGTATCCACGCCCGGTCGATTCGAGTACGTCGCGTAAGAGGGGGTTGCCGCCCTCGTCTCCGGTCGTGACCGGCGACGAGGGTGCGGCCGCTGCGGGCCCGGCCGCGACCGGTGCGCCGGACACCAGCATGCTCGCGACGGTGAGCAGGGTCAGGGCCAGCGAGAACCGCTGACGCCTAGGTCTCGTCATGCACGTTCCTCCCGTCGGCCGCCGACCGGGTTAGCTGACGGGTTCGGGCCGGAACTACCCCTACCGCGTGTGCGGACTCACCCCGACTACCTGGTTCCCCGGTTCGCCTGTGGCGATTGGGCGGCGGTCGTCGCCGACAGCAGAGGGGGTACCACCGGGTCGGATCCGATGGTGACAATACCGGATCAGATGGACTTATTGTGGCCGAATCTAGGGTCGCCACGGGGGATTTCTCCTGCTAAGCGCGCGGATGCCCCGGTGGGCCTCGACGGAGGCCCACCGGGGATCGCCGGCACCGACCCGCTAGCGGCGGTCCCCCGTGGAGGGAACGCCGCTCGGGTCGTGCGGTGTCACCCGTCGGGGATCGTCCGAGGCCCGTGCCTGTGCCGCCTCGTCCGCCCAGTCCCGCCGCGCGCCCTCGCGCTTGTCCCGTTTGTCCCGTGGCGGACTGGTGCCGGCTCGACCGGACTCTGACCTGGCGGATTTGTGGTGGGTCATGGCATCCTCACGATCGCCTCAGCGCGGGCCGCTACCGGCTCCGCCGTGGTCTTCCTGCCTGACCCGGTTCGCCTTCCCGACCGGGAAGGCGGCAAACGGTGATTGCCGGCCCGACGGCCGGTTGTTCCACCCGTACGCGGGTACCGGACAGCGGGTGGACACACTGACGACCGAGACCACCATCTGGGCCGGGGAGGTGCAGCTCACCGCCGACCTGGTCACCCCCACCGAGGGAACGGTCGGGGTGGTGCTGTTCGCGCACGGCAGCGGCAGTTCCCGGCGCAGCCCACGCAACATCGCCGTCGCCCGGGTGCTCAACCAGCGCGCCCTCGCGACCGTACTGGTCGACCTGCTCACGCCCGAGGAGGCGCAGGCCGACGAGGAGACCGCCGAGCTGCGCTTCGACATCCCGATGCTCGCCGGCCGGCTGGTCGGCGCGATCGACTGGCTGCGCGCCGAACCCGACACGGCGGCCCTACCGGTCGGGCTGTTCGGCGCGAGCACGGGTGCGGCGGCAGCCCTGGTAGCCGCGGCCGAGCGGCCGGAGCACGTACCGGCGGTCGTTTCCCGCGGCGGCCGCGCGGACCTGGCGGGTCCGGCCCTTGCCCGCGTACGGGCGGCCACGTTGCTGCTGGTCGGCGGCCGGGACGAACAGGTGATCCAGTTCAACCAGCAGGCCCGGGACGCGCTCGGCGGCGAGGTGGAACTGCGGATCATTCCGGACGCCACCCACCTGTTCCCCGAGCCCGGCGCGCTGGAGCAGGTGTCCGACCAGGCCGCCGGCTGGTTCGCCGAGCGCCTGCCCAGCTTCGGTGCCGCCCCCTGACCCGTTCGTTGTCGCAGCCGGCGGGTAACCACTGGCATGCACATCGGAATCATCGGCGCCGGACACGTCGGCGGAACGCTCGCCCGCCGACTCGCCGCGGCCGGCCACGAGATTGCCATCGCGAACGCGAGCGGTCCGCAGAATCTCCAGGGTCTGGTGGGCGAACTCGGACACCGGACGCACGCGGTCACCCCGTCGGAGGCGGCCCGGTTCGGTGACATCGTGATCGTCGCCGTGCCGTTCGGCCGGTACGACGAACTGCCCACGGCGGAACTGAAGGGCAAACCCGTCATGGACACCGGGAACTACACCCCGGAGCGGGACGGGGAATACCCGGAACTGGACCAGGACAGGACCACCTCCAGCGAGATGGTGCAGCAGCACCTCCGGGGCGCGAGCGTGGTCAAGGCGTTCAACACCCTGCACGCCGAGAACATGCGCGACCACGCCCGCCAGTCCTCGGCCCAGGAGCGCTACGGCATCCCGATGTCCGGCGACGACCCGAAGGCCAAACGGGCCGTCGCCGACCTGATCGAGGAACTCGGCTTCCAACCGGTGGACGCCGGTGATCTCGCCGAGGGAGGCCGGATGCAGCAACCGGGCGGCATCACGTACGAGGCCGACTTCACCGCCGACGAACTGGTCGAGGCCATCCGTCAGGGTTCGTGACCGTCAACTCCCACCCGCAGCGGCAGGGTCAGGACGGGACCTCCCGACCCTGCCGCAGCGCGGTGACGGTGTCGACCACCCGGTAGACCACGGCGGTCACCGGTACGGCCACGAAGGCACCGGCGATCCCGCCGAAGAGCGTGCCGGCGGTCACCGCCACCAGGATCACCACCGGGTGCAGGCGTACCTGCCGTTTCATGATCAGTGGTTCGAGCAGGTTGCCCTCGGTCTGCTGCACGGCGATGACCGCCAGCAGGACGAGCAGTGCGGTGGTCGGACCCTTCGCCGCGAGCGCCACCAGCACCGCGACACTGCCGGCGACGGTGGCGCCGATGATCGGGATGAAGCCGCCCAGGAAGGTGACCACGGCCAGCGGAAACGCGAGCGGCACCCCGAGCAGGACCAGCGCCAGACCGATCCCGACGGCGTCGATCGCCGCGATCGCCACCGTGCCCCGGGTGTACGCGCTGAGCGTGTGCCAGCCGTTGCGACCCGCCTGGACGAACGCCGGTCGGGACCGGTCGGAGACCCGGACCAGCACCCAGCGCCACATCGGGCGACCATCCTTGAGCAGGAAGAACAGCAGTACGAAGATCAGCAGTACGGCACCGGCCACCTCGGCTGCCGTACGCGCCCCGGCGACCGGGTCCGGGGTCGACCTGCGCAGGCCGTCGGTGGCCTGCTTGGTCCACCTGTCCAGTTGCTCGGGGCTGACCGGCAGCGAGCCGGTGATGAAGTCGCGGGTGCGGTCCAGCCCCTCGTCCAGTTGCTTGCTCAGGCTGGAGAACTGGTCCGCGGTCAGCGTCCAGACCAGGTACGCGGCCCCGCCGATCACGGCCAGGAGCAGGAAGAGCGAGACCAGCGCGGCCAGCGCCGGGGGCAGCCGCAACCGACGCAGGCGTACGGCCAGCGGGTCGAGCATCGCGGCCAGGAAGAAGGTGGCGGCGAGCGCGATGGTCAGCGGCGCGAGCCGGGCGGCGACCGTGGCGAGCAGGTAGATCCCGGCGGCGATGACCAGCAGGCAGGCGCTCCACACCACCGACCAGCGCAGGAACCAGGGCAGACTGTCCCAGGTGCTGTGCACCCGTTCCTGGGCGCCCTGGATCCGCTCCAGCCGGCCGTGGACCGGCTCCGGTCGGTCCGGTGCGGCCGGGTTCGCCCCGACGGCGTCCGGGTCGGGTGCCGCCGTGCCGTCAGACATGGTCGGCCCCCCGCTCAGTCGCCACAATCACGGTGACCCCTCTCGATGTAGGCGGAGAGGCATTACCCGGTCGGGGGTGAGTCGACACGTCTGGGCGGGCTGTCCAAAAGCTTACGCGATGAGCCGTTAAATCCGTCTTCTGTGCTGAATTTCGCTCGCGGTCCCGCGCGGGGACCGCTGGCTGTCCCGGGCGGGGACAGACGGATGGGGCTCCCGGCCAGCGGAAGCCCCATCCGGATCGGGGTCAGGGTCGGCCGTCGGCGCCGCACTTGATGATCGGTCGGATGCAGTCCTGCACCCGCCGGGCCATCTCGTCCTCGGGCCAGGCGTTGAAGAAGTCCCCGTGCATCGTGTAGCCGGCGCCGGAGGCGAGCCGGAAGCGGGCCGGGTCACCGTTGGCCGGGTAGCGCAGCACCTGACGCAGCTTCGGTACGGGCACCGGGTGGGTGCTCGGGCAGTCACCGGCGACCGGGTACGCCATGTGGCTCTTGTGGTCGGGCGAGTCGAGGTCGACCCCGTTCCAGCACTGTGGGAAGTCCAGGTACGACTCGATCATGCTGCCGGCCGGACAGTTCACGAAGTCCTTCGAGGCGCCGACCTCGCCATGGTGCAGGCAGGACCAGCGGGAGTTGGTGGTCTCGTCCGGGGCGGTCGCCCGGGCGTTCCCGGCCACGATCCGCAGGCCGAGCGGCAGCGGCTGGATCCGGGCGATCACGTCGTCGCGTACGCCCTCGCCGAGGTAGTAGAACGTGGTGATCTCCGGCTCGACCGGCTGGTCACTGACGTAGAGGGTCGGCACCCAGTACGACGACTTGTCCACCGCCGGGTTGCAGTTGCTGTTCGCGTTGAGCAGGTCGGGCAGCTCGGTGTGCGCGTTCGTGGCCTCGCTGCCGAAGAAGCTGTGCATGTGGGAGGCACCGGGCAGGCCCGGGAAGACGATCGGGTCGTCCGGCAGCCGGTGGCTGAACGGGCAGTCGGCGAGGAACTCCGACACCCGTACCACCTGGGCGCCGGGCTCGGCGGCCGCGTCGGCCCTCGACACGGCGGCGGTGAGGTAGCCGCCCAGCAGCGCGACCAGGGCGGCGAAGAGCAGTGCCAGGCGCAGTCGCGGCCGGGCGACGAGGGCGGATCTTTGGGGCATACGGACTCCTTGTGGCTCACGGGTGGGCGGTGAGGGAGAGGGCCGTTTTCACGGGCGGCCCGGCCCCGGTGGGGTGCTGGGGGGGGGGGGGGGGGGGGGGGGGAGCCAAGGCGGAGAGGGGGGGGGGGGAGGGGGAGGGGGAGGAAGGAGGACAGGGCAGGGGAGGGGGGGTGGGGGTGAACGGGCCGGGGGGATCGGGGCCA
>NZ_JBVJHT010000008.1:0-112272 GCF_055586685.1 Micromonospora sp. NPDC049529
GCGGCGAGGGCGACGGAGAGGGCGTGGACGTGTCGGCCGAGTCCGCCGACGAGGACGGGCGGGTATTCCCAGGAGAGCATCAGAATCCGCTGCCGACGAGCCGACCGGATGTCTATTACCTCGGCGTTCGGTGACATGGACCGGCCCTCCAAGTCTGTTTCGGGCATGCGCAGTAGGCACCTGAGCGGGTGCCGTGGCGCGTCCTTTGGGTTGGCCCAATCCTGCCGGTACGGAGATAACCAGCGAAGACGCGGCCGTTGCGGTCATGTAACGGCGATCGGTCGATTTTGTCCAGCGGGCGAATGAGGTTTTGCTCGACGGTACGAAATGTATGTGTAGCGACGTGGAAGATGCGCGTTAACCGGAACACGCGGGCGTTGCCGTCGGGTGACGCGGGTGTGAAACCGCGCGGTACGGTCAGCGTCGGCGGATCCGCAACGCCTCCGCCACCGACCAGGCCTGGAAGGGACAACCGGTGGCGGTGTGCGGCGCCAGGCCGTCCGCCGTCTCACTGACCGAGCCTAGGCCAAATTCGGGCAAATGTGAATCTATGCCGATCAACATGTCGTCGGTTGGCACATTCGCCCGACGGGCGGCGTCCACGTACGGGCCGAGCAGCCAGGGCCAGACCGTGCCCTGGTGGTACGCCCCGTCCCGCTCGGCCGGGCCGCCCCGGTGCCGACCGACGAAGCCGGGGCTGTCCGGGGCCAGGCTGCGCGGGCCGAGCGGGGTCAGCAGCGCCGCCCCGAGCAGCCGCAACGTCACCGGATCCGGGTCCAGCGGCGCGTACGGCAGCGACCAGGCGAGCAGCTGGTTGGGTCGGACCAGGTCGTCGTCGTGCTGGGTGGCGCCACCCAGCGGGTACGTCGGCGCGGGTGCGTCGACCACGTCGTAGAGCCAGCCGGCCGGGGTCGGGAACCGGTCCCGGAACGAGGCCAGCGCCCGGGCGTGGGCCCGGGGTGCCGCACCCGGATCCCGACCGACGAGGGCGGCCAACTCGCCGACCGCCGCCAGGGCGTTGATCCAGAGCGCGTTCACCTCGACCGGCTTGCCCGCCCTCGGCGTCACCGGGATGCCGTACACCCGGGCGTCCATCCAGGTCAGCGCCTCACCCGCGGCACCCTGGGTGAGCAGCCCGTCGACCGGGTCGACACCGATGCCGTACCGGGTGCCGGCGAGGTGGCCGTCGACCACCGAGCGCAGCGCCGGCAGCAGCTCGTCGGCGAGGTCGGTGTCGGAGGACAGCTCCACGTGCCGGGCCACCGCGTGCAGGAACCAGAGGGTGGCGTCGGCGGTGTTGTACTCCACCCGACCGGTGTCGGCGGTGTTCGCCAGCATCCCCTCCGACAGCGTCGCCGCGTACGCGCGCAGCAGCTCACGCCCCTCGTCGGCCCGCCCGGTGTGCAGGAACAGCCCCTCGTACGCGGTCATCGTGTCCCGCGACCAGGCGCCGAACCACGGGTACCCGGCCACCACGTCCGGCCCGTTGGCGGTCCCGACCACGAACGCGTCGGCGGCCAGGGCCAGGGTCGCGTCGACCGGGTCGGCCGGCTTGGCCGCCGCCACCACCGCGCGGTTGCGCCGCCGCGCCTCGGCGATGATCTCCGTCGCGGGCGGCGGCTGCTCGGCCAGGTCGTCCGCCCAGGCCAGCACGGAGACCGTGTCGCCGGGGCCGAACAGCTCGGCGGAGAAGGTGCCCGCGTGCCAGAGGTCCTCCTCCGGGTGCAGCCCCCGGACGGCCTCCTCGCGGTGGTGCACCCCGTGCCACCACTGCCCGGCCGGATCCCAACCCGGCCCGGACAGCCGGTACGCCCCCTCGACGATCGCCCCACCGGCGACCTGCTCGGTCCGGGGCGCCGGCCCGTCCGCCCGCCGCTCACCGTGCGCGTCGCGCCAGGTGCAGGCGGCGGCCAGGTTCAGCCGTACCGGCCCGCCGGAGATCAGCCGGTGCACCACCGCGACGCAGGACCGCCCGTAGGTCATCGCCAGCTCGCGTTCGATCACCAGGTCGCCGACCCGCCACCGCCAGCGCGGCAGCCCGTCGACCAGGTCGAAGCGTTCCAGCAGTTCGAAGCCGCGCGGGTCGACCACCCCGGACTGCCACTCGTGGGTGGCCAGCCGGACCTGGGCGCCGGTCGGGAAGGTGATCGCCGCGTCCAGGCTGGCCAGGCCGAGCCGGCGGACGGCCGGGGTGTCCCCGGCGACCACCAGCAGCCCGTGGTACCGCCGGGTACGCAGTCCGCTGACCGTGCCCATGGCGTAGCCGCCTCGGCCGTCCGGCACCAGCCATTCCCGGCTGGCACCTGCGCGAAGCGTGCCGCAGACCTGCGGACCGAAGCCGATCTCGATCAATCTTCCTCCCGAGAGACGCCCCACGAGGGTGTCTGTAACACGCCCCAGGAACAATGACGAGTGTGGTCAAGTTCGTGCGAGGGATCTTCCAGCGGAAGATCGAGAAGGTGGAGGTGATCAGCGACGTGCCGGCCGCCGCAGCACCGGGGAACGACGCGGAGCGAACCCGGTTGGCCCAGGCCGACTCGGGGGAGCAGGCCTGGCGACAATGGGGTCCCTATCTGTCGGAGCGGGCCTGGGGAACGGTCCGCGAGGACTACAGCGAGCACGGTACGGCCTGGGACTACTTCCCGCACGATCATGCGCGCTCCCGTGCCTACCGGTGGAACGAGGACGGCATGGCCGGCGTCTGCGACGACCGGCAGACGTTCTGCTTCGCCCTCGCACTGTGGAACGGCGCCGATCCTATCCTCAAGGAGCGGATGTTCGGGCTCGGCAGCGACGGTGGAAATCACGGCGAGGACGTCAAAGAGTATTGGTGGTACCAGGACTCCACGCCGACCCACTCCTTCATGCGCTGGCGCTACCACTACCCGCAGGCGCGCTACCCGTACGACGACCTGGTTTCGGTCAACGGCCTGCGGGGCCGGGACGAAACAGAGTACGAACTGGTCGACACCGGTATTTTCGACGACGACCGCTACTGGGCGGTGACGGTCGACTACGCCAAGGCGTCGCCGACCGACATGTGCGTCCTGATCACCGTGGCGAACCGTGGTGACCGGGCGGCCCAGTTGCACGTGTTACCCACCCTCTGGTTCCGCAACACCTGGTCCTGGGGGCTGCCCGGCCGCGACGCGGTGCCCACGATCACCGGCGCCGACGCCCGACTGGTCGGCCAGCACGGCATCCTCGGCCAACTCGTGCTCCAGGGCGACGGCGCACCGACCGCGCTGCTCTGCGACAACGAGACCAACGCCGAACGGCTCTGGGACCTGCCCGGCCGCAGCCGCTACCCGAAGGACGGGATCAACGACCACGTGGTCGCAGGCGCCGCCACGGTCAACCCGGCCGGCGAGGGCACCAAGGGCGCGCTGCACTACGTGCTCGACGTACCCGCCGGAGGGCAGGCGGAGATCCGGATCCGGCTCAGCCTGACCGCCCCGCCGCCGGGCACCGCCCCGGCCCCGGAACTCGACCTCGGTGCCGACTTCGACACCACCCTGGCCGCCCGCCGGGCCGAGGCCGACGACTTCTTCGCCCGGATCATCCCGGCCGACGTACCGCCGCACGAGGCCGACGTGGCCCGGCAGGCCATCGCCGGGCTGATGTGGGGCAAGCAGTTCTACCACTTCGACGTGCAGCAGTGGCTCGACGGCGACCCGGCCTCGCCGCCGCCACCGCCCGGTCGCCGGCACGGGCGCAACAGCGCCTGGTGGCACATGAACAGCTTCGACGTCATCTCCATGCCCGACCCCTGGGAATACCCCTGGTACGCGGCCTGGGACCTGGCGTTCCACTGCGTCACCATCGCCCGGATCGACCCGGGCTTCGCCAAGGCCCAGCTCGTGCTCCTGCTGCGCGAGTGGTACCTGCACCCCAACGGCCAGATCCCGGCGTACGAGTGGGCGTTCGCCGACGTCAACCCGCCGGTGCACGCCTGGGCCGCGCTGCGGGTGTTCGAGATCGACGGCGGGCGTGACCACGACTTCCTCGCCCGGGTGATGCACAAGCTGCTGCTGAACTTCACCTGGTGGGTCAACCGCAAGGACGTCAACGGCAACAACGTGTTCGAGGGCGGCTTCCTCGGGCTGGACAACGTCGGCCCGTTCGACCGTTCGGCGGCGCTGCCGGTGGCCGGGGTGCTGGAGCAGTCGGACGGCACCGGCTGGATGGCCATGTACGCGCTGAACCTGCTCGACATGGCGCTCGCCCTGGCCCAGCACGACCCCACGTACGCCGACATCGCGACCAAGTTCTTCGAGCACTTCGCGTACATCGCGGGGGCGGCGTACAAGCAGGGGCTCTGGGACGACGAGGACGCCTTCTTCTACGACCAGCTCCGGCTCCCCGACGGCAGCAAGGTCCCGCTGAAGGTGCGTTCGGTGGTCGGCCTGCTGCCGTTGGCCGCCACCACCCGGCTGACCGCGAAGACCCTGCACCGGCTCCCCGAACTGGCCGCCCGGCTGCGCTGGTTCCTCACCCACAAACCCGAGTACGCCGCCGTACTCGGTGCCCGCCGGCTGGCCTCGGACGGCCGCCAGCAGCGGCTGCTGTCGATGGTCGGCCCGGAACAGATCGTGCGGCTGCTCGCCCGGATGCTCGACGAGGAGGAGTTCCTCTCCCCGTACGGGCTGCGCACGCTCTCCCGGCAGCACCTGGACAAGCCGTTCACGGTGTCACTGGGCGGCCAGGACTTCACCGTCGGTTACGAACCGGCCGAGTCGACCAGCGGACTGTTCGGCGGCAACTCCAACTGGCGCGGCCCGATCTGGATGCCGACCAACTACCTGCTGATCCACGCCCTGCGCGACTACGCGGCGTTCTTCGGCGACGACCTGTTGATCGAGTACCCGACCCGGTCCGGCACCAAGCGCACCCTGAGTGAGATCGCCGACGATCTCTCCAACCGGCTGATCTCGCTGTTCGTACCGGACGACTGGGGTCGGCGACCGATCTACGGGGCCTGCGACCTGTTCCAGCGCCACCCGGACTGGCGGGATCTGATCGCGTTCCCGGAGTACTTCCACGGCGACAACGGCGCCGGCCTGGGCGCCTGGCACCAGACCGGGTGGACCGCCCTGGTCGCCGACCTCATCCTCACCACCCGCCGCCCACCGGCCGGCTGATCTTCACCCGTTGGGGCGGGTGGTCCGGTCCGATCACCCGTTCGGCCGGCCGGCGCGCCCCGGCACGGTACGTTTCCGGCAGGGCGTGCGTCGTCCGCGCAAACGTGGACTGCACTGACACCTGGCAGTAGGTACCCTCGCCCCGGTGACGAACACGGCGCTCGACAACGCGCTCACCGACACCGGCATGTCGCTGCGTCCGCTGCCGGACGAGGCGGTCGACCTGCTCCGGCGGCTCGACGCCCCACCGCGACTGGCCGCGCACCTGCGTGCCGTACACGACGTCGCGGACCAGCTCACCGACCTGGTCACGGGCCGTTTCCCGGAGCTTGCGGTCGACCGTCCGGCCGTGCTGTACGGGGCGGCGACCCATGACATCGGCAAAATCGTCCACGTCGACGAACTCTCCGGCCCGGGTACGGCACACGAACCCGCCGGTGAGGCCCTGCTGTTGGCCCAGGGTGTGCCCGCGCGACTGGCCCGCTTCGCCGGCAGCCACGGCAGCTGGACCCGGACCGGGATCACGATCGAGGACCTGCTCGTCAGCCTCGCCGACAAGATCTGGAAGGCGAAGCGGGTCACCGACCTGGAAACCCTCGTCCTCGACCGGATCGCCGACACCGCCGGAATCCAGCGGTGGCAGGCGTTCCTGGACCTGGACGACATCCTCGACCGGTTGGCGGCCGACGCCGACAAACGCCTCGCCTACCAGAGCAGCTACCCGATCCGTACGCCCCGCTGATCGCCGCGCCGGCCCCCGGAGCAGGGGCCGGCGTGGTCCGTTCTCCGATCAGGAGTGGGCGATCAGCATCGCCGGCTGTTCGACGCAGTCGGCCACGTGCCGCAGGAAGCCTCCCGCGACGCCACCGTCACAGACCCGGTGGTCGAAGGTGAGGCTGAGCTGGGTCACCTTGCGCACCGCGAGTTGGCCGTCGACCACCCACGGCTTGTCGACGATGCGTCCGATGCCGAGCAGCGCCGCCTCCGGGTGGTTGATGATCGGGGTGGACCCGTCGACACCGAACACGCCGTAGTTGTTCAGCGTGAAGGTGCCCCCGGTCAGCCGGGCCGGCGGCAGCGTACCGGCACGGGCCGCCGCCGTCGTCTCCCCGAGCGCGGTGGCGAGTTCGCTGGTGGTGAGCGCGGACGCGTCCCGCACCACCGGTACGAGCAGGCCCCGGTCGGTCTGCGCGGCGATGCCGAGGTGCACGGCGGCGGACTGGATGATCCGCTGGCCCTCGGTGTCGACCCGCGAGTTGAGCTGCGGGTAGCGGCGCAGCCCGCTCAGACAGATCCGGGCCAGCAGCGCGAGGATGCTCACCGGCTGCTCGGGGCGGGCGGCGTTGATCGCCGCCCGGGTCTCCAGCAGCGCGGTGGCGTCCACGTCGACCCAGATGGTGACCTCGGGGATCTCCCGCCGGCTGCGGGAGAGCTTGTCCGCGATCACCTTCCGGACCCCGGTCAGCGGGATGATCACGTCCGCGCCGGCCGGGTTGTCGACGGTTCGGTGCGTACCCGGCAGCGCCGTTGCCTCGGGCTGCGGCGCCGCCGGTGCGGGTTGTGCCGCGGCGGCCTCGACGTCGGCCCGGCGGATCACGCCACCGGGTCCGGTGCCGCGCACCTCGGCCAACTCCAGCCCGTGTTCCCTGGCCAGCCGCCGCACGATCGGCGAGAGAACCAGCGGCGCGCCGCCCGCCGGCCGCACCGGCTCGGCGACCGTGGTGACCGGGGCGGGCGTGGCAGCCGCGACGGCGATCACGGGCTCCTGCCCGGCGTCAGCTCGGCCCTGCCGCTCGGATGCCGCAACGGACTGCTCCGGGGCTGGGCGGGGACGGCGGCGTCGTCGGCCGGAGGCGCCGTGGCCGGTGCCGTACCCGATGAGGACGTTGCCGGAGCCGGCCCGCTCCTCCTCCCGGTAGGTGGCGTGCGCGGCGGGCTCGGCCGGGGTGTCCGGGCCGGCGTCCAGTGCCGCCACGGTGATCAGGGGCTGGCCCACCGGGCGCACCTCACCGACCGCGCCGTGCAGGGCGACCACCCGACCCGCGTACGGGCAGGGCACGTCGACCACCGCCTTGGCGGTCTCCACCTCCACCACGCTCTGGTCCACGGTCACCACATCACCGACCGCGACCCGCCAGACGACGATCTCCGCCTCGGTCAGCCCCTCGCCCAGATCGGGCAGCAGGAAGACCTGCGGGGCAGCCACGGCACTCATGCGGTGCTGCCCGCGAGTGCCGGCAGCCAGCGCCGGTCGGGCTGGTCGTCCCACTGGAGCCGGGCGACCGCGTCGAGCACCCGGTCGACGCTCGGCAGGTGGGTGTGTTCCAGCATCGGCGCCGGGTACGGGATGTCCAGCCCGCTGACCCGCAGCACCGGTGCGTGCAGCGAGTGGAAGCAGCGTTCCTGGACCCGGGCGGCGATCTCGGCGCCCACCCCCGCGAAGCCCTGCGCCTCCTGGATCACCACACACCGGCCGGTACGGCGGACCGAGGCGCTGATCGTCTCGTCGTCGAACGGCACGATCGTGCGGCAGTCGATCACCTCCAGGTCCCAGCCCTCCTCGCGAGCGGCCTCGGCGGCCTCCAGCGCCACCGGCACCGACGGCCCGTACGCGATCAGGGTGGCGTCCCGACCGGGGCGGCGGACCACGGCCCGGCCGAACGGCTCGGCGGTCACCGGCAGGGTGGCCTCGTCGCTGGCGAAGTAGAGCTTCTTCGGCTCCATGAAGACCACCGGGTCCGGATCGGCGATCGCCTCCCGCAGCAGCGAGTACGCGTCCGCGACGGTGGCCGGGGTGACCACCTTCAGCCCCGGGGTGTGCGCGTAGTACGCCTCGCTGGAGTCGCAGTGGTGCTCGACCCCGCCGATGCCCCCGGCGTACGGCACCCGGATCACGATCGGCACGCTCAGCGCGCCCCGGGTCCGGTTGCGCAGCTTCGCCACGTGCGAGGCGATCTGCTCGAACGCCGGGTAGGCGAACGCGTCGAACTGCATCTCGACCACCGGCCGCAGTCCGGACATCGCCATCCCGACCGCGAAGCCGACGATGCCGGCCTCGGCCAGCGGGGTGTCGAAGCAGCGCTGGTCACCGAAGCGGGCCAGCAGCCCGTCGGTGATCCGGAAGACGCCGCCGAGCTGGCCGACGTCCTCACCGAAGACCACCACCCGCTCGTCGGCGGCCATCGCGTCGGCCAGCGCCGCGTTCAGCGCCTTCGCCATCGTCATGCCCGCCATCAGCGCGCTCCCCGCTCGTCGTCGTTTACCCGCTCGTCGTCGGCCCGCTCGGCGGCGGCCTGTTCGGCGTCGGCGGCCAGTTCGGCGCGGACCTGCTCGCGCTGCTCCACCAGCTGTGGGGTGGGCTCGGCGAAGACATGGTCGAAGAGGCTGAGCGGGTCGACGGTCGGCTGCACGTTCATCCGGGTCCGCAGGTCGGCCGCGTACGCCTCCGCCTCGGCCGCCACCGCCGCCTCGGCCGCGTCGTCCAACGCCCCGATGTGCCGCAGGTAGGCCGTCAGCCGGGCGATCGGGTCGCGGTCGCGCCAGGCGTCGACCTCGGCACCGTCGCGGTAGCGGCTGGCGTCGTCGGCGTTGGTGTGCGCCTCCATCCGGTACGTGTGCGCCTCGACCAGGAACGGCCCGTTGCCCGCCCGCGCGTGCGCGACCGCCCGGTTCAGCACCGCCAGTACGGCGACCGGGTCGTTGCCGTCGACCTGCTCGCTCGGCACCCCGTAGCCGATGCCCTTGTACGCCAGCGACGGCGCGGCGGTCTGCCGGGACAGCGGCACACTGATCGCGTACCGGTTGTTCTGCACGAAGAAGACCACCGGGGCCTTGAACACGGCGGCGAAGTTGACCCCCTCGTGGAAGTCCCCCTCGCTGGTCGCGCCGTCCCCGATGAACGCCAGCGCCACCGTGTCCCGCCCCTGGTACGCCTCGCCGTAGGCGAGTCCGGCGGCGTGCACGGTCTGGGTGGCCAGCGGGGTGCACTGCGGGGCGGTACGCCGGGCGGCCGGGTCGTACCCGCAGTGCCAGTCGCCGCGCAGCAGGGTCAGCACCTCGACCGGGTCGATGTCCCGGGAGACCAGGGCCATCGACTCGCGGTAGGTGGGGAAGACCCAGTCGGTCGGGCGGACGGCGAGCATCGCGCCGACCTGGCACGCCTCCTGGCCACGGGCCGACGGGTACACGGCCAACCGGCCCTGCTTGGTCAGCGTGGTGGCCTGGACGTCGAACCGCCGACCGATGACCATGCGCCGGTACAGTTCGCGCAGCGCGTCGGCGGAGGGCTCCGGGTAGTCGGCCCGTTCGGGCAGCCGGTTGCCCTGGTCGTCGATCATCCGGACCGGCTCGGGACTGGGCAGCAGGGCGCGGGCCGGGTCGGGCGGGGTGACCGCCCGACGGGTACGCGGGGATGTCCTGCGGACCGCCTGGGGTGTGGTTGTCACGGCGGGGACCTCCTGGACGTGTGGTGCGCCTATGCTCACGCCCTCGGATGATTGACTCAAGATCCTCGGGAAACGCGGGACGATTGGCAACGGAGGTGGACTCGGATGGACCAGGAGGACCGGGAGCAGGGCCCGTACGCGGTCGGAGCGGGACGATCGGCCCGACCTCTCGACGAGGTCGACCGGCGGATCCTCGACGAACTCGTCCGGGACGGCCGCACCTCGATCCGTACCCTCGCCGAGCGCATCCACATCTCCCGGACCAACGCGTACGCGCGGGTGGAGCGGCTGATCCAGGACGGCGTGATCACCGGGTTCCGGGCACAGGTGGTGCCGGAGCGGGCCGGGCTCGGCACCTCGGCGTACATCGCGTTGCAGATCGAGCAGAACAGCTGGCGGGAGGTGTCGGTGGAACTGGGCCGGGTGCGTTACATCGAACACGCGGCCCTGCTCGGCGGCGACCACGACGTGTTGGCGCTGGTCCGGGCGCCGGACAACGCCGCCCTGCGGGACGTGGTGCTCAACCGGGTGCAGGGCATCGCCGGTGTGCTCTCCACCCGTACCTGGCTGGTCTTCGAGGAGTTCGACGGCGCGACGACAGCCTGGGCCTGAGCGCGGCGGTTCCCCGCCCGAAGACCGCACGGACCGCGCCGCCTCTGCTGGGCGGGCACGGTGTCAGGCCGTACGCTCCCCGGCGATGACACGCACGGCACCGTCGTGCAGGGCAACCGACCGGAGCCACCCGAACCCAGATTCCGGACGCTCACTTTGTTGCACCTGAGGGAGAGCCCCGCTCAGGCACCCACCTTAGTTTCGTGGCACGCCGGAGACTCGAAATACGAGGGAATCGAAGACGCGATCGGAGAGTACGCGCCGCGCTGCGATGCTCGACTTCGCGCCGAAGCCGACGGCGTAACGGGTTTTGGGCTTGTTGACGATCGCGGCCCTGACGATCGTGTCGGCCACGACACCGGCTGGGGTGTACCGCCCGGTTTGCGATTCGCCCACCAGGCTTTCGGCCACGGCGTTGGCTTGGCGTGCGTAGGGTCCGCAGCCTGAGTTGTTGTTGACGTTGTCCGCGGCGATGGGTCCCCACTCGGTTTTGGTGCCGGCGGGTTCCACCACGACCACGTCGATGCCGAACTGGCTCAGCTCGAGTCTCAGGCAATCGCTCATCACCTCGAAAGCGTGTTTGGTGCCGTTGTACCAGGCGGCCAGCGGGCTGTAGATCTTCCCGCCGACCGAGCTGACGTTGATGATCCGGCCTGAGTGCTGGGCGCGCATGTGCGGGATGGTGAGCTGGGTGAGGCGCATCGCGCCGAAGACATTCACCTCGAACTGGCGCCGGCCCTCGGCGAGTGCGGTCTCTTCCAGAGAGCCGAGAGTGCCGTAGCCGGCGTTGTTCACCAGTACGTCGATACGTCCTGCCTCGTCGATGACTCGTTGAACGCCTGCCGTGATGGAGGCGTCGTCGGTCACATCCATCTCGAACGTCCTCACTCCGTCGCGAGCTAGCTCGGCAAGTCGGTCCACCCGGCGGGCCACGCCGTAGACCAGGTATCCGCGTGCGCTGAACTTGCGTGCGGTCTCCGCGCCGATTCCTGCCGACGCTCCCGTAATCAATGCAACTCGTGTTGTCATGCTGCCGCCTTCGGTGTTGTGACCTGCCGGGTTGCCCAGGTGTAACGGGGCATGTGCGGTTGCCGGTGGAAGTTCGTCAAGATGAACGGGTATCGATGCGCCGAGCCTCGCGAACGAGGAGATCGTGGCCGCGCTGGATCACGCGAGCACCATGACGGCCGAGCAGATCACGAGCCTGCTGGCAGCGGCCGTGGTGCTGGCGGCCGGCTTCTGGCAGTTGGCCCATCCGACGGCGACGCTGGCGCAACTGTACGAGCATGAGCCGCGCTGGGCCCATGCCGCACTCGACTTCGGCCCACGGCTCGACGGCCTCGTTCAGGCACTCGCGAGTGGACTCACCGGGGTCGTCGTGAGTGACGCCAAGGATTGAACGCCCGTCGACCTCTAAACCCCGCTCCAGCCCACCGGGCCCCTAAGCTGGCCGATGTCACCCGTGGTCGGTAGATGCTGGAGCGCGTGACCATGTGTGCTCGTCGGTCACGCCGCGCCAACGGATGGGTATTCCTGTCGAGCGGGATGCTGATGCTCGTGCCGTCCACCCGCTCCTGCCACCATATCTGAATCAGTAGACTCGGTGCTCCGGCCGGACGAGGTCGCAAGTGGACGATGTGGATAGGCCTTCCGGGAGGCGGCAGACGTGGCTGAGTCAGCGCATCTCGTTCGGCGTGACGACGATGACCCGCGGGCGGGAGTCGGTCCACTGCGCGTACAGATCCTTGGTTCGTTGCGGCTCTGGCGCGGCGGCGTCGAGCTGAACGCCGGTCCCAGACAACAGGCGCAGGTGTTGGCCCTGCTTGCGGCTCGCGTGGGCCAGCCGGTCAGCACGGGGGACCTGATCGACCTGATCTGGGCAGACGACGCCCCCGCGAGTGCGCTCAACGTGATCCAGAAGTACATCGGGGCGCTGCGGCGGTTGCTTGAACCCGCGGTGCCCGTCCGGTCATCCGGTAGGTACCTGCACCGCCACGGTAACGCGTACGTGTTCACCGCCGGTCCCGACGTGCTGGACCTGGTGTCGTTCCGGGAGCTCGTCGATGCCGCCCGCGCCGCTCTCGCCCGGCAGGCTCGTGACCTGGCGCTCGACTGTTATGTCGAGGCGCTCGGTCTTTGGAAGGGCCATGCAGGGGCCGGGTTTGCCGATGGGTCGGCGGCTCCGGTACTGGCCGCCCTCGACGACGAGTTTCACACCGTGTGCACGGCGGCTGCCGAACTTGCCGTGTCGTTGCGCCAACCGGAGCGGGTGATCCTGCCGCTTCAGTTGGCCGCGTCGATGGCACTGTTCCACGAGCCCGTACAGGCCAGCCTCATCACCGCCCTGGGCGCCGCTGGACGGCAGGCGGAGGCACTGTCGGCGTTCGACGCGGTCCGTGACCGTCTCGCCGAGGAGCTCGGCATAGACCCTAGCGCGCCGCTGCAGGCTGCGCACCGACGAGTACTGACCCAGACCCCGACGACGCCGAGCGCTGCCGGCACGGAGCGTGCGGGCGACCCCATACTGGCGCGGCAGGCAGGCCCGGTCGGGCCAGGCGAGGAAACGCGCGAGGAACCCGACGTCCTGCTGCACGTCCCCGGCCCCGACATCATGGAGCCCGTGGCGCCGAGCGTCGTGGCAGCCCGGGTCCGGCCCGGCGGGGTACCACGTCAGCTGCCGACCGATGTGAGCCGGTTCGTGGGCCGGGCCCTTCCACTCAAGCAGTTGGACGGGCTGCTCTCCGACGTGACGGGCGCCTCCGCGGCGGTGGCGACCATTGTGGGAACGGCGGGCGTGGGCAAGACCTCTCTGGCGGTGCACTGGGCTCATTCGGTGGCGGCGAGATTCCCGGACGGCCAGCTCTACGCCAATCTTCGGGGCTTCGATCCCACCGGAGCGGTGGCGCGGCCCGACGAGGTCCTGCGTGGGTTCCTGGCAGCCCTGGGCGCGCCCGCGCAGAGTCTGTCCACGACAGAGGAAAGCCTCGTCGGTCAGTATCGCAGCGAGCTGGCCGGCCGGCGGGTGCTGGTCGTCCTCGACAACGCTCGGGACGCCAGCCAGGTCCGGCCGTTGTTGCCGAACACCTCGGGCAGCTTCGTCCTGGTGACCAGCCGCGACCAGCTCACCGGCCTGGTCGCCCTGGACGGCGCCGAGCCGATTGCCATCGGTGTCCTCGACCCGGACGAGGCTCACGACCTCCTGACGCGCCGGCTCGGACCCGCACGGCTCGCGGCGGAGCCGGACGCCGTTACGGAGATCATCACCCGGTGCGCACGCCTCCCGCTCGCGCTCGCGGTCACCGCGGCTCGGGCGGCGGTACGGCCCGAACTCCCACTGGCCGGGCTGGTCGAGGAGATGCGCGAGGCCCAGACACCGCTCGACGCCCTCGGCGGGACCGACGCGGCCAGCGACGTCCGGTCGGTGTTCGGCTGCTCGTACGCCGCGTTGCGCGAACCCACGGCGACCGTGTTCCGGCGGCTCGGCCTGCACCCGGGACCGGATCTGACCGTGTCGGCCGCCGCCAGTGCCTGTGGGCTACCGGTCGCCCAGGTCCGGCCACTGCTGGCCGAGCTTGCCGGGGCGAACCTCATCAGCGAGCATCGGCCGGGCCGGTTCGCGTTCCACGACCTGCTCCGTGCCTACGCCGCCGACCTCGCCGAGCGCCTCGACACCGCCGACGACCGTCGCTGCGTCACCCGACGCCTTATCGACCACCATGTGCACAGCGCCGATACGGCGAACCGGCAGTTCGGCAAGGCCAAACACTCGCCGGTCGAGCCACCGCCGGCCGGGCCGGGCGTGTCCGTCGTCGAGCCGGCCGACGAGCAGCAGGCGCTGGCCTGGTTCGACGCGGAGGTGGCCAACCTTGTCGCCGTCGCGAGACTTGTCGAGGCCGCCGAACTCGACCGTCACACCATCGCGTTCGCGGCGATCCTCGAGAACTACCTGCGGCGGCGGGGCCTCGTACGGCTCTGGGTGAGCCTGCAGGAGACGGCCGTTCGGGCCGCTGGGCGTCTCGGCGACCCGACTGCCCTGCGCGCCGCCTTCTCGTGCCTCGGCGGCGCCCTGAACCAGATGGGTGACCATGACGGGGCGATCCAGCTCTATCAGCGAGCCATCGACCTGGGTCCCGACCCCGACCCCGTCCGCCAGGGAGGGATCCACCTCGGTCTTGCCGCCGTGTTTACCAACCTCGGCCGCTATGCCGCGGTGTTGGTCGAGGTCAACCGCGCGCTGGCGCTGTTCCGGGCCGGGAACGACCGTGACCGTGAGGCGGCGGCGCTCAACGACATCGGCTGGAACCGCTACCTCGCCGGCGATTACGACCAGGCGCTGGTCAGCTGCACGCAGGCGTTGGCACTGTTCGAGGCGGTCGGCAACCGGTCCGGTCAGGCGTACACCTGGGACAGCCTGGGCCAGGCCCACCACAAGCTCGGGCACGAAGACGAGGCCAGCGCCTGCCACCAACGCTCGTTGGCCATGCTGCGTGAACTCGGCCACCGGTACCCGGAGGCGATAATCCTCCTCCACATCGGCGACTGTCACGAGGCCGGCGGGCGGGAGACCGAGGCGCGGCTCGCCTGGCAGGAAGCACTGGCCATCCTCGACGCGCTCGACCACCCCGACGCCGAGGACGCCCGAGCGAGGCTGACCAGGTAGCAACCCCCGAGTTGGAGAGGCAGGCGGGCGCCGCACCCGTTCGAAATGGGATGCTTGACGATCCCGACGCCTGCCAGGCTGCGCGGCATGGACGTTCGTCTTGAGCCCTGGTCGGAATCCGCGCTTGACCTCCTACGCCGAATCAACACCCCGCCGATGCGTCGACACGTCGGCGGTCCCGAGCCGGAGGAACAACTACTTGCCCGGCACCGCCGATACCTTGCCCTGCCGACAACTGGCCGTGGCTGCATGTTCGCCGTACTGCTTGGCGACGAGATGGTCGGCAGCATCGCCTACCACCAGCGTGACTGGCAGGGCGAGCAGATCTACGAGACCGGCTGGAACGTCCTACCGCCCTATCAGGGCCGAGGCATCGCCAGCACAGCCGGCGCCGCGCTGATCACCATCGTCGGCGAGGTCGCCCGCCACTCTGACGCACCCCACAGCCTGCACGCGTTTCCCTCAGTCGAGAACGTCGCCTCCAACGCACTCTGCCACCGCCTTGGCTTCACTCTCCTCGGCCCCTGCAATTTCGAGTACCCGCCGGGCAGCGGCTCCCTGATGCGCAGCAACGACTGGCGCATCGCCCTCGCCAACTCCGGCCGGCCCGCCGTCCCGGCGCGGCGCGACCGCCTGTGACTTCGACACAGGATCTCGTCGGACACGCGTTGCTGCTAAGTGCGCCCCGCGAAGCGGCAGGTGTGCGGGGCGCCGGCCGCTTACTACACCTCGGCAGGAGACCTGCGAAATGTGTCTTTCGCCTTGAGCGTGTGGCAGCGGGGGATTTCTAGGGGGTTTCGGTCGCAGGTCTGGTTTCGGGCAGTAGTTTGTCCAGCGTGATTGGTAGGTCGCGGACGCGTACTCCGGTGGCGTGGTGGACGGCGTTGGCGATGGCGGCGGCGGCGGAGACCATCCCGATTTCGCCGATTCCCTTTGTGCCCATGGGGTTGACGTACGGGTCGTACTCATCGAGCCAGTGCACCTCGATGTTGCCGACGTCGGCGTTGCTGGCGACGTGGTAGGTGGCCAGGTCCTGGGTGATGGTGGTGCCGAAGCGGGGATCGAGGACGCCGTGTTCGTGGATCGCCATGGACAGGCCCCAGGTCATCCCGCCGAGCAGTTGTGAACGGGCGGTCTTGGGGTTGACGATGCGGCCGACGGCGAAGACGCCCAGTTGCCGGGGAACCCGGATTTCCCCGGTGAACTCGTTGACCCGGACCTCGGCGAACTGTGCGCCGAAGCTGTGCATCGAGTACTGCTTGAGGTACGGGTTGTCGGGCATGTCGGCGATGATTTTCAGGCCCTCCGGGGGAATCCGGCCGCCGTGTTGGTTGGCCAGCGCGTCGCGCAGCTGGTCGGCCGCCTCGCAGATCGCGGCGCCCCAGCTGGTGATTCCGGACGAGGCCGCGGCCTCCGAGGCGCGCGGGTAGTTCGTGTCGCCGATCTGAAGTTCCACCTGGTTCACCTCGACGCCGAGGGCGTCGGCGGCGACCTGCGCCAGCGCCGTCCAGGTGCCGGTACCGATATCCGCGGCGCCGATGGCCACCGTGTAGCGCCCGTCCGGGTGTGCCTGGATGCTGGCCGAGCCCGGTAGCCGGAACACCGAGTAGATGGCGGTCGCCACTCCGGTGCCGACCAGCCACCCCTGCTGACGGCGGGCGCGTGGGGTGGGATCGCGCTGGTCCCAGCCGAAGCGATGGGCGCCCTCGCGCAGACATCCGACGAGGTTGCGGCTGCTGAACGGCAGTCCGGTCAGCGGGTGGGTGTCAGCATCGTTGCGGATGCGGAACTCGACGGGGTCGACGCCGCAGGCGATGGCCAGTTCGTCCATCGCCGATTCCACGGCGAACATGCCGGAAGCCTCGCCCGGTGCCCGCATGATCGACGGGGTGGAGATGTCCAGCTTGGCCAGCAGTTGACGGGTACGGAGGTTGGGTGTGGCGTAGACGGAGGGTGTCGAGCGCGTGCCGTGTTCGGCGAACTCCTGGATCTTCGCCGTGGGCGCGATGCAGCTGTGGGCGACCGCCAGCAGCCGCCCGTCGCGGTCGGCGCCGAGCTGGACCCGCTGAATGGTTGGCGGGCGATACCCCGTCTGGGAGAACGTCTGCTGGCGCGTCAGCTGGAACTTCACCGGGCGGCCGGGCACCATACGGGCGGCCAGCATGGCGAGTACGGCATCCGCACGGGGCTGGACCTTCGAGCCGAACGCGCCGCCGATGTACGGTGCGATGATCCGGATGCGCTCGGGGTCGATGTTGAAGACCTGCGCCAGGCAGGCACGCGCGACGTGCACTCCCTGAGTGGACATGTAGAGGGTGAACCGACCATCCGCCCAGACGGCGATCGTGCTCTGCGCCTCCAGCGGGTTGTGGTGGTATCGGGGCGTGGTGTAGCCCTGGTCGAGGACGAGCGGTGCTGCGGCCAGCGCGGCGTCCACGTCACCCTTGTCGGTGTGCATCGGGAACACCGGTGCCAACTGCTCCGGCTCGTACAGGTCGTTACGCCCCTCGTTCAACACCACATCGTGTGGGCGCGCTTCGTAATCGACCCGGACCAGGCCGGCCGCGTACCGGGCGATCTCCGACGTCTCCGCGATCACCGCGCCGACGAACTGGTTACGGAAGGCCACCTGATCGCTCTGCAGGATGCCCAGTTCGCCACTGGCGCCGGCCGAGGTTCGCTCGGCGTTGAGGTGGGTCAGCACGTTCACCACTCCCGGCTGCGCACTGGCGTGGCTGCAGTCGATGCCGGTGATCCGGCCGACGGCGACGGTCGCCTCCACCGGGTACAGGTAGAGCGGCTGGTCGACCGGCTGCTCGAACGCGTACGGAGCATGGCCCCGTACCTTGTCCGGACCGTCGACGCGGCTGCGCGCCTGACCCATGGCGCGCGGCGTGATGGTGGTCATGCCGACTGTCCGGTCAGGGTGAGCAGTGTCTCGACCATGGTGTTGCGGGCGAGGGTGACCTTGAACGCGTTCTGGGTCAGCGGCCGGGCCTCGGCGACCTCGGCGCTCGCCGCCTCCCAGAATCGGTCCGGGCCAGCCGGACCGCCGCGCAGCGTCTGCTCCGCGATCGTCGCCCGCCACGGCTTGTGCGCCACGCCGCCCAGCGCGATACGCACATCGCGCACCACACCGTCCTGAACGTCGATCGCGGCGGCCACCGACACCAGCGCGAAGGCGTACGAGGCGCGGTCTCGTACCTTGCGGTACCGCGACTGGACCGCGAACGGCAGCGGCGGGATGTCCACGGCGGTGATCAGCTCGCCGTGTTCGAGGATGGTGTCACGCTGCGGCTCGTCCCCCGGCAGTCGGTGGAGCTGCGCCAGGGGGATCGTCCGCTGACCGGAGGGACTCTCGGTTCGCACGACCGCGTCCAGGGCCGTGAGCGCCACGGCCATGTCCGACGGGTGGGTCGCCACACACTGCGGCGAGCTTCCCAGGATCGCCATGTCCCGGTTGGAGCCGTCGATCGCGGAACAGCCGGAGCCCGGCTCGCGTTTGTTGCACGCGGTGGTGACGTTCTGCCAGTACACACAGCGCGTGTGTTGCAGCAGATTCCCACCGGTCGTCGCCATGTTCCTCAGCTGGCCGGACGCTCCGGCCAGGATCGCCTCGGACAACAACGGGTAGCGGCGGCGGATCAGCGGATGCGCGGCGAGGTCACTGTTGGGCACGGCCGCGCCGACGCGTATCCCACCATCGGGCAACTCCTCGACCGTGTCCGAGGTGACCTGACGCACGTCGACCAACAGGTCCGGCTTCAGCACCTCCAACTTCATCAGGTCGACCAGATTGGTTCCCGCGCCGAGGAAAGCACCCTCGGGTGAGCGCGCCAGGAGGGCCACGGCGCTGGACACGTCATCGGCACGGGCGTATCGAAATGGCCTCATGCCTTGGCCACCTCCTGGATCGCGGGAACGATGTTCGCGTACGCGGCGCAGCGGCACAGGTTCCCGCTCATCCGCTCCCGAATCTCGTCGTCATCGAGGACCGCAACGGAATCAACGCCAACCGATTGCTCAGCGGCCGGGGTGGCGAAGCTCGGCCAACCAGCCGCGACCTCGCTCAGCATGGCCACGGCGGAAACGATCTGCCCCGGGGTGCAGTACCCGCACTGGAACGCATCGTGTTCGATGAACGACCTCTGCATCGGGTGCATCTGACCGTCGACCGCGAGTCCGGCCGCCGTCACGATCTCGCCACCGTCATGCGCCACCGCCAGAAGCAAGCAACTGTTCACCCGCCGCCCGTTCAGCAGCACCGTGCACGCACCGCACTGGCCGTGATCGCAGCCCTTCTTCGCGCTGGTGATCCCCAGCCGCTCCCGCAGCGCGTCAAGCACAGTCGTACGGGTATCCACCGACAATCGATGCGTATCGCCGTCCACCCGAATACTGATGTCGACGTCCATGCGCGACTCCTCGCAAAAGCCCGTGATTGCCGTGAACAAGACTCAGGCTAGCGAGAGTAACCACCAAATACCGACAGACCGCAGAAATCTATCAGAACCCACGGAAGAGGGTAGATCAATACCATCAGGGTCTCTCCGATCGCTCGACCACGTGGCCGTCGGTGACCGACGGTGACCCGGTGGTGCCCTCGTCCCGCAAGGATCAACGGGCCATGGGCCGAGCACTTGTCCGAGCCCTCACGTCCTCGACCGTTGGGCTAAGCGAGCATTGCTCCTTTTCTTACCGTGCGTACGACGGCCAGCCCCGGGCTCGTCGCAGAAACGTCGGCGAGGGATGTTGTCTCCAGAGGGTCCGAAAGCAACTCCAACTCCGGGTGCAGCCCGGTACGGTGACCGGTATCGCCTGGCCTCTGGACGAAACGAGTCGTTTCTGTCGACCCGACCCACGTTTAGGGATTCGGCTGGCGGGTACGGCCGCCTGGATAATTCTGCTCGGCTGAGAGCAAGGAGAACATTATGACGTCAGTACTGCTGGTCGTCACGGCCGCCAAGCAGTGGCGACTGAGGGACGGCAGCTTTCACCCGACAGGATTCTGGGGCGTGGAGTTCATCAATCCTCACCAGGTCTTCACCAAGGCTGGCTATGACATCACCATCGCGACCCCCGGTGGCGTCGCTCCGACAGTCGACCAAGTCAGCCTGTCGCCCAAGTTCAACAACAATGACGAGTCCTTGATCCAAGCGCAGCGCGACTATCTGGCGCAGGTCGCGGACCGGCTCGACTCACCGGCCCGGCTGGAGGACGCGAACCCTGACGACTACGACGCGGTCTACGTCTCGGGCGGCCATGGCCCGATGGAGGACCTCGCCGACAATCCCTCCATCGGCACGATCTTCGCCGCCGTGTACGCGAACAAGAACAAGGTCGCCGCCGCCGTTTGCCACGGGGTCGGCGCTCTGCTGCCGGCCAGGAACGCCGACGGCAGCTGGAAGTTCACCGGGCGCAGGATAACCGGCTTCACCGACGAGGAGGAGAACGACTTCGGCCTCGCAGACAGGGCTGCATGGCTGCTGGAGAGCAGGCTCCGCGGCGCCGGTGCCGACTTCGCCGGCGGACCGGCCTTCGGCCCGTGCGTCCACGTCGACGGCAATCTCGTGACCGGCCAGAACCCGGTCTCGGCCAAGCCGGCGGCCGAGGCCGTCGTCAAGGCACTCGGTAAGTAGACGTAACGCCTGAACGACCAAGCCCACCACCACAACTTCCGCGTCACACGTGAGAAAGAAGCGCCCCGGTCACGGAAGCTGCTATTCCTTCGCGCACTGCAACGACCTCCGGCTCCAAGCATGATCTGCGAGTAACAGTTTCTCATCGGAGGGGGCGCGGTGTTCTCGACGTCCTGCCGTTCGGCCCCTGAGACGCGAGGTTCACAGGCCACTTGCGCCGCCTGCTGCTGGTTCAGTTGCTGTTCCCGAAGGGCCAGCGGCGTCCGATCGCGACGTGCAAAATGATGCCTGCGGCGATCCCGTTGAGGGTGACGTGGGCGACCCACTCCGTCGCCGAGGAATGGGTCCAGTGGATGCTGTTCGCGTAGGCGGTGAGGCCGAGGTAGAGGGCGGCGGCCAGCAGGAGGACGGCAGCGAGCCGGGGTACGCGGTTGGGTAGTGTCCCTTCGAAGAGCATGGACATGCTCAGTCCAGCGGCGATGAAAGATCCCGCCGCAGCGTTGATCGTCGGCGGGGGCAGACCACCGAGGTCGTGCAGCACGGTGTAGGTAAGAGCGCCACCGCCGATAACCACCGTGTTGGCCAGCACCACTCGCGGCCCTTGCCGGCGTATGCGGGTGAAGGGCCAGCCGTGCCAGACAACGAACAGCCACACCTGCCAGACCCCGATCGCCAGGAGACCGAGGTACGGGTAGGCGAAGTGCAGTAGCACCGCCGTTCCCCAGGCGACTGCCAGTGCCGTCCACCCGCCGGTCAGCCGACCAAGTCGGCGCAGCGGCCAACGCTCGCAGACCAGGGTGAGTTGGAGCACGGCGACGAGCACGGCGCCAGCGAGGAACATGGTGGGGTGCGGTGCGGTGACGTGGCTGGGCAGGAGGATCCCGCGCGGGTCCAGTCGGTCCACGATGACCTGGCCGAGGAAGCTGAGCAGGACCGCACCGACGGCGACGAGCAGCAGGTCGAGCCATCCCGACCAGGCCGGGCGTCGGCTGGTGCCAGGCCAGTCCTCCCACCAGAAGGCGATGATCGCGGCGATGGACACGGCGAACGTGACCAACGGTCCGAACACCAGCACGGACGGTTCCGCGCCGCCGGCCCCGATCGCGAACACAGCGGCGATCGGGACGACCAGCAGCAAGCCGAGCAGGCCCAGCATGGGCTGCCGGGCGGCGCGCCGGCGTTCGGCTTCGCGCACCACCGCATCATGTAAATGGGACGGGGTGGAGATCAGCGGCCGATCTGGCAGGGGAGTGGCGTCACGTACGGCGTCGAGGACTCGCCGCCTCGCGTTGTGGGGCGTCGACGCGGTCACGGGCCAAGGGTGGCGAGAGGCGTCTCGGCGATGCCGACAACATGGCGACCCGAGCTACCGCACATCCTCGCGTGGGCGGTACACCCAGCCCGGCCGGCGGCACGCACAGCATCACTATCGAAGCCACTGGAAGCCCCGACGACCACGATGACCTTTCCGTCGCTCATCCGCACTCCCTCGGCGCCATGCCTCGATGCTCTCAGCCCCAGCGACACGCCGCTGCTCAATGGAGCCAATCCTTCGCCTCTACCGGGCGACACACCGCAGGACAGCCGCCATGGCTGCGACGCCAAGCAATTCAGAGATCATCACCGAGGATCTGCTGGTCAGCCTCGCAGACGAGATCCGTACGGGCGGCTGACCGTTCACCACGCGTCGGCGCCGATCACCGCGCCAACCTGCTCCGGCAGCGGGTACGGGTGCTCGGCGGGCAGCAGATCGGCGGCGGCCCGTTCGGCACCCTCGCGCAGCAGCGAGCGGATCTCACGTACGGCCGGGGTCAGGTCCGTGATCGCGACCGTCCACTCGTCGACGTAGCGGTGGACGGCCTCCCCGGAGAGCCCGACCTGCAACGACCGGTACGGCAACGCGCCCAGCCGCAACGACCGTTCGGGATCCCACTGCACCCGTACCGGGCTGGTCTTCAGCTGTCGGGACCACTGCGACCGCTCGTCGTGCCGCGACCGGTCGAAGTGGCTCAGGCAGGCGTGTGCGAGCGCCCATTCGAAGCCGGCGCGGCTGATCTCGATGGCCAGCACCCGCTCCTGGCCGGGCTTCTCCGCCCACCCGCAGCGGTACATCATCCACAGGAAGGACGGCTTGATCCAGGTCATCCGCTCCCGCTTGAACGGGCCGACGAAGCGTCCGGCGTCCAGTGCCGCCTCGGCGATCTCCGGCGGGTACGCCTGATACACGGTGATGGTGTCGGTGGAGTAGCTGGCCCGGATCTGGCGGGTGGGAACGTTCACGGACGACATGCTCCCCGACGCGCCGTCCTTACCGCACCACGGTTTTCATGACCGTGGAGAGTTCGGCTCGCCACAGCCGGCCGAACTCTCCGGGATCACGCGGGTTTCAGGTGAGCACGGTGAGGGCGGCGGTCAGGTAGAGGCAGCCGCCGATGGCGACCACGACTCCGGCGGCGGCCGGAACCCAGTCGATCACCTTCGCCAGCGGTGACCAGGAGCGGGCGCGGCCGGCGAGCAGCGCGTATCCCCGGATGGTCAGTACGCCGACGCCGGTCAGGGTGACGGCCATGCCGATGCCGAACACGGTCACCAGGATCACCGCGTCCAGTGCCCGCCCGGTGAGCAGGCCGCTGACCAGCACCAGGAACGCCGACGGCGACGGGAGCAGCCCGCCGGAGAGGCCGAGGGCGAGCAGCCCCCGCCGCGACCACGGGTCGGTCAGCTCGGCCGGGTCATGGTGGTGGTGATGTTCCGGCTCGGTCGCGACGAGCGGGTTGGCGGTGATCGTCGCGGTCGCCGTGGCGCCCCGTACCTCGCCGGCCGGCTGGCCGTGGTCATGGGAGTGTCCGACCGGGTGGTCGTGGTGGTGATCGGCCGCGTGCTCATGCGCGCCTCCGACGGCCGCCGCCGGAGCATGCGAGTGACCATGGCCGTGCGAGTGCGAGTGGCCGTGCGAGTGCGAGTGGCCGCCGCGCAGCTGGCGGTAGGTCAGGTGGACGCCGACGCCGATCACCACCAGCCCGGCGAGCGCCTGGAGCCAGGCGGTGATCGACTTGGTGCCGAGACCGGCCGCCCCGGTCAGACCCACCCAGACCAGGGCCAGGACGAGTACGGAGAAGGTGTGCATCAGCGCGACGATGGCGCCGAGCCGTACCGCGTCCCGGTAACGTCCCCTCGTGCCGACCAGGTACGCGGCCGTCACGCTCTTGCCGTGTCCGGGGGCGACCGCGTGCGCGGCGCCGACGCCGAGCGCCACCAGCAGGGCCAGCCAGAACACCGCCCCGCTGTCGAAGAGCGCGATCAGGCGGTTGTCCAACCCGTTGATCCAGGTCATGCCGGCTTCCTCCTCGTCCGACGTCGCCGGTTGACCAGCACCCCGGCGAGGATGGCCACCGCGGCGATGCCCGTACCGGCGGCGACGGTGCCGACGGCGGCCGGGCGACCGGAGCCGCCCTCGCCAGCGCTCAACCGGATCCGCTGGCTGCCCTCGTTGTGGGTGAAGAGCGCCTCCGGCGGGGTCATCGCCACGTCCGAGGTGAGGGCGGTGCGGTACGCGGTGTTCAGGTCGGTCAGCGCGCTGACCGTGACGTCCAGATCGCTGACCTGCCGCGGGCACTCGAAGTCGAGCCGGGCACCCTTTTTCACCAACTGTTCGAGGGTGTCGAGGCGGCCGGTGCACGGCTGGCCGGACTGGCTGACGGTGATGTGTTTCAGCAGGTAGTCGCGGACGGCGGGGGAGCGTTGCAGCTTCTGTTCCCCGGTGAGGGCGCCGTTCACGCTGCCCGACGCCGGGTCCTCGAACGCGCCGAGGGACTGGCCGAGCGCCACCCAGTCGTCCTCGGCGGCGAGCCAGGCGATGCTCACCCGCGTACCGTCGGCGCTGATCCGGGCCGTGGCCGGGGGGCCGAACGGGTGGGCGGCGGCCGGGGTGGCCGGGCCGGTGACCGCGACCAGCGCGGCCAGAGCGCCCAGCAGCGGACCCGCCAGCGCGCGCGTACGGATGGTCACGAATGCTCCTGTCCGGGGCCGGACCGGGTGCGGACCGACCGACGTGGCCGATCCGCACCCGGGGCGGATTACTTGCTGACGGTGATCACCGGGGTGGTGATCTTCTGGTTCTCGCTGACCAGGTAGACAACCTGGGTGCTGCCCTTCTTGGTGCCCTCCGGCACGGTGAAGGTGTAGTTGAACTGGCCCAGCTCGTCGGCCTTCTTGGACGCGATCAGGACACCGTTGTTGCTCGCGGCGGCGGTGGTGCTGCGCAGGTACACGCTCACCGTCTCGTTCGGGTCGTAGTTGTAGGCCTTGACCCCGATCTTCTCGCCCACGGCGACGGTCTTCTGGGCGGTCAGGGCCCGCTCGCCGGTGGTGTTCTCCGGGGTGCGGAACTCGTTGACGGTACGCACGCCCGCGTCGTTCTTGCGGATGAGGAAGCCGTCCTCGTGCAGGCCGTTGGCGGTACGCGCCTCGAACCGGATCGAGTCCTGCTCGACGTCGATCATCTGGTAGAGCTGGACGTTCTCGTCCCGCTTGGAGATCTCCGCACCGTTACCGGTCCAGTTCTCGCCAGCGTTGAGGTCGTACATCTTGCCGCCGGAGACGGAGACCACGTACACGACGCCGTTGTGCACGGTGCTCGACTTGCGGGCGGTGTCGACGTTGCCCCGGGCGTACGAGTGGTCGTGGCCCTGCAGAACCAGGTCCACGCCGTACTTCTCCAGCAGCGGACCCCACTGCGCCCGGACGTTCGGGTTGTTGCGGGTGCCGGTGTTCGAGTAGACCGGGTGGTGGAAGGTGACCACGGTCCACTTGTTCGGGTTGTCCTTGAGCACGCCGTCGAGCCACGCGGTCTGCGAGGCCATCAGGGCCGGGACGCTCTGCACGTTGGAGTCCAGGCCGATGAAACGGACGCCCTGGTAGTCCACGTAGTAGGTGGTCTGCTTCAGCTCCGCGTTGCCCGGACCGTTGTCCGGGTACGGGAACTGCGGCCGCCAGAACCCGGACAGGCCACCGCTGTACTCGTGGTTACCCGGGATCGAGATGTTGTTGACCTGCTGGTTGATGAAGCCGTCGGCGTTGAACCACTGGCCCCACTGCTCGTCGCTGTTGGCGCTGTCGATGAGGTCGCCGGCGTTGACGATCATCTTGGCCTCGGGCCGGTCGGCGAACGCCTGCCGGAACACCCGCGGCACCGCGGAGTCGATGTAGTTCTGCGCGTCGCCGTAGTAGATGAACGAGAAGGGGGAGAAGCCCTCGGCCGCGGTGGTGAAGTCGGACCACTCGTTCCAGTTCGTGCCGTCGCCGACCCGGTAGGTGTACCGGGTGTTCGGCTTCAGACCGCTGAACTCGACGGTGTGGTAGGTCGAGGCGTAACCGAGCGAGGTGTTCACCGACGAGTTGACGCTCGCCTTGACGGTGGTCACCGCGCCGGCGGCCGGCGCGACGTCGCCGAGCGCCTTGGGCGCCTCGAGGATCTGGGCCTGGGCCCATTCGGCCGAAGCCTCGGCCCGCCAGGTCACCTTCTGCGAGGTGGCCGGGGTGGTGGTCGGCGTGAGGATCACGCGGTCGGGCATCGGGGAGGGCTTGTAGATCTCGGCCGCCGGGTACTTGGTCGGCGCGGCCTCACCGAACGCCGACGGGCCGAACGCGAAGCCGCCGATGATGAGCGCGGCGGTGCCCACGGCGGCGAGCTTCGCCCGCCGCGAGCCCGTGATCCACGGTCGCTTGTTGTCGTTCAAGGTAGGGGTCACCCCTCAAGAGAAGTGGATTGTCCGCCAGCGGGAGCGCGGCGGACCTCAGCATTGAGTCGGAATAGGCCGACCACCACCCGACGCGGGCCTTGCTACCAGGTGAACTAATGATCACCACGGCGAAGCCGAGGGCGGGCGTCACCTTCCGGTCGTCGTCCGGACAGGTGACGTCGGCCGGTGGTTCACCGGTGCCCGCCTACCATGCGGCGGGGCCCGACCGGTAGCCCGTACCGCCGTGCAGAACAGGCCGCATCGATGACCTTCGCCCCGCCGAATTCCCCGCCGAATCCCGTGCTCAGGAGCCGTCGCCGCTGGGCGGCGGTGGCGGCCGTGGCGCTGATCGGGGTGTTCCCGAGAGCCGAACCTCCGCAGCCGATCGCGGTCAAGGACGACACCTTCATCACGGCGGAGACGACCGGCATCCTCGACATCGAGGGCGGCGAGTGCTTTTCGGATCCGGCCTATCTGGAGCGGGCGAACGACGTGGTGGTGCTCTACAAGCCGTGCGAGGAGCGGGCGGACAACGAGTCGTACGGGTTCGTGCACGCCGCCGACGGGGAGTGGGACCGGCCGGCGGTGGCCGCGTACGGGTGGCAGGAGTGCGGCCGGGACTTCGCCCGCCGCTGGGGCAGCCAGGATAAGTCCGGTCTGGACTTCTATCCGGTCCTGCCGACCGCCGAGACCTGGGCGGACGGCGACCGCGACATCATGTGCGTGGTCTACAACCCGGACGGGAAGATCACCCGGAACCTGGTGCCGCTGGTGCACTGAACCGGCCCACGGCTGGTTCCACGGCATGCCCACGGCTGGCCTACGACCGGGTCGCGGATCGACCGAGACGCGGTTAAATATTCATTTCCCCGGATGTTTTTCGCGTAACAACGCTTCCGTCGTCCGTGGGAGCGCTTCCATTATGGAGCCCGACCTCGTGTCACCGTCGCACACGTGCGACATGAACGAAGGAAGGCCACTTGTCGGACACGCTTCCGGCCCGGAACCCACGATCGGTCCGGTCCCTGCTCGCCGCGACGGTGCTCACCGCACTCGTCCTCGCGACACCCCTACCCGCACAGGCACGACCCGACGCGGCGACCCCCACCGACGCGGGCACCAGCAGCTATCTCGTCGAGTTGAGCGGCGACCCGGTCGCCTCGTACGCCGGGGGTGTCGCCGGCATCCCGGCGACCAGGCCGGCGCCCGGCGACCGGCTCGACCGGGCCGCGCCCGGCGCCCGTGGTTACCGCGACCATCTGCGCGACCAGCGGACCAAAGTGCTCGACGGCGCCGGCATCGCCGCCGGCCGGGCCCGGACCACCTTCGACACCGTCTTCAACGGGTTCGCCGCCCGGCTCACCTCGGCCGAGGTCGCGAAGCTGCGCGCCACTCCCGGCGTCCGGCAGGTCCTCCCGGACCGGCGGGTACACACCCAGTCCGCCAACTCCGCCGACTTCCTGAAGCTCACCGGCCCGAAGGGGGTCTGGCAGCAGCAGTTCGGCGGTGACTCGCGGGCCGGCGAGGGTGTGATCATCGGGGTGATCGACACCGGTTACTGGCCGGAGAACCCCTCGTTCGCGGCGCTGCCCGAACCCCGCGCCGACCAGGCGGTGATCGACGCCAAGTGGCACGGCACCTGCGACACCGGCCAGACCGGCCAGGTCGCCTGCAACAACAGGGTGATCGGCGCCCGCTGGTACGACGAGACCGGCTTCGCCGAGGCGAACCCGGCCGAGTTCCGCTCCCCACGTGACGTGGTCGGCCACGGTACGCACACCGCGAGCACCGCGGCCGGCGCCAGCGGGGTGCCGGTACGCCTCGACGGGCAGGACCTCGGCCCGGTCTCCGGGATCGCCCCGGCCGCCCGGTTGGCGGTCTACAAGGCACTCTGGCAGACCACCTCGGGTGGCGGGAGCGGATCGACCGTCGACATCGTGCACGCGATCGAGGACGCGGTGACCGACGGTGTGGACGTGATCAACTTCTCGGCGGGTTACCCGTGGGACGAGCTCGGCGCCACCGACATCGCCTTCTACCACGCCGCCGCGGCAGGGGTCTTCGTCGCCGCGTCGGCCGGGAACTCCGGGCCGTACGCGGGCACGGTCGACAACGCCTGGCCGTGGGTGACCACGGTCGCCGCCAGCACCCAGCAGAACACCGTCTCCCGCCAGCTGCTGCTCGGCAACGGCCAGAGCCTCACCGGAGCTGGTCTCGGCACCGCCGGCACCCCCTCGACCCCGCTGGTCGACGCGGCCGACGCCGGTCTTCCGGACTCCGGCGGTGGCGGGTGCGAACCGGGCACCCTCGATCCGGCGAAGGTGACCGGCCGGATCGTGCTCTGCGCCTTCGGCGGCGGCGCGAGTCAGTACGACCGGGGCCGGGCGGTGCAGGAGGCCGGCGGCACCGGGATGATCATCTACAACACGTTCCTCTACACCACCAACCCGGCGAGCTACCCGATCCCGACGGTCTACCTCGACCAGGCGGCCGGTACGGCGGTCAAGGCGTACGTCGCCGGGGCGGCGGACCCGACCGCGACGATCAGCCCCGGCTTCGATCGCGGGCAGCCGGCACCTGAGGTGGCGCACTTCTCCTCCACCGGCCCCTGGACGACCGGCGGCGGGAACCTGCTCAAGCCGGACCTCGCCGCTCCCGGGCAGGAGATCCTCGCCGGGGTCTCCCCGGTCACCCAGCACGACGAGGACTACGCCTACTACTCCGGCACCTCGATGGCCGCGCCGCACGTCGCCGGGCTCGCCGCGCTGGTCATCGACAAGCACCCGGACTGGTCGCCGATGGCGGTCAAGTCGGCGCTGATGACCACCGGGCAGCAGCGGGACAACCTGGACCGGCCGCTACAGGGCGCGATCGTCGGCGACCAGGTGCCCGACGGCAACGCGTCGATCTCGACCGGCGACGCGAACCCGTTCTACTACGGGTCCGGTCACGTCAACGCGGTCAGGGCGACCGACCCCGGCCTGGTCTTCGACGCGGGCGTCGCCGACTGGCGGCGGTTCGCCTGCGGGCTGGGCATGTCGGTGCCGTACGACCCGCTGGCGCCGCCGTCGGGGGAGGAGTACGACGACTGCGACTACGTCCGGCCGATGCACGCCAGCGACCTGAACTACCCGTCGATCTCGGTCGCCGACGTCTACGGCAACCGTACGGTCAGCCGGACGGTCACCAACGTCGGTGACAGGAGCAGCACGTACATCGCCACGGTGAAGGCGCCGGACGGTTGGCGGGTCAGGGTGACGCCGAAGTCCTTCGAGATCGCCCCTGGCCGGTCGGCCACGTACCAGGTCGAGTTCATCCGCACCACGGCCGCCTACGGTGAGCCGGCGTTCGGGGCGTTGACCTGGAAGGACCAGTACGGCCACCAGGTGCGTACGCCGCTGATGGCGCGGGCGCTGGCGCTGAAGACGCCCGAGGAGGTCTACGCGACCACGGCCAAGGGCTCCCAGGTGCTGCCGGTGACACCGGGGTACCAGGGCATCCTCACCACCGAGATCCTCGGCTTCGGTTCCGGTACGGACGTGCCGTTCGAGGTCTCCGGCACCCTCGCCGAGTACGACCCGTTCGCCTTCAATCCGCTGACCGACCCGGAGGACCTGGTCGGGATCACCGAGATCAGCGTCGACATTCCGGCGGAGACCGAGTCGACCAGGCTCACCGTGCCACCGGGCGGTCTCGACCCGGCGGAAAAGATCGACCTGCTGGTCTTCAACGGTGAGGGGGCGCTGCGCGGCATCTACGGCGGCGGTGACGCCTGGCTGCACGACTCCGGCCGGAACTACGTCTACGTGGTCCGACGGGTCGCCGCGCCCGGTGCCGAGCAGCGGCCGCTGACCGCGATCCTCAACGTGCACTCGGTCGGGCCGAACGCCCCGGTCGACGGCACGGCCATCGTGACTCCGGTCCAACGTACGGTCCGGGCCGGGGTCGAGGTGTACCCGGTGCTGCGCTGGAGCGGGCTGGTGCCGGGTCGGCACTACTCCGGTGTGGTCCGGTTCGGTGACGGCGACGGCCTGCGGTACGAGATCCCGGTGCAGATCGATCCCTGACCGGGGTGACCCACGGGCGACCGGGGGCCGGCGGCATCCGCCGGCCCCCGGTCGTGGTTCCCGCCGCGGGGAGGGAGGGCGGGGGACCAGATGTGGATTCGGAGGGTCAGCCGACCTTGACCGGCGACGCCGGCCAGCTGTCCTGGAACACCTGGCCGCCGGTGTCGGCGCCGATCCGGGTGCCGGCGAAGAGGCTGCTCACCCGGTTGGCCTCGGCGGTGCTCGGGTACGGGTTGGTGCAGCTCGTACCGGCGCTGCCGCCGGACATCAGCAGGGCGCAGTTGCCGTTGTAGTTGTCCGGCAGGCCGAGGATGTGGCCGATCTCGTGCGTCATGATCCGCAGCGGGCTGTACTGCGCGGCCTGCTGGGTGTCGATGTAGACCCGGCCGTTGCCCAGGCTGGTCCGGACGGCGTAGGAGCCGCCGCCGGTGATCTGGTAGATCCGCAGGTTGGACCCGCAGCCGGCGGAGAGGGTGAGGTTGACGGTCGCGTTGTTCCAGATCGTGGCGGCCTGGTTGGCGATGCCGGCGTAACTGCCGGCCTGGCTGGTGTTGTAGCAGACCGTGGCGTTGATCGAGACGTCGGCGGAGGCCGGCGGGCTGGCGATCGTGGTGCCGAGCATGGCACCTGCCGTCGTCACGAGTGCGACCAGGAGTCGGCTGACTCTTCGTGAGGTCATCGCTCACTCTCCAATGCTGCCGAGGGGGGTGCCAGGATCTTAAACATTTATTTTCATCTATTTCAATATCCCGTTATGTCCGATGATCTGGTATGAGTGCGCGTCTTTGTTGATCTATGGTGATCCGCTGCCACCGGTAAACCCCGGGCCGGGGCCGTGCGTCAGAGGTGTATGACACGCCACCGCGTACCACTTTTCGCATTCATGATCGTCGTGCTCGCCGCCGGCTGCACGACGGCCGACCGGGGCGGCCCGGCCACCCCGCAGCCGACGGCCGCCACCGCGCCGGGCGGACCGTCCACCCCGGTCGCCGGCCCCGCCACCACACCGCCCGGTCCGAGCACCTCCGCCCCGGCGGCCACCGACGACCGGGTCACCTACGGCTGGGCGGTGCCGAGCCGGGAGGTACGGATCAGCCACGACGTCCGACCGCCGGTCGTGCCGCCGCCCGGCCCGCCGCTACCGCTGCTGGTCGAGGTGCGGGTGGGTGACCATCCGGAGGAGGGACACACCCGGATCACCTTCGCGTTCCGCGGCGGCCTGCCCTCCTACACCCTGGCCTACGTGCCCCGGGTGCTGGCCGACGGTGTCGGCGACGCGGTGCCACTGCCGGGCAACGCCTTCCTGCGCATCCAGTTCGACCCGGCCCAGGCCCACGACGAGCACGGGCGCAGTTCGCTGACCAGCACGCCCGAGCCCCGGCTGGGCTACCCCACGCTGCGCGGCTACGCCCTCGCCAGCGACTTCGAGGGGCACGTCACCCACGGCCTGGGCCTCCAGGTGGCGCCCGGCAGCGACCAGGCACTGCCGATCCGGGCCCTGGAACTCACCCGCCCCGACGGCACCCGGGTCGTCGCCGTCGACGTACGCCGGAGCTGACCGGGGCGCCGTCCGGTCAACCCCGCGAACGCGGGCGGTCGTGCCGCTCCGCGCCGACCGACTGCCCTGTCGTGCCGGCGCGGGTCAGTGATGCACCTCGCGTCGCACGATCGCGATCGCCACCCGGCAGAACTCGTCCATGTCGGGGGTGAAGCCGGCCGCGATGTCCGGGTGCAGACCGGCCCGGGTCTCGTCGAGCAGCCGCCGGCAGACCTCCTCGACCGGCTCTCCGTCGTACCCGGCGCGGACGCGTTCGCTCGCCACCCGCAGGGCCGAACTCAGTTGCTGCTCCAGCGGCTCGCGCAGGCTCTCCAGGGTCGGGTCCAGCCCGCTCGGGTCCAGCGTGACGTGTGGCTCCGACATAGGTGCTCCCTTCGTCGGGTCCGCGGTACCCGGTCGTGGGCGCCGCTCAACCTGCCGCTGGTATCGCGGCGACTCGAACCTCGTACGACGTCGTCTCCGCCGGCTCCTCCCGGTACGACATCCGGCGGATCTGCCGGTTGTCGACGTACAGCGTGACGTCGACCAGCGCGCCCAGGTGGGCCAGACCGATGTTGACCGCGTGCCGCTTGTCCTGGAGTACGGCGCCGACGCCACCGAGCAGGGTCGCCGCGTCGGTGCCGTGGTGGCCGGGCGGGCAGTGCAGGATCAGATCCAGTTCGATCGGGTCGGTCAGTGCTGTCCAGCCGCTGTCCTGGGCGGCGGCGCAGGCGGCCTCCAGCAGTGCCCGCACCCGGTTGGCCTGGCGGTGCCCGGCCGAGAAGATCGACAGTGCCTCGTTCCTGACCGGGGGCAGCCCGCTGACCTGGAAAGACAGCGTGCGGATCCGAGTGTCCTGCACAACGGCACCTCCTCGTTGATGACGATCCTGCCGAATGGACCGCCGGGACGGGGCGCGTTTCGCCGATCGGGCACGCGAGCCGGGGACGGTTGGTCCGGAGAGCGTGCCGGTGGCGGGGGTTGGGCCCGGTGGGTAGTGGACCCGGTGGGTAGTGGACCCGGTCGCGCCTGGATCCGGGTGAGCCGGCCGGCATCGACGACGACCTGCTGCGATCGGAAGTTATCGTCCACCGTATCCGACCGGTCGGCCCGTCCGGAACACCACTGTGGATCGGTCGGAAGATCGATATGCCTGGCCGGAGCCGGTCCGGCGGGCCGACCGGCGCCGGATCCGGTCGGTGAGAGGTGCCTCGTCCCCGCCGCCGTCGGCCGCGCCAGCGCGGCGATCGGACCCCCGGACGGGTGGGCCGACCCCTCCTCGCGAGGAGTCGATGTTTTCTCGGGAAATAAGCGGGTAGGTGATAGTAGGGACAAAACGGACGAGGATAGTTGGGGCAGAGCGGGCGGGGGAAGATGAACCGCATGGCAAGCCGGACCACCGCCGCGACGAGCCGGCGCGCCGGCCGGCGTCGACCCGGTACCGGCCCGACGAGGGTGGCGGAGGCTGGGGTGTCGTGGCGCGGGCCGGCGAACGGCGCCTGACCACCGAGCACGAACCGGTGGTCCGAGCGAGGGCTCTCGACCCGCTCGAACCACCGGCGTACGAGAGCCCTACCCAACCTCCGCGAGGATATGCCCGCCAATCCCCGGAAAGATCCGCCGGACCGGACCGGTCGACGGGATCCGCCGGACCGGACCGGTCACCGCGACGGCGTCGCCGGGGTCGGCAGCAACTCGCCGAGCAGTTCACCCAGGACCGCCAGGCCGTCCTGGCTGAGCACGGACTCGGGGTGGAACTGCACCCCGGCGAAGGTCGGCCCGCGCAGGGCGTGCACCGCGCCGTCCGCGGCGTCCCGGGCCACCCGGACCGGACCGTACGCGGTGACCAGGTCGTCGGCGTCGGCCAGCGCGGTGAAGGTGGAGTAGAAGCCGACCCGCCGGACGCTGCCGAACAGCTCGATCTCGCGTTGCAGCCCCTGGTACGGCGCGTCCCGCCGGTGCAGCCGCAACCCGAGCAGCCCGGACAGCAGTTGGTGACCGAGGCAGATGGCGAGGGTGGGCCGACCCTGGTCGAGCAGGCCGGTGAGCAGCCGGCGCAGGCTGTCCATCTTCGGGTCGTCGACCTGGTTCGGATCACCCGGACCGGGCCCCACCACCACCAGGTCGGCCCCACCCGCGTCCGTCGTGTCGAGTCCGCCGCCGGCACCGAGCGCGCAGGCGGCGTCCTGCCAGGTGCGCAACTCGACGGTGAGGCCCAGCGCCCGCAACTGGTGGGCCAGCATCCCGGTGAAGGTGTCCTCCCCGTCGACGATCAGCACCCGCCGGCCGGCGAGCGCCGGCACCAGGGTCGCGCCCGGCGCCCGCTGCTCCAGCCAGAACCGGGCCAGCCGGTCGTTGCGGGCGGCCAGCGCCGCGCGGACCGCCGGGTCGTCGGCCAACCGGTCCGGCAGACCGGCCGCCCGGACCGGGGCGGCCGGGCGCAGCCCGAGCGCGGCGAGCACCCCGGCCGCCTTCGCGTGGGTCTCGGCCACCTCCCCCTCCGGGGTCGAGTGGCGGACCAGGGTCGCGCCGACCGGCACCCGCAACGCCCCGGCCGGCGAGATCTCCGCCGTACGGATCAGGATCGGCGCGTCGAGGGTCTGCCGCCCCCGGTCGTCGAGACCGAGCAACGCCAGCACGCCGGCGTAGTAGCCCCGACCCCGACCCCGCTCCCGTCGGGCGATCACCCGACACGCGTTCTCCATCGGGGAGCCGGTCACCGTCGGGGCGAACATCGTCTCGCGCAGCACGTCGCGTACGTCCAGCGAGCCCCGGCCGGCGAGCAGGTACTCCGTGTGCACCAGATGCGACATCTCCTTCAGGTACGGGCCCACCACCTGCCCGCCCTGCTCGGCCACCGTCGCCATCATCTTCAGTTCCTCGTCGAGCACCATGTACAGCTCGTCGGTCTCCTTCGGGTCGGCGAGGAACCGCAGCAGGGCGTCCCGGTCCGCCGGCCCGTCCGGGTGCCGGAAGGTGCCGCTGATCGGGTTCATCATCGCCAACCCGTCCTCGACGCTGACGTGCCGCTCCGGGCTCGCCCCGACCAGGATCCGGGTGCCGGTGTGCACCACGAACGTCCAGTACGCGCCGCGTTCGGCGGTCAGCAGCCGGCGCAGCGCCGCCAGTGCGGCCGTCAGCGGCGCCCCGACCAGGTTCGCCCGATAACTGCGGTGGATGACGAAGTTGGCGCCCTCGCCCCGGCCGATCTCCTCCCGCAGGACCTGGCGGGTGATCTCCGCGTACTCCTCGTCGGGCAGGTCGAAGGCGCCGCCCTCGGTGCGTACGGGCTGGTCGGGCAGGAGTGCCAGGGCCCGGTCCAGCGGCACCCGCTGCTGGGCGCCGATGGTCAGGCACTCCAGTGGGGCGCCGTCGTCGACACAGGCGAAGCCCCGCTCGGCGATCTGCCGGTACGGCACCAGGGCCAGGGTGCGGGCACCCGCCGGGCCGCCCGGCAGCGGGATGTCGGCGAGCCGTTCGACCGTGCGCAGCTGCCCGGTGAACACCTCCAGCTCCGGGGCGTCGGCGCGGCGGAGGATCGCGAACGGGCCGGGTGTGGTGCCGGCGGCGATCGTGTCGAGCAGGTGCGGGAGCAGGTCCATCGGGGTCTCCTCGGTCCGGGGGCCGTCCGCCTCGGCGGCCGGGGAGCGGGGAGAACGCTGGCGGCCGCCGGGTCGGGCGGCCGCGTGGAAGAACTACGCGCGGAGGTCGGCCGCCGGGCTGGCGGGCCACCAGAACTGGCATCGCGCGATCATGTTCCGGAGGCTACGAGCGGCTTCGACCAGCGCCGACGACCGCCCCACCGGTCGTCCACCAGGTGGACCGAAATTCGCGCCTCGATCGACGGATGTCCATGGGGATCGGGTGTCCGGGGGACCGGCCCGGTGCCGGCTGACGCCGCCCTGGGCATGCCGGCCGGGCCAGCCGGGTACGGTGGCCGGCGATGAACATTCTCGCGCTCGACCTGGGCACCTCGTCGGTACGGGGGCTGGTCCTCGACGGCGACGCCGTGCCGCTGCCCGGTGCCCTGGCCCGCCGGAAGATGACCGTCACGCTCGGCGAGGACGGGGCGGCGACCCTCGACGCGGCCGACTACCTGGCCGCGCTCGAAGCCTGCCTCGACGAGCTGAGCGAGGCCGGACACCTCGACGACATCGGCCTGGTCGCCACCGCCGCCCAGTGGCACTCGGTGCTCCCGCTCGACCAGCACGGAAAGCCGCTCGGACCGGTGCTGACCTGGCTCGACAGTCGCTCGTCGCCACCGTCGACCATGCCCGGTCCGGCGGACCCGGACGACTTCCACCACCGTACGGGCACCTGGTGGCACCGGTTCTACTGGAGCGTACGGCTGCCCTGGCTGCGGGAGACGCTGGGCGTACGCCCGACGCGCTTCGTCGGACTGGTCGAGTACGCCTTCGGCGCCCTGCTCGAACACGCCCCGATGTCGGTCTCCCAGGCGTCCGGCACCGGCCTGCTCGACCTGCGCACCCTGGACTGGGACCCCGAGGCGTGCGCGCTGGCCGGGGCGGGACCGACCGAGTTGCCTGAACTGGCGGCGGTGGACTGGACCGGGCGGCTGCGCCCCGACCTCGCCCGCCGCTGGCCGGCGCTGCGCGACGTACCGTGGACCTGCCCGACCGGCGACGGCGCCGCGTCCAACGTGGGCTCCGGCTGCGTCGACCCGTACCGGGCGGCGGTCACCGTCGGTACGTCGGCGGCCGTCCGGCTGGTCCAGGCGGCGCCCGCCGGAGCGATCCTGCCGCCGTTGCCGGACGGGCTCTGGCGGTACCGGGTGGACCACCGGCACATCGTCACCGGGACCGCCTACTCCGCCGGTGGCAACCTGTTCGCCTGGGCGAACAAGGTGCTGCGGCTGCCGTCGGGAGCGGAACTGGAGCAGGCCCTGGCCGCGATCCGACCCGGTGCCGGTGTGGTCGCCGACCCCCGGCTGGGCGGCGACCGGCCGCCGGGTCTGGCCCCGGCCGGCTCCGGCAAGGTGTACGGCCTGAGCTTCGGGACCCGCGCGGTGGACATCTTCGCCGGCCTGATGGAGGCCCTGTGCCGGCAGGTGGCGACCGACCTCGGCGAGATCGAATCCACGGTGGACTACCCGGTCGAGGTGGTCCTCGGCGGTGGCGCGGTGGCCGCGTCGCCGTGGTGGCGGGACGCCTTCGTCGCGGCGCTGGCGCCGCGCCGGGTCAGTCACGTGCGCAACCCGGAGATCGGCGCGACCGGGGCCGCATTGATCGCCATCGGTCGGTTCCACGACGGGGTCGTCGTCGAACGCATCAGCCGGACGGATGAGGGTCACTAGGCGAGTCCGGCATCCCCGGCTGGGCCGCAGTATCCTTCCTGTGCCGCGCTGCTGTTCGGATGGTTGACAGGGCTCTCCTACCTGGTTGAGATGAACCCCGCTCCTCGACGTGCCCGGCATCGAGGAAAGTAGGAGGCGTGGTGGCTGCTGCTCTTGACCCCTCGGGCAGCGGGGTGCCCAACCACCGGCGCCGCCGACTCGACGTGCGCATCGTGCCGCATCGACGACGGTCCCCGCTACGGCTGCGCGACTGGCGGCTGCGGGTCAAACTCGGCGCCGTACTGATCATCCCGTCGGTGGCGTTCCTGGTCCTGGCGACCGTACAGACCGGAACCCTGCTCGGGCAGGCCAACGTCCTGGGCGAGTTCGCCCAGGAGGTCGCCATCGGTCGGCAGATCACCGCCCTGGTACACGAGTTGCAGCAGGAACGGGACCGGACCGCCGGTGAACTGGCCGGGGTGGTGGCCTCGCCCAGCGGGCGCGCCGACCCGGCGCAGATCCAGGCCGCGCTGCGGGCGACCTACGACGCGGCCAACCAGGCGACCACCCGGTTACAGGAGGCGGCGGCACCGCTGGCCGACGTCGACGCCTCCTGGCGGGTCTCCTACTCGCGGGTGCTGGACGCGCTGCGCCAGCTGCCCGACGTACGGTCGGCGGTCCCGGCCGGCGTACTCAACATCAACACGGTGTTGGGCACCTACAACCGGACCATCGAGGCGCTGCTCACCCTGCTCGCCGAGCCGTCACCCGGCGACGACGAGCAGGACCTGACCGACCGGGTGCTGCGCTACGTGCAGATCGCCCGGGTGAAGGAGATCGGCTCCCGGATCCGGAGCACCCTCTACAGTGCCGCCCGAGCCGGCCGGTACGACCTCGACGACTCGGTGGAGCTGACCGACCTGCGGGCCCAGCAGCTCACCGCGCTCGGTGACTTCCGGGTCGCGGCGACCACCCCACAGATCCAGCTCTACCAGCAGGCCGCGGCCGACCCGGGCTTCAAGGCGGCGATCGAGATGGAGGAGGAGACCATCGCGGTCGGCGCCGGTGGCGCGCGGGTCCTCTCCGCCGACGGCTGGTGGCGGGTCAGCCAGCAGCGGCAGGAACTGCTCCGCCAGGTCGAGGCGGCGGTGCTCGGAGACGCCGTACGCGTCGCCGAGGACCGCAGCGCCGAACAGTTGCGCCAGACCCTGTTCGTCGCCGGTGGGGTGCTGGCCGTACTCCTGATCGGTCTGGCCACCTCGGTCGTGATCGGCCGGTCGCTGAACCGCTCGCTGCGGATGCTGCGGGGTCAGGCCCTGCAGGTGGCCCAGATCGATCTTCCCGAGGCGCTGGAGCGGCTGCGTACGGTCGAGTCGGGTGTTCCGCACATCGAGGTACCACCGGCGATCGTCCGGTCCATGGACGAGATCGGTGAGGTGGCCGAGGCGTTCGTGGCGGTACACCGCAGCGCCGTCACCGTCGCCGTCGAGCAGGCGGTGATGCGCCGCAACGTCAACGCCATGTTCGTCAACCTGGCCCGCCGCAGCCAACTGCTCGTCGAACGCCAGCTCGAACTCCTCGACGACCTGGAACGCGAGGAGAGCGACCCCGACCAGCTGGACAACCTGTTCAAACTGGACCACCTCGCCGCCAGGATGCGCCGCAACGACGACAGCCTGCTGGTCCTCGCCGGCACCGAGTCCACCCGCCGGTGGAACCGTCCGGTGCCGCTCTCCGCCGTGCTGCTCGCCGCGGTCGCCGAGGTGGAGCAGTACCAACGGGTCCGGCACGAGAGCGCCGACCAGCTCCACCTGGTCGGGCACGCGGTCGCGGACCTGGTCCACCTCCTCGCCGAGCTGCTGGAGAACGCGGCGACCTTCTCCCCACCGGAGACCGTGGTGCGGATCTCCGCGCGGGCGGAGTCACCGGGTGCGGCACTGATCGAGATCGTCGACGAGGGGCTGGGCATGAGCCCGAGCGCCATCGACGAGGCGAACGCGCTGCTCGCCGTACCACCGGCGGCGGACGTCGCCGCGTCGGAACGGATGGGTCTGTTCGTGGTCAGCCACCTCGCCGCCCGGCAGCACGTCGAGGTGCGGCTGCGGGGCATGGAGCACGGGGTGACGGCCTCGGTGCTGCTGCCGGCCGCGCTGCTGGCCGCGCCGCCGAGCCAGGCGGAACTGGACCAGACCCCGAACCGGCGGATCCTGGCCGGGCCGCCGACCAACCGGGCGCGCAACGGCTTCGGACCGGCCCCGGTGGTCCCGGCGGCCGACGAGATGCCGGTCGCCGGCCGCCCGCCGGGCCGCAACACGTCCCGGCGACCCGCCCGTAGCGTGCCGACCCGCGCCGAGGACGTCCTGGCCCCGGCGGCCGGCGGAACGTCGGAGAACAGCACCTGGTGGTCCCGGCAGGGCCGGGCCGGTGGGCAGCCGGCGGGCCCGGCGACCCCCGCCGCCGCGCCGGCGCGGGCCGAACCCGTCACCCAGGTCACCGTGGCGGTGAACGCCAACGGCCTGCCGGTACGGGTGCCGATGGCGCAGCTGCCCTCGGCGAACGAGCCGACCCCGCAGGTGGTGCCGGCCCAGCGGTACGAGCCGGACCCCGACGCGGTGGGTGGGATGCTGTCCAGGTTCTACGGCGGCGTACGGCGGGCCGAAGCCGAGGAGACCACCGAGATAACCATGGCGCCGGCCGGCGCGGGCAAGGAAGAGGAGCAACAGTGACGACGCTCAGTCAAGCGGCACGAGATCTGAACTGGCTGGTCAGTGGATTTGCCGATCGTGTGCCCGGAGTGGCGCACGCGATCGTGGTCTCGGCCGACGGGCTGCTCGTCGCGGTCTCCGACCACCTGCCGCGCGACCACGCCGACAAGCTGGCCGCGGTCACCTCCGGTCTGATGAGCATCACCGCCGGTGCGGCCCAGATGTTCGACGGGGACATCGTCAAGCAGACCGTGGTCGAGATGGGCCGCGGCTACTTCCTCGTCATGCAGGTACGCGACGGTTCGATCCTGGCCACCCTCGCCGCCACCGACGCCGACATCGGCGTGGTCGGCTACGAGATGGCCCGGCTGGCCAAGCAGGCCGGCGAGATGCTGACCCCGGCACTGCGCGCCGAGTTGCAGCAGGCCCTGCCCCGCTGACCCGGCGAGGTTCCGGTGACTGGTCCGATCAGCGGAGCTGGCCGAGCTGGGTGACCAGCAGCTCGGCCAGCCAGCCTTCGAACTTCTCCCGCTCCGGCCCCTGCCATCCCCGGGTGGCGCCCTCGACCAGCATGATCAGGTAGAGGTAGCAGGTGTAGAGGGTCAGCCGGCGCCGTACGCCCGGGGTCGGGTCGATCGACCCGTGACCGGCGGCGGTGTAGGCGGCCAGCAGGTCCGGCAGTTCGGCCGGGTCCCGGAACAGGGTCAGCGCCACGAACTCGGCCACCGGGTCGCCGTAGAAGGCCCGTTCACCGTCGATCAGCCCGGTCAGGGCGGCCCCGCCGGTGCCGTCCGGCAGCACGAAGACGTTGCCGTCCCAGAGGTCGAAGTGGACCAGCGCCGGCCGGTCGACCTCGTCCAGCGCGTCGGCGTGCCGCCCGAGCAGCGCACCGATCTCGTCCACCGGGACCGGCAACCGGGTACCCAGCCGCCGGGCGTCGCCCAGGATGTCCCACACCATCGCCCCGAACGCCGCCCGCCAGGTCGGTTGCCAGCTCCGGCTGCCGCGCAGCGGATATCCGTACGCCGGGCCGGTGACCGTGTGCAGGCGGGCCGTCTCGGCGGCGATCCGCGCGCGCACGGCGGCCAGACCCGCCGGGCTCAGCTCGTCGCGCACGGTGTTCAGGGCCACCCCGTCGATCCGGCGCAGGAAGGCGAAGTCGCTGCCGACCAGGTCCCGCTCGACGTCCGCGAAGACCACCTCGGGTACGGCGACACCGGCGGCCGCGGCCCGGCGGAAGAACTCCACCTCGGTACGCATCAGGTCGACCTCGTGGCTGAGCAGCGTCAACCCGGGTGGCGGGGCGACCTTCAGGACCAGGTCGGCACCGTCGGCGAGCCCGATCGCGTAGGCGACGTTGTAGTGCCCGTCGGTCAGCTCCCGCCACCGCTCGATCCGGGCGGACGCGCCGAACCCGCGCCGCACCAGCGCCCCGAGTTGGTCCTCGGTGACCCGCAGCTTCGTCAGACTCTCCATGTCGTCCCCCGACCCGTGCGACCCAGGTGGAGCGCTCTCCCGTTCGCGCCGCACGGAGGATACCGGTGCTGCCCGCACGGATCGCGGCCGGCTCGACGGTGGACCGGCGATGCGGCTCGCCCGCCACGGCGGATCACCTGCCCGGTTCGGGTGGCCGCCGACGCGGGGCGCGGCAGCGGCCACCCGGGGGAGGGTCAGGCGGCTGACGGCACCTGGGTGTAGAACAGGCTCGGGTCGGCCGCGAGCGATGCCTTGACCAGGGCACTCCACTCGTCGACGAGCACCTCGAACCGGCCCGCCTCGATGCCGTCGAGTCCGGCCCGCGCGACATCCGCAGGGTCGATCTTCTCGCCCTCGTAGTCGGCCGACATGTCGGTGTCGGCGGCCCCGAGGTGCAGGCCGGTGACCAGTACTCCCCGGTCGGCGAGTTCGAGGCGGATGCCGTTGGTCAGGTTCCACTGCGCCGCCTTCGCCGCGCCGTACGCGTTGTTCCCGTCGTACGCGAACCAGGACATCGCCGACAGGACGGTGAGGATCGCCCCGCCGTGGCCGGCCAGTACGGGAGCGAACGCGCGGACCATGTGGAGGGTGCCGTAGAAGTGTGTGTCCATCTCCCGGCGGATCGCGTCGAGGTCACCGGTGAGCAGGTTGCTTCCGGTGAGGATGCCGGCGTTGTTGACCAGGAGCGTGACGTCCGGGGCCGCCTCGGCCGCGGCGCGTACCGACGCCGGGTCGGTGATGTCCAGGCGCAGTACCTCGACGCCGGGCAGGTCGACCAGTTCGGGGCGGCGTGCGGTCGCGTAGACCTTCTTCGCGCCCCGCTCCAGGAGTTGCAGGGCGAACTGCCGACCGATTCCGCGGTTGGCTCCGGTGACGAGCGCGGTGGAACCAGAGATCTTCATGGGTGTCTCCTTGGCTGGACACATCGACGATTGTGCTGCGCAGCGGTTCGCGGACTACGCTAAAACCTGACGTTGACGTCAAAGGCAAATGATGTGACCCACGGCATAGGCATGGGGGAGTGGTCGATGCGGATCGGCGAGCTGGCCACCAGGGCCGGCGTCAGTACGCGTGCCCTGCGCTACTACGAGGAACAGGGTCTGCTGGCCTCCGAGCGCAGCCCGAGCGGGCAGCGCACCTATTCGGAGAGCGCGGTCGACCGGGTCCGGCTGATCCAGCAGCTCTACTCCGCCGGGCTGCCGAGCAGGTCGATCGTGGAACTGCTGCCGTGCGTCGTGACCGGTGTCGCGAGCCCCGAACTGCTCGACCGGCTGGCGGCCGAGCGGAAACGCATCGAGGGACAGATCAACGACCTGGTCGATACCCGGGACCGGCTCGACGCGGTCCTCGCCTCGGCCACCGAGAGCATGCTCCGGCCCTGCGCCCCCGGCTGATCCGACGAACGGCGTACGGCCACGAGGTGTAGCCGTCGCCGCACTGGGCAATAGATCGGGTCATGGGCGGCGTGGGGAACGACGGCACGGAGTTGCTCGGCGGCCGCTACCGGCTGGTCGAGCGCCTCGGCGCCGGTGGCATGTCGGTGGTCTGGCGGGGCTTCGACGAGGTGCTCGGCCGGCAGGTCGCGGTGAAGGTGCTCGCCTCGCGGCTGGCCGGCGACCGTGCCTTCCGGCACCGGCTTCGGATGGAGGCCCAGGCCGCCGCGCGGCTGGTGCACCCGAACATCACCAACGTCTACGACTACGGAGAGTCCGTCGAGGGCGCGGTGACGGTCCCGTACGTGGTGATGGAACTCCTCGACGGCGGCTCGCTCGCCGCCCGGCTGGGCCGGGACCGGCGGCTGCCCTGGCCGGAGGCGTCCGGGATGGTCGCCGAGGTCGCGGCGGCGCTCGCCGCCGCGCACGCGCGCGGGGTGGTCCACCGGGACGTGACCCCGGGCAACGTCATGCTCACCGGCGCCGGGGTGAAGGTGGTGGACTTCGGCATCTCGGCGCTGGTCGGGGAGAGCGAGGCCGGCCCCGACGGCCAGATCTTCGGTACGCCCGCCTACCTGGCCCCGGAGCGCCTCGACGGGGGACAGGTCACCGCGGCGACCGACGTCTACGCGGTCGGTCTGCTGCTCTACCGGACGCTGACCGGCCGGTTGCCCTGGCAGGCGAGCACCACGACGCAGATGCTGCGCGCCCACCTCTACATGGATCCGGCACCGATGCCGCCGGTCGAGGGCCTGCCCGACGAGGTGGCGCAGCTCTGCTCGCGCTGCCTGGCGAAGGTGCCGGCGCAGCGGCCGACCAGCGCCGAGGTGGCCCGTACACTGGCCGCCGCGTCCGGGCGGGCGGTGGCGCTGCCGTTTCTCGCCCAGCCGTTCGGGGCGGCCGGACCGGACGACGACGACCCGGCCGAACTCGCCGCCGCCGGCACCACGATCCTGCCCTGGTCGACCACGACCGGCGCGCTCTGGTCCGGGGCGCCGGGCGCTGGCCGGCGGTCCGGCCGCTGGAGCCTCCCCGGCCGGGTCGCCGACCGGGGCCCGGCCGGACGTCGCCGGCTGAGGGCGGCGGCGGTCGGGGTGGGTCTGCTCGCCGTGACCGGGGTCGCCTGGGCCGCGAGCGCGTCCACCTCGGCCGGTGACAGTGGCCGCAGCACCGTACGGGCCGTCGTGGCGCAGCCGAAGCCGGCCACCTGCCAGGCCGGCTACGCGTTGCGTACGGACTCGGGGCGGGCGTTCGACGCCGAGCTGACCGTGAAGAACACCGGTGACCAGCCGATCCGTGGCTGGCAGCTCGCCTTCGCCTTCCCTGCCGACCAGACGATCACCGCCTCGGAGCCGGCCCAGTGGCAGCAGCAGGGCCGGGAGGTGGTGCTCAGCCCGGCACCGGGAACGGCCGACCTGCCGGCGGGCGAGTCGGTGGCGGTCCGGATCAGCGGCACGTACGAGGGTGCCAACCCGCTTCCGGTCCGCTTCCAACTGGGCGGGTCGGTCTGCGACGTGCAGGTGTCCGGGGTCGCCGGTAGCAGCGCACCGGCCGGTGGCAGTGCCGTCGGATCACCCGCCGTCGTACCGCCCGCCGCCGTGCCGGCCGGCGGCGGGGGTGAGCCCCGGGCGGTCCCACAACCGAAGGGCCCCGAGGTGAAGGACAGGGAGAACCCGAAGCATCCCGAGCCGAGGAAGCCGCCGAGGCCGGGCGGGGAGGACGACGACGAGGACGAGGAAGGTGACGAGGACGGCGACGACGAGGAGTGACGCCGTCAGTCCGTGTCGTCGTCCCTGGTGAGCAGGAAGTCCGGGCGGTGCGCCCGCCAGCCCGGTACGTCCATCGAGTTCAGTACGGAGATCAGCTTCTTCTCCTCGTAGATGAAGTGGGTCTCCATGATGGCCGTCAGGCCCTCCAACTCCTCCCGTACCCGGGTCGTGGTGGCCGGATCCGGGTCCACCGGCAGGTTGTCCAGCAGTTTGCTCAGACGGCCCAGGATCCAGTCGATCCGGTCGTGGTCGGTCCTCAGGTCGGAGATCACCTTGCCCAACTCGGGAAACTCCCGCGCGATCACCGGGAACGCGCCGCCGTCCTCGCCGGTGTGGTGGCGGGTGAGCGCCGAGCAGAAGCTCAGGCAGTGCGCCCGCAGGTCCAGCGGCGGCAGGCCCTCGCCCGCGAAGTACGCGTCGACGTTGTCCCGGAGGTCTTCGAGTTGTTCGCGGAGCCAGATGTGCACTTCGATCAACTGGTTGCCGAAGGCGGTGAGGCGACGGCCCGCCTCGAAGTCCGAATCCACAACTCTCCCCCGGGATCGGGCGTCACCGTGGCGCGACGCCGTGGAACGAGGGGTCAGTATCCCAAGCGGCGCGGGCGGTGAAGGGCGTGTCCCGTCGCCGGGACACGCCCTTCCGACCGGCGACGCTCAGACCTCGTTGTCCTTGATCACCCGTCGGTACCAGTGGGCGCTGCGCTTGAGGACGCGCCGCTGGGTGGGGTAGTCGACGTAGACCAGGCCCCAGCGCTGCTCGTACCCCTCGTTCCATTCGAAGTTGTCCATCAGGGTCCAGACGTGGTAGCTCTCCAGTCGTACCCCGTCGGCGATCGCCCGGTGGGCGGCGGCGAAGTGGTCGCGCAGGAAACTGACCCGGCCGGGGTCGTCGACCCGGTCGCCGTCGAGCGTGTCCGGGGTGGGCAACCCGTTCTCGGTGATGGTGACCGGCACGTCGCCGTAGTCGCGCCGCACCCGGGTCAGGATGTCGTACATCCCGTCGGGGTAGATCTGCTGCCAGCCGGCCTCCGAGGTGGGCCACTTCCGTACGGTGCCACGGGTCGGGGTGACGTAGATCGGGGTGTAGTACTGCACCGCCAGCAGGTCCACCGGCGCGGAGATGATTTTCAGGTCGCCGTCGCGGATCGCCCTGACCATGCGGCTGTCCGGGCCGAGGTCGTCGAGGACGTCGGTGGGGTAGCTGCCCTTGAAGATCGGGTCCAGGTAGAGCCGGTTCTCGTAGCCGTCGTGCAGGCGGGTGGCCGCCTCCGCCTCGGCCCCCTCCACCGCGGGGTAGCAGGGGTGCAGGTTCAGCGCTGGACCGATCCGGCTCTTGCTGCCGGTGTCGCGCAGCGCGGCGACGGCGAGTCCGTGTGCGAGTTGCAGGTGGTGGGCGACCAGGTAGGCGGCGTCGGGGTCGCGGTGGCCGGGGGCGTGGTGGCCGGTCAGGTAGCCGTTCTGCACCACCGTCTTCGGCTCGTTGATGGTGAGCCAGACCGGCACCCGGTCGCCGAGGGCCCGGAACACGTGGTCGGCGTAGTCGGCGAAGCGGTAGGCGACGTCGCGGTTCTCCCAGCCGCCGGCGTCCTGGAGCGACTGGGGGAGGTCCCAGTGGAAGAGGGTGGCCATCGGTGCGATGTCGCGGGCCAGCAGGCCGTCGACCAGCCGCCGGTAGAAGTCGAGTCCGCGCTGGTTGGGCGCACCGGTGCCGTCGGCCTGGATCCGGGACCAGGAGATGGAGAACCGGTACGTCTTGAGGCCCAGGTCCCGCATCAGGTCGAGATCGGTCTCGTACCGGTGGTAGTGGTCCGTCGCGACGTCTCCGGTGTCCCCGTTGCGGACCTTGCCGGGGGTGTGGCTGAACGTGTCCCAGACGGATTCGCCCCGGCCGTCTTCCTTGGCCGCCCCCTCGACCTGGTACGCCGAGCTGGCCGCGCCCCAGCCGAAGCCGTCCGGGAAGCGGAGGCCGAGCCGGGTCTCCGGGTCCGGGCTGCGGTCCGGACCGGAGTCGGTGTCGGCGTCGCAGGCGGCGGTTGCGGCGGCGCTCGCGGCGACGGCGGCCGTCGTCGCCGCGCCCGCGCTCACGCGGGCCGCAGTGGCGGCGCTGGCGGAGAGCGCGGCGCGGCGCAGCAGGTGGCGCCGGGTCAGTACGGACATGTGGCTTGTCTCCTCGTGTGTGGGGCCCATCCGCGAATCGCGCGTTTCGGGAGCGCTCCCATCACAAGGTAGCGGCCGCCCAGGTGGTTTGCGTATGGGTTGTTCGGCTGGCGAAGACTTCGGGCTGGGCCTCGTCCTCGCCCGCGCCCACGTACCGGTGACCACGCCGTCGGGGCCCCTCGCGGTCGGGGCGGACTGACTCGTTCGGCGCCGGGCACGCAACAGGTCGACCGGGTGGGCGCGGTGCGCCTGTCCTGTCGACCTATTTCCCCCTTGCCGAAGGGGGTATAGCGTGGGGACGGGGAGGGCAACCCCCGTCCCCACCATCAGTTACACACACGCACGAACGGAATTGGCGTCCAGGTCGTGCGTGTCGCGCGGGAGCCGGGCCACGCGAGTGGCTCTGGTTCCACCTCCTCTCGACGGTGGTGAGTCGGCTGACGGCGGAGTCCGGGCTGGCCCGTCGTCAGCCCCACGGCTGAGCGGTCGACGCTGTCCGGGGGCACCGGACAGCACCTTGATTGGTTCCCCGGGGCGGCCCGTCTCCGGTTCGCCCCACGGTTCCCGTACGTGCTGTAGGTTCGAAGCACTTGCATGTCTATCGATGGAAGCGCTCCCATCGACGTGATTGGACTGTATCCCGCGTCACGGGTTTGTGAAAGACCCAAAATAAGATCGAAACATCCGACCAACGTCGATGTAACGCCGATGTGCTGGCCTTGATCGGCCATCAGTGCAGGTCGATACCCTTCGGCTCGCCGCGACCGTGTCGTCTCCGGTGCGGTGGCGCGACTCGCGCCTTGCTGCGGGAGCGCTCCCATGCAAGACTGTCGAATTATCGCGGAGCGGGAGCCACGCCGACCGCGGGCCGCCGAGGGCATCCGACACTTTTTCGGTACGGCGCCCAGCACCGACCAGAGCCGTCACGTCCGGCGCTCTGCCGTCGATCGCCGACCCCGGTCCGGGACGGGTCGACCACCTTTCCCGGCGCCTCCCACCCCATGCGCGAGCCACTCACCACCGCACCCGCGCACGGAGGCGCCCAGCCGAGGCGGCAACGCCCCGGCCAGGTCCGCGAGGAGAAGTCAGACACATGAAGCTCATCGCAAGAAGACGCCGAGTGGCGATTTTCGCCACCGGTGTGCTGGCGGCGCTAGGCGTGGTCGTCGTCCCCGGCGTCGCCCAGGCGGCGCCGGCCTGCGACGTGGTCTACGCGACCAACGACTGGAGCAACGGGTTCAGCGCCAACGTCACCGTCCGCAACACCGGCGACCCGATCAACGGCTGGACGCTGCGCTTCACCTTCCCCGGCAACCAGCGGGTCACGCAGGGCTGGTCGGCCAACTGGACCCAGTCGGGCAACCAGGTCACCGCCACCAGCATGTCCTGGAACGGCAACCTGGCCACCGGCGCCTCCACCGGGATCGGCTTCAACGGTTCCTACTCCGGCACCAACGCCAAGCCCACCTCGTTCTCGGTCAACGGGGTGACCTGCGGCGGCACCACCACACCGCAACCACCCACGGTGACCCTCAGCGTTCCGGCCGGCCCGTTCGTGGCCCCGGCCGACGTGCCGCTGACCGCCACCGCGAGCGACCCCGACGGCACCATCGCCAGGGTCGAGTTCTACCGCAACGGGCTGCTGGTCAACACCGACACCACGGCGCCGTACAGCTACCTGCTGGAGGACCAGCCGGCCGGCAGCTACACCGTGCAGGCCCGCGCGTACGACAACGCGAACCTGACCGCCACCGCCGAACGCGCCTTCACCGTCACCCCGGGCTCGGGACCGGTCCTGGTCGCCACCCCGACCTCGGTGAACGTCACCGAGGGAAGCAGTTCCTCGGTCAACCTGAAGCTCAGCGCCGCGCCGACCGGCAACGTACCGGTCAGCCTCGCCCGTACCGGTGACACCGACGTCACCGTGACACCCGCGACGGCGACGCTGACCACGGCGAACTGGAACACCGGGGTCAACCTCACCGTCGCGGCGGCCGAGGACGCCGACACCGCCGGCGGCACCGCCACCATCACCGCGTCGGCCACCGGCTACGCGCCGCTGGCGATCGTCGCCACCGAGATCGACAACGACACCCCCGGCGGCGGCGACAACGTCTACACCGCGCGCTTCCTGGAGCAGTACGGCAAAATCAAGAACTCCGGCTACTTCAGCCCGGAGGGCGTGCCGTACCACTCCATCGAGACGCTGATCGTCGAGGCTCCCGACCACGGGCACGAGACCACCTCCGAGGCGTTCAGCTTCTGGATCTGGCTGGAGGCCCAGTACGGCCGGGTCACCCAGAACTGGGCCCCGTTCAACAACGCCTGGACGGTGATGGAGCGCTACATCATCCCGTCGCACGACGACCAGGCGACCGCCGGAGTCGCCGGCACCCCGCAGTACGCGGCCGAGTACAACCTGCCCAGCCAGTACCCGTCCCAGTTGCAGCCCTCGGTCCCGGTCGGCGTCGACCCGCTGCGCAACGAGTTGCAGTCGACGTACGGCACCGGCGACATCTACGGCATGCACTGGCTGCTCGACGTCGACAACACGTACGGCTTCGGCCGCTGCGGTGACGGCACCACCCGGCCGGCGTACATCAACACCTTCCAGCGGGGCCCGCAGGAGTCGGTGTGGGAGACCGTGCCGCAGCCGTCCTGCGACACCTTCGCCCACGGCGGCCCCCGTGGCTTCCTGGACATCTCCATCGCCGACCCGGGCACTCCGGCCAAGCAGTGGAAGTACACCAACGCCCCGGACGCCGACGCGCGCGCCATCCAGGCCGCGTACTGGGCGCTGACCTGGGCGAAGGAGCAGAACAAGCAGGCCGACGTGGCGGCCACCGTGGCCAAGGCGGCCAAGATGGGCGACTACCTGCGGTACGCCATGTTCGACAAGTACTTCAAGCGGATCGGCAACTGCGTCGGGGCGACCGCCTGCCCGGCCGGTACCGGCAAGGACTCCGCGCACTACCTGATGTCCTGGTACTACGCCTGGGGTGGCGCGACCGACCCGGCCGCCGGCTGGTCGTGGCGGATCGGCTCCAGCCACAACCACTTCGGCTACCAGAACCCGTTCACCGCCTGGGCGTTGACCAACGTCCCGGAGCTGCGGCCGCGTTCGGCGACCGCGGTGACGGACTGGACCAACAGCATGAACCGGCAGCTGGAGTTCTACCAGTGGCTCCAGTCCGCCGAGGGGGCCATCGCCGGTGGTGCGACGAACAGCTGGGACGGCTCCTACGCCCAGCCGCCGGCCGGCAAGCCGACCTTCTACGGCATGTTCTACGACGACCACCCGGTCTACGAGGACCCGGGCAGCAACGGTTGGTTCGGCATGCAGGTCTGGTCGCTGCACCGGGTCGCCGAGCTGTACTACGTGACCGGCAACGCCAAGGCCAAGGCCATCCTGGACAAGTGGGTGCCGTGGGCGATCGCCAACACCACCATCGGCACCGGCGGGAACTTCCAGATCCCGTCCGACATGTCGTGGACCGGCGCCCCGGCAACCTGGAACCCCACCACCCCGGCGGCCAACACCAACCTGCACGTCACGGTGACCGCCAAGGGCACCGACGTGGGCGTCGGCGCGGCGTACGCCCGGACCCTGATGTGGTACGCGGCCAAGTCCGGCAACGAGGCGGCGAAGACCACCGCCAAGGGCCTGCTCGACGCGATGTACGCGCACGCCGAGTCGAAGGGCATCTCGACCACCGAGACCCGGGCCGACTACCAGCGGTTCGACGACGTATACAACGCCTCCACCGGGCAGGGCCTCTACCTGCCGCCGAACTGGACCGGCGACATGCCCAACGGTGACGCGATCGCCGCGGGCAAGAGCTTCGTCGACATCCGGTCGTTCTACCGCAGCGACCCTGACTGGCCGAAGGTCCAGGCCTACCTCGACGGGGGTCCGGCACCGACGTTCAACTACCACCGATTCTGGGCCCAGTCCGACATCGCGATGGCGTTCGCCGACTTCGGCAACCTCTTCCCGAACGGCTGACCCTCCCCGAGCGGCCTGATTCCCACGGTCAGGCCAATCAGTGGTGAGTCGGCCGGCTTGGCCAACGCAGCGGGCCGGCCGGCTCACCACCCCGGCGGAAGCGCCGACGTACGACCCCCGGGCGGGTGGCACCACGGTGTCGCCCGCTCGGTTCCAGTTTCCGTACGGATGAATCCTTATCTGACAGGCTTTCCCGGCTCGCGTCGGAACGCGGTCCGGAGTACCGTCTTGCTACGGAGAGGCCGCTCCCCCCGTGGCGGCCTCTCCCTTTAACACCCGTCCCGGGTCGGCCGCTGCGGCTGGAGCCGAGGGTCAGAGGGCGGTTTCCGGTGCACTCGGCTGCCGTGTCGCCGGGTGCCGCAGCCCCGGATGACCGGGCGGCAGCGTACGCCGGATCACCCACCAGCTCACCGCCACGCACGCGGCAACCAGTGGCCAGGTCAGCACCACCCTGGCCCCGACCAGCGCCACCACCTGGTCGGCGGCGTAGAGCGGGACGAAGACCGCCAGCCGGACCAGGTACTGGCAGACCCACACCCAACTGCCCCGCCGGTAGGCGCGCAGCAGGTCCGGGTCGCGCCGCCAGCGTCCGCGTTGCCCGAGCAGGGTGCCGACCACCACGCCGAGCAGCGGCCAGCGCAGCAGGATGCTGACCAGCCAGGCCAACGCGCTGGCCGCGTTCGAGACGAGTTGGAGCAGGAAGAAGTCGCTGGCCCGGCCGGTGCGCAGGACGACGAGGGCGGCGACGCAGACGGCGAGCAGGCCGACCAGCACGGAGGCGGGTTTGTCGCCCCGGCGCAGCCGCCAGCCGGCGACCGCGACTCCGACGACCAGGGCGGCGAGGGTGCCGTACCAGACCGAGCCGTCGGCGAGCAGCCAGCCGGCGCCGAACGCGACCGGCGGTACGGTGGCGTCCCAGCCACCCCGCCGCCCGCCGAGCAGGTCGGCGAGGGATTCCGGCCGGTCCCGGTCGAGCGCCATCGACCACCTCCCCTTGTCTTAGGGGAGCCTAACTGATAGCCCCTCGGGGGCCCCTCCCACGCGTACGCGGGACCCGGTACGTCGCGCCCGCCCACCGACTTGCCGTGTTTCGGAAGTTCGTTACGGTGGCCGGATGCATGGGCGGAGAACGGCGTTGACGGTGGCGTGGCTGGTTCTGCTGACCGCCGTCCAGGGGGCTGCGTTCGTCCTGCTCTGGCGGTTCGCCGTACGCACCGAACATGGTCAACTACTCGACACCATCGCGTTGACCGGTAACCAGATCGGCCAGGATCACATCGACGGGCTCGTCGGCACCGTCCTCAACGCGATGTCGGTGGTCTCGCTGATCGCCGCCACCGCGGTCATCGGCTTCATCGCGCTGATCCGGGGCCGGGTCGTCCTCGCCGTCGTGGCGACCCTGCTCGTCGTGGGGGCCAACGTCACCACCCAGGTGGCGAAGTACCTCATCCACCGGCCGGACTTCGGCGTCGACCCGGAACGGGCCGGTGCCGGCAACAGCCTGCCCAGTGGACACACCACGATCGCCGCCGCGGTCGCGGTCGCGCTGGTCCTGGTGCTGCCGCCCCGGATCCGCGCCTGGGGGGCACTGCTCGCGGTGGCGTACACGGCGCTGGCCGGGGTCGCCACCCTGTCGGCGGGCTGGCACCGGCCCAGCGACGCGGTCGCCTCGCTGCTGATCGTCGGCGGGTGGGCCGCGGTCGCCGGCATCCTGCTGCTGCTCTTCCAGCGGGAGGATGCCCAGGTGGAGCCGGAGGACGCGCACTGGCGGGCGGTCGCCCTGTTCGGGGTGGCCGGGCTGGTGCTGCTGGCCGTCGCCGGGTACGCGCTGTACTCGACCGACGAGGTGCTCTCCATCCCGGTCGACGAACTGAACCGACCGCGACTGTTCGACGCCTACCTGGGCGGTGCCGCGGCGATCGCCGGCTCGGCCACCCTGATGATGGCGTTGCTGCTGGTCAGCGTGCACCGGGTGGTGCCCCGGCACAAGGGCTGACCGGGCCGGCGCCGCCCACCGGCCAGACCGGTCGAGATCCGATCGGCGGGCGACGCCGTGCGAAGGATCGGGCGGTACGTCGTCAGCCGCGCCGCCACTTCTGGTTGGCCGTGCCGGCACAGTCCCAGATGACCAGTTGCGCCCCGTCGCCGGAGTTCCAGTCCTTGATGTCGACGCACTTGTTGGCCTGCGGGTTGACCAGGTCCCCGGCGGCGGAGAGCACGAACTGCTGGGCCGGGTTGCCGCTGCAGGTGACGATCTGGATCGCGGCACCGTTCGCGACGGAGCCCCAGGCGACGTCCATGCACTTGTTGTTCGAGGTCTGCAACGTGCCGTTGACGAAGGTCCACCGCTGGGCGTTGGTGGAGTTGCAGCCCCACATCTGGAGCAGGACCCCGTCGGAGAAGTTCGAGTTCGGTACGTCGATGCACCGGTTGTTCCAGTTGCTCACCAGGGAACTGGTGCTGCCGCCGCCGCCCGAGGTGGTCAGCGAGAGCCCGTACGCGCCGAGGATCTCGTTGACCGGCTGGAACCACATCGTGCCGCCGGTGGAGCAGTTGCCCGTACCGCCGGAGGTGACCCCCTGCGCCTGGTTGCCCGAGATCCACGCGCCGCCGGAGTCGCCCGGCTCGGCGCACGCGTTGCTGCGGGACATGCCCGACACGGCGCCCTGGGCGTAGACGATGGTCTCGTTGCGGCCCAGGATCGTGCCGCAGCGCCAACCCGTCGTACGCCCGGAGCGGCAGACCGAACTGCCGATCGCCGCGTCCTGCGAGCCGGCGACGACGGCGTTGCCGCCGGAGTAGTTGTTGACCCACGGCTGCGGGGTCCACGACGCGTTGGTCCGAATCCACGCGTAGTCGTTGCCGGGGAACGACGAGCCGGCGAAGGTGCCCTGCGAGACGTTGTTGTAGCCGAGTGTCGGGCTGCCCGTGCCGCCGCAGTGGCCGGCGCTGACGAAGCCACCGGCGACGGCGAAGCCGACCGAGCAGAGGGTGTTGCCGTTGATGACGTACTGGTCGCCGCCGCGGATGTCGTACAGCGGTTTCGGGGCTTCGGCGGTCTCGACCACGGTGACCGTGCCCGCGCCGCTGTCGCGCGCGAACGCGCGGGCCGCCGGTGTGCCGCCGGGTGCGGCCGTGACGACGACGCTGTTGCGCTCGACGTCGACGTACCAGCCGCGGATCGGGCCGCCCACGGCCTGCGCCGCGTTCCGGTCGAGGGACCGGTGCGCGGCGTCGAGCCGGGTCGCGCTGTGCTGGACGACCGTCGCGGTCGCGCCGGCGGCGTGGACGACGGCGGCCGCGGCCGGGTCGGTGACGGCGACCGTGAGCCGGTCGGCGCCGGCGGGGATCCAGGCGCCGCCGAACACCGGGCCGAGCCGGTCCCGCAGTCGCTTCTCGACGGACGGGGCCGCCGCCTCGGTGGCGAGCCGGGCGGCGATCTGCTCGTCGGTGAGTTTCAGGTCGCGGCGCATCGCCGCGACCATGCCGGGGGCCATGTCGAACCGGGCCGTGTCGAATCGGTCCGTGGCGGCGGGTGTGCCGGCGGTGGGGGTGGTCGCGGCGAAGCTGGCGGGAGGCAGCAGGGTGGTCGCGGTGAGTGCCACCGCGGCGATCCCGAGCCCCTTGACGGTACGGATCATCGGGGTCCTTCCGGGCACGCCTGCGGTCCGCCTCCGGTGTGGACTCCAGGGCGGCCCGGTCGTGCTGGCTGGGGTGTCGAAGGGGAGGGAGAGCGCTCTCTATATCGGAGTCTTTCGATAAATCGGGTCCGATGTCAAGGAATTCGTTAACTTTGTTAAACGTGACGGTCCGTGCACCGCTGGTCCGCGCCGAGCCTCGCCGGTAGCGTCGGGCCGGTGGAGGACGAGACGGCGCTGCGACCCGTACGCGAGGACGACCTGTCCTTTCTGGCCCACCTGGTCAACGATCCCGTGGCCGCCGGCGAGTACCAGTGGCGCGGCTGGCACGACCCGCACATCTGGCGCCGACGCTGGGACGAGAACGGAATGCTGGGCGACGACGGCGGCGTGCTGGTCGTCATCACCGCAGCGGACCGGCTCGGCCTGGTCTCCTGGCGCAAGGTGCCGACCAGCAGGCAGGTCTTCTACTGGAACATCGGTGTCCTGCTCGCCCCCGAAGCCAGGGGGAGAGGGCACGGCCGCCGGGCGCAACGACTCCTCGCCGAATACCTCTTCGCCCACACGACCGTGAACCGGGTCGAGGTCACCACCGAGATCGGCAACGTGGCGGAGCAGCGGTCGGTGGAGAAGGCCGGTTTCACCCGCGAGGGTGTCCTGCGCGGTGCCGGCTTCCGGGACGGGCAGTGGCACGACGGAGTCGTCTACAGCCTGCTGCGGTCCGAACTCCACCGGAACGCCTGACGGCGACGGGCGCCGTCCGGCAGCGGTCAGGGACGCCCGCGCAGGTGGGCCAGGACCACCGGGTCGATCCGGCCCGACACCATCCGCTCCTCCAGGTTCTCCACCCCGGCCCAGTCGACCAGCGCCGCGTCGACCGCCGCGTCGCCGCCGTCCGCCGGGGCGTGCCCGGCGGCCGTGAGCAGGGCCGCGACCTCCGCGGCCAGCTCGCCGGTGAGATCGAGCAGCGTCGCCGGATCCGGCCGTTCGAAGAGCATGACGTGTACGTCCAACAGCCGCGCCAACTCCGTCACCGGATCCGGATGGTCGTCCACCCGCAGGTCCACCACGACGTCGCTGCCGCCGCCGTACCCGCCGCGTCGGGCGACCACCAGCAGCCCGGCGCTCTGCCGACCCCGCCGGTCACCACCGGCCCGGTCACCGGCACGCAACGCGTCGACCAGCCGCTCGGCGAACCGCCGACCGGGATCGCCGCCCAACCAGGCGTCCCGGATCGCGTCGACCACCTCCGGGCCGACCAGGATGTTGCCCTGCGCGGCCCAGCCGTCGCCGGCCTGCCCACCGGCCCAGTCGTGACAGTCCTCGCCGGTGTACGTGGCGGCACCACCGTCGGCGTCGACCACCCCGAGCTGCCGGGCGGCGCGACCGGAGTCGGCGGCCACCAGACCGGCGATCACGTCCGCCGCACCGAGCCCGGTACGCAGCAGGGCCAGCCCCTGCGGCCCGTACGCGAGGTTGGCGTGCGCCTGGGTGGCCAGCGCGCCGACCTCGGCCTCGGCGGCCGGCACCACCGCACCGGCGGCGAGGAACTTGCTGGCCACGGCGACGCCGTGCAACCGGCCGTCGTCCGAACGCGCCACGATCGAGAAGGTCACCCGGTGAGGCTACAACCCGTCCGGCACCCGCCCGCCCCGCCCGGCCGCCCCCGCCCGCCCACAGCCCGCGCACCCGGCCCTGACCAGGATGGACACCGGGGAGATATTGCTCGTACCCCCGGTTACCGTGCACGATCGACCGGTGACGAAACGTTGGGGTATGACGGTGCCGTTCAGTGGGCTGCCGCTGGCCGACCACGCCGCGACCTACACCGCGCTCGCCGAGGCCGGCTTCACCGACCTGTGGTCGGCGGAGGTGAACGGGTCGGACGCCTTCACCCCGCTCGCCCTGGCCGCCGCCTGGCGCCCCGATTTGCGCCTCGGTACGGCGATCGCGTCGGTCTACACCCGTGGCCCGGGGCTGCTGGCGATGAGTGCGGCGGCACTGGCCGAGGCGGCACCGGGGCGCTTCGCGCTCGGCATCGGCGCCTCGTCGCCGGTCGTGGTGGGGGACTGGAACGCGGTCGACTACGTCGAGCCGTACCGGCGTACCCGGGACATGCTGCGGTTCCTGCGGGCGGCGCTGCGCGGTGAGGCGGTCGACGAGCACTACGACACCTTCGCCGTACGCCGGTTCCGACTGGAGCGGCCGCCGGCCGTACCGCCGCCGATCCTGCTCGCCGCCCTGCGCCCCCGGATGCTGCGGCTGGCCAGCGCCGAGGCGGACGGGGTGATCCTCAACTGGCTGGCCGCCACGGACGTGCCGAGGGTGCTGGCCGAACTCGGCGAGCGGCGGCCCGGCTTCGAGGTCGCCGCCCGGATCTTCGTCTGCCCGACCGAGGACGCCGAATACGCCCGCAACCTGGGCCGGCGGATGATCACGAGCTATCTGACCGTGCCGGCGTACGCGGAGTTCCACCGCTGGCTCGGCCGGTCCTCGGTTCTCGGCCCGGTCTGGCGGGCGTGGGACGCCGGCGACCGGCGGGGCGCCGGTACGGCGGTGCCGGACGAACTCGTCGACGCGCTGGTGGTGCACGGGTCACCGGAGGAGTGCCGGGCGCAGGTCGGCGCGTACGCCGACGCCGGGGTGGACGTACCGGTCATCGCCCTGCTGCCCACGCCCGAGCTTTCCACCGGCGGGATCGCCCCGCTCACCACCCTGATCGCCCAACTCGGTCCGGCGTCGTCCGCCGCCCACGTCGACCCGGCGCCGTCTCCGGAGCGGCCCACGGCCGCGACCCCGGCCGAGCGGTACACCGCGGCGCAGGTCACGGCGGCCGTCGACGGATGCTGACCAGCCTGCGAGCTCACGAGCCGACGGGCCGGATGCCGACGAACTGATGAGCCGGCTCGTTCTGGTGGCGGGGTGACCGTGCCGGTCAGCGGCGCCAGCGCAGCGGGCCGGGGTGCACCGACCAGAGCACCCGGCGCCACCAGGGCCGTACCGCCCGCAGCGCCGTGGTGTAACCGACCGCGAGGCTGCCCGCGTGTCGGGCCTGCTCGTCGCTGGCCGTGCCGGGCGCGAACGTCGCCACGTTGACCAGCGTCGCCAGTTCGTCGATCGGCGGCACCACCGGCGGTGCGGTCCCGGACGGCTCCGGTGCCGGCGGCGGGCTGGTCCGTGGTCCCGGCGACGGTCGTCTCCTCGGTGACGCCCCGGAGCCGGTCGCGGCCGGCACCGACGCCGGGGCCCCGGCGATCTCGGCCGCGTACGCCGCCACCTCGGTCGCGTCCAGGTGGGCGGCGACCGGGTGACCGGCCAGCCGCAGCGCGTCGGTCACCTCCCGCCACGCCCCGGCGATCCGGTCCGCCGGGCTGCCCTCGTCCAACCGGCGCCGCCGCAGCCCCCGTCGCATGATCGTTACCGCCAGCACGAAACCGGCCAGCACCAGCAGCAACGCACCCGACCCGCCACCGGCCAGCACCGGCAACGTGGGACCGGAGCCGTCGGCCGGCGCGGCAACCGGACCGGCACTGGCCTGCGGGGTCGGTGTGGCGTCCGGCGCCGGTTCGTCCTGCACCGGCGGCGGATCCTGCGGCTTCGGGGTGAAGTCCTCCTCGACCGGTCGTGGCTCGGTGTCCGGGCGGGGCAGCGGATCGAACGCCACCCAGCCGAGTTCGTCGAAGAGCACCTCCGGCCAGGCGTACGCGTCCCGGCCGGTGACCGGGCCCTGCCCGGACGCCGAGTGGAAACCGACCACCACCCGGGTCGGCAGCCCCATCAGCCGGCCGAGGACCGCGAACGTGGCCGCGAACTGCTCCGACGTGCCACGCTGGCCGCCGCCGTTACGGGGACCGAACAGGAAGAAGTTCAGGTTCGGGTACGCGTGCCCGCTCGGCGCGTCGGCGACCAGGCGGTAGTGCTCGGCCAGGAACTCCTCGACCGCCACCGCCCGCGAGTACGGGGCACCGTTGTCGGTGGCCAACTGGTCGGCGAGCCGCCGGATCGGATCGGGCACCCCGTCGGCGACCCGCAGTACCCGGACCACCTGCTCACCGGCGGGTACGTTCGCCGAGGGCAGCAGGTTCGGGTCGGGTTCCTCCCGAACGGAGGTGACCGCGTACCGCAGCCCCGGAGTCAGCCCCTCCGGCCGGATCAGCGTCCCGCTGCCCTGGTCGTACGCGACCCGCGCCCCGGCGACCTCCCGTGGCGTCGGCACCGCCGGCAGCAGCCGCCCGGCCAGCTCACCGATCGTGATCTCCTGCTGGATCCGGTCCACGGTCACGTTCGGCGGCGGCGCCACGGCGGGCAGGATCCGACCGGCGTTGCGGTAGGTGGCGCCGACCCGCCAGGTGACCCCGTCGTAGTCGCTGAGCACCGCGAGCCGGACCCGTACGCCACCGGCGCGGGGCGAGGTCGTGGCCGGCCCCGGATCACCGACCCGGCCGCCGGTTTCCCCGTCCTCGCCGTCGGGCTGCTCGGCCCCGTCCGGTGGGGTGCCACCGTCCCCGACCGGCGGGGCGTCGTCGCCGGCCGGTGCCGGTGCACCCGTGGTGCGCAGGTCGAGCAGCTTCTGGTCGGGGTCGAGCGCCCAACCGGAGATCCGGATCAGCGGGTTCTCGTCCAGGCTGTCCACCCGGGGCGGTTGCACGTACCGGCGCGGGTCGACCGGGGTGCCGCCGACCCGGCCGGCGACCACCGGTGCCAGCAGGGCGGCGAGGCCGACGACCAGGACCACCCCGGCGGCGGTGCCGGCGAGCATCCGGGCCCGGATCGCGGCCCGTACCGCCGGGGCGACCGTCGCCTCGCCGTCGGCCGGTCCGGCGCTCGTCGACGGTGTGGCGTTCGGCGACGGTACGGCGCTTGTTGACGGTACGGCCAGCCCGATCGCGGCGGCGGCGGCGAACACCACCGTCCACCAGATCGCCGGCTCGGCGTTCGGACCGACCACGTACAGGGCCCCGGCGTAGAGCAGCACCGGTGCGGCGTACCCGAGCAGCACCCGGCCGGCGCGGACCGCGACCTCGGCCCCGGCGAGTCCGGCCAGCCAGGTCGCCACCAGCGGCACGATCACGGTGTCCGGCACCGGCTCGACCGGGATCATCGCGGTGAGCAGCCGGGGAATGCCGTTGCGGCCGGCTTCGGCGACCAGCTCGGCGAAGCCACCGGGCAGTTCGGCGCGCTGCGCCGCCAACCGCAACGCGAACGCGGTGTAGCCCGCCATGGCCAGCACCGACACCGGTGCGACCAGCCAGGACGGCAGCCGCCGGGCGGCGACGCTGACACCGACCGAACCGACCGCCGCGCCGAGCAGCAGCTGGCTCAGCAGCCCGCCGGCGTAGACCCGACCGAGAACCGCCCCGGCCAGACCGATCATGGTGATCAGGGCCAGCGGCACCGGGATCGCCCGCAGCAGCGGGGCGACCCGCAGACGGCTCACCACCGGCGTACCCCGTCCCACTCGGCGGCGAACTCGACCCCGTCGGCCACGTCGAGCACCCGTACCCCGGCCGGCTCGGCCGGCGTCCGCGCCGGGTCGCCGAAGACCCCGGCCAGGACCGACGGGTACGCCGCCCGCAGCGTCCCGAGCTGCCCCAGGTCGTCGCGGCCACCCGGCCCGGTGAGGAAGATCAGGGTGTCGCCGAGTCGCTGCTGCCGCAGCCGGTTGAGTACGGCCCGCAGCGGTTCACCGCCCCCGTCGACGCCGTCGGGCGCCTCGGTCGCGATCCGGGGCGTCGTACGCAGTTCGGCGGCGGCGAGCCGGTCCAGGAAGTCGTCACCCGTCCCCGGATCGGCGACCAGGACCAGGGTCACCGGCAGCTCGTCGCGGCGGGCGGCGGCCACCACCGAGGCGGCCGCCTCACAGGCCGACTCGAAGCTCTCCGCCACCCCGCCGACCACCACCGGATGGGCGGCGGCCCGGTCGTCGAGCAGCACCACCAACTGCGGCAGGCTGGTGTCGAGGCTCTCCCGGACCATCAGCTCACCGATCCGGGCACTGGTCCGCCAGTGCACCCGGCGCAACTCGTCGCCGACCACGTACTCCCGCAGCGAGTCGAAGGTGATCGAGCCGTGCGGCACCCGGTCCACCCGGCCGTCCATGCTCCGCGCCACGCCGGCCGGCACGGCCGTCAGCGGATGGATCCTCGGATGCACCCACACCCGGGCCACCTCGCCGTGTGCGCGGGCCACCACCACCAGCCCGAGCGCGTCCCGACCGGTGACCCGCAACGGGCCGACCGGCACCACGCCCCGGCGGCGGGTCGGCACCGGGTAGCTGACCGTGGTGTCCCGGCCTGGACGCAGCCGCAGCAGGGGCACCGGCACCGGCCGGTTGCCGCACCGGTCCTCGGCGATCAGGTTCGCCGACCGGAGCCGGGCACCGTTGCGTACGGTCAGCGTCATCGTCGCCGGCTCACCGCGACCGACCCGGTCCGGATCGGCGTGCCGGTCCACGTCGAGCCGCGGACGCCAGGCGGCGGCAGCGACCGCGCAGCCGACCGCGATCGCCGCGGCGGTGCCGAGCAGGGTCAGCTCGGGATACCCGAACCGGAATCCGAGCAGCAGCAGGAGGCAGGCACCGACGAGCAGGCCGATGCCCCGGGAAGTGATCGTCATGGGCGGGCCGGATCAGGCTCCGGTCCGGGTGAGCTGACCGGAGGGGAGCGGCACCGGCACCGACGCCACCGCCTGACGCAGCACGTCGGCGGCGGTCACCCCACGCACCTGGGCGTCGGGGGAGAGCAGGATCCGGTGCGCGAAGACCGGTTCGACCAGCGCCTTCAGGTCCTCCGGCTGGATCCACGCCCGCCCGTCGATCAGCGCGTACGCGCACGCCGCCCGGGTCAACGCGATCACCCCGCGCGGGCTCACCCCGACCCGCACCTGCGCGTGGCTGCGGGTCGCGGCGGCCAACCGGACCGCGTACGCGTAGAGCGGATCGGCGATGTGCACCCGCTGGGCCATCCGCACCATCTCGCCGACGGTGGCGGTGTCGGTCACCGGTTCCAGCGCCTCCGGTGAACGGACCGTCGCCCCGCGCAGCACCTCGATCTCGACCGCCTCGTCCGGGTAACCGATGGTCAACTTCACCAGGAACCGGTCGAGCTGCGCCTCCGGCAACCGGTAGGTGCCGTCCATCTCGACCGGGTTCTGCGTCGCGACGACGAGGAACGGTTGGGGGACCGGGTGCCGTACGCCGTCGACGGTCACGGTCCGTTCCTCCATCACCTCCAGCAGCGCCGACTGGGTCTTCGGCGACGCCCGGTTGATCTCGTCGGCGATGACGATGTTGGCGAACACCGGCCCCGGATGGAACTCGAAGCCACGGGTCGCCTGGTTGAAGATCGTCACCCCGGAGACGTCCGAGGGGAGCAGGTCCGGGGTGAACTGGATCCGCCGCCACTGCCCGCGTACGGTCGCCGCGATCGCCCGCGCCAGGGTCGTCTTACCGACCCCCGGTACGTCCTCCAGCAGCACGTGACCCTGCGCGAAGAGCGCGGTCAGCGCCAACCGGACCACCTCCGGCTTGCCGAGCACCACCGAACTGACGGCGTCGGCGAGCCGGGCGGCCAGCGCGGCGAAGCCCTGCACGTGCTGCGGGCTGAGCGGCTCGTGGCTGTTCATCGGCGGACGGTGCTCCTCGCGCGGTCGGTCCGGTTCGGTGACGGTCGGTTCCTCGGTGACGGTCGGTTCCTCGGCAGCGGTCGGGTCGTCGGCGGCCCGCTCGCCGTTCAGCAGTTCGGCAGGACGTTGATGTTGTCGCCGCCCTCCAGGTTCAACCACGCCCACGGAATGTAGTTGCGCCCCTCGAAATTCACCTGCACCCACCAGGTGCTGCGCTTCTGGTTGTTGTAGATGTACGAGTCGACGTCATCACCCTGCACCTTGCAGTACGCCTGCAACCGGGTGCCGGGCTTGGCCCAGCCGGCCTGCCGGGCGTTGTCCTGCTCGGGCACCCGGAAGATCTCGTTACCGTTGCGCCCGTCGCGCTCCCGGTCGCAGTAGGTGGCGGTGTCGCCGTTCTCGCCGTTGTTGCAGGTCGCGATCCCGAACAGGTCGTTGGTCCGCTGGGCACCGGCGCCCTCGCCGGGGCCGGCGGCGTTGTTCGCGATGACCTTGAAGGTGTAGTTCGTGCCGGGGGTCAGCCCGGTGGCCCGGATGCTGGAACAGGCGCCGTTGACCGCCGGTCGCCCGGCCGGCGTCACCGAACAGGTGGCCTGCCCACCACCGGCGTCCACGGTGAAGTTGACCGTGATCGAGGTGGCGTCGGCGGTGCTGCCGGTGACCGTCACCCGAGGCGGCGCCACCGTACGCGCCGTGTCCGACGCCTCCGCACCGGCACCGGCCTCGTTGACCGCGTGCACCCGCACCGTGATCGTCTGGCTGTCGCCGAGCCCGGTCAGCTTCACCCGGGGCTCGGTCACCTCGACGGTCTTGCCGCCGGCCGTCACCACGTACTTCGTCACCGCCCGGCCGTTGTCGCGGGCGTCGGCCCAGACCACCGAGATCGCCCCGGCCTCACCGGCCACCGTGGTCGCGGCGAGATTCGTCGGCGCGTCCGGCTTGGCGAACGGCACCACCGAGTTGCTCACCGGCGACGGGGTCGATCCCGCGCCCTTCTCGTTGACCGCGACGACCTGGAACGCGTACTGGTTGCCGTAGTCGAGTTCACCGGCCGGAATGACGAGTTCGGTCTTGGTCGACTCACCGGCCAGGGAGGTGGCACCGGCCGAGATCGCGGTCACCGCGTACCGGCTGATCTTGTAGCCCTGGCCGTTCGCCGCCGGCCACTTCACCAGCACCGTGCCGTCCGGGCGCTCCTGCGCGGTCACGCTCGCTGGCGGATCCGGCACCTCGGACGTCGGCACCACCGCGTTGCTCGTCTTCGCCGGCCCGGTGCCCTTCGCGTTCACCGCCCGGACCGAGAACCGGTACGACTCCCCGTTGGTCAGCCCGGTGAACTCCAACGAGCGCTGGTTCGCACCGACCTCGACCTCCTTGCCGGCACCCTCCACCACGTACCGGGTGATCGCCGACCCGTTCGCCGGTGCCGCCCGCCAGGTGACCCGCGCCTGCGAGTTACCGGCCGACGCGGTCACGTTCCTCGGCGCACCCGGCTTGCCGACCAGCGGCTTCTGCGGCGGCGCCGGCGGCGGGGCGACCGGCGGCGGATCCCCACCGAGAATGTCGTTGGCATACTTGTTCACCGGCCGGGCGGAGTTCTTGTCGTCGACCACCTGCGCGTTCGCCGAGTTCGGTGCGTTGATGAACAGGTGGTTCTCCCGCACCTCCAACTCCAGCGGCCCGTTCGCCCCGGCAATCTCGATCTTGTCAACCTGCTTGCCGGCCGCGTCGAACGAGTAGACCGTCCCGGTCTGCTCGTCGGCACAGTAGAACCGGTCCGCCCAGGCGACCGCCGGACTCAACGGACCCGCACCCGGCACCGCGAACCGCTGCTGCACCGCGCCGTCACCGACCACGTAGACGTTACGGTCGTCCGGCACCGTCACCGCCACCTGCGACCCGGTGGAACGCACCGGCAGGACGGCGGGCCCGCTCACGTCCAGCTTGACCGTACGCGGCTGCTCCTCGCCCCGGACCGTGGTCAGCATGCCGGCCGTCCGGTCCAGCACCGCCACCCCGTCGTCCAGGGTGGAGAGGGCCAGGTCGTGACTTGGTTCGGCGACCGTCAGGCTGCGTACCTCCTTCGGGCTCAACCCACCGGCCGGCGAGGCGGCGGCCGACGGCAGCGCCGCCGGGGTGATCGCCGACACCGTGCCCTCGCTCGGCACCCCGATCCAGAGCCGGCCCTTGCCGTCGAACGCACCACCGGTGATCCCCGGCAGGAACCGCACCGGCTCGCCGATCGGCGCCAGCGAACGCGGGTCGAGTTGGCGCACGACGCCCTGGACCGCGTCGACCACGAACGCCGAGTCCTCGTGCAGCGCGACGTTGACCCCGAGCCCGGAGGTCGTCTGCGTACGGGCGACCACCTGGAGCGTGGCAAGGTCGAGGGAGCTGATCTGGCCGGTGGTGAGATCACGCAGCACCAGCATCTTGTCCGTCTGGGCCACCTGCATCGGATGACTGCGCCCCTGCGGCAACTGCATCCGGGTGTCCACCCGCGCGGTGATCCCGTTGACCCGGGCCAACTCGCTGCGCGCCGTGCTCCACAACCAGGAACTGGCATCGAAGCTGGCAACCGCGTTGTCGGCCGCGCCGAGCCCGAGCACGGTCAACCCCATCGCCGCGACCAACGCGCCCACCGTGCCGATCGTGACCAGGCCGCCCCGCATCCTCCGGGACCGCCGCGCCGGGCCGGTCGTCGTCGACGGGTCGCTGCCGCCGGGGTCGTTGGTGCTCGTGGTGCCGTTGTCTGTGGTGACCACAGCCGGCCGCCTCTCACCTGATCGCGGCCGGATCCGACCGCGCGCCTCCCAGAAACCGGGTGCCATCATATGGCCTGGTCAATCCGGGTGGGAACCCGCCGGGTGCGGCTGTGGACACAGCCGGTGCCGACAATGGACCCTACCGCCGCGTCTATCCCCGGTCGGTACAGACCTGCTCGGCCGTTGCGACCACCTCGGTCGAGTAGACGGCGACCACGGTGAAGCAGTAGTCGACCTTGGCGCTCAACCCGTTCACCGTGTGGCTGGTAGCACCCGGATCGACGGTCGCCATCGGACCCAGCGGCTGGCCCCGACGGCCACCGGCCACGATGAAGGACACCGTACCGGCGCTCGGATCGGTCCAGGTGATCGTGATCGCCGTACCGTTGTCCCGGAGGGCAAGCTGGCTCGGCGGAACCCCACCGGCACCCGGCCCCGCCTCCGTCCCCACACTCGGCCCGGTGTCCGGCCCGGTCGGCGAGGCCGGCTGGTCGAGCAGCGTGACGACCACCACCACGATGGCCGCCAGCACCGCCGCCGCGGCCGCGATCCCGGCCGCGATCACCGCACCGTGACCCCGGCCCGGCGGGGCGGCTGCCGGCACCACCGGGGCCGGCGTCGTGATCACCTGGTACGGCCCCACCGCCGCAGCCTGCCCCGACGGGTACGCCGGATGGCTCGACGGGTACGCCGCCTGCGCCGACGGATATGTGACCTGGTCCGACGGGTACGCCGGCGGGCCCGGCGGGTGGGCCGCGTGGCCCGGCGGGTGGGTCGGCTCGGAGGTTCCCTGTCCCGGCCACGCCCGCGGTGCCGGTGGTGTCGGAGCCTCGTGTGGCGCCGTCACCGAAGGGTGAGGTGCGGCTTGCGTCGGCCCCGGTGGGATCGGCCCCGGTGGGGTTGGCGCGGCCGGACCCGGCGAGGTGGGGGCCTGAGCCGGGTTGAACCGGGGCGTGGCCGGCGGCGGTGCCTCCGGGCTTGGGCTGAAGCTCGGGCTCGGGCTCGGGGTGAACCGGGGCGCGGCGGGTGGCGGTGCGTCCGGAGCGGTCGTCGGAGTGAACCGGGGGGCGATCGATGGTGCCGCGTCCGGGGCCGTGGTGGAGGTGAACCCGGCCGTGACGGGGGGCGGTACGGCCCGGTTCGGCGGGGGCGCGACCGAGGTGTCCGGTCCGGCAATCCCGTCGGTCGGCGGCGGCGGCAACCCGTCGGTCCGCTGCTTCGGGCCTACCGGAGCGCTCGGCACGGTGGCTCCGGCGGTGCCGTCGAGCGCAGCGGCGGTGAACGACGGCGGGATCCTCGGGACGGTCAGCGGAAACGCGGGGGCGGTTGGCTCCGGGATCGTCCCGACACCACCCGCCGAGGGCGAGCCGTCGAGGTACTCGCGCGCTGCCCGTACCGTCCAGTGGTCGGCGCCGAGCGCCGCAGGCCCGGCGGTGGCCACCCTGGTGAAGTTGCGGCGAGCCTCGTGCCGGTTGCCCAGTTCCTCGGCGACCGTGCCGAGGTCGAACGAGATCGCCAACAGCAGCGGATCGCCCTCACCCCAGCGACGCAGACCGGCGGCGAGCGCCTCCTCCAGCACCCGCCGCGCACCGGCCGGATCATCCGCCTGTACGTGCAGCCGGGCCAGCAGATGCCCGGTGGCCAGCACCTCCCGGTCGTCCTCCCCGTACGCCGGCCGGCCCGCCTCGATAGCCTGGGTGAGCAGTCGGCGGGCGGCAGGGGAGTCACCGGCGTCGGAGAGCGCCTGGGCGTTGCGTCGGACGGCGGGTAGGGGCGGCGGCTGGGACACGTCGCCATCGTGCCCGTCGCACCGGCCGGCCCGCCACCCGGCCGCACCGGTTCCGTCGTGATCCGGTCGACCAGTGACGTTCCGCGTGTCGGATTCTGGACAGCGGGCGGGTGCTGGCGCTAGGCCAGGGCGGCGGTGACGTCGAGTTCCACCAGTTGCCCCGGGAAACCCAGCTGCGCCACTCCGAGCAGGGTGCTGGCACTGGTGAACGCGGCGGCGAGCGGCGATTCGCGCAGGCGCGACCAGACCGTGGCCAACACCGTACGGTCGTCACTGACCACGTAGATCACCGTCCGGACGACCTCCTCGGGTGCGGCGCCGATCGCGGCCAACGCGGTCAGGGTGTTCGCGACCACCTGGTCGACCTGGGTGCCGACGTCGCCCGGACCCACCAGCGAACCGCCGGGGTCCAGAGGACACTGCCCAGCGAGATAGGCGGTACGTCCGGCGGCCACCACCGTCACGTGGTGATACCCCGGAGTCGGGTGCATCCCATCCGGGTTCGTACGCGTGATCGTCATCGCGTCATCGTGCCGCGCGGGTGCCCAAGGACACCATCGAGATTTCGCGTGAACGGACATATGCCCAGGTCAGGATGGTGAGTGGTGGGCGTTGTGCATGATCGACGCCTGGCGTGTACAGTAATCCACCGTGCGGCCCGCCGGGCAGCCAACGAGCGTGAAACTGCTCTGAGGTCAACGGTGGAAAGGCATGTAAGTCCGGGTGGCGGAATGGCAGACGCGCTAGCTTGAGGTGCTAGTGCCCGTATAGGGCGTGGGGGTTCAAGTCCCCCCTCGGACACAAAACTGTGGCATCTGTGCAACATCAGCATCCTGCTACTTGAACACGTCTCAGGACGTTGCGGTTCAGGACGTTGCGGTAGCTTCCGACGACCGGTGTCAGCGGGTCATCGACCGCGTCAGAGGTGGTCGTCGTGACCAGCCTTGTGGCACCGCTCATCCCGCCGAAGGTCCGGAAGGCTCGCGCGGGGCGGCCGGGCCAGTCTCTTCCCGCCGTCGGCTACCGGCATGTCTCCGTGCCTCGGCTGATGGCCCCTCGCGGGCGCTCGTCCATCTACGGGTTTGCCGCGATCGATGATCGTGGGCGGGTCGCCTCGCGGCTCGTCTTCGGTTCGCTGGGCTGGGTGCCCGGGACTTCGGTGACATGCCGGGAGCGCGGCGGTCTTGTGGTGGTGTCCGCCGACCGAGGTGGTCCGGTCCGGCTGTCGCCGAAGGGTCATCTTCGGGTGCCCGCGCCTGTTCGCCGTTGGTGCGGGCTGGAGGCTGGCAGCCGCGTCCTGCTCGTCGCCGACCCGCACGCGGGGCGATTGGTTGTCCATCCGCCGGCGGCGCTCGACGCAATGATCACCCGGCATCACGCCGACGTGTTCGGCGGTGATGCCGCATGAGCGTTGATGTTGGGGCTTCGGGGCGACCCGAGGTTGACGCTGCGCTGGTCTTGCTCGCCAAGCTCGGGGTTACTCCCGCCGATCTGCTGGCGGGAGCGCAGGCGAACCGGCCCCTGGTACCGACGTTCGCGGAGTTCGTCCCCAAGGTCGCCGCCGCGGTCATGCCAGGAACGCTGAAGGCGTACGGGACCTACTGGAATCGGGTCGTTGACGAGTGGGGTTCCCGGCGGTTGAACGAACCCGGTCCGCTGGAGATCGAAAGCTTGGGCAAGCGGATCCGGGCTAATCGTGTCATCCGTCGCAACGGTCGCGGGGGGAGCGGTGCCGAGGAGAACTACGTCGCGGCGATGCGGTGTCTCTACAAGCGGGCGGTCGACAACGGGCTCGTCAGTGAGGCCGACAACCCGGCCGCTCGGGTGGCCAAGCCACGGCGGCAGGCCAGTAACCGGCACGCGTTGGCGGACAAGCGACTGACCGAGATCACCGAGATCGCCGCTACCACCGGCAACGATCCCACGCTGGACTCGCTGCTGTTGCGTTTTCATACCGAGACCGCCTGCCGGCGCGGGGGAGCGCTCAGCCTCCGACGTTGTGACCTTGACGAAAGGCAGTGCCTTGTCCGTCTCCGGGAGAAGGGTGGGACTGAGCGCTGGCAGCCGGTGTCGCCCACGCTGATGCGGCACCTGCTCGCGCACTGGGGCGAACGCGGCGACGGCGATCCCACGGGCAAGCTCTTCTGGTTCCGCCATCGTCGTCCTGTCACGTACCGGCGCTACGACCACCTCTGGACCCGGATCGGCGAGCACCTGCCCTGGGTCGCCACGCAAGGTATCAGCGTGCACTGGTTACGGCACACCGTCATCACGTGGGTCGAGCGCACGTTCAGCTATGCGACCGCACGGGCGTTCGCTGGTCACCGCGAGTCCAGTGGTGACGTCGGAAGCACTGCCTGTGCAGGATTCGTTGGCGTCGGATCGGGGCGTTGATCGGGATAACCACGGCTGGGTCGTGGTTCGGTGGATGTTGAGCGAGGCTCTGATGTGGTCGGTGTCCGTTGAAGTGAGCGGCGTACTCGTCGAGCACGGTGCGGGTGTGGCGCTCGTTGTAGAGCAGGATCCGGTCGGTGCACTCCCGTCGAACGCTGCGGATGAACCGTTCGGCGTAGCAGTTCGCCCGAGGTGTCCGTGGCGGAGTTTTGACCACATCGATGCCCTCGGCGGCGAAGACCGCGTCGAAGGGCCGGGTGAACTTCGCGTCGCGGTCGCGGATCAGGAACCGGAACGACGCGATCCGTTCGTCGAGGTCCATGACCAGGTTGCGGGCTTGCTGGGTGGTCCAGGCCGCGGTCGGATGCGCGGTGACGCCGAGGATGTGCACCCTGCGGGTGGCGACCTCCATCACGAAAAGGACGTACAACCGCCGCAGCGTCACGGTGTCCACATGAAAGAGGTCCGTTGCGAGTAGCCCGGACGCCTGGGCGCGCAGAAAGGTCCGCCAGGAGGTGTCGACGCCGCGTGGGGCCGGTCCGATCCTGGTACGAGCGAGGATCCGGCGGATCGTGCCGGCACCAACGTGGTGCCCGACCCCGACGAGTTCGCCCTGGATCCGGCGATGCCCCCAGCCAGGATTTCCCGAGCCATGCGCACGATCAGATCCCTAACATCGTCGCTGATCGGGGGACGGCCCGCCCGGCTCGGATACGTCCATTGCCGCCGGACCAGGCGACGATGCCAGGCCAGCAGGGTCGCCGGGGTCACGATCCGGTGCTTCCGCAGCACGCGGGGCAGTAGCCGCGTCAGTGCGGACAGCACCGCTCGATCCGGCCACGACGGTCGTGCCCGACCGACCTGACGGCGCAGCACGGCGACTTCATGCCGTAGCACGAGCAACTCCGCGGTCTTGGTCGCGTCGCTTCTGGTGAGCAGCGCAAGCCAGCCGAACACCCGAACCATGATCAGATATAGCATCCGGACCATCATCAAGCGATCATGCAGCGGCCAGACGATGCCACAGCTCACAGCCGGTGCGTCTAGTTTTGGCACGGCACAGGGGTGGGGCCTCCGGGGCCTACGTGCCGCCAGCTGGATCCATCTCACGTGGACCTACCAACAAACCACTGGTAAAGGTATGTTTATCGATCTGTTACCAAGGGTGGACTTCGCAGACACCGCAATACCTTTGCAGTTGGCCGATCTGCCCTGGCATGAATCGCCGAGGACCACAACTCAGCATCGTGGGGCCTGGTCCGGATCATTGCCGGTGGCTTTCCACGCCTCGGCAACCGTCTGCCTGCCACGGAAGGCGGAGCATGCGTCGGACACCGCCCGATCGGGATCGGGATCCACGATGCTTACTTGTGAATTCGCACCTGCCACGGCGATGAGTCCGGTACCGGACTGCACGGCAAGAGCGTTCGAGGAGCCGGATGTGCGCACCGCCGCCAGGAATCGGTGTGCCGAAACGTCCCACAGCCGCAGCGATACATCGTAGTCACTGACCGACGCAAGTGTGCCGCCGTTCGGTAGGAAAGCCAGTCCTCTGATCGAGCCGTTGTGCCCACTCAACGCAGCGCCGATCTGCTTTCGCGTAGCAACATCCCACAACCGTAGGTTCCGGTCGCTGCCACCGCTTGCCAACATCGTACCGTCTTTGTTGAACGCCACGGTGGTGGCAAGACCATGGTGGCCATCCACGGTGTGGATCAAATCACCGGTACGCGCCTCGCGGAGCTCGATCATCCCGTTACTCAATGGGACGGCGATCAAACTCCCATCCGGGGAAAAAGCCATCTCGCCACCCGGATAAGGGTCCTTTGACACGTCGTTGACTTCATAGGTTATCCGAACCGGCGACGCGTCGGAGTTAGTGAGGTCCCATCGCACCAACAGAAAACGGCTTGGGAATTCGGCCTCACCTGAAGACATCGTGTCCCGGGACGGGCCGCCGATCACAGCCAGGGCCTTTCCGTCCGGACTGTACCGGACGAAATAAGGTATTACATCGTCGCCGATACTTCCTGGGGTACCGTGCTGCCAGCTGGTGGTATTCCACAGACGCACTCTCCCGTCGGCACCTGCCGTCGCCAGTTCGCCGCTGTCCGGCCTGAAAGAAAGCGAGTTGATTACGCCTGGGTTCAATTCTCGGACAACGGACTGTTTGGTCATGTCCCACAGTGTGACGGCCTTGTCTCGGGTAAACGCCAGCAGAGGGCGATCCGGACTGAACGCCACGCGGGTGGGTGGGTGTGACTGGTCAATCACATTGGTCTGCGCCCGCCACAGAATCGCCGACCGGTCGAGGCTGCCGCTGAGCACGGAGTGCCCATCTTGGCTGAACCCGACTGACCCGACGCTTTCGGTGTGTCCGACAAAGGAACGGATGGCGGCACCGTCGGTGACCCGCCACCATTGCACGCTTTTGCTTCGGTTCAAACCGGCGATCACATGTCGCCCGTCCGGACTGAACTCCGCCTCCCTGATGAACTCGTCTCCGCCGGGCGGGCGCAGTACCGGCACACTCGCTGCCCGCCCGTTGCGTACGTCCCACAGCCGCACCGTCCCATCGGCACTGCCGCTGGCCAGCAGCCAGCTATTCATACTGAAATCAACGCTTGTCACGTACTTCTCGTGTCCCGCCAGAACCGCTACCTGACGTCCGGTGGCGGTCTGCCATATCCGGACGCTGTTATCCCCGCCACCCGCCGCGAGCAGCGAACCGTCCGGGCTGAACGCGACTCCGAACGCGCTGCCGCCCTTGTCGTAGGTACGCATCCGGCGTCCGGTTTCCACATCCCACAGCACGATGGTGGGCTCGTTCCGGGAAGCGGTCGCGATCCGGGTCCCGTCCTGGCTGAAAGCGACGCTCAGGGCGTCGCCGGGCAAGCTGTGAATCAGCTTGCGGGCGTGCACGTCCCACAGCCTCAGCCGTTTCTCGGCGGGTTCACTATTGCCATGGGCAGTGGCGAGGATAGCTCCGTCCGGGCTGAATTCGACGATCGGAAGCTCGCCATCTTTGCCAGTCAACGCGGCGAGCCGTTGATGACTCGTCGTGTCCCACAGCGTGACCGTACCGTCGGTGGTCGCTGTCGCGGCGAGCGTGCCGTCAGGACTGAGATCTGTATCGAACAGCCGGGCCTCAAGAGGGCCGAGCGTACCTCGGTAGGGAACGCTCTGTGCACTGAGGATAGCGCCGCGCGCCTCCTCAGTCGGCGCGGCCTGCCATGCTGCTACCGCCAGCAACAGCGACCGGCGCGGATCGGTGTCGCGTGCGGTCAATGACTCCGACGAGTACAGCCGGGACAGCGCGACGGCACGCTGCTGCTCTGCAAGGGACCGTTGATCGTCCGCGACCCGCTGCTGCCACACCGCCAGCCCGCCCGCAACCACGGCGACCACGAGCAGGACGGCCAGCGCCACCACCCCACGACGCAGTCGCTGGTTGTTGCGCCGGACGGCTTCCCGTGCGAACGCTTCCGCCGCCTCGCTTGCCGCGACGAACTCGCGTTCCACGTCCGAGAGGCCGGTCGCGCGGTCGTCGCGCTCGGCCAGCCAGGCCCGGATGTCGGCTAGCCGAGCGCCCCGATACAGGCTGCCGCTATCCCGATCCAGGTTCAGCCAGTCGTTCGTCGCATCAGTAAGCCTGCGGTGTACGACGAGACCAGCCCGGTCCTCGCTTAGCCAGATGGTCAACCGTGGCCAGGCACGCAACAGGGCTTCGTGGGCGATCTCAACGGTGCCCTCGTCAACGGCGACCAGCCGGGTGGCGACCAATCGGTTGAGTACCGTCACCGAGTCGTCGTCACCACCGGTCAGCTCCGGCTTCGGCACCCGGCGACGGGTGTCATCGACACCGTTACCGACTGCCACCAGTGCCAGCAACAACCGCCGCACGATCCGTTGATCCGGCTCGGACATCGAGGTGAACAGCTTCTCCGCCGCCTCGCTGATCGCGCCCCGTACGCCACCGGATTCCTGGTAACTGGCCAGGGCCATGGTGTTGCCTCGTCGCTTGTTCCAGGTGGCCTCCAACGCATACGCAAGCAACGGCAGGGTGCCCGGTTGATGGCCGGCGGCGCCGACGACGTCCTCGAGCACCCGATCGACCAAACCCCGCTCCACGTCGAGTCCGACGGCCGCTGCGGGCCCTTCCACCACGCTGCGCAGTTCGGAGGTTCTCATCGGCCCGACGAGAAACTGGTTGTCCTGCAGGATTCCGGCCAGGCCCGGTTCCTCCGCGCAGGAGGAGAAGAAGTCCGTACGCAGGCTGGCGAGCACGAGCGCGCTCGGGGTGGTGTCATCGTCGGCGACGCTGTCGGCCGCCGCACGCAGGGCCCCGATGAACGCGGCACGTTCGGCGGCGTCCTTGCACCGCGTGAAGATCTCCTCGAATTGATCGACGACCAGCACCACCGGCCCGGCAACGTCGAGTCCCTTCCTGGCCGCGTGCGCGAGTGCCGCCTGGCGGGCAAGCGCCGCGAACCTGACCGGGTCGGCCCGTACCTCGTCCACCGAGGTCCCGACGGAAGTGCCCGCCAATACCGCGAAATGGCTGACCAACTCGGTCAGCGGCCGCGAGCCGGGTGTCAGCCGAACCCGCGGCCAGTCCGCGGAACCGGGAACCGGGAGCTCACCGCGCGACAACGCGGGCACGAGACCGGCCCGCAATAAGGACGACTTACCCGAGCCGGACACGCCTACCACGAGCAACGGCAATCCACGATCCTTGGCCACCACCAGCCTGTCGACCAGTTTCGCGGTCAGCTCCTTGCGGCCGAAGAACCAGTCGGCCTGACCCGCAGTGAACGCCGACAAGCCGGGGTAGGGGCAGACACCCGGCGCGGGCGGCTCGACGTACTCGGCCTTTCCTCGCGCCCGCACCTCGACACGGACGTCGTGAAGTAGAGGCACCAGGTCTTCGGTCCGCGCGACCCACACCGTGTCCCTGCCCCAGTTGTCGGCGGTGTTGTACCGGGCCGACACGACACCCACCACTATGTTGTCGATGCCCAGCACCGGGGCACCCGACATCCCCCGCATCACATCGCTCGCCGTCAACCGACCCAGCCGCACCCCATCACGGGTCGTGCCGCCCGCCCACCGCCCGGGCGCATCCAGAAAGCGATACTCCTGATCATCCGGTAGGTACACCGAACCGGTGACCGCCACCTCGGCGCGAAGCTCGACGTCATCCGTGACCGCCACACCCGGCACGACCGCGGGAAGCCTGCTCTCCGCGCGTAACACACCGAGATCGTGCACCCGGTCGACGTTGATCACTGTCGCAGCGAAACTGTCTCCGCCGCCCAACGGATCCACCCGCACCAGCCCGCCGATATCGCCCGTGTCGGTGCCCGCGCTGACGTTCCGCAGCACATGCCACGCCGTGACGAAGACGCCAGGCGCCACTTGAAAACATGTGCCTTCGGGACGGCCTGCCGCATCGAGGATCCGGCCGAGAAACCCCGGAACCCGTTCGTCAGGCGTCATAGGGGTTGGTGCTCCGCCGCGGCGCGGTAGGTCAGCGCTACCTCCATGGTCGCCTCGCTCGACACGCCCGCGACGATCACGCTGCCCTTCGCCGAGAACTTCAAACCGAATTTGACCTCAACTTCGTCGGGTCGCAGCGACCGCTCTCCCAGCCGTGCGATGGTGTCCACGGTCGACGTCGCCACCGCGACAATCACATCCTGGGCGCGATCGAACGCGTCCGTCACGGCGTCGCGCACCGTCTCGCGGTGCCCGGTCTCCTCGGAACCGACCGGGTGGGCCACCTCGACCTGAAGCTCCACACCCGCCACGGTGACGGGAAGCAAAACCCAACGACCAGTCAACGACGCCTCCCCCAGACCAATCGGGGCGACTTCCGAACCCAATCGCCCCGGTGACGTACCGACTACCGACCGCACCATACCGGCAAGCGCCCTACGATCATCAATCCGCCATGCGTAGGAGGTGTTGGCCCCTCGCGGAGCTGGGGCCTGTCTCGCCAACGGTGTTTCTGGCGATCTTGGTTAGTAGGTTTCAGCGGCTGGGAAGCGGTCGCTGAAGGTGATGGCGAAGGCGTTCAACGCGGGTTTCCAGCGCATCGTCTATCGGGTTCTTCCTGCTCCGGTGGGGTCCAGGGACCGGGTCACCAGGTACAGACACTTCAACGCGGCCAGTTCGTTGGGGAAGTGGTCACGGGCTTTGACCGCCCGCCGGTAGCGGGCGTTCAACGACCCGTTCGCGTTGGTCGAGCAGATGACGGTGCGGATCTCGAGGTCGTAGTCAAGGAACGGGATGAACTCCGCCCAGGCGTTGTCCCACAGCCGGATCACCGCCGGATACCGGTCGCCCCACTTGTCGGCCAGGTCGTCGAACGCGGCCCGGGCCGCGGTGGCGTTGACCGCGGTGTAGATCGGCTTGCTGTCCCGCTTCAACTCGTCCCAGTACCGCCGCGAGGTCAGCCGGAACGTGTTGTAGATCAGATGAATGATGCACGTCTGCACGATCGTGCGGGGCCACACGTTCGTGACGACCTCCGGCAGGCCTTTCAACCCGTCGCAGACGAGGAAGAACACGTCCTTGACGCCCCGGTTACGCAGGTCGGTCAGCACGCTCATCCAGAACTTCGCGCCCTCACCACCGGTCCCGGCCCACAACCCGAGGATGTCCTTCTCCCCGTCGAGGGTGACCCCGATCGCGGCGTAGAACGGCCGGTTGCTCACCTGCCCATCCCTCACCTTCACGATGATGGCGTCGATGAACACCGCCGCGTAAACCTCATCGAGGGGCCGATGCGACCAGTCGGTCATCTCCTCGATCACCTTGTCGGTGATCCGGGAGATCGTCTCCTTCGACACCGACGCCCCGTAGATCTCGGCGAAGTGCGCGGAGATCTCTCCGGTCGTCAAACCTTTGGCATACAACGACAACACAACCTCGTCGACCCCCGACAGGCGACGCTGCCGCTTACGGACGATCCGCGGTTCGAACGTGCCGGCCCGGTCCCGCGGCACGTCGATCTGCACCGGCCCCGTGCTGTCGGTCAGCACCGTCTTCGGCCGGCTGCCGTTACGGATGTTGCCCGACCCGGTCCCAGCGGGCTCGTGTTTCTCGTAACCGAGGTGCCCGGTCATCTCCTCGTTCGACGCGGTCTCCAGGACCGTCTTGGTCAACTGCTTCAACAGCCCGTCCGGGCCCGTCAACGACAGCCCCTGTTCCTTGGCCGCCCGAACCAACTCAGCGGCGGCCTTCGCCTCCGCCGACGGCTCGGATCGCTTCTTACGTCCGGTCTGATCATTCAGTGTCGCGGTCATCACGGCACCCTCCTCACCAGGCACAACGCCTGGCGGGTCAGGCCGGAAACACCGTTAGATCCACAGACCCGACGCAGGAATTGATTCGTCCAATTCGATGCGATACTGGAGAGCCCACGCCCCGATCCCGCCCGGGAGACCGATGACCGCCTCGCCAACCCGCGACAGGCAGCACTGGGTGCTGTCGACCATTCGGCGTAACGGGGAAGCCGTGCCGGACTATGTCCGCCGCACCTGGGAGTGGTATGCCTCCCGGGCGCGGGTCTCCCGGTTGGCACACCAGACGCTGGAGCTGGCCAATCTCTTGCTCGCCGCGGCCATCCCGGCGACGCTGGCGCTCGGCACCCCGGTCGCGGTCCCCGCGCTGCTCGGTGCCGGCGTGGTGATCTGCGGTGGCCTGCGGCAGATCTTCGACTGGCAGCGGAACTGGATCCGGCTGGTGCAGGTCAGGTCTGAGATAGAGAGGCAGGTCGCACTGTTTGGCGCCGGGTTGCCGCCGTACGTCCGGTCGGAGACCGCCGGCCGGGTGCTGGTGGCGGCGGTCAGCGAGACCGTATCGGCGGATCTGGCCGAGTGGGCGGTCCGCAGCCGCACTCGGCCGCCGTCGATCGAGTCGGATTCCGGGTCCGGCTGACCGGACCCGGTTACCGATTAGCCGAATACGTCGCGGAAACGCTGTTGGAGGCGGGCGGCATCGGGTAGTTCTGCGGCGTGCCCCCAGGTGTGCAGGCGGACGTGGATCGCCGGTGGCGGTGCAGCCCCCGACCGATTCAAGGCGGTGACCAGCCGCCGGGGCGAGAACCGCTCGCAGCGGAACATGACAACGAGCACGTGCTCGCGCGCCGGTGGTTCGATCGCACGGATGATACGACCGACGCCCCGGCGCCAAGGCGTCCGCAGTGCGTCGTCGACCCCGCCGGTGGGGAACATGACTACCGCCCGGCCGGTGCCCAGCAGATGCCCCGCCCGGACGATCGACCGCTGGTTCACCTCGGCCAGGTGGGCGGCGCTCAGCAGCCGATCCGCATGGCGCAGCCGAGTCAGCAGATCTCGGTTCCACACGTTCGCCCGATCACGTGCGAGCGTGCGAGGTACCAGCGGCAGGACCATGTCCGGGTCGCCGGGAGCAACGGCCCGCAGCATGCGCGCAGTGCGTGAGTACGGCTTCGCTAGCACCGTCGCGTACCGCCGGTCCGCCGCGCCCAACAACGCGCACAGGGTGATGAATTCGTGTCGGCACCGGTGGTCGCCGACCAGCAGCAGGCCGGGCGCCGGATCCCGCCAGCAGTCGTCACCGGTGGCGCGGACCGGCACGCCGGCCCGGTCGAAGACGGCCCGGAACGCGGCGGGCACGCTCCCGGACCGGGCCGCCGCCGCGCCGACGAACCGGGCGTACGGCGGAATTTGGACTGGATACGGGGCCTCGGCGCACGGCGGGGCCACCTGGTGACTGGGGAACACAGCGGATCACGTCCTCGGTAATGCGGTCCGCCGGGGTGGGCCCCTGCCCCGGCGGGCGGGCCGGTGGCCCGTGCACCGGACGCTGCCGTCGCCAGGTCCGTCTAGGGAGGCGCCCGGTTACGCTGCGATACGTACTTCGACAGCGCCGCTGGCCACGACCGCGATACAGCGGCCGGTCGCGCGAGACGTGCGAGACGTGCGAGAGAGGCGAAATGCCGGCGAACAGCGAACGGCGCTATCCGGCGCTGAGCGACGCAGTCCAGCACTTCCTGTCCGGTCACTGGGGCAGGCGGTCGGCCAAGTCGCTGTCCGACCAGCTGGCTGACTCGGTACGGGACCACAACGCGGCCGCGCCACCCGAACGGCAGATCACCGTCGGGACCTCACCTCAAGCCCTGAGCCACTGGAAACAGGGCCGGTACCCGCCCAAGGACCCCCGTGTCCTCAGCGAGCTGCGTCGACTGGTGCGCTGCACCTGCGACGACGCTGCTGGCGTGCCGTACCCCAAGGCGGCCGTGGCTGAGATCAGCCGGTCGACGTCGGGCGACGGCAGTGAGCCGGTCGACGAGGCTGCGGCTGCCGCCCTACGGCAGGCCGAGCGGCTCAGCCAGGCGACGGCGAGCAGCTGCGACCGGGTCGGTACCCTCGGTACCGTCCGCTCCGTCACACTAAGCCGGGTGTACGTCCCGCGACGGGTCGAAGCGGGCCTGCGGGAGCGGTTGTCGGCGCCGTCGGTGACCGCCGTCGTCGGCGAGGCAGGCTACGGCAAGACCGCGCTGATGTGGAACCTGCACCGATCGGCCGGGCACGACGGGTTCATGCCCTTCCTGATTCCCGCCACCGCGCTGCTGCGAGGGCTGGAGCGGCCCGACGGCGAATACGCGATCACGATCGAGGAACTCTCCACAGCGCTGCGGACGGCGCGCCGCCGACGCCGCCGTCCGGTGCTTCTCGTCGACACCTTGGACCTGCTTGCGCACAGCCCGGAAGCGCGTGCGGCCGTCGACGAGGTCCTCGGGTTCGCGGTCCGCTTGGCGGTCCCGGTGGTCGTGGCCTGCCGGCCGATCGAGGCCGGCTGGCTGGGACTGCGCGACGACGAAGACATGGTTGACGGCCTGGGAGACCCGCCGATCAGGACGGTCTCACTGCCGCCCTTCCTCACCGATCACAGGGGCGACGAGGTGGCAGCGGCTATCGCGGCGTACACCCGGGCCTGCTACCCGAGCGACCAGCACGACGAAGTCGCGCGTGTAATCAGGGAAGCCACAATTCAGGGCCGCGCGCTGCGCGAGGTGGTCAGCAACCCGCTGACCCTGCGAATCCTCTTCGAGCTCTACGCCCCGAACCCCCCGGACCCCAATCTTGACGGCCTGGCCCTCTACGACCAGCTCTGGCAGTGGCGCGTGGTCACCGACCACCGCGATCGGGCCACGCCGGTCGTCGAAACCGACCTGAGCGGGCCGGTGCAGCGGTCCGCGCTCGCCATGCTTGAGCAGGGCCAGATCAGCATCGGCTGGCGCGAGCTGCGGGTCTGGCTCAGCGCGGCGACCGTGCGGGACCGGGACGCCGTCGAGCTGATGCGCTCCCGCGGCCTGCTTGTCGTGCGGGCGAAGGCAGACCTGCTGTGGTTCTTCCACCAGACCCAGTTCGAGCACGCCGCTGCCCGGGCGGTGGCCGCCTGCGGGCCGGACGCCGCCGAGGCGCTCGCCGCCTTCGTTGCCGAGGACCCGCACGATCTGCTGTACGGCGAGGTCGCCGGTCAGCTCCTGCTGCTCGCCGGCCGGCAGGCCGGCAGCGGCACGCCGGCCGCAGTGGCCGAACGGCTGCTGGCAGGGTGGCTCAACGACCAGCAGCACGGGCTTCGGGTCCTCGGGCTGCGCACGTACGCCAGATTCCGCTCGCCGTCGCCAGCGCTGACCACTGCCGGTCGGGCGGCGCTCGCCGGCTGTGACGCCCGGGTCGGGCGCGATTTTCTCCGGCTACTTCCCTCCGTCACCCACCAGCGGGCCGACCGCTGGCGCGGCGACCTGAGCGCCGCGTGGCAGCGCCCCGAGCTGCGACTCGAATGTGTCCGGACGGTGATCCGTCTCGCCGTCCAGCACCCGGAAGACGCGGCAGAACTGGTAGCCGAGCTCGAGGTCTTCAACTGGCTGCGCAACCAGGACAAGTCACAGCTACGCGGGCACGACCACGTCTACCTGCTCCTGCTCGAGGCGCTGGTCGAGGTCGACCCGGACTGCTGCCGCGAGCAGGCCCTCGGCTTCTGGACCCGATTCGGCGAGCTGGGTGTTACCCAGGGCCTCACCGACCTGTTGCAGTTCCTCAGCCGGCACGGGCTGCGCCTCCCCGCCGACCTCGGGGTGGTCGACGGCACCCTGCGTGAGCTGGTCACCCAGGATCCCACCACCGAGCTCCAGCGAGCCTATCTGACCTACCGGGGCGTTTCGGGATCGATCGACACTGTCGCCGCCGTGCTCGCCGACCGGACGCACGCGGAACTGTGGCGCCGCATCCGGATGCGGCGGATCGGGGCGTCGATCCTTCGGCTGCCGATGGCCGCAGCGAACCAGGCTCTGAACGACACCCTGGCCGTGCCGACCGGTCCCGGCGATCTGGAGATGTGCACCGTGATCGGATCCGAGTTGCTGGTCGGAGCGACCACCGAGCCGGACCTGCCGTTCGCGCCCCATGTAGCGGTCCGATGCCGTGCCGACCTGCGCAGGCCCGGCGTGGCGCGCCGGTTCTGGGTGCTCGCCCTGCGCAACGTGGATCTCGGTGACGACGACCTGCGTGCGCTCTTCGCCCCGGACCTGACGGATGCGATCATGTGGCTGTCCCCTTCCGAACTGGGCCCGGTGGTTGTCGACGCGGCCGCAGCGGGCGTGTCCTCTGCCATCCAAGCCCTCACCTGGTGCTTCAGCGCCGAAGGTCAGGCCGTGGCGCCGTCACAAGGTGTCGACCTCACCCACCTCCGCAAGGTCCTGCAGTTCAGGGCCGGCAGCACGCCCGGGTTACTGTCGCTGCTCGGTGCCGACGCGCTGCTCAACCAGGACGCGCGGGACCTGTGTGGTGCCGTGGAGAAGTTGTCCGCCGCCGATCTGCGCAACGCCGCCGTACAGCCCACACCGGCTTCCATCCGCCGGTCGATGGTCGAGGAGGACCGCCCCGATCTCCGGCGGCAGGGGTACAAGCTCTGGCGGCTTCTCGTCGACCGGCACGCCGACGACGCGCCGCTGCCGGACGAGATCGGGAGAGCGCTCGCTGGCACTCGCGACGCCGAACTGATCAACGCTCTGCTCTCGTTCGCCGCGGCAATGGTCGAGCACCCCGCGTGGACCGACCTCGACGCGACGCAACTGCGAGACGTGCTGCGGACGTACATCCGCGAAGGGTCCGAGGCACGCCACCACGACGACCAGCCGGCCGAGACCCGGCGTCGGCTAACTAACCGCGAGGAGTTGTCCCGGCAGATCCTCGCGGGGCTGCTGGCCCGGGTGGTGCCGCTCGCGACCGACCGCAGCATCCGGGACGAACTTCGGGCCGAACTGGAGTCCGTGGTCTTCGGCCCCGATTACGAGTTGGGCGACCTCAAACAGCTCCAGGCGTTCACACCCGCGATGACGGCACTTGGCTGGCTGCCCGAACGGCTCATCACCATAGACCGCCAAGAGGCGATCGACACCTTCTTGACCTTCGTACGCCGGATCCACGCCCGCCACCCCGAGCCGGTCAAGTGGAAGGTTACTGCGGCCACCAAATGGCAGTTCATGGTACGTCTACTTGTGTCGGCCGCTGGGCCGGGCCAGCGGCGGGCACTCGTCGAGGAACTGCTCGCCCTCGATCACAACCTCGCCGGGCATGCGCTGAAGACCTGCATTACCCGAAGTCCCCATCGGCCCCCATGGTTGTATCTGCTCATCGAACAGCTGACCGGTACGGCGCACAGCTCGGTCCGGGCGACCCTGTACGAGTACGACAGGGAGCAAAGCCGTCGACACTGGGCACCCGCTCACGAGTACGCGGCACGCTTGAGCGCCATGACGCCGGAGGATCGGCCGCAGAGTGAGATCTGACACGATCATTGCCGTTCCGGTCGACACCGATGGAGGGACTGGAACAACGCCTCTGCCGCACATTTGGTTAGCGCCGTGAGGTGGGCTTCCCCCTGGGGGTGTGGACACCCCTGGACTGGATGTCGGGTCCAGAGGAAGGGGTGTCCCCGTTGGGGCATCCATCGAAGTACACGGAAGAGTTCCGGCGTGACGCGGTCAACCTGGTCCGCTCGTCCGGGCGGCCGATCAACGAGGTCGCGCGGGGTTGGGGATGAGTCAAGAAACCCTGCGTAACTGGGTGCTCAAGGAGGAACAGCAGGCCACGCCCGGTCCGGTGGCGGGTTGTCGGTGGGGGACAGGGACGCCGAAATCGCCCGGCTACGCCGGCAGGTCGCCGAACTTGAGCAGGAGAAGAACATCCTGTCAGAGAACGTCTGATTCACGTACTTTGCCGGTTATATGGGTTTAGCCGTATCGCCAGGTTGGGGTGGTTTCGGCGGTGAGGCGTTTGGCGAGGTTGTCGATCATGGCGATGGTGATCATGCTCTCCGAGTTGTCGGGTCGGGCTTCGTAGTCGCGCACGAGCCGGCGGTGGTGCATGAGCCAGCCGAGGGTGCGTTCGACGACCCATCGCCGTTTGACGACGCTGAAGCCTTTGACCTGCGGGTCTTTTGTGACGATCTCGACGTCGACGCCGAGTGCGGCGCCGTGTTCGACGACCCGGTTCTTGAATCCGGCGTCGACCCAGGTTTTGGTCAGGGTGGGGTAGGCGGTGGTGGCCTGGTCGAGCAGGTCCATGCCGATGGTGTTGTCGCTGGCGCTGGCGGCGGTGACGATGACGGCGAGGAGGAGGCCGAGGCTGTCGGTGATGATGCCGCGCTTGCGGCCTGCGATCTTCTTCCCGGCGTCGATGCCCTGTGTGGACAGTGGGACGTTGGTGGAGGTCTTCACGCTTTGGCTGTCCATGATGGAGGCTGTGGGTTCGATGGTGCGCCCGTGGTGGTCCCGTACGAGGCCGGTGAGGTCGTAGTTGAGTTCGGTGAAGATGCCTTCCTTGCTCCTGGCGGCGAAGTAGCCGTAGACCGTCGCGTGGGGCGGGAAGTCGTGGGGCAGGTAGCGCCAGGCGATGCCGGTGCGGTTGACGTACAGGATGGCGTTGAAGATCTTGCGTAGGTCGTGGGTGGGGGCGCGGCCGCTGACGCCGGCGTCGGTGCGGGCCTGTCGCCAGGCGGCCAGGCGGGGTGCGATCAAGGCCCATCGGGTCGGACAGGTCGCACGGATAGGCTCGCCGTTCGGTCATGAAGCAGGAGTACGGCGTCCGCGTGCCGGCTCAATGGACGTCATGTGCGTCGATTACCGGCGAAGGTGAACCAGACACGATCGAGGGGCTAATTGCGCCGATTCCGGTCAGGGCTGAGTCGAGTGGGATGTGTTCTTTCCGGGTTGGATCGGGCATCTCGTGCTACCACGATCGAGACGTGAATCGGCCGTTACTGGCGCGAAGGTGAAACAGGCGGCAGTTCCACCAATCAGACATCGGCGCAGCTCAAAGGTCACGACATCGAGCGATGACGAACTACAGAAAGCTCACAAACCGCCCCCGGCGCAGCGGCGCTCGGGTGCAGATCAGCTCACTCTGGGTGATGTCGCTGCCTGCGGTGAGCGCCGGGGTTGCCTCTCCGGAACTGCCTGACTAATATCTCAACGCTTGTCTAGTTTTTGGTTGCCGGTGAGGCTTCCGCCCTTGCCGGGACCTGCCTGCGACGAACCCACCAGGTTGAGGAATTTGTATGAAGCTGATCGTTTTCGGGGCCAGCGGCGGCACCGGACGCCTCGTGGTCTCCGGCGCGCTCGACCGCGGGTACCAGGTGACCGCGGTGGCCCGTCATCTCGACGGGCTGCCGTCACATCCCGATCTCGCGTTGCAACCCGCCGACGTGCTGGCCGGTGGCCGCCCGTTGCGGGAGATCGCTGTCGGGCACGACGCGGCGATCTCCGCGATCGGCAGCACGGCCCGGAATCCGCACGGCATCTACTCCAAGGGTGGTCAGGCGGTAGTCACTGCGCTGCAGGACGCTCAGGTGCAGCGGTTGATTGTCGTCTCCTCCGGCGGGGTGGAGCCCAAGGACCCCGGGTTGCCCTGGTGGTTCCGGCTGATGATTCCGCTGTTCCTGCGTGAGTTGTACGAGGACATGGGCGTGATGGAGGACATCGTGCGGTCTAGCCGGCTCGACTGGACTCTGGTCCGCGCCGGTTACCTCACCGACAAGCCGGCCACCGGGACGTTCCGGGTCGAGGACGGGAAGAACCCGCCCGGTGGGTCGCGGCTCAGCCGTGCCGATCTGGCGAACTTCCTGCTCGACCAACTCGACACCAGCCGGTGGAGCAAGGCTGCCCCGACGCTGACCTATTGATATTGATCTCATCGTGGGTTCAGTTTCTACGTTCGGCGAGAAGGCACGGCGAGGATTTTGACGCGTACGACGGCGGAGCATTCCGAGCAGGCGAGCCCGGAGGATCTGCTGACGCTGGGGGAGGTCACCGCCCGTACCGGGTGGCGGCGCCCGCTCTGCGTTTCTACGAGAGCAAAGGGCTGATCGTCGCAGAGCGCAGTGAGGGCAACCATCGTCTCACCGCAGGCACATGCTGCGCCGCGTCTCGCTGATCCTCGTTGCTCGGCGACTCGGCATTCACCTTGCCGATGTCGCGGAGATCTTCGCGACGCTGCCGATCGGCCGGCGCCGACCCAGCGGGACTGAGGGCATGTTTCGCGATTGGAAACGAGAGTTGGAGGGCCGCCGGCGCTTCATCGAGAATCTTGATCATCAGCTCGTCGGCTGTATCGGCTGCGGCTGCCTCTGGATGAAGGCGCGTGGTCTGTTGAACCCGGACGACGGCCTCGCGGAACCTGGTCAGGGACCTGTACGCCTCGATGAGGCCAGCCGTCGACCCCCGGCACGCCACGCTGCGTGCCGGGGGGAGTACTTCATGATGCGGTGTGCCGTCGCGCACCTGCCTACAGGGCGAGCGAGAGCAGTTCGAGCAGACGGCTTTCAGCATCATTGCAGCCGAGCAGGTGCCGGCGATCTTCGGCGCCGACGCGTACGCGTCAGGCCGGCGGGGCGATGACGTGGCGAATGGCCGGGCCGGCCAGGCGCAGGACGTCGTCGAGGTCGGCGTCTGCGATGTAGGGCATGCGCAGCAGGTAGCGCTGCGCGGCGATGCCCATCATCATGGCGCCGGCCAGGGAAGCGCGCAGGTGGGCTTCCGGATCGTCGACGGTCGCGGCGATCGCGTCGACGACCTCGGTGGTGATGTGACGCCGCAGCAGTTCGGCTGCTTCTTCGCTGGTCATGCTCGCGCGCACGAGCACCGCCATCGGGCTGTTCGGGTCGGCGGCCCAGCTGCTCAGCATGCCGTGCATGAAGTTGTGCACGCTCTGCGCCGGATCGTCGGTGGTCAGCTCCGCGATCGGGATGTGCCAGTGCACCGCGGCCCGGAACAGCTGCTGCTTGCTGCCGAAATACTGCAGGATCGACGACTTGTCGACCTCGGCCGCCGCGGCGATCCCACGGATCGTGGTGCGCTCGTAGCCGAGCTCGGCGAACAGGGCGCGAGCGGCCTCCAGGATGCGCCGCCGGGTGCGCTCGCCCTTGCGTTCGCCCTGCGGCGCCTTTGCGGCGGCCTCAGTCATCGTGCAGCACCTTTCCGTACGTCGGCGTCCGATCGTACAAGCCGGCACATCCCTACTTGAAAAACTAGACGACCGTTGAGATATTGTCGCGGCCTCACGAAAACTCAACACCTGTCTAGTTCTGGAGTTTCTGATGTCCATCCCCGCACAATCGGCTCCGCCGCGCACCTCCACCCATCCGGCCCTCGCGCTGATCGTCATCGCGGCCGCGCAGCTGATGGTCGTATTGGACAGCACGATCACGAACATCGCGCTGCCGAGCATCCAGAAGGACCTCGAGGTGTCCGCCTCCGGCCTGTCCTGGATCGTCAACTCCTACGTCCTTGCCTTCGGCGGGCTGCTGCTGCTCGGCGGGCGCACCGGCGACCTCTACGGCAAACGGCGGGTGTTCCGGATCGGCCTGACCGTGTTCGCCGGCGCGTCCCTGCTGGGCGGCCTGGCCCCGAGCGTGGAGTTGCTGATCGCCGCCCGGGTCCTGCAGGGCCTCGGCGCGGCCGTCATCGCGCCGACCGCGTTGTCACTGATCGCGACCACGTTCGCCGAGGGTGCCGCCCGTAACCGGGCGATGGGCGTCTACGCCGCGATGTCCGGGCTCGGCGCCACCGTTGGCCTGCTGCTCGGCGGCGTGCTCACCGACTACCTGAGCTGGCGCTGGGTGATGTTCGTTAACGTCCCGATCGGCGTGCTCGTACTGCTCGGCGCCCGCGTGCTGGCCAGCGGCGAGAAGCTGCACGGCGAACTGGACGTGCGCGGCGCGGCCACCGCCACCGGCGGCCTGACCGCCCTGGTCTACGCCATCACCCAGGGCGGCGACCGCGGCTGGACCGACCCCATCACCCTCGGCATGTTCACCGTCGCGGCAATCCTGCTGATCACCTTTCTGCGCTCGCAGCGCAGGAACCGGCACTCGCTGCTGCCGTTGCGGCTGCTGCGTGACCGCAACCGGGCCGGGTCCTACGTCACCATGCTGTTCATCGGCGCGGCCATGTTCGCCACCTTCTACTTCCTGTCGCTTTTCATGCAGCAGGTCAAGGGCTACAGCCCGGTTCGTGCCGGGTTCGCCTATCTGCCGTTCAGCCTCGGCATGGGGATGGCCGCCGGGATCGGCTCACGCCTGGCCGGCCGGTTCGCGCCACGCACGCTCACCGGCGCCGGCCTGGTCGTCGCGGCTGGCGGGATGCTCTGGGCCAGCCTGCTCGAACCGTCCTCGTCGTACTTCACCCACCTGATGCCGGCCATGTTCATCACCGCCCTCGGCCTGGGCGCCAGCTTCCTGCCGATGACGCTCGGCGCGATCTCCGGCGTCGACCGCAACCACACCGGCATCGCCTCGGCCATCCTCAACACCGCCCAGCAGATCGGCGGCGCCGTCGGCCTGGCCGTCCTGGCCACCGTCTCCACCAGCGCCGCCGATGACAAACTGCCGCACGCCGACGACGCGTTCTTCCGCGGCCTGGTCAGCGGCGACCAGCCCCTGATCCAGCGGGCGGCCGACGCGCTCTCCCACGGCTACACCGTCGCGTTCGCCTCCGCCGTCGGCTTCCTGCTGGCCGCGCTGGTCATCACCGTCACCACGCTCAACGCAAGCCCCCAGCAGCGCACCGAGGACGCAGCGCCCGTACACATCGGCTGACACGCCGCTACGGTGTCGCTCCTTCGGCGACACGTATGCGGACAACGGGCTGGTGGCGGTGTCGAAGTGAGCTGCTGGAGTCCGGTACACAACGGTTCCTGCCCGGCAGAAACGGTGGCCGCCACATGTATCACGACGCCCGAGCTTGCCGATGGAGTCGCTGGGGCTACATCGGCACCTGGCGGAGAGGGCGGACGAGGGCTGATGGGGCGGTGTGGAGCGGCTCCGGGAACTGGGTGTTCTCGGTGGCGAGCAAGTTCACGATGCGGGCGAGCATGTCGTTGTCGTGCTCCGGAGAGTGGATGTGCTCCATGGCTTCGGCCAGCCGACGCTGCGGTATCGGGGCATCAGGGCCGTTACTCGTTGCGGGAGATCCTGAACTCGATCTTCTATCAGAACCGGACCGGGTGTCAGTGGGCGTATCTGCCGCATGACACCGAACCCAAAGACACCGAAGGTGTCCGAGCCAAGCTGAAACGCCTGGTCAACCGGCAGATCCTGACCGAGAGCCAACCCGGCCTATTCACCCTCAACCCGGAACGGACATAACCTCCCGGACCGCCCTCTGAGAGGGTTGTTCGGGAGGCTATGTCCGATGTGGGTTTGGCGGTTCGTTAGAGGCCATAGTGGTGGGGGTTACGCGGGCGTCCTCGGCGGGGCCAGGGTGAACAGTCCGGCCTCGGGTTCGGTGAGGATCTGGCGGGCGACGAGGCGTTTGAGCTTGGCGCGGAGGCCTTCGGTGTCCTTCGCGGTGGTGCCGGTGCCCAGCGCCTGGCAGATGTCCTTGGCGCGCATCGGTGTGGTGGCGGCGTGGAACGCGGCGAGGATCTGCTGGTAGGCCGGGCTGGCGACGGTCGGGTCAGCAGGGACCGCTGTGTCGAGATGGCCGTTCAGGCTCAGGAGCGTCTTGCGGGTGATGGCGAGCTCGGCCACCTCGGTCTCGGCCGCGGCGAGTTGGTCGGTGAGGGTGGTGATCTGGACGCGGAGCCGCTCGACGACGAGGCCGGCGGCGGTCTCGCGTTCGGTGAGCAGGGTCAGCAGCGACGGCTGGGTCACCGCGGACTGCCCGGGACGCGCCAGGATGCGGTGGCAGACCCGGTGAGCCGGCGGACCAGGTTCGCCGTGGACGCCCACCAGGTGCGGGACACTGCGGAGGCTGGTCGGCTCTCGTACTCGCGGACCAAACGGCGGTGCAGCATCAGGGTGCCGTTGGTCTGCTCGACCACCCACCGGCGGGCGATTGGCACGAACCCGGCCGTGGTGTCGGATCGTTTGACCTGCTCGACGTCGATACCGCGAACGGCGCCGTGGATCTGCACGTCGTCTTTGAACCCGGCGTCGACCCACGCCTTGGTCACCGTCGGGGTGTTCGCGAGGACGGAGTCGAGCAGTCGCACGCCGATCGCGTTGTCGGTGACCGAGGCTGCGGTGACCACGACCGCGATGATCAGCCCCAGGGCGTCGACCGCGAGGCCTCGCTTACGGCCCGGGACCTACTTCAGGGCGTCCTTGCCGGTCGTCGTGGCCGGGACGTGGTTGGCGGCCCGGATCGACTGGGTGTCCAACACCACCGCGGTCGGGTCCTCCGCCCGGCCGGCCTTCTCCCGTGCCTGGCAGCGCAGCAGGTCATGAATCACGTGGTCGGTGCCGTCATCGCGCCACAGGGCGAAGTAGTAGTACGTCGCAGACTTCGGCGGCAGGTCGTGCGGCAGGTACGCCCACTGACAACCGGTCCGGTTCTGGTAGAAGATCGCGTTCACGATCTCCCGCAACTCGTAACGCCCCTGATGCCCCGACACCGACGGATGCTGGTCCTTCCACGCCTGCAGGAACGGTCCGACCACCGCCCACTGCCCATCGGTCAGGTCACTCGGATACGCCGCGCGCTCACCCATGATCAGCTCAACGTGGCCACCACGTCACCGGTTACGACCACGGCTCACATTCACATATCGACCCAAGCCCACAAAGGACAAAAGCTACCGAATCGCCCTCTCAGGTTCCCCCTCGTGGCCCGCCCCCGCCCGGCCTACGTTGCCCTCTCGACCCGAGTCGGGGACCTGTGCGCTCGGGCTCAAGCGGCAGCGCGGAACGGCGACATGGCCGCCGCATCCGCCGTCTACAACCAGGCGGCACTCATCGCCTCGGACTGCGGTCTGCCGGACCTGGCCCGTCAGTGGTGCCACCGACACGCCAACGCCTACCTGCGCGCCATTCCCCAGGGCGCGCAGGTCGCGCGGTACGCACTGGAGCCCCTCGTCAACCTTGCCCGCCTCCACATCCGGGACGGCGACGGCGACGCCCCGGCTTCAACCTGCTGGACACCCTGTACCATCCCGGCCCGGCGGGCACATGACCGCGTGGTTCCTTACAGCGGGCCGTTAATGGCGCGAACCCGGTCCAGATTCGCCACCGCGTCGAGGATCGTGCCGGCGGTTCCCTAGCTGTCGCAGCCGAACCAGCTGTCTGACGCCGTTTCGCCGCCGTAGGTCGCCGTCACCGTGAGAACGTCGGTGAGGTAACAGACCTGACCGGTGATGTAGGTCCGTCCGTCGAATCCGGGAAGCGCTCGACCGTTGCGGGTCCACGTGATCGTGGCGTCAGCGGGCGAAACCCAGGCATCACAGGTGTAGGTCCGGTCGTCGAGGGTGTAGCAGGTCAGTCCCGCTGTCACCGTCGAGGCCGACGCCGAGACCGGTACAGCCGCGACGGCGGTGGTTGCAAGAGCGACGGCAGCGACATAGAGCTTAATCCGTCTCACGGAGTCCTCCTCGGACCGGCCGGCGAAGTCTCTACCATAGTCTGCAGCGGCGATGATCGGGATAGGTGAAAACCTATGCGACTAGTTCGCCAACCATCGGAACCGGTGTCTGAACCATTGGCGGAACCGTCGCCCGAGCCCTCTACCTTGGTAGGTAGCTAAGTGGTCTGCGCTGGAAGTTCGTCGGGGTGTTCAGGACGGGTTGGGGGTTTGCGCGGGTTCGTGGCGTTCGATCCTGGCCAGTAGGTCGTCGAGGTCGGTTGTGGTGAACTTCCATTTGAAGGGCCGGGCGTTGGTGTTGTAGCGCTGTTCGAACCACGCCGCCACCACACCGATGCGCGCCAAGGACATCTGCCAGGCGCTGGGCACCGGCACCACCGCGAAGGACACCGAAGGCCTCCGCGCCAAGCTCAAACGCCTCGTCGCCCGCCAGATCCTCACCGAACCCGAGGCCGGACTGTTCACCCTGGCCCCGCCGAGGACGCCCGCGTAACCCCCACCACTATGGCCTCTAACGAACCGCCAAACCCACATCGGACGTAGCCTCCCGAACTACCCTCTGATGAGCACGGTTCCGAACTCTGCCGGCAGTTGATGCGCGCCAACGTGCTCATCGGGCCTACGAGGGTTAGCAACAGCAGCCAGAAGTCGTGCACCGGAACGAGTAGCCCGGGTGCTCATCGGCCCTACGAGGGTTAGCAACGAGACAGGCGACGCACCTACGCCCGACAGGTCTCCGCCCGTGCTCATCGGCCCTACGAGAATCGCAACGCGGCCATCACCTCGGTGACGAGCCTGACCGCCTGCTGCTGCGCCCGGTCCTCGGGTCGGGTAAGGAGGACGAAGGTCGGATAGCTTCGCCGCTCAAGCGTGCCTCGATCACACCTACAACGAACGCAACAGCGCCCTCGAACCATCTGAGCGTGAGGGCCTCCGAGCGATGCGAGGTGTTCCGCATCCCACTCGGAGGTCCTCACCGATTTGCTGGCGTCGCGGTCCTCTTGCGAATCTGGGGCAACTTCGAAGGTCGGGGTGACTATCGTAACGGCAGATTTTCGAGTAGTATTAGACGTGGGGGAATGGTTTGTGTTGCTCGGACACGTTAACCCCCACGGGTGGTCGGTGTGTCGCCGCCTGGGTGGGGTTCTCGGTGATGGTTAGCGTTCCGCCGATGGCGCAGGTGACGTGGACATCATGTTCGAGTAGCGCGGCTACGACGGCGTTGGGGGTCGGCGGCCGCGACGGCCGTGGTCGCTCCTTCCAACCGGGGGCACGACTGGCGTCGCGGACGATCAGGCGCTGCGCGACACCACGGCCGGCCAGTATCCCGGCAACGAGTCCCCCAAGAGCGCCAGTAGCACCAGTGATAGCAATAGTCATTTTGCTCGTCCATTCAGGGATACGTCTCCGCCGGCACCGGCGGTGACAGTTCAAGACCGCCGGGAGCGGACATTCCCGGCCGGGTGGCGATAAAAGGCAGGACAATCGCCTGTACGAGCAGCACGACAGCGGACAGCGCGGCGACCGCGCCGAACGCCGCCCGCCAACCCCATGCGCCCTCAATGAACTGGCCCGCAGGTAGGCCGAGCACGGTACCGGCCGATATCCCGGAAATCACGATCTACGTCGCCCGATGCGCTTTGCCTGTCGGCACCAGCTGGGCGGCCACAATCGGGACCACCGCCCAAAAGCCCCCCAACGCCAACCCCGCCAGCCCGCGAGCGACGAGCAGCACAGCGAACGTGGGCGCCAGCATGGCCAGCGCTCTGCGGGCTGCTCGTGCGACATTCGGCCGCGAGCACCAGAAAGATAGTGGCAAGTTCACATCTTGAAGACGATCAGCGACCCACGAACGTGAGCTGAGTTGATCATAAAGATCGGGCCGTTGGTCGACCCTCAGGCAGTCAGCTGTCGATCTTCGACGTCGCCGAGATGAACGGCACCGGCCTCACGCAGGGCCTCGATGACCCATCGCAGGCCCGGACGCCGGGCCTCGCCAGGCCAGTATCACCGCGGTCGAACGAGGGTACGGTGGCTCCTGACGCAACCGTGCGGCGTCATCCGTGCCGCTGCGTAGGTACGCGGGGAGGGCCTGGTTTCGCCCTCCCCGCCGGTCAGCGGACCGCTCTCAGTTGATGCCGCCGCCGAGGTCCTGCCACGTCCACTCGCCGCCCGTCCAGTAGTTCTGCCACAGCGCGCCGTCCGCGCCGCGGGCGAAGAGCCGCAACACCGACCCGTGCAGCACCGCGCCCGGCGCGCTGGTGATCGCGCCGCCGAGGTCCTGCCAGGTCCACTCACCGCCGCTGTAGTAGTTCTGCCAGAGCGAGCCGTCGTTGGCCCGGGCGAAGACCCGCAGTACCGAGCCGTGCAGCACCGCCGACGGCGCGCTGGTGATCCCGCCGCCCAGGTCCTGCCACGTCCACTTGTTGTTGGCCCAGTACGCCTGCCAGAGCGAGCCGTCGTTGGCCCGGGCGAAGACCCGCAGTACCGACCCGTGCAGCACCGCGCCCGGCGCGCTGGTGATCGCGCCGCCGAGGTCCTGCCAGGTCCACTCACCGCCGCTGTAGTAGTTCTGCCAGAGCGCCCCGTCGTTGCCCCGGGCGAACACCCGCAGCGTCTCTCCGTGTACGACCGCGCCCGGCGCGCTGGTGATGCCGCCGCCGAGGTCCTGCGTCTTCCAGTCGGTGCCGTTCCAGTAGTACTGCCACAGCGAGTTGTCCTTGCCCCGGGCGAAGACCCGCAGCAGGCCGTCGTAGTTCACCGCGGTCGGTGCGCCGACGATCTCGCCGCCGATCTTCTGCCAGGTCCACGTGCCGTTGGCCCAGTAGTTCTGCCACAGCGCCCCGTCGTTGCCCCGGGCGAACGCGCGCAACACGTTGCCGTACACGATGGCGCTGACCCCGCGTTGCAGCGACGCCGGCTGGGCCTCCGCGCAGTTGTTGCTGGTCCGGACCACCGGCTGCGACGTGTCGTCGCTGGTGATGCCGGACGGTACGGCGTTGAACCAGGACTCCACCTTCTGACCGTCCCGGCGCTGTTCGTGGTGCATGTGCGGGGCGCTGGACCGGCCGGTGCTGCCGACCCGGCCGAGTAGCTGGCCCTGCACCACCCGTTGGCCGGTGCTGACCACCGGCGGGGCAATCATGTGCAGGTACATGGTCTGCCAACCGCTGCCGTGGTTGAGCTTGACGTAGTTGCCGGCGCCGTCGTCCCAGCCGGCGAACTCGACCGTGCCGCCGTAGGACGCGAGGATGTCCGAGCCCTCGGTCTGGCCGCCGACCCGGAACATGTCGATGTCGTAGTCGTCGTGGCCCGGATAGGTCTGCAGGCGCCACTGCTGTCCGCAATGGAACGGAAGCTGGAACAAGGGACGTGGTCCCGCCGCCTGCGCGGGCTGCATGGTCACCGCCACGCCACCCAGGGCGTAGGTGAGCGTGGCGAGCACGGCCAGCAGTGGCCTCTTTCCCATGACTTTCCCTTCGAGTCGGGCGGTCGTGCTGACCGCCGCCCGCAACATTCCGGGTCGCACCGGAGTTCCGCTGCACCCGGGCTGCAGCGGAACTACAGCGACGCCGCGCAGCCTCTTGGCGAGGCATCGACCGAGTTGGGGAAGGAACACTGATGGGACGAATTCGGGCGGGGTGGCTCGCCCTGCTCACCGTCGCGGCGGCGACCGCCACGGTGCTGGTGGCGCCGGCCGCGAACGCGGCCGTGGTGCCCAACTGCACGGCTGGGCCACCGACCGCGGCCGACACCGCGTTCGCGGCGCGGATGAACGAGGTGCTGACCGAGAAGCTCGAGGGCGCCTTCAACGGGACCCGGGCCGCGTGCACCCGGGTCATCGTCAACGTCGTCCGGCAGCGCAACCTGCCCCAGCGGGCCGCCGAGATCGCGCTCGCCACGGCGATCGTCGAGAGCGGGATCACCAACCTCGACTACGGCGACCGGGACAGCCTCGGCCTCTACCAGCAGCGGCCGAGCCAGGGCTGGGGTACGCCGGCGGAACTGCTGAACCCGGCGTACGCCACCAACGCGTTCCTCGACGCGATGCTGCGCAGGTATCCGAACAACTCCTGGATGAACGGGGCGATCGGCCCGATCTGCCAGGCGATCCAGGTGTCCGCGTTCCCGGCGCGTTACGGCGAGGAGGCACCCGACGCGGTACGCATCGCCGCGGCCATGTGGGGTGCTCCGGAGGCCGGAGTCAGCGGTGTCGTGTACGACAATTTGCTGCGGGTCTTCGCCCGTGGCACGGACGGCGCGCTGTGGCAGTACTACTTGACCGGCACCGAGTGGAAGACGCAGGACCTCGGTGGTGGTTTCCTGGGCGCACCGGCCGCGGTGGTGCAGGGCAACGTGCTCCGGGTCTTCGTCCGGGGCAACGACGGGGCGCTCTGGCAGAACTACCTGGTCGACGGCCACTGGACCTGGCAGCGGATCGGTGGCGGCATCACCAGCGCGCCCAGTGCGGTGCTGCACGGCTCGGTGCTGCGGGTCTTCGCCCGGGCCAACGACGGCTCGCTCTGGCAGGCGTACTGGGCCAACAACAAGTGGACGTGGCAGGACCTGGGCGGTGGCATCAGCAGCCCGCCCAGTGCGGTGGTGCACGGTGCGGTGCTGCGGGTGTTCGTCCGGGGCAACGACGGCGCGCTGTGGCAGAACTACTGGACCGGCGGCGAGTGGACCTGGCAGGACCTGGGCGGCGGGATCACCAGCGCGCCGTCGGCGGTGCTGGACGGCTCGGTGCTGCGGGTCTTCGCCCGGGCCAACGACGGCTCGCTCTGGCAGGCGTACTGGGCCAACAACAGGTGGACGTGGCAGGACCTGGGCGGCGGGATCACCAGCGCCCCCTCCGCGATGATGCACGGCGATATCCTCCGCGCGTTCGCTCGCGGCAACGACGGGGCGCTGTGGCAGAACTACTGGGCCAACGGGACATGGACCTGGCAGCGGATCGGCGGAGCGATCACCTGATGAACGGAGACGGGACCATGAGGCGAAGATCATTCCTGGGTACGGCCGGACTTCTGACGGCGGTGACGACGGCAGTGGCCACCCTGCCGGTGCTGACCGGACCTGCGGCCGCAGCCGATCCGAAGCCCGCGCCGATGGCCGACCCGAGCACCGGAGCGGCCCCACAGGGCGGTGCCCGGTTCTCGGTGCTGGCCGTCGAGCCGGGGCCGGCGATCACCCGCAGTGAGATACTGGCCCGGGCGCGTACCTGGGACGCGGTATCGTACAGCCAGGAGAGGTACCACAACGGCTACCGCACCGACTGCTCCGGTTATGTCTCGATGGCGTGGAACCTGCCGGAGAGCCTGAACACCGGCAACCTCGACGAGGTGTCCAACCGGCTGTCCTCGTACGACGACCTGCGGCCCGGCGACATCCTGATGTACCACATCGACAACCCGTGGGAGGGGCACGTCGTCATCTTCGCCGGCTGGGTCGGCGCGGTCGGCGGCGACTTCCACATCCACGAGCAGACCCCGCCGCACACCAAGCACCGGACCTGGTCGGCCGCCGGGTACAGCCGCAGCCTCTACAAGCCGTACCGCTACAAGAACGTGATCGACGACGTCGTCAACTCCGGCGTCGGCGCGGTCGTCCACGGCGACCTGCTGCGGACGTTCGCCCGTGGCGCCGACGGTGCCCTCTGGCAGTACTACTGGGACGGCACCGGGTGGAAGACCCAGGATCTCGGCCGGGCCATCACCAGCGGGCCGTCCGCGCTGGTCGACGGCGGGACCCTGCGGGTCTTCGCCCGGGGCAGCGACGGCGCGCTCTGGCAGAACTACCTGGTCGACGGCCGCTGGACCTGGCAGCGGATCGGCGGCGCGATCGTCGGCCAGCCGGCCGTGGTGGCGTACGGCGGTGTGCTGCGGGTGTTCGCCCGTGGCACGGACGGCGCGCTGTGGCAGTACTACTGGAGCGGCGGCGAGTGGAAGACCCAGGATCTCGGCGGCGGGATCACCAGCGGACCCACGGCCGTCGTCCAGGGTGACGTGCTGCGCGTCTTCGCCCGTGCCGAGGACGGCGCGCTGTGGCAGAACTACTGGGCCAACGGCAAGTGGACGTGGCAGGATCTCGGCGGCGGGATCACCAGCGCGCCGTCCGCGGTGCTGCACGGCCAGGTGCTCCGGGTGTTCGCCCGGGGTAACGACGGCGCCCTCTGGCAGAACTACTACAGCAACGGCGCCTGGGCCCGGCAGGATCTCGGCGGCACCATCACCAGCGCACCCTCCGGGGTGATGCACGGCAGCGTGCTGCGGGTCTTCGCCCGGGGCAAGGACAGCTCGCTCTGGCAGAACTACTGGGCCAACGGCGAGTGGACCTGGCAGGACCTGGGCGGCGCGATCACCTGATCGGCGGGCCGCCCGGGACGGTCCCCGGCCGCCCGTTCCAGTGCGACCAGCCGGACCAGCTCGTGCAGCCGATAGCTGACGCCGCCGGGGGTTCGTCCCCCGGCGGCGTCCAGCAACCTCGCGTCGAGCAGCCGGTCGGCCAGCCGTTCCGCGGCCGCCACCGGCAGACCCACCAGCCCGGCGAGCAGCCCGGGGGTGAACTCGTGACGGCCCGCCGCCGCCAGCCGGGTCATCGCCTGGCGCTCGGCGTCACCGAGGCCGGTGAAACTCGAGGCCAGCGCGGTCCGCACGTCCACCCCGCCGGCCGCCAGCCAGTCGAGGCGGCCGTTGCCGTTCCGGAGCCGGGCCGCGCAGGCCGCCAGCGGCCAGTTGCGACGAGCCGCCAGCCAGCCGCCCGCCGCCCGCAGCGCGAGCGGCAGTCCACCACAGTGCAGCGCGATCTCCGCCGCCGCGTCCGGCTCGGCTCTCACCCGGGCGTGACCGGCCACCCGGGCCAGCACCGCCACCGCTGCCGTGGACGGCAGCACGTCGAGGTCGACGCGGGCGTGGCAGTCCAGGCCGGTGAGCATCCGCCGGCCGGTCACCAGGACGGCACCCCGGAAGCGTGGCGGCAGCGCGGCGCGTACCTGTTCCTCGTCGGCGACGTTGTCGAGTACCAGCAGCGCCCGCCGGTCGGCGAGGATCTCGCGCCACCCGGGAACCATCAGCGAGCTGGGGTACAGCGGATTCCGGTCGGGCAGTTGGACGAAGTGCATGCCGTCCGGGTAGCCAGCGACGACCGCCCGGGCGACCGCCACGGCCAACGCGGTCTTGCCGACACCCGCCATGCCGGAGATCGCGGCGACCACCGGCTCGTCCGGCACCGTGCCCAGGACCCGGCGTAGCCGTCGGATCTCCGTGTCCCGCCCGGCCAACGGATGGAACGCGGGCGACAGGGCGAGTGTCGGCGCCGGTGTCTCGTCGGCCGCGAGCACCTCCCGGTGCAGCCGCTGCAAAGCCGGGCCGGGTTCGATACCCAGCTCGGTGCGCAACGCCTCCCGCCCCTTCCGGAAGACGGCCAGCGCGTCCGCCCGCCGCCCCACCCGCCACAGCGTACGGATGAGGTGTTCACGGAGCTGCTCCCGCAGCGGGTGCGCGTCGACGAGCTGGAACAGCTCGCCGACCAACTCGTGCAGCCGGCCCAGGCGCAGGTCGGCGGCGATCCGCTCCTCCAGCGCGGAGAGCCGCAGCTCGTCGAGCTGGATGGCGTACGCCCGCAGATAGGGACTGTGCAGCCCGTCCAGCGCCGGCCCGCGCCACTGCTCCAGCGCCCGCCGCAGCCGGTCGGCCGCAGCCTCGTCGTTCCCGTCCACGGCCGCGGCCCGGCCCTGCGCCAACAGCGTCTCGAAGCGGTGCACGTCGCAGTGCTCGGCCGCCAGCGCCAGCCGGTAGCCGGGCGCCTGCGTGACGATCGTGTCCGGATGCCCGATCTTCCGGCGCAGCGCCGACACGTACGTCTGCACCAGCGCCTCCGCGGTCGACGGCGGCTCCTCGCCCCACACCGCGTCCACGAGTCGCGCGGTGCTCACCACCCGGTCCACGTTGAGCGCGCAGGCCGCCAGCAACGCCCGTTGCTTGGCTGCGGTCAGGGACACCGGCCGGCCGGCCAGCGTCACCTCGACCGGACCCAGTACCCGTACCTCCATGTCCGCTCCCCAGCGTCTCCCCGTCGTCGGGACAGCTTGCGGTGATCACCTGGCTCCACGCTGGAGGGTCGCTACCCGCAGCGGACCCGTACCGGGGGATTCGTACTAAGGTCCCCATCCGTGGACTTCGCCGCGTTGCTGAAGGCATACCGGGAACAGGCCGGACTGACCCAGAGAGAACTCGCCGACCGTACCGGCCTGAGTGCCGCCGCGATCCGCGATCTGGAGCAGCGGCGCAGCCGTGGGCCGCGCACCGGGTCGGTCCGCGCGCTGGCCGTCGCGCTCGGTCTGAACCCGGCCGAGACCAGGACCTTCCGCGCCGCCGCCGGCCCGGTCCGGCCGGAGACCCGGATGGCCGAGCCGGACGCGACGGTTCGGGTGGGCGTACTCGGCCCGCTGGTGGTGTACCGGGGCACGACGGAGACGGCGCTCGGCACCGGACGACATCGGGTGGTACTCGCCCGGCTGGCGCTCACCCCGCGCGTCGCCGTACACCGCGACGAGCTGATCGACCTGCTCTGGGGCGACCGGGTGCCGCCGTCGGCGGTCAATCTGGTGCAGACCCACGTGAGCCGGCTACGTCGCCTGCTCTCGCCGGGCGCCGTCGTGCTGACCGCCGGCGGCTACCGGCTGGAGTTGGGCGCCGACGAGGTGGACCAGGCCACCTTCCGGGCGCTGCTCGGCGCCGCGCGGACCGCCGACCGGCCCGACGCCGCGCTCGACCTGCTGGACCAGGCGTTGGGCCTGTGGCGCGGCGAGCCGTGCGCGGACGTCGAGGAGGTGCGGGGGCATCCGGCGGCAGCGGCGTTGCAGGAGGAACGCGCGACGGCCACGGTGCGGCACGCCGACCTGGCCGACGCGCTGTCCCGCAACGACGTGGCGCTGCCGAGGCTGATCGCGGTGGCCACCGTGCGCCCGCTGGACGAGCCGCTGCACGCCCGGCTGATCACCGCGTTGGGCGCGACCGGCAGGCGGGCGGCGGCGCTCTCGGCCTACCACGACGTCCGACGGCGGCTCCGCGAGGAGCTCGGGGTCGACCCAGGGACCGAACTGGCCGAGGCGTACCGGGCGGTGCTCCGACAGGAGCCGGCCGAGGACGCGGCGGTGGACAGTACACCCCGGCCGTGGCAGGCGCCCGCGCCGCCCGGTGACTTCACCGGCCGGACCGAGGAGGTCGGCACGCTGCTCGGCCTGCTGTCCCGGCAGCCGACGCCGGTCTGCCTGGTCTTCGGAGTGGCCGGGGTCGGCAAGACCACGCTCGCGCTGCGGGCGGCGCAACTGGTCCGCTCCGCGTACCCGGACGGCCAGCTCTACATCGACCTGGCCGGCGCCGGCGCACGGCCGCTCCTCCCGGCCGAGGCGCTGGCACGGTTCCTGCGCGCGCTCGCAGTGGAGGACCGCCGCATTCCCAGGCACCACGAGGAACGCGCGGCGCTCTTCCGCAGCATCACCGCCGAGCGACGGGTGCTGGTGATCCTGGACAACGCGCGGGACGCGGCCCAGGTCCGCCCGCTGCTGCCCGGTCCCGGGGGCAGCGTCGCACTGATCACCAGCCGGTGGCGGCTGCCCGACCTGGCCGGGGTGGCCGTGATCGACCTGGCGCCGTTCTCGCCGGACGAGGCGGTCGGGCTGCTCGCCGCCACCGCCGGCGCCGATCGGGTGGCCGTCGAGCCGGAGGCGGTGGCCGAGCTGGCCACGGCCTGCGCCGGGCTGCCGATCGCGCTCCGGGTGGCCGGTGCGCGCCTCGCCAACCGTCCGGGCTGGTCGGTGCGGGACCTGGTCGACCGGCTGGACGACCAGCGTGACCGGTTGGCCGAGCTCCAGGTCGGCGACGTCGGGGTCGCAGCCAGCTTCGCGCTGAGCTACCTGGAGCTTCCGGTACGCACGGCTCGCGCGTTCCGGCTGCTCGCGCTCCTGCCCGGCACCGACTTCGTGGCCCCGATCGCCGCCGCCACCCTCGACCTCACCGTTGCGAACACGGTGCGGGAACTCGATGACCTGATCGACGGCAACCTGCTGCAACCGGCCGGCGACGGCCGCTACCGCTACCACGACCTGCTCCGGATCTTCGCTCTCGGGCGGCTGGATGCCGAGGAGCCCGCCGACCGGCGTGTCGAGGCGCTGCGGAACATGCTCGACGGCTATCTCGCCCGGGTGGCCGCAGCGGCAGAGCTGATCTATCCGAGCATGGTCCGGCTGCCGGTACCGAACGTGGACACCGGCGCGTTCCGGGACGCCGCCGAGGCAACCGTGTGGCTGGACGCCGAGCTGCCCGCACTGGTCGCGGCAGTGGAGGAGGCAGCCGAACGGGACGATCACCGTGCGTACGCGTGGCAGCTCGCCGACCAGCTACGCGGCTATTTCTTCGTCCGCCGGCACTCCGCCGCGTGGCTGGCCACCGGACGGGCCGGGCTTACCGCCGCCGAGACGGCCGGAGAGGGGCGGGGCCGGGCGGCGATGCACCAGACCATCGGACAGGCGCTGTGGTCGCTCGGGCAGGCCGTCGAGGCGCTGGCCGAGTACGAGCAGGCCCTGGCCCTCGCCGAGCGGCACGGGTGGCCGGAAGGGGAGGCGTACCTGCTGCACAACATCGGCCTGGTGCAGAAGCTACTGGGCCGGCTCCCGGAGGCGCGATCCTGGTACCGGCGGGCGCTCACCGTCAGCCGGGCGTGCGGCTGCATCCACGTGGAGGCGGTCACCCTCAACGACCTCGGCGCCATGCTCGTCGACGAGGGCCGGGCCGAGGACGCCGCCGCGCACTTCGCCGCGGCCCTGCGGCTCAACGAGGGCCGGGCAGCCGGGCGGCAGTCGGCGGCGGGCAACCGGTCCAACCTGGGCATGGCGCTACGGATGCTCGGGCGGATGGCGGAGGCCCGCGAGCACCTGGAGGAGGCGTTGGCCTACTTCGTCGAAACCCGGTCGCCCACCGGCCAACTGTGCGTGCTCGACGAGCTGAGCCAGATGTACGCGACGCTGGGCGAGCACGACGCCGCGGTGGACGCCGCCCGCCGTGCGCTGGCGCTCACCAGGACGACCGGGGACCAGCGGGCCCAGGCGGAGTTGCTGTTCACGCTCGGGGACGCCCTGCTCAGGGCCAACTCTCTCGCCGAGGCGGAGCGCTGCTTCGGCGAGGCGTACGCGCTGGGCGAGCGGCTGGGCTATCCGTTGCTGCGGATCCGGGCCGGTCTCGGGTTGGCCCGCGCCGAGTTGGCTGCCGCACGCGGGGTCGAGGCCCTGCTGCGGGCGCGGGCCATGCGCGCCGAGGCGGTGACCGCCGACTTCACGAACCTGGCCGAGGAGGCCGACCAGATCATCGGCAGTGCCGTCCGCTGACGAACTGACAGGGTATGGGTCTGCCGTCACGCCCGCATATCTCGATGCGGGATGGACGCCGCCAACCGCGCCGACCTCGCAGGCGGCGGCGAGCCGCGATCGGCCGCCGACGGCGGTTGTTCGGGTACGTTCTGGATCTGTTGTCGTTTCCGTCCATGACGGCCGCCCCTGCCACGATCTAGCCGTGGACCCGGCAACTCGCCCGAGCATGAGGAGACAGCACAATGCGTTAAGAAGCTCAGAAAAGGATGGTGCGCCAGGTTCGGCGGCGCCTTCCCCGCATTCATTCTGCCGGTTGCCAGTGCAGGTGGGTGGGCCGCTTACCGGTCGCGATGAACTCGTCCACGGCCCGCCGGGCGTGGAGCGGGCTCACTCGTAGCTCGTTAGGTTCGGGGTAGAGCGGTTGTCCACCGTAGTCGAACCGGAGTCCGGTCGGTCCGGGCTCGAGATCCGGGTCGTAGCCGTACCCGCCGCCGTCGCCCATCCAACGCACGAACGCCCGATCCGGGTGGCCGAGCCCGACTTCGAGGCAGTCCGGGAAGTCCTCGTCGAACGGGGACAGGTGCTCACTGCCAGCCGGTAGGACCGTGACGACGAACGGGAGCACGGCAACGGCGGCCTGTGCGGCGATGTCATCGAGCGCCGCATCCACCTCGGCAACGGTGGCGACCGTTCGGCTGTCGCCGGTCCAGATCATCCGATAACTCACGCTGCGATCGCCTTCCCGGTGCCCTCGTACGTGCGGTGGAATCGGGGTCCGTCTGCTTCTACCACATGCACGGTAAGGCGTGACCCAGCCGGGATGAGTGAGGGAGTAGCTGGTCGCAGCCGAACGGCCGGTCATCGCACGGCGTTTTGTTGATCACGAGGGTGACCTCGCGCGGCCCGTCGTCGGCGCGCATTCGGGCGGCGACGTTTCCCTCGACGTGATCGGTCACGGTGACCGGAAGGCCACCGCCCCGGACTGGGCGCAATCCCGATGCGACGGACTTGACCCGGCCACTGACGAAGGGTGCGTCGTCCAGGTGCCTGCGGTCGGCGTCGAACGCGTACCGCTTGGCGTCCTCGCCCTCTCGCCACGGGGCGAGTCGTCCGGCGAGGCGCGTGACGGCCGCTGGTACCGACGCCGGTCGTCCCGGCGATGCGCTCACCGGGGCACCGGCGTTGGTAGACGCTGCCCTTGGCGGTGGCACTGCCGGTGCGGCAGACGGTCGTACGATCGCGCCGAGGGCCGAGGCGAACTCGGCCAGCGCCACCGGTACACCGGCGAGCAGGCGGTCTGCTTCTCGTAGGCGCTCGGCCGCGGTCGTTTCCGGGCGTAGCGTTTCGCCGACGAGATGGTGCCCGGAGCTGGCAGTAAGGGCGTGGAACTGATCCCGGGTTCGATGCAGGTTTCGTCGTCATCGCCAGCATGTTCGGTGCGAACATGGTGATGGCGGTCGCCGTCTCCCAGGGGTTCAACGAACGCGCGGTCGTGTTCGCCGGCGCGTACGTGGCGGTCCAACTCGGCCGATCGGTGTTCCTCGCGGTCGTCATACACCTGCTCGACCTGCCCGAACACGCCCGCGCGCGTACCGCCCGTTCCCGTACTGCTGCCGCCCATGACCGACCGCACGTACGACTGGCGCTGACGCGCGGGGCAACCGTGGCGGCGCACCAGTAAGTCCTGTCACTCGACTGTAGGTTCTCGGTGATCTTGGCGGTGTGAGTATTCGCGGCCTGCGCTTCGCTGGGCCGTCTCAACGGGTTGGCGGTGCATTCGTCTCAGCGAGTTGGCGAATTCCTCGGAGGCGTTGGCTGGAGTGTGCCGCTGTAACGGCTAGGAATTGTCTGTTCCACGGCGCAGTTGGGCGAAGGCATGGTCCGCGTCGGCGACTGCCTCGGGCTGGACATCGCGTGCGGTCCGTCCGTCGGCGATCTTCTGCCAGTTGGTCCGGGCCAGTACGCGTTGAACCGCGATCACCTGGGCGGCTTGTAGTCGGGCCCCGATGCCTCGGTCGAGGACGGCGGCCAGTGCGTCCTCGTCATCGAGCATGTACTGCATGAGCCGTCCCGTCAGGCTCGGTGTGGTGAACACCAGCCGGTGAAACGCCACCACCTCGGGATGATCGTTGAGGCCGGTGACCGGCTCGAAGCGATCGAGACCGGCCCGGAAGTGCCGGTGCAGCGCCGTCATCGGCGTCATGTCGGACTGGCGGTCGCGTACCACGCGTGCGGCCTCGCCCTGGTGGTCCGCGAACCGGTGCAGGATCAGGTCTTCCTTCGTCGCGAAGTAGCGGAACAGGGTCGGCTTCGACACCTCGGCCGTCGCGGCGATGTCGGACACCGACACCTGGTCGAAGCCGTGCGCCAGGAACAGCGAGATCGCCGCATCAGCGATCACGTCTCGGGTTCGCGCCTTCTTGCGGGCCCGTAGCCCGACCGGTTCGATCACCCTGACAGAGTAACATTCATTACCGAGTTGCATTTTTAACTCGGTAACGATTTGATAGGGTCATGAGACAGACAGACACCCACAGCACCCCATCGACGATGGCGAGGTTGCCATGACGCCCGTTGACGGACCTCCGGTGCTCGTCACCGGGGCGACCGGCCGGGTCGGACGCTCCGTGATCGACCTGCTGACCGACGCCGGCGTGCCGGTCCGCGCCCTCGTACGCCGCTCCGAGTCGGCGGGGACGCTGCCCACCAACATCGAGATCGTCACCGGCGATCTCACCGTGCCCGAATCGCTCGACGCCGCGCTGCACGCCGTCAGTACGGTCTTCCTGGTCTGGACCGCCCCGCCGCAGACCGCGGCGGCCGTCGTCGACCGGCTGGCCGCCCACGCACAGCGGGTCGTCTACCTGTCCGCGCCGCACCGGACCCCGCACCCGTTCTTCCGGCAACCGAACCCGATGGCGGCGCTGCACGCCGAGATCGAGCGGCTCATCGCCGGCACCGGACTCGACTCGACGATCATCCGGCCGGGAATGTTCGCGTCGAACGCCCTGCTCTGGTGGGCCGCCGGGATTCGTGCCGACCGCCCGGTCCGGTGGCCGTACGGCGCGGCCGAGACGGCCCCCGTCAACGATCGAGACGTGGCAGCGGTTGTCGCGCGGACGCTGTACGAGGACGGACACGCCGGCGGCGACTACGTCCTGACCGGCCCCGAGTCCCTCAGTCAGGCGAAACAGGTAGGCATCATCGGTGACGTCCTGGGCCGCACGATCGCGTTCGAGGAACTGTCGCCCGACGAGTTCCGGCGCGAGACCCCGGAAGCCGCACGCCCGGCGGTGGACATGCTCCTGGCCGCATGGGACGCCGCGATGGGGCAGCCGGCGTACGTCACCTCCACGGTGGCCGACATCCTCGGAACGCCACCGCGAACGTTCCGGCAGTGGGCCGCCGACCACGCCACAGCGTTCACCGAGGACCCCCACCCGACAAACTGAACAATTCCACCGCGTCGCAGCAATCGAGCCGCCGCCCCCGCGTTCCCACACAGGTTGACCCTGGTCGCCCGAGTGCTGCACGGCCGGCAGGTTGTGTTCCGCCGACCTTATGGGTGGGGTCCTTGAGCGACCGTGTTCAACGACGGCTAACCGATCGAGTGGATCGTGTCGGTCGACCCCTCGGTGACCCGGATCGAGGATCATTCAGAGACACTCAGCAGTTTTCATGATCTTGGCGGATTCGCCACTGCGACCGCCAAGATCATGAGAGTCCGCCATCGGGGATGAGCACCTACACGGGCTGTAGGGTCTCGGTGATCTTGTCGTTGGTCGGGCGGCTGACCTGGGCCTTACCGGGGTTTCTCAGCGGTTAGTCAGTGGGTTTCTCTCATCGACCGGTCGTTTTCTTGATGACCACGCGGTGGTTGGCCTGTGCTGCTCGGTCACCGGGCGGAGGTAGCCGCACAACCTGCTGTAACGGGCGGTGAGCTGGACGATGACCTCGTCCATTAGCGGCGGCGTATCCGGAAGCGCTGCGCCGTTACTGGTGGCGCTGCCGTGGTCGGTGGGCAGGTACTGGCGCGGCGCGGGCATGTTCGCAGAGGCCAACCCGTCGAGGCTGACTGAAAGGAGTCGCGGAATCAATCCCCGCTCCTCTACCCTGATCTGACCTCGCGGCTGCTGAACCGTCAGGCACACAACCGGATAACAGACGGGTTCTGTCCCGTGTCGACACGCGACGACGCGCGTGTCGATTCTTCATGACATCCCTCGGCAGCCACGAAAGGTTCCCGCATGTCCGCGTTCAAGCGGCCAGACCCGCGTCTGGTCCGTACCGATGACTCCTGGCTCACCCTGCCCAACCCCGCCGGTGTACCGGTAGAGATCTGCGCGGGTCCCGACGTACCGATCGAGTCGGCGGCGATCGACGAGCTGCTCACCGTCCTCGACACCACCCGCACGCTACGTTCCCTGGCCGAGGCCACGCCCGGCCTGGACCAGGAACCCCGCATCGACCGGGTGGTGTGCACCCCCGACTTCCACAAGGGCGCCGGCATCCCGATCGGCACGGTGCTGCGCACCGTCGGCGCGCTGATCCCCCAGGCGGTCGGCAACGACATCAACTGCGGCATGCGGGTAGAGGCCACCTCCCTGACCGTGGACCGGCTCCGCCCGCACCTGGACCGGCTCGAAGGGCGGCTCCGGCACCTGTTCTTCGAGGGCGGCCGGCACATCGGCCTGACCCCGACCCAGCGGGAAGGACTGCTCCGCGAAGGGCTGCCCGGGCTGCTCGCCGACGGCGTACCGGCCACCGCCGACGGCGCCTGGCGGCAGGTCGGTCCGGACGACACTCGCGACGTCGACGTGCGCCTGCATGCCAGCGGCTACCCGGTCGAATCGGCGAAAGCGTTTGACGATTGGATCGCCAGCGGCGGCGGGACCAGCTACGACAGCATCATCGGCAGCGTCGGCGGCGGCAACCACTTCGCCGAACTGCAGTACGTCTCGGCAATCCACGACGGCCCCGCCGCGTACGCCTGGGGACTGACGCCCGGCCAGGTGGTGCTGATGGTCCACAGCGGCTCGCTGTCGCTAGGCCACCAGGCCAACGCAACCGGCCAGGAGCAGGCGCGGGCCGCCTGGCCGCGCGGGGTGCCGATGCCTGCCAACCGGATCCTGCCGATGCTGCTCGACGAGCGCGGCGCACTGGGACGGGAGAAGTACCTCACCGCGTTCGCCAACGCGGCCAACTTCGCCATCGGTAACCGGTTCTTCCTGGCGATGATGCTGCGCGCCGGCCTGGCCGACGTCGCTGGTGACATCTCCTCCCGGTTGGTTTACGAGTCCCCGCACAATCTGCTCTGGCCCGGCGACGACGGCACGGTGGTCCACCGCAAGGGCGCCACGCCGGCCGGCGGGGTCACCGACCACGCGCACCGTCCACCTGAGCTGTGGGGAGAGCCGGTCATCGTACCCGGTTCGATGGGCGCGCCCAGCTATCTGCTCCGCGGGCTCGGCAGCGTACGGGCAATCAGCAGCGCCTGCCACGGCGCGGGCCGCAGCATTCCGCGCGGCGCGGCGTCCCGGGGCGGCGACGCGGAACTGGACGCGTTCCTGCGCGAGTTCCGAGTGGTCACCCCGCTCGACCACCGGGACCCGGCGGTCGCCGCCCGCCGCGACATCATCGAGGCATGGCGCCGCGATCTCAAGCAGGAGGCGCCGTGGGCCTACAAGGATGTCGGACCGGTGGTGAACAGCCTCCAGCGCGCCGAGGTGGCCCAGCCGGTCGCCGAACTGCGCCCAATCCTGACCGTTAAGGGCTGATCACCGGTCTCAATCGAGGTAGCGGATGATCAAGCGTTGACCTGCGTTCCGACGGACCCTATGAGGCAAGCTCCGGCGGAGTGCTCAACCGCCCGCCGACGCGGCCCGCTCGTCTCATGAAGTCGGGCGGTTTCACCGGAATCTCTTCCTTCGTCTCAACGAAACTGGCCTGGGATCTCGGTTCTCTTTGACGAGGCGAGAACGTGCCGCTCCAGGAGAAAGCGAGTTTTAGCGGCTGGCGGGTGCGGCTTTCGGGCGGCTCCGCCGCATTCCACCGCACCAGCCAGACCGTGCGGTACGTCCAGCGGCCGGAGCGGTGCAGCGGCGAGGCGGGCATGTACGGCGTGTTCGTCCTCGATGACGGCATAGGTCGGCACGCCGGACTGGGCGGCCGCGGCACGTTCGCCGCCCGCACACTGTTGGTTGGTCAACGGCTGCCGGATGGCAGCCGCGCGGCGAGCGAAGAGCTGAGCCATGGGGCTGGTCGAAGAGCGGGGCGAAGGGACGAACAAGGGCCCAACCGACGAGCCGGGCGCGAGGCCGAGCGAGTACGAGGTCGGGCGCTCAACATCTCACAAAGATGTCGCAAGCGACATGTCAGACGACATGTCCATGAGAAAGCGACATCTTCAATGGGAACCTACACGGGCTGTAGGTTCTCGGCGAAGTTGTCGGTCGGCAGGCGCCTGACCTGAGGCGGTGTCTGGGGTTCTCACAGGTTTGTCGGCCGATTTTCTCATCGATCTGTCGTTTTCTTCGTGGCGCGTTCGGTGTGCTCGCGGCGTTGGGTTGTCGCGGTTCAGGTGCGCAGGGTCGCGGGAGGTGCCTCGGCGGCATGCTGTGGGCGCCCAGGGTGTTGTTCGAGTCCGCAGGGCATGTGCCAGGGTGTGTAACGCGCCATGATCGTGACGATGGCTGTTCACCGTTAGCGGCGGCGTAGCCGGAAGCGCTGCGAGCGCTACCGGCAACCTGGGATAGGCCTCATCGTGCGTCGACGGACGTGGTCCGTTGCTCGGTTGACCCGGTTGGGAAATCCGGATGGCGTCGAGGGCGGGCGAATCTATGATCCTTCGTCGTGGAGTCCGCGACGAGTGGCCCTCCGCTGGAGGTCCTGCACGCGTTCGGTGTTTCAGGCGTGCCGGAGGTGTTACCCGGCGGCAAGGGTGGAACCTGGCGTATTGGTGATGTGGTGCTCAAACCGTCCGAGGGCGCCGACGAGTCGCGGTGGCGAGCGGAGACACTCGCCGTGGTGCGGGTGTCGGCGGAGTTCCGAGTGCCACGTCCGGTGCCAGCGGCGGACGGGAGCTGGTTGGTTGATGGCTGGGAGGCATGGCGACTCGTCGCTGGTGAACCCGACACGGCGCGGATCGATGAGGTGGTCCGGGCGGGATCCGCGTTTCACGCCGCTGTTGCTGATCTACCGCGTCCGGACTTCCTCGATGCTCGTGAGGACCCATGGTCGTATGGAGATCGCGTGGCGTGGGAGGAGGCCCCGATCTCCGGGAGTTCGGCCGACCTGGAGTTGCTGGAGCCGCTCGCTTTGGCTCGTCGGCCAGTGCATCTGCCGGAGCAGATCGTTCACGGGGATCTGGCGGGCAACGTGTTGTTTGCCGACGGCGTTGCGCCGGCGATCATCGACTGGTCGCCGTACTGGCGACCAGTCTCGTGGGCGGCGGCGGTCGCGGTGGTCGACGCTTTGTGCTGGTATGGCGCCGGTCCTCAGGTGATTGAACGCTGGTCGCACCTGCCGGAGTGGGGCCAGATGTTGGTGCGAGCACTTATCTATCGGATCGCCACTCGTGATGCCGCCTTTGGACCCGACGCGCAGGCGCGCGAACCGAACTCGGCGTACCGGCCCGTCGTGGTCATGGCGATCGCCGCGGCGCAGCACCGGATCGGCTGATCCCGAGCATCCGGGCGCAGACGGCGGGTCAGCGGCCGAGTAGGTGGTCGGCGTGGTCGGTGGTCATCAGCATGATCGGTCCGGTCGCGTCGCCGGACATCCAGGTGTAGGGGTCTGCGAGAGCTGCGTCGATCTCAGACTCAGTCATCGGTACGTGGTTCGGCCAGTCGTCGTACCGGTCGGTCGGGATCAGCTCGATCAGGTCCCGGCGGATCATGTCCTTGGTGACAGCGGCGAAGCGCGGGATCAGTGGCCTGACAGCGTCCTTGTCCATGTTGAAGATCCAGATCGCGCTGCCGGCCTCGGCGTGCCCGAGGAAGTCCTGGATAACGCCGCCGAGGCATGCCTCTTCCAGTGCGTTGGTCATGATCAGGCGGTGGGAGCGACCTTGGCGCCGGGCTGCACGATCTGTTCCAGGACTGGGCCGGCACGAGTCGCTGGTCAGCTGCGGGCGTCGGCCGGCGCGTGCAGCGTGAGGTGCGCGGACAGGGCATTGAGGAAGTTGGGGCGTCGAAGACCGCGCCGGCGGAGACGACGCCGCTTGCCCGGGTCCGGCCGGTGAGGAGGCGGTCGACGGCCTCCACCGCGAGCGGCGTGCTGATGGCGTAGACGTCCTGACCGGTGGCGGCCACGCGGCGTTCCGTGTCGCCGGAGCGGACGAAGACGTCGATGACGAACGTCTGTGCGGAGCGGTTGCGATCGTCGACGGCGGTCGGTGCCGTGGGGTCGGGGGAGAACAGGTCCGAGGCCGCCTTGGCGGTCATGTAGGTGCGGACCTCCGGCACGTCCAGGTGGCTGGGGACGGTGACGACGTCGGCCATGGTGAACTCACCGATGACGCTCTGCGGGCCGAGTGGGGCCGGGAAGGACCACTCCAGGGTCGGCAGCGCGTCGTCGTGGTACTGCAGCTGTCCGCCGCTGTAGCGGACCCGGCGGCCACCGCGCCGCTGCGACGAGACCATGCCCGACGCGAGCGTGCCGTCGGTCGGGTGCCAGCTGCTCAGGCCGTAGGCGACGTGCACCTCGTCTGCAGCCGTCCAGTCGCCCATCGCGGTAGTGACCAGCAGGTCGCCGAGGCCGCCGAAAAAGGCCATCGCCGGGACCACCACGGTGCCGGCGGCGCGGGCGCGTTCCGCGAAGTGCGCGAACGTGTCGACGTTCGCCTCGATCTCGGCCGCCACGTCGACGTACGGGATGCCGGCGCGCAGTCGGCCGGGAACTGTCCCGCCACGTGGCGGGTTTCCGCACCGACTGACCTCTGGAACTGCCCACGCGGGCGAGAATCGCAACGGAGCACGGGGTCCTGATCTACGTGGTCTCCCACGGCGCTGCGCCCGGTCCCCGGGCCGGGTGAGGAGAACGAAGGTCGGATCGCTTCACCGCTCGGGGGTGCCTCGATCACACCCATACGAACGCGTTGTGTTTCACGCCGACGTACTCGTCCTGGGCGAACCCGATCGAGGCGCACTTCGGACCGCTGCGGATGTTCACCGTCGCCCGGTCGAACCGGCCCAACCACCCGTCCTCGACCAGGGCGATCCACGCCTACCTACGGTGGCGCAACGCCAACGCCCGACACCCGGACGTCCTCGCCGCACAACGCCGCGAACGCGGTCGCATCCGCTCCGAACGCCAACGACGATGGGGTCAACCCACCGTACGAACGGCAGCCTGACCCACACCGTGAACGTTCATGGTCAGAGCATTAGCCTCACCCGTCAAGCCCGCCTCAGCTCACGACCACCGGCAACGCAACAGCGCCGGCTCTGTTATCCACGGGCGCACCATAGCCGGCCCGGCCAGGCGGCTGGGCCGGCGTGCTAACGGTGGGTTGGACCGGCTCGTCGTTCGTCGAGCCGGTCACGGTCGTCAGGCGAGGGGGACGAGGTTGAATCGCTGGTTGGTGTTCCCGTGGCAGTCGTACAACTGCACCTGAGAACCGTTGGCCGTGCTCCACACGTCCAGGCACCGCCCGGACTGCACACCACTGACCGTGCCGTTGGAGTTCACGTTCCACTGCTGGTTCGTCTGACCGTGGCAGCTGTAGATCTGCACCGCCGCGCCGTTACCCGAACCAGCCGCGTCCAGACACATGTCCCCGTACACCCGAAGTTGCTTGTCCGAGGTGTAGGTCCAGGACTGGTTCGACCCCCGGTTGCAGTCGTAGAGCTGCACCCGGGTGCCGTTGTTGTGGGAGGAGTTGGGCACGTCGACGCACCGGTTCGACTGCACGCCCACGATCTGGCTCGCACCACCGGCCGGCGGCGTGGTCGGGTTCACCGGCGGAGTCGTCGGGTTGCCGGGTGGGGTGGTGGGGTTACCGGGTGGGGTGGTGGGGTTGGTGGAGCCGAGTGAGGTGAAGAACCTCCAGATTTCTCCGGAGGTCCAGGTGCGGGAGTCGTTGGGGCTGGAGGATCCGTCGACGGGGCTGGGGGTGTGGTCTCCGTCGAACGCGGCCCATTGCACGGGGTAGCCGGAGCGGCAGCCGGTGTAGACGGTGGTGATGTGGGTGAGGCTGCCTCGGCTCGGCTCGCGCGGGCTCTGCGCCGTGCAGCCGTTGTTCCGGACGAAGGTGTCGCGCAGCGACCGGCCCTGGGAGATGTTCAGCACGCTGTCGTAGATGCCGTGGATGCCGAAGTAGGGCACAGGTGTGGTGCCACCGTTGCATCCGCTGAGCTGGGCGCCGGACAGGACGGCGACGGCGCGGATGACGGTGGGCCGGGCGCAGGCCACGGCGTAGCTCATAGCTCCGCCGTAGCTCCAGCCGAGGGCGAAGCGTTGGGTGGTGTCGACGCAGAGGTCGTTTTCGACCTGTGTGCGGATGTCGTCGAAGAGGGTGAGGTCGCGGTTGTTGGTGTTGGCCCAACCGGCGTCGATGCCCTGGGGGGCGACGAAGATGGTGCTGTTGTTCGACAGCGGTAGGAGGCCGTAGTAGCCGGCCGAGGAGACGTTCTGGGCTGAGCCGTTGAGCCAGTGGAAGCCGAAGATCAGCCGGTACTGGCGGTTGCGGTCGTAGCCGTCGGGGAGCCGCAGGATGTAGCTACGGTTCTGTCCGCCGCTGGAGATCGTGCGGGTGCCGTTGGCCAGCGTGGGGGCCTTGCCGCAGCCGGCGGTCGCCGCGAGGGTGCCGTTCGTCGCGGCCGAAGCCGTTCCGCCGAAGCCGCCGTTGAGCGCGCCGCCGGCCGCAGTCACGACAAGGGCCGCCGCGGCCGCGATGGATGGGAGGAGGTATCTGTGTTTCAGCATTGCCTGACTCCTTGCACGGGTTGTCGGTGGTCGGAGATCTGGGGACGGCCCGAGGCGGATGCCCTCGCTCGGACCGCAGGATGATCCGGTGCTGCGGGGGGGGGGGGGGGGGGGGGGGGGGGGGGGGGGGGGGGGGGGGGGGGGGGGAGGGGGGGGAGGGGGGGGGGGAGGGGGAGGGGAG